>CAWBKA010000053.1:0-31814 GCA_963789065.1 uncultured Verrucomicrobiae bacterium | reverse complement strand
CATTATCTGGACATGGACTGGATGAAAGAAGCCTACCGGCGAACACGGCGCGAAAGTGCCCCAGGCGTCGACGGGCAGACTATGGAGGAATACGGGAAGGAACTGGAGAGTAATCTCCAGGAGCTGATAGGACTGGCCAAATCGGGCCGCTACCATGCCCCGCCGGTCCGACGGGTGCATATTCCCAAAGGGGACGGCAAGGAAACGAGGCCGATCGGCATACCGACCTGTGAGGATAAGGTGCTCCAACGGGCGATAACGATGCTACTGGAAGCGATCTACGAACAGGAATTCATGGAGAGTTCGTTCGGATTCCGACCGGGACGCTCGGCGCACGGGGCGCTCGAATACCTCTGGAAACAGTGTATGGATAACCAGGTACGGCCTGAACCTACATCCGACCAAAACCCGACTGATTCGATTTGCTCGACCCTGCCGGTGGCAGGAGGGCAACAAGAAGAGGGCGGAACAAGGGAACGACACCTTCGACTTTCTGGGCTTCACCCACTATTGGGGGAAGACACGAAAAGGAGGGTATGCGGTGAAACGCAAGACGGCCGGCAAGCGGCTGAGCCGGAGCCTCAAAGCGATCAACCAACCAATGGCTGCAGAGCCATTTGCATCTGGAAGTCAGGGAACAGTGGAACAAGCTGATGCAGAAGCTGCACGGGCATTTTGCCTATTACGGGATCACAGGGAATGCGGAGGCGCTAGAGCGCTTTCGCGAGGCAGTCAAACGGCTCTGGCACAAATGGTTGAATCGCCGAAGTCGGCGACGCGGAGGCATGAGCTGGCAGCGCTTTGATGAGCTGCTCGAGCGGTATTACCCGTTTCCGCCCGCGAAGGTGGTCCACTCTATCTATGTCTATGCAGCGAAATCCTAGCCTGAAGAACCGTATGCCTTAATTGGGCTCGTACGGGACTGTGGGGGGAGCCAGCCATTACCGGCTGGCTCTACCCGGAAGCATACAACGGGCGAGCGGGTGAAGATTTGAGAACGAGACTCGACACTTGGATCGAGGACGAGTTCGAGTTCGAGGACGGGATGAGGACGATCGGAGGCGAAGAATGAGTAATCCGGCGCATCGCGGCGAGTTTAAGTCGGGCGACTCTCCTTCCTCGAAATCGTTCCCAGCATCGTCCTCGTCCTCGATTTCTTAAAAGGCCGATGAGGTCTTCATTTTGCCCATTGCGAACAACTCTCTCCGCGCTTCTAGTTTCAGAGAAGCCTCCCACTTGGCCAAAGCGCCATCTGTAAGGCGGGAGGAACTTTCAAGTTCCGCTTCGGCTTTTGCCAGCCGATTTTGCCTCGGCTACCGGTCACTGGCTACCGGCTACCGGCTACCGGCTACCGGCTACCGGCTACCGGCTACCGGCTACCGGCTACCGGCTACCGGCTACCGGCTACCTGGCTACTGGCTACTGGCAGCTACTTACAAGAAAAGTCTTGCAACTGTCACATGAAACAAGTTGTTCCTCCTCTCTGGCTTTGAAATATTTTCGGTTGCCATCGAATGAAATTTAATTCGACACAGTTAGGCGCCACGGAAATCAGGCGCGCTTTTTCCTGGGTGGACCTGGTGGTCCTGCTCGGCGTCTTCGGGCTGGGTTGGACAATCCTCCATTTCGGCCAGGGGATGATTGTTCACTTCGATGAAAGTCAGTCTTCCGAAATCTCGACCAATATTCGAAACATCCCCTATTATGCGGGACGGACGCTCTTGAGGATGTGGGTGGCGTTTGGATTCTCGCTCCTGTTCACCTTCTCGGTCGGCTATGCTGCTGCAAAAAACCGCCTCGCGCGGGGTATTATTCTGCCGACGCTGGACATTTTACAATCCGTCCCGGTCCTCGGGTTTTTGTCGATCACGGTTACGGGCTTTATGGCTCTCTTTCCGGGGAGTCTGCTCGGAGTGGAATGTGCGAGCATCTTTGCGATTTTTACGGGGCAGGTATGGAACATGACGTTTGGTTTCTACCATTCGATGGTGACTATCCCGGGTGATCTGCAAGAAGCGGCAACCAACTTTCGGCTCTCGGCCTGGCAGCGATTCGGAACGCTGGAGGTACCTTCATCGATGCATAGCCTGATCTGGAATTCCATGATGTCTTTCGGAGGCGGTTGGTTCTTTGTCGCTCAAAGCGAAGCCATCACGGTGATGAACAAGGACATCAAACTGCCGGGACTCGGTTCCTACATGGCAACGGCAGTCGAAAAAGGAGATAACACCGCCGCGGTGTGGGCGATCGTTGCCATGCTGGCGATAATCCTGGCTTCGGACCAGCTGGTCTGGCGACCACTCCTGGCCTGGGCGGACAAGTTCAAGATGGAGTTGGTGGAGTCCGGACAAGCGCCCCAATCCTGGCTCTACAGTTTCCTTCGACGCGCTTACATCTTTCCGTGGATCGAAGAAAAAATTCGGCGACCCATGGCGGACGCCTTCATTCGATTCAGAAAGCAGGCCGGGACCGTTAGGGTCATACCGGAGAATCCGAAAAAATTAGCCGCCCGATGGATTCCGCGGATTTTGGGCGGCCTGGTGGGATTGTGGCTTGCTTACCAGGTAGTTCTTGGAGTTATTGCGGCGGTTGACGCGGTTTACAATCACATCACCTGGGGCCAATTCGGGCACCTCCTTTTCCTGGGATCCTTAACCATGGGGCGAGTCGCCTTGATGACCATCATGGCGACCTTGATTTGGACCCCAATAGGGGTGTGGATCGGCTCCAGGCCTGATATCGCGCGGTTTGCTCAGCCGTTTGCCCAGATTGCTGCTTCGTTCCCGGTCAATATGACCTTTCCCTTTGTGGTCGGCTTTTTCGTGGCCGCCCACATCGGGATTAATTGGGGGAGCATTCTGCTGATCGCGATGGGCACTCAGTGGTATATTCTGTTCAACGTCATTGCCGGCGCCATGGCCATCCCGAATGATCTTAAGGAAGCGGCGAGAACGTACCGGTTACGTGGCTGGGCAAGATGGCGTACCTTGATTTTGCCGGCGATCTTTCCCTTCTGGGTGACCGGTGCCTGCACGGCAGCCGGGGGAGCCTGGAACGCCAGTATCGTCGCCGAACTTGCTACTTGGGGTAACATTACATTGAGGGCGGACGGTCTCGGCGCCTACATCGCCGAGGTCACGCAAAAGGGAGATACACCAATGATCATTTGCAGCATTGCGGTGATGTGCATTTTTGTCGTCACGACCAACAAACTGATTTGGCGCAAGCTTTACGGCTTTGCCGAGAAACGCTTTCATCTGGACTGAACGTCATGACCACTGCGCTCAAACCAAGCTCGACAAAAATTGCCGCCCAAGGGCCGGTGATAGCCGAACTCTGTAACATCACGAAGACGTTCTCTGTCGCAGGCAGTCGGGAGCTCAAGGTCCTGGATCAGATCGATCTGGCAATCCATGAAGGGGAATTGTTAGCACTCCTCGGCCAATCCGGGTCGGGAAAGTCGACGTTGCTACGGTGTCTGACCGGCCTGACGGCGCCGACCACCGGTCGGGTAATGGCTTATGACAAAGTCCTCGATGGTATCAATCCCTATGCTTCGATCGTCTTTCAGACTTTTGCTCTTTACCCGTGGCTGACCGTGGAGCAGAACGTGGCTGTCGGTTTGATGTCCAAACTGCTCACCCGGGCGGAAAAAGAGGCTGCTCTCGAAAAGGCCATCGATCTGATCGGACTCAACAACTACCATGATGCCTATCCCCGCGAAATCTCGGGAGGAATGCGACAACGAGTTGGTATTGCCCGAGCGTTAGTGGCCGAGCCGAAGATCCTTTGTCTGGATGAAGCCTTTAGTGCTTTAGATGTGCTTACCGCCGAGAACCTCCGCAACGAAGTGGTAACGCTCTGGAAGGAGCAGGCTACCTCGCTCAAGAGCATCTTCATGGTGACCCACAACATTGAGGAAGCGGTGGAAATGGCCACCCGCATTTGCGTTCTGTTTCCACATCCGGGCCGCCTCGGTCTGGTCATGGATAATAACCTTCCGTATCCCCGAAATCCGCATGATCCGGGATTTGAGCGGTTGGTAAAAGTGATCCACGAAACGATCACCATGCAAGCCTTGCCGGATCATCCACCAGAGCCGCCCCCGGTTTCTGGCAGACCCATCTCCCGAGCGCGGGCCCGGCTGGAATCGATACCCACCGTTCCCGTCGGACGGATTCTCGGCTTACTGAGCATTCTGCAGGACCATCCCGATCTCGACAATGTTTACGATATCGCCAACGAGATTGGAAAAGACTACGGTGAAACCATTTCACTGGTTAAAGCGGCGGAGATTCTCGAGTTCGTTGATACACCCAAAGACGAAGTGCGCTTCACCGAGCTTGGCAAGAAGTTCGTCAATGCGGACAGTGATACCCGAACGCAGATCTTCGCGGAGCAGGTTCAAAAACTTCGTTTGTTTCACATCATTCTCGGTTATCTGGAGGTCCAGGAGGAAATTGATCGCGAAACGGTAATGAAAGATATCTCGACTGCTTTGCCCTACGAGAACCCCGAGAAAATACTCGAGACGATGATCGCGTGGGGGAGATACGCAGGTCTAATGGACTATGATGCGAACACCGAGATGTTGACCAGACCAGAGACGGAGAAAGAGGAGGAGACAAAGGAAACGGAGGGGAGCGCTTAGCCTGCCTCGTTCGCAAATCCTGAAGGATTGTACGTGTATAGCGCCGGCCATACGGCCCGAAGGGCTCTGCGGGTTGCACGTCTAGACGACATTGGGGCGTTGAGGAAATCAACGGTACGTTTTTGTCGGCGACTCATTGTGGCATGGGCGTCCCGCCCGTGATCTTTGTGCGAGCACGGGCGGGACGCCCATGCCACAATGCGAACCCGACGGCTCACGGGGATTGCGCGGAATCAAGGGGTCTGAGCTTTGCTTCGGATCAGGCCCGTATTTATACCGGACCATCGGCCTCCGACTTCCTCCTGGAACTTCTCTGACTAATCAGTCTTCCTGGGCCAATGGACATCGGCGACGGGTAAACCACCAGACGCCCATGAGGTCGAGTAACGGCTTCCATAAAAATTGCCGAACCCCGTATTTTGACTTCCCTCCGCTCCTGGGCCGATGATGAACCGGAACCTGCCGAAGGGTGAATCCAGCACTGATAGCCAGGGCCGGCATAAACGAATAGAGCGTCCGCATCGGGATAAACGCGTCGATCACGCGGCGATGGAACGCTTTGATCCCACATCCGCTATCGGCGACACCGTCTCTCAGGATGCGACTTCGCGCCGCATTGGCTAACCATGACATTTTTCGACGAGCGAATGAATCCTGACGTTCGACACGAATGCCGACGACCATGTCGACCTCGTCGAGTGGCGCCAGAACTTTCGGGATATCTCGTGGATCGTTTTGGCCGTCGCCGTCCATCAAAATCACTACCTCTCCGCGTGCGCGCTTCATCCCGTAGTAGAGAGCAGCTGCCTGACCGGAGTTTCGATTGAGTCGGACGAGGCGGCCCTGGCTCCAATTTTGGAACTGGTTTCCGATGATCTCCGCGGTGCGATCCGAGCTTCCGTCGTCGATCATGAGAATTTCATAATCGCTCCGCCAGGCACTGGCAAACCTCTTAATCTCGTCCAGCAGGGCTGCCACAACGTCTTGTTCATTGTAGACAGGAATGACGATCGAGTAGCGGATTTCCCCCCGTGATTCGGATTCAGCGCTAGTTAAGGCATTCATCGGAAACTTAGAATAACATCAGTTGATTTGTTTGTGTTTAGCCCGGCGCGAATCGAACAGGAGAAATTCCAATCGTCAAGGCCACAGCGCTAAACAGATACGTTGATTTTGGTGATGTCACAAAGTCGACCTACTTTAGAGGTTGCATGCTCGGCGCCCCCTTCTAGATTCGACAAGCGAAATGGGGCTTAAAAACTGTTCGGTACATTATTTGGAATGCGCCATGAGATGTCTGCCAAGCGGAATCTGATGGGTACGACGAATTCAGCTACTTCGCCGGCAGCTCCAAAAATCAACCTCAGCCGTAGCGGTCAGAGGATCGTTCTGACATGCGAAGGAAACTGGAGCGTGCATCATACCCAGCACCGCGAAATCGACAGTATATTCTCCGAGCTCGATCGGCAAACGCCAGCGGAGGCGCTTCAGTTTGAAATGTCTCAGCTCAATTCCTGGGACACCAGCCTCTTGATCGTCGTCGCTCGCGCGAAGGAATGGTGCCGGGAACACAAAGTGAATTTTCTAGCCGAATCGCTTCCACCAGATGTCGCAAGTCTAGTCGCCCTTGCTGAAGAGGTTCCCGAGAAGAAAACCGGACGAGGAGATAAAAAATCTGCTTCCTTCCTCGCGCAAATTGGAAACAAAACGCTCGCCACGATTGAGGGGATTCGATCGACCCTGGAGTTCACGGGTGAGACTGTGCTCAGTTTCGGACGGATCCTGCGGGGAAAGGCAGCTTTCGACTGGCGACTATTCTGGCTCACAATGGAAGAGTGCAGTATTCGAGCGTTACCAATCGTCGGACTGATCAGTTTCCTGACTGGACTCATCTTTGCATTCGTTGGCGCTCTTCAACTCCGACAGTTTGGAGCCGGAATTTACGTCGCCAATTTGGTGGCAGTGGCCATGGCCCGCGAGATGGGTGCCATTATGACGGGGATTATCATGGCCGGACGAACTGGCGCAGCATTTGCCGCCCAGATCGGGAGTATGAAGGTATCTGAAGAGATTGATGCGCTGCAAACACTGGCCATCTCGCCCATGGACTACGTGGTCAGCCCTCGACTGATCGCCCTTTCTCTAATGATGCCTTTGCTGATCCTCTATTCCGATATACTGGGCATTATCGGGGGCGCGGTTGTCGGACGAATCTTTTTAGGCCTTACGTGGACCCAGTACTGGGCACAGACCGTTGGCTCTATGGGGCTTGTTGACATCGCGACCGGCCTGATAAAAGGCACGATTTTTGGCGTGATTGTCGCCATAGCCGGCTGCGAAAGAGGAATGAAGTGTGGAAATGACGCTGCCGCGGTCGGGAACGCGGCGACCTCAGCCGTCGTTTTAGGAATCACCTGGATTGTCGCTTCGGACGCGATTATCGATGTCATCCAGGAAATCTTGAATCTGTAGAGGTGCGAAGGTTTCTGGAGATTTCATGTCGTGAGTTCTACCGAAAAACCAAGTACGGAAACGCCTGGAGCTGCCGTTCAAGCAGTCCCTGGAGATTCATCTCCCGCAATCGAGGTGAGGGGGCTTGAAATGGCTTACGGCTCCTTCGTTCTGATGCGCGATATCAATTTCACCGTCGCTGCGGGCGAAGTCATGGTCATTATGGGAGGAAGCGGTTGCGGCAAGAGCACGCTTCTCAAATATCTCATTGGCCTCCGGCAGGTTGAAAAAGGGGAGATTTTCTATCGGGGCCGGAGCTTTTCAAAGGCGCCTCCAGAGGAACAAGAAGAGATGCAAAGGACTTTTGGCGTGTTGTACCAGGGCGGCGCCTTATGGAGTTCGCTCACCCTGGCAGAGAATGTCGCTCTCCCTTTGGAGCAGTACACGAAACTTTCTCCGAAGGAATTAATGGACATAGTTTCCATGAAGCTCGCTCTGGTCGGCTTGAAGGGATTCGAAGAATTCTACCCTTCGGAGATCAGCGGCGGGATGCGCAAACGAGCCGGCCTGGCCAGGGCGATGGCCCTTGATCCGGCGCTCCTTTTTTTCGATGAACCTTCCGCCGGCCTGGATCCGATCACCTCCCGTCGGTTGGACGAGTTGATTTTGCGACTTCGAGACAGTCTCGGAACGACGATTGTCGTGGTCACCCATGAATTACCTTCAATATTCGCGATTGCGGACACTTGCATCTTCCTCGACGCGGAGACCAAAACAGTTATTGCTCATGGCAATCCCAGCGAACTAGTCAAAGAGGGAAAGAGCGATCCGAAGGTTCGTGAATTTCTGCTTCGCGGTGATCCAACAAAAACGCCGATCGGCCTCCCCAGGGAAGACCAACCAGCGGAGCGTGCCGTCTCCAGCCGTAAGGGTTAGTTAATTTCAAGAAGATATCTCATGAGTCAAAAAGCGAATCCTACCCTAATCGGGGCCTTTGTTTTTGGGGCAATTCTTATCGCGATTGGGGCAGTCATCTATTTCGGATCAGCTGGTCTTTTCTCGAAAAAGCAAGAATACGTCACCTACTTTAATCAATCAGTGAATGGACTGGGTGTCGGCTCAAACGTCAAATATAAGGGCGTTACGGTCGGCAAGGTTACCAAGGTTCAACTCAAATTTCAGGGTGCTAGTGAAGCACCGATTGTTAAAGTGTTGTATGAGATAGATACGAATAACCTGCTAAATAAGTATGGTCTATCAATCAATATTACCGATCGAGAAACTCATAATAAGGCGGTGGCGGGTGGTTTTCGAGCGAAGTTGGATTTTGAGAGTTTGATCAGCGGCCAATTATTTATCGCATTGGATTTCTTCAAGGATGCCGCGCCAATCGTCTTACACGAGGTATCAAATTCAGGGGTCTTTGAGATCCCGCCGCAACCTTCGGATATCGAAGCGATACTGGCTGACCTCACCAAAGCTATCGGGAACGTGGGGAGTATCGATTTCTCGGCTCTGGCGAAGGACCTGCAATCGCTCTTGACCAGCGCTCGCAGCGGTATTGATGCGATGCACCTGGAGCAGTTGGGATCGTCGTTGAACAAAGCATCTGAATCAATTTCAACGATGTTCAATGGAGATCAGGTCAAGGGCGCTATTGCCAGTGTCCACGAATCTTTTGACCAGCTCACGGCAACTCTGAAGAATCTTAATCCTGCGATCGGCGATCTAAAACCCACCCTGGAGCAGGCAAAAGGGGCGTTAATAAATTTGCAGAGGAGCACCGCGGAGCTAGACCAGATACTGAAACCAGACTCCAGTCTTCGATATCAACTCGATAGTTTACTTTCCGAAATTAATGCGGCTGCTGCCTCTATCCAGCAATTATCCGACTTTCTCCAGCGTCACCCAAACTCCATTCTCTTCGGTCGAAAACCACCTAACGCCAAACAACCTTGAAACGCTATTGTATCCTCAGAACATTTGTTTCCGCATTGATAAGTCTGCTCCTGATCAGTTGCGCGGCGGTAGAGCCTTTACCGAGTTTCTTTTTGCTGAGCAACGCCTCCGCGGGCAAAACCCGCTCTGGTCATTCCGGGGGTACCATTGTCTTTGTCCGCCGCGTGGACGTACCGGCGTATCTGGCTACTGGCCGCCTGGTAACGATAAAGGGAGGGATCCAAGTGGACTACGCGGCAACGGCACGCTGGGCTGAACCTTTGGATCAAGGTGTAGCCAGGGCTGTGGCAGAGGACCTCAATCGAAATTCAAGGATCAGAGCCTACGGGTTTTCGCCTGGAGCACATCCGGCGGACCAGAAGTATGACGTCTGGATTCGATTGGAACGATTTGAAGGAACTGATGATGGCGAAGCCGTTCTTCGCGCTCGATGGGGAGTTTCTACCGCGGGCAACTCGATGCCGATGGCCGGTCGGACAGTCGACATCCGTCGGGATGGCTGGAAACCCGGAGATTATCCTGGTCTGGTGCGATTGCTCAGCGGAGCCGTCGCGGAAATGAGTCGGGAAATCGCGCGCTCGATACCCTAAGCGTTAAAAATTTCGCCCGTGACCATTTGGCGTTCACTGCTTCTCGTTTACGGCGCAATCGATGTAGCGATCCGCGATCGATTGGGAAATCCGCAACATTTTGTGCACTTCCTGACGGATGCGGAAATAAGCGACGGAGTCAGTTCCTTTCAAAGTTTTCCCTCTCTGGTCGAAGAGTTGACTTCCGGCAAAGCGAGTGTTCGGTACGAGATACACCAGGCTGAGAGATGCCTTAGTTCGTTGACGCCACTGAGCGAAGGCCTGTACTGGCCATCGCCATCCGATACTCGCGAAGAGATTGACCGCTTCGCCGCGCCGGGTTCCCGGGAGTCGATTTTCGTTTTATGGCCGCAGGTGAATTTGCGGGATGGGACATCTGTCCGATCCGCGGGATGGGGTTTGGGAATGGCTGCTTCCGCCTGGTCAAACAATGCGACCTACGCCACGGTAGCCAACACAGAATCGTGGAGATGGCAGATTCCTGTGGTGGGCGAAGTGTGGCTTCATGAATGGCTGCACGGTGTTTGTGCTTACTTCGCCGACCGGGGTTATTCGATGCCGGACGGAGACGCGGACGGTGGTGCCCGACATGGATACGTTCAATCTCGAGTTTCCGGATGGACCGACTACTATCGCGATTTAATGACAGGCAATGTGCTCGATGCGGGCGTGTCGATGGGCATACCGCTCGACGCATGGGGAGAAACGTATCGGCGTGGGGGCGTGTCGGCGTATCGGCGTGGTCTTTGAGCGGCGTCGGGGAAGAAACGTGTCGGCGGCGCGGATGGGTTGAAACTCGTGCGGAGGAGTGTATATTACATGCTCAAATAACGTTATGGCAGCTGCGCGACATTTTCGGGATTGGATGTCTATCAGGGAGCTATGATGTTGGTTATGCGTATTTTTGAACTGACCAAGCATTTTCCGATCGAGGAGAAGTACACGTTGACGGACCAGGTCAGGCGCTCTTCTCGGTCGGTATGCGCGAAACTGGCAGAGGCCTGGAGAAAGAGGCGATACCAGGCTGCCTTTGTTTCGAAGCTTAATGACGCAGAGACTGAAGCGGCAGAGACACAGGTGCATGTCGAGATCGCTTTTCGACACGGCTATCTAAAGCAGGAGGTCTTCAACGAACTTGACGATGCCTGCGACAAGATACTAGCCCAAATCGTCAAAATGATTGACTGCGCCGACCGATGGGTAATCAAGCCCCAGGCCTGAGAAACGTCTCAGCGTGTTAGTGAAGCGGGCGGATGGGTTGAGACTTGCGCAAACTCAGAACAGATGGTCGTCTCGCCGTGTTGTAAAAACGCCGACCCGCCGATACGCCGATACGTTTCTCCCCCACGCCGATACGCCGATACGCCCCACGCCGACACGTTTCTACTCAATCGTGCCTCATATTTGCCGCGGCTTCCAGGAGCGCGGCGCGGGGGGAAAGCCTGCCATCCGCGGCCAACTGAAGTGCGGCTCCTAATGCGCTGAAAAAGCGGCCCATCTGCGGCACATTGGGCATGACTTGTCCGTATTCGACGGACGCTTTCAGCTCGCGCAAGCGTGGGTTATTTTGGGCCAATTTCTGATACATCGAGACTAGGGCAGGGATGCCAACCGGCTTTGCGTTGTTCATGGCGGAAAGCCCTTCATCGGTTATCAGGTAATGCTCCAGGAATTCCTTGGCCAAATCCTGGTTCGGGCTTGAGCGGTTGAGATAGGCTACGGAGACCCCGACAAAGGGGCGCCCGACCTTCCCGTTGACGCCTGGAATCTGGCCTATCCCGAAATCTATCCCTTTTTGAATCAGATTCGACCAGGCCCATGGCCCGGAGATCATCATCGCGAGCTTGCCTTGCCCCATGAAGTCTTCGGTCTCACTATAGGAGCAGGTCTTCGGCAAGATTCCTGAGTCGATCAGAGAGACAACTTCGACAGTGCCGCGACAACCCCCGGGAGTCGCGATGCCAATGTTCTTGAAATCATAGTCGTGTCCTTTCCTCCCAAAGATGTAGCCGCCACCGGCGGCCAGGATTCCCCAGGTGTAGTAGGCGCTTCGAGGGTCCCAGAGGATCGTAATCACGCCGGGATGATTTCTCTTTATGTTCTGGCCGATCGACGCCAGCTGCGAGAGTTGGGTCGGCGGTGGACCATCGAGAAGCTTCTTATTGTAAATGAGGGTGACGGTCTCGAGAGCAATTGGATATCCCCAGGGCAACCCCTGATGCCGTACCGCCTGCCAGGCTTTCGGGAAAAACTTGCTCGCATACGCATCCGAGATCTCAATGGGCGCAATTAACCCTCCGTCCGCCCACTCGCCGATTTTATCATGTGCCCAAACGATAATGTCCGGTCCCTTGCCGGCCTGGGCGGCGATGGGAAAGGTATCCGTAATTTTCTCGGGCGTCTCAATCGTCACCTTGAGACCGAGATCAGCCTTAAATTTCTCGACGATCGGCCCCAGAGCTTGACCTCTGTCGCTATCCATCCAAATTAGAAGTTCGCCATTGGTCCACGCAAACAGTCTTATGGTGAACAGACTGAAAGCCAGCGACATCAACAACAAGCGATTCATGGGGGCCCAACCAAGTGCAAACGTTCGGGTCTTGGAGCTACTAACCGACTTTACACGCAGTCAGTTGCGATTGCCCATGAATTTTTAAACTCCCCGCTCTTGGAGGAGTGTTGGGTACGGCGCCCTGTGCCGGGCGTTAGCTTGCGATGCTCAGGGTGCCGGGCAGCTCAAAAATTCCAATCGCGGATCTCTCTCAAAAACCGTTCGATTTCGACGTCCAGCTCGAGGGTTCCCACGGCATGCTCAATAAATCCCTCGTCAAAAAGGTATAGGCGCGACGCCTCTTTTTCTACCTCGCTCAGGATCGTTTCTCTCCAGGAAAGTCCGACCGCGGTGTCGCTGTCTTCGCGAGGGATTATTTGCACGATTCCCCCGATAGGGGTCTTGACCGCCAATACCTTCTTCATGTGCAGATTAACCTTCTTATCTTTACTTGATCGGACGCGGCGAGCGATTCTTAAGCCTGTTTTATTCAATGACTCTGGGTCCCAGGGGCAGGCAGGTTCAGCGAAGCGTCGTCTATCACGAGAACCCAATCATTTTGGTCGGGCGGAGTAAAATCCTGGGACCCACTGGTTTCGAATGTCCCGATTGGGCTTGACTTTCCCGTCCGCGGATCAAACCACCATGCCTTCGCCTCGGGACCCGAAATCTTCGTCATATTCATAGTGACCAACCGTCGAGTGGGAATATAAGAGATCACCGTATTCCCATCGCTGGTCCTTGCTGTCGCGGCGAGCGTGGGGCCAGATTGGTAGCCGCGCCGTCATTGCCAGATGGTCGATATCGGGTACTAACTTCCAATGCTCTCGAGAGCGGAACAAAGCACCGAGGATGGATTGCTCGACGGATCCGACAGACCCGAGCTGACTCTGCCACGTTGGAATACCCGGCGTCTCTGCATTTGGCGAATTGAAGGTCCAGATCGCTTCGTTTCCGAAGATCCGCCCCAGATAGGCTCCACTCAAAATGGCCCAGTAACCCTCCTGTCGCAGCTGAAATGCCGTCATCGAGTGCTCGAGCTCATAATAGTCCTCACCTAGCAACGGCGGAAGCCAGGGAGATCGAGTATAGTTACTGGCCGCTCCAGTCGGGATGGATGTTGGTACGA
Organism: uncultured Verrucomicrobiae bacterium; assembly: GCA_963789065.1. GTDB lineage: Bacteria > Verrucomicrobiota > Verrucomicrobiia > Chthoniobacterales > JAFAMB01 > JAFAMB01. The sequence goes on along the minus strand of CAWBKA010000053.1, from coordinate 18,483 downwards.
GATACACCCAGTTCAAGTCGAGCCAGGATGGCGGCCCACTCAAAACATCAAGGCTCGAATATCCGCCGCCAGGCACTGGCTTGCCGTTCGTGAAGCGACTGGCTTCGAAGGTCATCAGATGCACGGCGTCTACTGATTTTATGCCGGTCGCCAGATTGGAAAGCTTGGTGTAAATTGAGGTCTGCGCGGGGTCCGCGTCTCCGCCAAGCACCCAGATGATGTTCGGATAGCTCTTATATCGGTTGCCCAGGAATTTCCCATAGGCAGTCATCACGGCCTCCGAACTATTTTGGTAGCTTTTAAAATAGCCGCCATTTGGGTCCAGGCCGACAAACCCTGGACTGAGCATGACGGTTATGCCATAAGCCGCGGCCCTTGAGATGCACATAATCGACGTGCGCCCAATAAGCAGCGTTCTCACGAGTGAAATCCGCCGCGTCGAAGGGAGGATTGCCGTAGTAATTGAAGGGCGGATTGCTCTGATACTTGTTATCGGCGGCAGCGACCCAAATGGTGTTAAATCCACGGGATGCCCGATCCGCAAGATATATTTCCACATCCGATTTGGATAGTTCAGTAATCAGTGACCAGGCATTGTCTCCAACGATAAAAAAGGGTGTATTATTTTGATCCACCAGGTACCGACCATTGGAGCTCACCTTGAGCGGATAGCTGGGCAGGGTGGGACGGGCCTGGGTCGTCGTAGCCTCGGCGTTCACGACCAGTGCCGCCGCACCGGCATCCTCCCAACGTTGCATAACCCTTGCGCGGTCGCCCATGTTGCGGATTAGGCGATTACGACTGCCTGTGGGTTAGGTGGTATGCGCCAGAGCTATCCAAAACTTCCCATGGGCATCCGGCGGCAGGTACAAGTCGTCGGTATCCGTCACCTGGAGCACCCGGCGCTCTGTTTCCTGCAAATTTCTCCAGTGCTGGCTCCGCAGATAGAAATCGAGCAGACTCTCCGCATCCGGATTGTAATAGACCACTTTGGCAGGACTTTCCTGTTTGTCGAGGTACCGGAGCGCATCGCGCATTTCCTCGATCTTGCTGGGATATCGAATTGTGAGGTTAAGCCCCGCAAAAACGGGATAGGCCAGCAGGCAGGCGGCGGCAAGGAAGAGAGCGGGACGCTGGACCCGGCGAGGAGTCATTCGCGAGAGTTGGTCGACTCCGGCACAAATCACGAGGACAGCCAAGGGGACGATCCAGAGAATCCAGCGGTCCAGGAAGGGATATCTGGACGATGACGAGACGAGCAAGGCGAAGACAACCGGAAAGAGGAGCAACAACTCTTCGAGCTTTCTTCTGACTGCGACGGCTAAAATACCGACGGTAATGGCCACCATCATTACCCATTGAAATTTCGCGATTCCCATCGAGATCTCGACAAATTGCCAGAGCGCTCGACCGTACCATCGAAGATCTGCCCAGGAGCGGGGAGGGATCGGTGCGTGACCGGCGCTCCAATAATTCACGAGGTCGCCATCTGCGGTCAATTTTCGCGAGAGAACCACGATAGTCGATAGTAGGAAAACGCCAGCGAAGCCACTCCGATGAAGACAAGGGGACGAATGTTTCGCGGGATGCACGGCGCGATATCGCCGCAAGAAACAGGTAGATCCCGCAGCCGGCAAGAACAAACAAGCGCAGGATAGGAGAAGAAGAAAGATAAAGCCCCTACGATGAATAGGATAAGCCATCGGCGAAAGCCGGCACCGTGTAAGGCATTTTGGGTGGCAAGAATGAGTAATCCCGCCCACAAAACGTCTCCCATGTATTGTTTTGCTTCGTTGCTGTATCTCACCATCGAAGGTAGGAACGCGAGAAGCCCCAGGGCAAGCCAGGCAATCTTTGCAGCAGTACAGGCGTCGGCGCTACAAGAAAGAAAACCGGCAAGCTCGCAATGCCGCAAATAAGTGAGTAACCGCGCAGGGAAAATTCGTTCGGACCGAATAGATTTACAAGAAATCGGGACACCCAAAGGAAACCGACTGGTGCTTGCTGATGATAGCCCAGCGGGTGTAGCAGAGCCAAATACGAGCGATTGATGATATTGAGGCTCACGGACGCCTCGTCGACCCATAGCGAACGGCAATGAAGGAATTGCACTAGCCGTATTCCCACCCCGACCAGGAACAGAAGGATGAATGCTAACCACTCCCGCTTATCCGGCTGGGGATGCTCTGTCATGCGCGCGAAACTTTACCCGTTCATTTTTTGTTGTCGATTGGCCGTTTTTGGTCAAATCCGCCGGCGCGGTAGCAAGGGTTGCGCTCCCGCGCGACCGGCGTGGAACGTTCATACCGCGTGCGAAAGCCTTATCCCGATCGGCGTGCGGATTGTGTGGGTATCGGCGCAGCCGCGGGTGTGACCTGGTTGCGGTACGACCGGAGTCGCGTGTTTTGACGCAATAATATGCTGTTTTGGGCGCTTCGGCCCCCTCCGCAACGGTCCCGGCCATTTCACCTTCCGCAGGCTTTGTGAACGTGCGACGCCGGTCGCGCGGGAGCGCAAACCCTACCGCGCCTGCGCCCGCCGAACGCCGAACGCCGAACGCCAAACGCCAAACGCCGAACGCCAAACGCCAAACGCCAAACGCCAAACGCCAAACGCCAAACGCCAAACGCCGTTACGCCGACACGTTTCCCCTCCCGCCGGCCTCCGACCGGAGCAGGCGGGCCACCACGTTTCGAGCTGCCAATGTCATGTCACTCACGTTTTTAATGTGATAGAAAAGCCAAGCGGCAGTCTCGCTCCCGTCCGGATTGCCGGACCGGCTCGTTGGAGAGTATTTGCATGTCGTACGCTGCATCCCGCAGAGATTTCTCTTGTTGCGCAAATAATCCCGAATGATCTGACGATAGTTTCGGATCGGTTCCCATCTCCAAACTGACCGCAAAATTATCCAAGGTTTTAGCCAAAGCTTCGATAAGTCTGGTTAACTCGTCGGAGTCCAGTTGGATAGGCTTACGGGTTGGATAATCAGAGATGGCCGCCAATGCATGCAAGATTCGCCGGCAGTAGTTGACCGCTGCGAGTGAAGTTTCCACGTCTCCACGACGATTCGGCGGCTCGCTTAAAAGACGTTGGCTAGCCGTGACCGCGTTTGATACGGCCACCGCAGCATCGCCGCGGAATTCGGAGATTGGTCGTTCTCCTTTCCCCGCGCAAGGCGTCGCCGAGTGCCCGGAGAAACGCGGCTTCGGCTCTGAAGGCTTCGGCAATATGAAGCGGCAGGCGGCGGCGCTCCTTCGTCGGAAAAAGAAGATAGCCGCTCAACAATGCGATCAAACTACCAATGATCGTATGAGCGATGCGCAGGAAGCTGTCCGCCACCGTAATCGGATGAGCGATGTCAAGCATCAACATCACCATTGGAGTGAGGGCGAACGAAAACAGGGTGTAATTGCGATTCCGGAGAGCGAACGTGGCAAAAGCAAGAACAGCCAGGGCGATCAATATCCACCATGGATTCGTCAATACCAAAAGCGTGACTGCTGCCAGCAGCGCACCTAGAACCGTCCCGGTGATTCGTTGTACGGCTCGCTGCAATGTTCCCCGAAATTTGGTTTCAGGACGATTACCACAGTCATTGGAATCCAGTATCCTCTGACCACGTGAACGGCAGAAGCTACCAGAGCCGCTAGAGCGGTGGCGAAACCAAGCCTCAGAGCGTGCGAGAAACTGCTGGAGCGAAAGGACAAATTGTTCCGGATTTCGGCGATGGAATCGAATCTTTGAGGTCTCGGTCCGAACCGGGCCTCCGGCGGTTCACGAAAGCTGGGATGTCCAGAGTTGAGTTCCGAGACGATTTCCGCCAAAGCAGAAGCCTGCTCTGCCAGGTGTTTCGTTGACCGCTCCAGTTCCTTCCGCTGGAATAAAGTTTGTTTTTGCGACCCAGCCGCCAAGGCGTCGTCGAGTTTCTGAAAAACGTGCTGAAGAGTAGCCGGATCGACACTCTTGCCATGGACGGCAACTGCTTCGGCTACCTCTCGATTGAGCCGCGAAAGTGTTTGGATAAAGTCTCCAAAGATGCCGCGAAACGCGTCGAACCATTGTTGCTGTCCGATTAAATTAAGTTCTTCGCGAAGGGTGACCAGCGTTCTCGCGATATCATCAAGCTGTTCGATCAGAGCGAGTAGCTGCATGCTCCGTGAGCTTGGTCCGGCACGTCCGGCGCGCATGGCGCCCCAAATGGCGCGAGCGCGTTCCAGGCTGCTCATGAATCCGTCGTAAGCGACGGCAAACTGAAAGTTGGTAGGCAATCGATCAGGGGTTGCCGCGCCCGACCAAAATGCATCAGCCAAATCGGCCAGCTTCAGACAACTGCCTGAGAGAGCCTGAAAGAGGGGTGAATAAGGTCTTATCGGCCAGAGAGCCAGTGAGAGAAGAAAGGCCCAGCAGAAGCCAATCAGACAAAGAAGGAGGCGAATCCAGAATTCACTCGGAACAAAGAGCACCACTGAAGTCACGACGATTGTCGAACTCACCATCCCGGCCTGGGCGGCGGCGTTACCGGCGACCCCAATCAGAGCTGCCGAAGAGACCCAAAGGAACGTTCCGATGATATAATTAGCTGGGGACTGAATCATCCATCCTCCGACGAGGAAGGCGCACAGGATGCTTAAGCCGGATCCGGCCAGGTTGACGGCCTTCTGCCGGTAAGCACCGCCGACGTCGCACATTAAGATCCACAGGGTGGCGAAGGCGCAGAGGATTCCCCACACCAGGTGGTTGGCTACGAGGCCGATGGCGACGGGGATCGCGATACCGACCGCCCCTCGAAAACCTTCCGCCAAGGAGAGGTTTTTTTCATTGGTATCTGAATGGAATGATAGGAAAGCTCGCCAGGCACGTCGCCATCCGGGTTTCGAGTTCGCGCCTGGTGCCTTCAACATTCATCAAGCTTTTAGAGGGATAAGGAGTTGGCCGGCGGTGCGCCGCAAGAGGCGGTCCCGGGTCCAGAGCATCGTTTTGCAAACGAGAGTTGAAGCAAGGAGATGAATGTCGGTCCAACCCAAGCCTTGGCCCCAGAGCATTCTGTTCTCTAATAGTGCCATTGCCTCCTCGGAAGAGACGTCAGCAACGCGCGGAAGGTTTAGCCAAAGGGCAATAAATTCCTGGCGATTTGGTATATTTCCGCAAGCCAATTCGCCGAGAACCGCCGGATGCATCACAACGAGAGTTTCCCGTAGGAGAGCGACGAGTTCGGGATCGCTACGGTGGAGGTGATCGATCCAGACCGAGGTGTCAACAAGAACCTGCATAGCAAATCTACTTGGCCTGTCTCGTCGACAAATCCTGAGGAGATTTGTCGGCGAGGCAGGCTCTGGCAGCAGAAGTCTCAGGCTACGCCTGAAAATTCCGCTACTTTTTTACGGGTTAGCGTCGCGCTTGCGCCGGCCTGGTTTGGCGTCCGGGGCCGTACCGCCGAGCGCTGCCAATCGGAGCGCTGCCTCGCGCTGGATAAGCGCTTCCAATCCCAAATGGATCAACCTGGTTTTCTCCTTGATGCCCGTGAAAACCTGGGCTCTGGCGACAAGTTCGTCGTTCAGATTGATGGTTGTTCTCATGCATACGAACATGCATTTTCAATGTGCATTTGTCGAGTAGCCAGTCCCCGAGAACGCCTGCGTTTCTTTTGCCACAAGGAACCATGGTATGCGTTTAGCGCCGGTCAAACGGCCTGAAGGGCGTAGATTCTCGAGCATGGATATTTCCGCTCCGACCTGGGAGAAGCCGAGGACGAGGACGAGCTCAATCGAGGAACGCGGCAGTAAACACGTCCAGAACCAATTTGGTTCTTTCTGGCAAAAAGAACCTCAGGCGTTCGAAGGAATTGCTACTGACTATTGACTACTCGTCTACTTGGCTTCTTGACTTCTCGCCCTCCCCCCCGATACTCACACCATTCCCTTGTGAGTACGTCCTCTGTTGTCTCCGAATCGGCTTCCGCATCCCCACCTACCGTAGGAAGGGCCGACCTGCGCCCGCAAAACATTCGAGATGCCGTCATTCGTCTGGCTGGTAACTCGCAAGATGGCATCCAGACAGCCGGCGCAATGCTGGCGCGCCTGGCAGGCCGCAGCGACCAGGAAGTGATGACCTACATGACGATCCCGTCCACCATCTCGGGTGGGCCGTCGATTTTCCAGGTCCGCATCGGTAGCGGCGAAGTGCTTTCGGCTGGCGACGAGGCGGATTTCCTGGTGGCCTTCTATCAGCACAGCTACGAGGATCATATCAGCTTTTTGAAAGAAGGCGGGGTCCTGCTTTACGACTCGGATCAGGTGCAACCCGATCTGGATGACAAACGCTTTGTTTATGTGGGCGTCGCGATTACCGGGCTGACCGTTGAGGCGCTTGGCGGAACCGCGAAGGACAAGGGTAAGAATATCTTCGTTCTTGGACTGATCGCCGCGATCTTCCACCTTGACCCCGAGAAGCTGAAGAACCTGATCCGGGAGCGTTTCGGCGGGAAGAATGAGAGTATCGTGAACACCGCGTTCATGGCATTTCAGGCTGGATACAGCTACCCTGTTGGAAGCTTGCTGGCTACGCGGTACGAATTCGAGGTCCGGTCAAAGGGCGATGGGCACGCGCAAGTGACCATGGATGGCAATCAGGCGCTCGCTTATGGGCTAATCGCGGCCGGCGTTCGGTACGGAGCTGGCTACCCCATCACTCCGTGGTCGACCGTGATGGAGATTTTACGTTCTGAGTTGCCGAAATATGGCGGCTTGTTCGTGCAGGCGGAGGATGAATTGGCGGCCGTGTCGCTCGCGCTTGGCTTTTCCTATTCCGGCTATCTTGCGGTGACTGGCAGCGCCGGACCGGGCATTTCCCTTAAGACCGAGGCGATCGGTTGGGCGTCGATGGCAGAAATCCCGCTCCTTCTCGTGAATGTCCAACGTGGGGGACCGAGTACGGGTCTGCCCACGAATGTGGAGCAGAGCGATCTTTACCAGGCGATTTTTGGCAGCCATGGCGATAGTCCACGGGTTGTGCTTGCTGCTGCCACGGTCGAAGATTGCTTTTACGTCGCGCTCGAAGCAGCGCGGATCGCCCGCAAATTCAGTACGCCGGTTTTCATTTTGAGCGACGGCTCGCTGGCCACCCGGATCGAAGCATTCGACGAACCCGATTTGAAATCACTGATGCAGGATCCGCACCCGGACCTTGCTCCGCGTTCCAGCGGGTACAAGCCTTATCCCTTGGAGGGAATCACTCATCATGCTCCGCCCGGAACTCGGATGGCCGACGGAAAATATCCCGTGGTCACAGGTCTTGAACACGATGAAATGGGGCATCCCACCGGCCGCCCGCAACTCCATATGGCGATGACTGCCAAGCGTCGCCGTAAGCTCCAGGAGTTGGCCGCGGAAATTCCTTTGCCGGAAGTGTACGGCGAAAAGCAGGGGGACACCCTGCTCGTTGGCTGGGGCTCAACGTTCGGTCCTATCCGGGAGGCGGTGGATCGCGCGCGAGAAAGCCATAATGGAGTTTCATCGCTGCATCTGCGACACCTGCATCCTCTCCCGAACGGTCTCGAGGGCATTTTTGCCCGTTTCAATCGAATTGTTGTCGTCGAAATGAACGATCAAGGTCTCTATGGATACGGTCAATTGGCGACTGTCCTCCGTGCCAGGTTTTGCGATCCGAAGATTCGCAGTTTGACCAAAACGGACGGCTTAACATTCCGGATAAAGGAAATTCTCGAAGGAATTCTGCCATGAGCGCTAACGACATTTCTGCGACTGCTATCACTCCCGGCCCGGAAAAGCTGACCAAAAAAGCACTCACGGCCGACCATCCTACCTGGTGCCCGGGTTGTGGCGATTTCGCCGTGCTGGCAGCGTTTTACAAAATTTTAGAAAAACGGCAACTTCCCCAAGAGAGCATTGTGACGCTGGCGGGTATCGGCTGTTCGTCCCGCTTTCCCTATTTTGTAAACTCTCACGGTGCGCATTTTATTCATGGTCGTGCCGTGCCGCTGGCCTCAGGGGTCAGCCTGGCTCGCCCGGATCTGCACGTCTTTCTTTTTGGAGGTGACGGGGATGGCTTTTCGATCGGCGGCAATCATCTCGAGCACGGCGCCAGAAAGAATATTCGGATGACCTACGTCATCATGGATAATTTTGTTTACGGGCTGACAAAAAAGCAGACTTCGCCCACTTCGCCCATCGGATACAAATCCAAGACCGACCCGACCGGAGCGGTCGACCGGCCGGTCAACCCGATCAAGAAACTGCTCGCGGCCGGAGCGACCTTTATCGCTCGTACGCACGCGACGCAGATCAATCATATGATTCAGATGATTGAGCGCGCGATGGATCATGATGGGTTTTCCGTTATCGAATGCCTGTCCGAATGTGTCGAGTTTTATCCTGGGGCCTTTGACCCGGCGAATCCTCGCAAGGGAGGCCAGTTCAAACTGATCGACGAAAAAAAGTGGGACGGGACTCCCGAGGACGAGACTCGTCACGATGTAACCGACGAGCTTGCGGCCTATCGACTGGCCGACGTTCCTTTTCCCGGGCTTTTCGGTGTTTTCCTCGAAAGCGATCGTCCCACCAAGAACGCTTTCGAGAGAAACTGGATCGAGACGACGCGGGCGAAGCTGGGCAACCCCACTGACCTTGAACTGCTCGAACGAACTTTTGCTCGGATGAAGTAGCAGGCAAGTGTCTCGGGTCGCATTCTTGAGCAAGCAACGTTCGATCGGCGTCTCTCGCGCGAAAACCTGCGAAGCGCGTTAACTTAGAGATTTGGCCTAACTGGTAGGCTTTGCGGGAGTTTGATCGTCCGGCGGGTGTGCTGGTGGTTGGCTTGGCGGCTGATCTCTTCTCTCCAGAGGACGCTCATCCTGGTGCCGGTCTCCCATCGGGCCACGGCGGCGGTGACGCCAGTCACGCATGCGGTGTGCCCTTGCCTCTACGAGCTCGACTCGCTGTGCAGGTGTCAACACCTGGTTTACCTTTGCCAGATGCAGTGCCATCCGAACGGTGCTCGTGTTAAGGGCATTTGCCAAGTCGGTGGCCTTGGTTTGGATCTCCACGACGTTATCCGGGCTCGCCAAGAGAGCGGCTTTCAACGTTTCTCTGGCAATAGCCACCTGCGCCCGGGCGGAACGAAGGTTTTCCCGATCAGCTTCACGGATCTGTTTTAGTTTCTCCTGTTGATCCGCCGTCAAATCGAGCCGATTCCAAAACCAGTTCCTCCCGGTCCTTTCGGTCGGTGCACTTCCTGGTTTGCTCTGACCGTTCGGACTCGGTTCGGCGGTTTGGGCAAACAGGCTCGTAGCTGATAACAGCGTTAAGAATATTGTAGTAGTTTTCTTCATACAACTAATCCAAGTAGACGAAAGAACTCCGGCCAAGTTACGAAAAGAACGGCGTTCCGCGGGATTTTGAGGGTCACACGAAGGTCAGAGGAGGTCGCCGTGTGACGCGGTCGCGCGCGTGGCGGATTGCGCTCTCGCGGGTCCGGCGTGAGGAGAAGCGTACCGGCGTGTCGGCGTTTTGTCACGTGACGTGGCCGTTCACATGGGCATGGTAGGGACGCGCTCCCGCGCGTCCGGGATGGCACGTCTCGAGACCTCCGGTGCTAATCTTGCCCCGGTCGCGTCGGAGCACTAACCTGTCACACCGAGACGGGGCCCCTCCGCCTTCTTTACTGCTGTTTCTCGTTTTTCGCGGGTTTGTCGCCTTCTTTAGTCGCGTCCGCTTCGCTCATGTACTTGCCTTTCTTGGTCCGGCCGTACCACTTAGAGCCTTCCTTGTGATAGACGTGCGACTCTTCGTTGACCCAGACCTGCCCATTTCCGCCGCCGGGAGCTTGCGTCGTCTGAGGCTCTGGAGCCTTGTGCTTTTTAGCTGCCGGAGTTGTGCTGGCAGCCGGGGGAGCTGAAGCAGGAGCCGGGGTGGCAGTCGCCCCAGCAGCTGGCGCAGGAGTAGATTTTTTCGAGTGCTTCTTTTTAGCAGGAGTCGCCGAAGCCTCCGGGGTGGGGCTCGGCGTCGAATCAGCCGCTCGAACCAGGGGAACCGCCGCAAAAGCAGCGATAACAGCGAGAGTTAGGAGAGAACGCATGCGGTTTATCTAGGAAATTCAGTTGCACTTGGCAAGATATTCATTACCGCTCCATCCACCACCCCTTGGCAATGATGAAACAGCTGAGCGCGGTCAGCGTCGAAATCGTTGTGATAGTAATCGCCAGCGTTTCGTGAGGCTCCAGCTGCTGCCACCAATGCAACCAGCTCGCTGCCAAAACCGCGACTTTGCCAAAATTCATTTCAATGGTCCGAGAGGAACCCTTTAAATCCCCAGGCGAAAGTGTGTCATCCTTCCAGCCGCCGTCCACCACGGAGGATTGCTGACTATTTGCCAGGCTCGTGGAACGCTTTTGGCCAAGCCAAAAGACGAGACTGGCACTGACAAAGCCGAGGACCAGGACGATCACACCCAACGTCTTGAGGAACTCCACACGGTTCTTCAATGCCGAACTCGGAACTGGCGTATTGGCATTCACTTCTGGCTTTGACGTGAAACTCACACAAAGGTCACGAAGGTTTTTCAAGTTAAGTAAAGCGACAGGAAGACGACAGAAGGAAGTAATTTGAACAGAAGGTAGCAAAGGAAACGAAGATTGATCAGGAATTGGATTTTTATCTCACGGCAGGTTCTTCTGTGAGGGTGCGGTGATACGGCTTGCGGCTGGGAGGGGATCGTTCGCCGTTCGGCGGGCGCCGCGTCTCACCTCTCACCTCTCACCTCTCACCTCTCACCTCTATAGTCCCCTTTGCGCGTCATGTGAAAGTCCGACGCCGGTCGTCCGGGAGCGCAACCTTACCCGCCGATACGCTGCCACGCCGTTGAAGCTTTTTCGCGAGCGCTTTTCGGGTTAGGCTAGGGGTGATGCAGTCCTTCCGATTCCATCCCGCGGTGACTGAATGGATCGAACAAAAGTTCGGGACTCCGACCGCGCCGCAAGAGCTCGGCTGGCCGGCCATTCAATCCGGCGCCCACACGCTCATCGCCGCGCCGACCGGTTCGGGCAAGACGCTGGCCGCGTTTCTGGCTTCGCTCGATCAGTTGTTTCGGGACGGGCTCGCCGGAACTCTCAAAGATGAAATAAGCGTGCTCTATGTCTCGCCGCTTAAGGCGCTGAGCAACGACATCCATAAGAACCTCGAGGAGCCGCTGGCCGACATCCGCGCCGCGCTGTTCGCGAGCGAGGGACGGAGTGAACGTGCGCGCGGAAGTGCGCACCGGCGATACGCCGGCCGCCAAGCGCCAGGCGATCGCTCGGAAGCCGCCGCACATTCTGGTGACCACTCCGGAATCGTTTTATCTGCTGCTGACCTCGCCGCGAGCCCGCAACATTTTGACCACGGTGCGGACGCTGATCGTGGATGAAATTCACGCGCTGGTCGGCAATCGCCGCGGATCGCATCTGGCGTTGAGCATGGAACGGCTGGCGGCGCTGACGAAAGCCCCATTGCAGCGCATCGGATTGTCGGCGACGCAAAAGCCGATCGAGGAAGTCGCGCGGTTTCTGGTCGGGGCGCAGCGACATCGATGAAATGGGGAACGCGCGATGTACGATCATTGACTGCGGCTACGCGCGGGATGGATCTGGCGATCGAACTGCCAGGTTCGCCGCTGGAAGCAGTGATGTCCAATGAAGTCTGGGCGGAGGTTTATGGCCGGCTGGCCGACCTTATCGAAGCTCACCGCACGACGCTGGTCTTCGTCAATACCCGCCGCCTGGCGGAACGCGTCACGCATCACCTCTGCGAGCGGCTGGGCAAGGACAAAGTCACTTCGCATCACGGCAGTCTTTCCGCGAAACTGCGGCTCGAAGCGGAGCACCGGCTGAAACGCGGCGAACTCAAGGCGCTGGTGGCCACCGCCTCGCTGGAACTGGGCATCGACATTGGCTCGGTCGACCTGGTTTGCCAGCTGGGGCCCGACGCGCTCCATCGCGACTCTTCTGCAGCGCGTGGGTCGCGCGGAGCATAGGCGCGGCGGCTTGCCCAAAGGACGTTCTTCCCGCTCAGCCGGGATGAACTGGTCGAGTGCGTCGCCACGCTGCGCAGCATTCGCAACGGGAACTGGATGGCCTGGAGATGCCGCAAAAGCCGCTCGATGTGCTCGCCCAGCAAATCGTCGCCTGCGCCGCCTGCGAAGATTGGGAGGAGGAACAATCTTCGAACCTGGTGCGCTCCGCCTATCCGTATCGCGATCTGACGCGACGAGGAGTTCGACGAAGTCCTCCGAATGCTGGCGGACGGATTCAGCACCAAACGCGGACGGCGCGCGGCGCTTGATCCATCATGACGCCGTCAATCATCGGGTGCGTGGCCGGCGCGGCGCGCGGTTGGTGGCGCTTGACTTCCGGCGGCGCGATTCCGGACAACGCGGATTACCGCGTGGTGCTCGAGCCGAGCGAAACCTTCATCGGCACGGTCAACGAAGATTTCGCCGTCGAGAGCATGGCCGGCGATATTTTTCAACTCGGCAATGCCTCCTGGCGAATTCTGCAGATCAATTCCGGCACGGTGCGCGTAGAAGATGCGCAGGGCCAGCCGCCCGGCATTCCATTCTGGCTGGGAGAAGCTCCGGGGCGCACCGCTGAGTTGTCGCGCGCGGTCTCGGAATTGCGCATGGACGCGGAGAAAGAAACTGGAGGAGGCGCTCGAACAAAACAAGTCGGTGAAGCCGGAGGAAGCTCTCGCCGACTGGCTTAAGGCCGAGCCCGGCCTTTCCGAGTCCGGCGCCCGGCAGTTGGCGGATTATTTTGCCGCGCACTTACCGGAGCCCTGGGCGTGATGCCTTCGCAGCACAAGCTGGTGCTGGAACGTTTCTTTGATGAGTCCGGCGGGATGCAATTGGTCATTCATTCGCCGTTCGGCACCCGGCTCAATCGGGCCTGGGGTCTGGCGCTGCGCAAACGGTTTTGCCGCTCGTTCAATTTTGAATTGCAGGCGGCGGCGACCGATGATGCCATTGTGCTTTCGCTGGGCACGCAGCACTCGTTTCCGCTCGACGAGGTCTTTCATTATCTGAACAGCAAAACCGTGCGCGATCTTCTGGTGCAGGCGCTGCTCGATGCGCCGATGTTTCCGATCCGCTGGCGCTGGAACGCGACGCGTGCGCTTGCGCTGCCGCGCCAGCGCGGAGGGCACAAGGTCCCGGCGCCGCTGCAACGCATGGAATCGGAAAACCTGCTGGCCGCCGTGTTTCCCGACCAACTGGCCTGCCTGGAAAACATCGCCGGCGACCGCGAGGTCCCGACCATCCGCTGGTGCGGCAGACGATTGAGGATTGTTTGACCGAGGCGATGGATATTGACGGCCTGATTGATCTTCTGCAGACGGATCGAGAACGGCGAGGTGCAGTTGCGTCGCGCGCGATTTGCCGGAACCTTCGCCGCTGGCGCATGAAATTCTCAATGCCAAGCCCTACGCGTTTCTGGACAACGCGCCGTTGGAGGAACGCCGCACGCAAGCGGTTTATACGCGCCGCGCCGGTGAATCATCGGCGGATGGCGGCCTTGGGATTCTCGACGCCGCGGCGATTGAAAGGTTTGTGAGGAAGCGTGGCCGCGCGCCACCAACGCCGACGAACTGCACGAGGCTCTGTTGCTGGTCGGCGCTTGACCGACGAGGAAGTGAGAGAATCTGGCGCGGCGATTGGAAATCGTGGCTGGATCTGCTCGCGAGCTGAAAGGCGCGCCGGGAAACTCGATGTCGCCCAATCCGTTCTGGGTCGCCGCCGAGCGGCTTCCGATGCTGCAGACGATTTATCCGGGGTGCCGTGTCGAGCCGTCGCTGGCCGCCCCGGAATCGGAGCGGAAACGGCAATGGGAGCGGCCGGCGCCGTGCGCGAACTGGTGCGTGGACGAATGGAAGTGATCGGGCCGATCACCGCGGGTGCGCTGACGAGACTTCTTCCAGTTGCCCGCCTCGGAAATCGAAGGCGCCTTCTGGCCCTGGAACGAGAGGGTTTTGTTCTGCGGGGAAAATTCCATCCCGGCGCCGCCGAGACCGAATGGTGCGACCGCCGGCTGCTGGCGCGGATTCACCGGCTGACGATCAACCGCCTGCGGGCGGAAATTCAGCCGGTGTCGATTGCGGACTTCCAGCGATTCCTGCTGGCCTGGCAGCGCGTAGACGCGGAACATCGCGCCGAAGGCCTCGAGGGCGTCGGAGCGGTGCTGGATCTGCTTGACGGTTACGAATTGCCCGCGGCGGCCTGGGAACCGGAAGTGCTGGGGCTTCGGGTCAAAGACTATTCGCCGCGCTGGCTCGACCAGCTTTGCTTCACCGGGCGCATCGGTTGGGGACGGTTGACTTCGCCGGAAGGCCCGCCAGGGCGGCTTTTGACTCCGGTGCGGTCAAGTCCCGTGTCGCTCTTTGCCCGCGAGAATCTGCCGCATTGGCTGGCGCTCTCGGCCGGTCCGAGCGCCGCCGAATTTTCGCCGGACGCACGGCGAACGCTCGAGACCTTATCGCGAGGCGGCGCGCTGTTTTTTGGGGAGATTGTCAGGCAAACCGGGTTGTTGCCCTCGCGAGTCGAGCAGGCGCTGGCCGAACTTGCCGCACGGGGCTGGGTGACCGCCGACAGTTTCGAAGGGTTGCGGGCACTGCTCGTTCCGCAGGAAAAGCGCAGCACCGTTTGGAGCCGGGGAACGGCGCCGGCAGCATAAGTCCGTCACGAGCGTGGAGTTTGCGGGACGATGGTCTCTGCTGCGGAGTGCCGCACTCCGTAGACGAGGACAGGCGAGGGATCAGACGCGGCAGGACGTGAAGAGGCCATCGAGGCGTTTGCGCGGGTGCTGCTTCGGCGCTACGGCGTGGTATCTCGACGATTGCTCGAACGGGAATCTTTACGGTTTCATGGTTTGAGCTCATCCGGGTTTATCGACGCCTCGAGGCGCGCGGCGAAATCCGGGGCGGCTATTTTGTCAGTGGCGTGAGCGGAGAACAATTCGCCATGCCCGAGGCTATCGGGTTACTGCGCTCGATCCGCGAGCGCCGGCGCCAAGGACGAGTTGATCGCGATCAGTGGCGCGGATCCATTAAATCTTGCCGGAATACTCACCGCCGGGCCACGCGTCCCGGCGATCACGGCGCACCGCATTCTTCTTCGCGATGGGGTGCCCGTCGCGGCACTCAAAGCCGGACAAGTAATCGCGCTGGAGGCTGCAGGTTAGCGGAATCGGACACACGCTCGAACGCGCGCTCCGCGTCGGAAAGTCTGTCACCCGAACTCCGACCCTACTACGCGTAGGGGGAAGTAGTCGAGTGGCCGGTAGCCAGTAGGTGGAGGTGAGAGCTGAGAGGTGAGAGGTGACTACTGGGGCAACCGGCTACCGGCTACGGCTACTGGCTACTGGCTACCTGGCTACTGGCTACTGCCTTCTTGACTTCTCTCCTCCGTGGCTTCTTCAATGCAGTGGTGAAATCGCCGAAGCTATTAGCCTTTATCTTGAGCTTCCTGCTGCCGATGACCGCTGTCACGGGTCGCTCCGCGAAGGAGAAGCATAAATCTCGCGAAAAGCATAGCACGCAGGCAGAACCGACCCCTCAACCGACGGAGGCCGTACCGCCGGTGCAGACTCCTAAGGACTGGGTCGACCAGGGGCTGGTCAAATACGCGGCGGGAGACTACGACGGGGCCATTTCTGACTACAATCAGGCCATCCAGCTCGATCCAAAATATACCGATGCCTATTATCACCGAGGAAATGCCAGGCGAGCCAAGAACGATATGGACGGCGCCATTGCTGATTACAGTCAAGCGATTCAGCTCAATGCGGAAAATTCGCTTGCCTATTATGGCCGGGGAGTAGCGGAGTTTGCGAAAGGTAATCCGGACGATGCGATCTCGGACTACACGCAGGCTATTCGACTCGATCCAAAATACGGCGAAGCCTTCAAGAGTCGTGGGAATATCGAGAGAGCCCAGGGAAATCTGGATGAGGCAATCGCGGATTACGGTCATGCTATCGACCTTGACCCGAAAGACGCTGCGGCCTACCGAAGCCGTGCCCTGTCCGAGGACACCAAGGGAGACCTTGACGGGGCGATATCCGATTACACTCAGGTCATCCAACTCAATCCAAAGATTGCCGACACCTACAACAGCCGCGGATATGACAAACAGCAAAAGGGAGACCTCGACGGGGCCATCGCCGACTACGACCAGGGTATCCAGCTGGATCCTGGCGTTGCGCTTGCCTACTACGATCGGGCGATCGCCGAGGATGCCAAAGGAAAACCGGATGCGGCCATCGCTGATTACGACAAGGCGCTCCGGCTCGATCCGAAACTTCCCGGGGCCTACTACAACCGGGGGAACGCCAAATACGATAAAGGGGATTACGACGGAGCCATTGCCGATTTCAACGAAGCCGTGCTGCTTGAGCCAAACTATGTCGAAAATTACAATGCCCGGGGAAATGCCAAGGCGCGCAAAAGCGATTACGACGGAGCCATTGCCGACTATACGCAGGCGATCGAACTCGAGCCGAAAAATGCCAAGTCCTATGAGAACCGAGGGTTTGCCAAGATACAAATCGGGGAGAAGAGCGGAGCAATGGCCGACTTCAACCGGGCGATCGAGCTCGATCCCAACTATTTAGCAGCCTACGGAAACCGTGCCCTGGTGGAAGGCGCCCAAGGCGATCTCGACGGAGCAATCTCGGACTATGGTCAAGCTATCCGGCTCGGTGCGAAAGACGCCGGGACCTACTTTAACCGGGCGATTTTATTGGCTAAAAAGGGGATCTTGCCGGAGCGATTGGCGATTACGACCGTGTCATCCAGCTCGATCCAGGATACGCCGATGCTTACCACTATCGGGGAAACGTCAAGAGGGCCAAGAACGATTTGGACGGAGCCATTGCTGATTACAGTCAGACGATCAAGCTCGACCCCAAAAGTCGCGACGCCTACAACGACCGCGGGAATGCCAAGAGAGCCAAGGGCAACCTGGACGACGCGATTGCCGACTATGATAAGGCTATCGAGATTGATCCAAAAGATGCGCTCGGCTACAGAAACCGCGGACTGGCCGAGAATGAGAAGCGCAATCTTGACTTAGCAATTTCGGACTATACTCAGGCCATCGAACTCAGCCCGAAAGACGCTGTTGCCTACAACCGCCGAGGATATGCGAAATTCGAAAAGAGGGAGGAATTGGACGGGGTAGTTGCTGATTACAACCCGGCTCTCCACCTCAATCCCAAATATACGGACGCCAATACCGAGCGCGGACTTGGCGGGCAGCTTAAGAGGGGTTTGGATGAACCGATCGCGGATCTGAACCGGGCTATCCAGCTCGACCCCAACTATGCGGAGGCTTACAACCATCGAGGAAATGTCAAAAGAGCCCGGGGCGATCTGGACGGAGCGATTGCCGACTATAATCAGGCTATCCAACTGGAGGTCAACGATAGCGCGGGCTTATCAAAATCGCGGATTTGTTAAGGCATTGAAAGCCGACTACGAAGGAGCGGTTGCGGATTACGATAGAGCGATCCAACTCGACCGAAAGAATGCCGTTACCTACGCGATTCGCGCGGTAGCCAACGCCTCCAAGGGTAATCCGAGACGGGGCAATTAGTGACTATAATCAAGCGCTCGAACTCGATCCGAAATTGGCCGACGCACTATTTTAACCGGGGATTCGCGAGGCAGTTGGCCGGGCGATTACGAAGGCGCCTTGAGCGATTTTTTGCGCTATGATGAACTGTCCGCAGACGGTAAGAGTCATGATTATCCCCAACTATATATTTGGCTGAATCGGCTCCGGCTCGGGCAGACTACGGTGGCCTACCAGTTATTTCTCCGCGTATCTGGACAAGCGTTGGGATATGGCGCCTGCGGATTGGGTCTCGAAAAGTTGGCGAGTTTCTCCTCGATGAGATTACCGAAGCGGATTTGTTCGCCGCAGCAGGCTCGACCGACCCGAAAAAAGAGCGAAGACAGCACTGCGAAGCCTGGTACTTCTCAGGAATGAAACACCTGCTGGCCGGTGATAAGAAAGCCAGCGGCCGATTACTTCGCCAAATGTACGGCGACGCAAGAGCCAAGCTCGGATGTCTACACTCTTGCCGAAAGCGAGTTAAAAGCCGTTCGCCCGCAGGAGTAAGTCCTTTTCCAATCGCGGCACGGAGAGGTTCTCCCGCCCGTGATCTTCGTGCGAGCACGGGCGGGACGCCCATGTCACACTGCGAGCCCCGACGGCTCACGCGGAATCCACGGACTCAAGGGATCTGAGATTGTCGCGCTCAGCGGTGAAGTACTTGCAAAGAGAGTTTGGAGTCGCTATAAAGGAGCTTCATTTACAAAGGAAGCCCGATGGCATCCAGGAACTTCCAAACAAGAATTCCAGAATAGGTCAAGGCTCTTATATGAGATGTCTACCCAAAGGGACCGAAGGGGGCAAAGAATTCGCCCGGGTTGTGGACCG
>CAWBKA010000052.1:0-87036 GCA_963789065.1 uncultured Verrucomicrobiae bacterium | reverse complement strand
CATTACGTACGACCGACAGTCCTTGACTTCATCAACATCGATAAACGGGTTACAAAATTCGACCTGTTCGTTCCCCCACGCACGCTCTGGCTGGATGAAGTCCCCTGCAGGACGCCATTGGCACGGGTAAAACTTGCAGAGGCGGAGGCAATCAGCGCGCTTGGTCGCTTAAAGGATTTAATAGTA
The DNA here is from genome assembly GCA_963789065.1 of uncultured Verrucomicrobiae bacterium. GTDB lineage: Bacteria > Verrucomicrobiota > Verrucomicrobiia > Chthoniobacterales > JAFAMB01 > JAFAMB01. The sequence continues at coordinate 86,850 of CAWBKA010000052.1, read as the reverse complement.
AATCCCTAACAATATGGATGAGACAGAAGAGCAAACGGCTATCGGAAGAGCTTTTGATAGGTACGAGAGTGTGCGCGACAACCTGCTCAAGGACCAAGCGAACAGAAACCAACGGCTAATCAGGAAAGACATTGGTCTACGCGACTCCATGGCCGCAGTGGTAAGGTTGGATAGGGCTAACATCCCGGAAACCATTCTCACCGAAATCACGGCCACATGAATGTTGATATGAGCACGCGTGCGGCAATCTTCGCAATGCTGCCCATCTTTCAAGTGATTGGATGCCTCAGGTTTGGTGACACAAATGGTAGAACTTGCGTTATAGAGGTTGCATTGCCACAAAACGCAGGGTCCTCCCAGAGATTGCGCCCACCGGGGAGGTGTACGAACCTGACTTTTCAAAAGCGAACAGTTTTTTCAAATCGATGTCCGTCATGCAAAATGCCACACAAACGGGCGAATGCGGTCTAACAGTTTATAAAATATAATGCCTGCCAAAAAAGTCGAAAGCAAGATAGATCCAGATAACTATATTGTGGACACAACTTTTCTAGCCATCTGTTTTAAACTAACGGAACGCCACATAAACCGTTTAGCGGAACAAGGCGTTTTAAAAGGCATCGCGACACAAAAGGAGTCCCTATCGATGGTAGATGGAACCTTCGAGACGCGATCGCCGACTTCAGTTATTACAAAGGCTTCGAAAAGATCCATCGGGAGCGCAATAATGTCCGTCCACGTTATAGACTTGGGTTACGAGGAAGACTTGCGTTTCAGGACAAACTGCAAGCGGTTGGAACTCGACTACCTTTCCTGCTTATACTTCGTTACGCGCCAAACAGAAATAGCCCCGATGCTGGACGAGGATTCGAGCTATCTTCCGGAGAGACTTACAGCCGAAAACAACTTCGAATGGGAGCTTAGCCAGGCAGCTTGTCGCGCGTTGAAGAAGTCCGCCGAAGAGTTCTCCGTTACTCACGCGGAAGCGGCTGAGATGGCACGGGAGGATTTATGTCAATAACGGCGAGTTGGGGAGCAGATTTAAAGAATATCGAGAAAGACTTGATCCGATGCGGTTCACAGGCGCCGAGAGCCTTGGCCATTAGCCTTAAAGAGGCCGCGACCCATAGCAAAACCTTTGCTAAACGGGAAATCTGTTCAGTCTACAACATTAAGCCTGCGGCGGTAGCTCAGACGTTATCGGTTAAGGCCGGCGCCCTGGAGGCCGAGTTAAAAGCGCAAGGCCCTATGGTGCCGTTGTACAAGGGAGGCGCACCTAAACCGGGAACCCCTAGATTCGGTAAGGGTCCGGTATTAACTATTTCTGTTGTTAAGGGTCAGCGAACGCCATTCAATAATGCATGGGTCGCGAAAATGAAGTCAGGCCATTTAGGGGTATTCACAAGACAAGGAAAGCAGCGTCTGCCGATCAAGGAGAGGTTTACGATATCGACGCCCGAGATGCTTCTGGCTCGACGCTTGCACGATTCTATTCCGAAGGATGCCGGCGACTTTTTCCAGAAGAGGTTAATGCACCAAATCGGACGTATTCTGGGTGGAACTACCATATGAGGTCTGCCTGACAATGCTGTCCACCTAAGGAAGAACACTCACTATGGCCGAATCAAAGATTTTTACCGCGCTACTGAAGCTTTCCGCCCGCTTGGACGGATCTTTTCGTTCAAGCATTCAATCTGCCGAACGCCAGTTGCAGCATCTCGATAACATCACGAAGAAGATCGGTCACGGCAGTGGGAGTTCATTTAATCTGATGGCTCGAAATGCGGAGCACTCGTTCAACCGCATAGGCAGAGGCGCTGCGCTTATGCATTCGAAGGTAATGGAAGGCTTGAGGTTCGGACTCGGGTTCGGGATCGGTGACGCACTGTTCTCCGGAGCGGAGCGTGCGGTAGGATTGGTAGGCGAGGGATCCGGGATAGCCGCGGAACGAGAACAAATCGCCGTGCAAATGCGGACGATTTTGGAGAACCAGAAGCAAGGCGATAAACTGCAAACTTTGCTTAACCAGATGCGTATCTATTCCGACAGTGAGTCGGTCTTTCGATACAATACGGTAGCCGGCGCCGCATCGCAGATGCTTGTCAGCAAATACAAGCCAGGTGAAGTCTTGCCGGAGATGCGGAAACTCGGCGAACTAGCCCGGAACGACGAGCAATTGGCTCTTGTGGCAGACATCTATAGTCAGGGGAAAAATCAAGGATACGTCACGAAAGGTTTGCTCACGAGGTTGCAGAAAGACGCTAAAGTCCCGATCTATTCAGCATTGCTTCAGGCGATGGGGAAACAGGATAACCTCCAGAGCGAGTCGGAACTATTCAAGAGATTGCGGAACCCAAACAAGAACCCGGTTGGATGGGAATACATGGAGAAGGCTCTTAACATCCTGACTGGCCCAGGAGGAGCGTTGCATGGCCATCAGAAGGAACAGCAACAAACGTTCGGCGGCCAGTTAAACTCGGTCCTAGACCGATGGAACGATATCCTGGGCGGGATCGGTGGGGCGGCGAACAAGTTTGCGTTACCGTTGATGAACGAGATTAACAAGATTTCTCCAGTGGAGATTCAATCTTGGTTTGATAACCTTTCAAACGGAGCGCAAAAGTTCGGCGGAGATCTGGCAAAAGCCTTCGACATCGAAGCAAAGACTGGGAAACTCCAGGATATCGCCAATCACATCGGCGGCATTTTCGGCAAAAGCGTTCAAGAGGTTGGAAAACTGTTCGGCGTATTCAGCAGCGGTAAATCGACAACGGACACACTGGTCGCAGTTATAGACAAATTGGACGGTGCGCTTGCCTGGCTGGATGGTCACATGGAGTCCATCGCAAACGGCGTGAAGATGTTTGTGGCGGCATGGGCAACCTTCAAAGGGTTGGGTATCGCGGCGGAACTTTTGAACATCGGGAAAGCTCTCGCTATCCCGGGCTTGCTGGGTGCGGGCGAAGGCGTGGGCGTCGCGACTGGCGCGGCAACTGGCGCCGCAACTGCTCCTATATTGGCTACGCTAGGAACGCTTGCAGCAGGCTCGTACCTTGTCGGTAAGGGTATGTATGCGGGACAAGACGCAGAGATTGCTCGCAACGCGACGCTCGCACAACGGAGCGCGGACCTTGCGGCAGGAGGCCCGAAACAGACCGATGCAGCGAAGCAGGCTGCTATGGCAGACCATTGGAAGAGGCTACAAGACGTTTACGACCACAAAATTCCTCCGGCGCCATCTGAACCGTCCAACTGGATGGAGAAGAATTCAGCCGCACACGATCAGGCCGGATCGTCTACGATGAAATCGTGGGGCGATAACTGGAACTCGATGTGGCAACAACTGGATAGAAGCAGTCAGCAAGAGATCCAATCCGCCGACAAGGTTAAGACATCGTTCGACGGGCTCTCCAGTGCGGTGACTCCGACAGCGAACAGCTTTGGCAGGGTGACGACAGCAGCAACGTCGGTAGCGGCAGCCCTGGACGGTTTAAGCGCCAAGATCGCAAGCTGGAAACCTCCAGCCAGTCCCGCGGCGCCAGGAACGGCTTCTACGACAAGCTTTGGTCGAGCGATAGACGACGATCTTCACCAACGATTGCGGTCGTCCTACGCTTAAAAAAGCGAGGACTCTTAAAGAAAATCCCGGTATCTAGTGTTGGAATCTGGAAGCTAGATACCGGGACAACAGAAAGAAGGCACGATATCCATGTGCCCCAACTAAGTTCCCTGCGTACGTCAGGAATGAATCGTTGTAAAGCGTTGCTCCCTCCTTCGTTGCAGAGCCTTCGTAAGATCCATATCCTCTGGCAGTCACTAAAGGTTGCCGTTATTTGAAATCAAAGCGTTATCGGTTCCTTGGCTGAGAGCTTCAGTAAAGGCTTTCTTGAACTCCGGGCTATCGATTTCCGTTGTATCGACGGGACCACCGGGTGGATCGATGGATAAGGTTCCCCCGAGTTTTTGATAGATCGCCGTAAGCTCTCCAACATCTTCCTTGAAAAGGTCGGTCAGATCGACAGGGAATTTTGGCAATAGCGATAGTCGGTATTGGGCGGTTGCGAGCGAGTAAAGAAGATCCAGAATGATCCCAACCTCCGGCCCGGTTAAGGTGCACTCCAGCTCCTCATTCGGTTTAGCAGCTCGCTTGAGCAGCAGGTGCTCCGGCCCGAGTTTTAGCAAGACCTTGAGTCCGCGATCCATAAGTTCGTTTTGCATGATGTGGTTTTTCAAGAGACTGGTTACAGGATAATTAGGGGCCTCCCCGAAGCCTGAAGCGGCAGAAGTAAAAAGGGGGATGGCGGTAGCGGTGTTACATTCAAGGAAGGAATGGACAAACCGAACGGTTAGCCTTCCCTAGAGAACAACGGCAGCCCAACAATCAAAGCATATCGGCAGCCTGATCTTGCAGTTTAATGAAAACTATTCAGGGTTACGCCTTTCAAGCCATGCGTTCCCTTGTCACAGTCCTTGTCGGTCTTCTGCTGGCGGTTCCGGGAATCACGGTTGAGCTGTTTCGGCACGAATATCGCGCCGGTTGCCCATGCTGGAGGTTCTAAAGAAACGCAGAGAATAGGGCTGGCAAAATGGCCCGGAAGGCGTTCATCACTCACCTGAATGAGGAGCACGAAATAAAAGCCGAGTATGCCATTACTGACGGCGAGATCACGGATTTTTGTGTGCGACTGGAATTTAAGGGGCAATGCATTCGCAGGTATGACACTGCGCATAACCACGCCCATCAGGACGTGCTGCGGAAGAGGCATAGCTGGGCGGAGAAGGTGCGAAGGAAAGAGTGTTTGCTAGACAAGGTAGACTGTACGAATATCGGAACATACCAAGAGGTATTTGAACATGCACTTCGCGACTACAAGGAGAACTACGCACAGTACAGTCAGGGCTTTGAAAGAAGCTGAAGGCGTAGGAGTGGTTGGCTCAGATGCGTACATGGAGGCACACGGCTTCCGCAAGATGACTGGTCGGGAAATTTTATCATCTTGGAGCGGTGTGCCCCGTAGATTCTGGATTTCCAGGACAGTGCACGCGATCAAGAGCATGCTTCAGGGCTAGTGGCCCAAAAATCCCGTAACTGGGACTCGCAAAACGCCTGTACGGCGCATCCTGATTCCGTCCGAGGGTATGGATACCCTCCGCGCGGTCTAGGCCGCGCACTGCCATTGCCGCATATATCCGTGATGCTCTGAGGGATTGTACGATGCCGACTTTGATCCGTTCTCGAAAGGGTCGAGAGGGCGGAGATTCTTCCAGTGGAAACAGGCAAGCATCTGGTCTTCGTCATGAAGGTCGAATGATACCATCGGAAGCACATGGTCTATCACGAAATCCGATCCGTATCCCGCCCATGTCCAGCCGTTCTCAGCCAGCATCGGCTCGAAATGATTTACGACGTTCTCCCATCCCCCGACAAGTTCATCAATGGGAAGGATACCGGTTATGCCAAGGTTCCTCAATCTCGCTTGGCTGTTATTGCGGAAAGCATGTCTCACTCGCAGGATCGGGTATTTGCGGAACCGGGCCTTCCGCATCTTCTTGATGTATCTATTATAGGCAAGGCGGTTTCTGGCTCTTCGCTTGGCTTGAGAACGACGCGAGTTCTCTCGAGCTTTGCTTAGGTTGGATGCGTACCACTTTCGAGATCTCGCACGGGCTTTGACGGAGCAACGCACCCATACGGGAGGGTGTCATTTTTGTGGCACTATTTGGCACTGGCGATCTTGGCTACCCTTCGCAGACCCCAATTAATTCATGCGCCCATTGCCTACCCCAAGGAAAACCCGGTCAGGCCGGTCGGATACGGTCGTATTGGCACTAATATGATCGTATTTGGCACTGTTCTGGCACCAAGATTTGTATTTCCCTCAAGAAGTGGCGCTGAGTGACTTGCGTAAGTCGTTGATACTGAGAGCGGAAGGGGTGGGATTCGAACCCACGGTACGGTTACCCGTACGCCTGATTTCGAGTCAGGTGCCTTCGACCAACTCAGCCACCCTTCCACTTGCGCTTAAATCAGGGACGGGAAGATAGCGCAAAACCTCGCTTTGTCGACGGGATAGTTATGGGGCGGGGAGCAAGCAAAGCGTCCTCGCTTGGCCATCTTTAGCGTGAAATCCGCTTCGGCAGGCGCATCATCGCAGCTCAAAACTCAGACGCAACACCCAAAACGCAAAACGCAAAACCCAAGCGCAAAACGCAAAACGCAAAACGCAAAACCTTCCCCCTAGTAGACCTTCTCCTTCTCAGGGTCGCGTTTCTTCTGGCCGAGGTACTCGTAATTGTCAGAGAGCTTGTACATCGCTCGGCGGATAAGGCCCACTAATGATGGGCTCATGGCGTCGAACCATTGCGAGGCTTTGAAGAACAAAGCCGTTGCGCTGACGACCCGGCTTAGCGTCAGAATTCCGACGAGTGAATTCATCCATCCGACGATCGATGCCAGATTTGCGTCTAGCGAGGCGGGGAGAAGCGCGGCGTTGCACCAGGCTAGCGCACAAGGAACCGTGAACAGAATGATGCCCCGTTTTAGCCGGCTTTGCTGAAGAACCCAATAGAATCGTTCCGGCGGAATCGGATCGCGATTCGAATATATTCCGCGTAGCTTCCAGGTCCGGGTTAGCCTTAAGTAGTCCCAAGCACTCAAAATAGGGCAAAGTACCGCGGCGGTGACAACCGCGGGGAAGACGGGCAAAGTACTCAACCATTCCAGAAACGTCAGGAAAAGCCAGCTGACCAAGCCGAAGATTACCAGCACTTCGACCATACGCGGGACTATAAGTTTCTTTGCATTGGAATCCAAGCGGATAAGCGCGAAAATCGCACGAACTCTTCGGCCTGCGAGACTTTCGGCATTAAATCATTAGTCAAAACGTGACGAGAATTATGTTCTCGTTGCGAGTCGCTTGAGGCCAGGCTTTGCGTTCCCGCAATTCCCAGCGGCAGACCGCCACTAAAAACCCAAAACGCAAAACGCAAAACCCAAAACTATTTTGCCCTACCTGCCTGTCTTGGTGAGGAACTCTTTCATATCGTCCGTGTTTCCCTTGAAGGCGACCAGGAAGCAATTGTCGTTGACGCCTGTGACGGCGCCGACCCAGTTTTCTTCTTCGACTATCTCCCATTTTCCACTCGGGACTCTGATACCCAAGTCATCGGAGGGGAACATATAAAAAAGAACTTCCTTGTCTGCGACGGCCATGATCTGGGCAACGGTCGCTCCGTTAAATTTCAACACCCGGCACCCGATGGTCTGCATGCTCGCGAATTGCTTGGGAACCGAATAATGCTCTAGTCCGTGCTTCAGAAAAAACCAGTCTTCCAGATTCCCTGCCTTCGTTGCGACGGCTTCGAATTCGTCTCCAGTCAGGTTATTGGCGGTATCGAGCAACTCGATAACGCGATCAGAGCCTTCGAAAGAATTCATCCGATCGGAGATCAGGAAAATCACCATACAAACTGTGGCAATTAAGCCGACACCGACCGCGAGCAGGATGGTTCGCGGACGGGCCCGCCTGGGCGGTTCTGCCTTATCGTCCTCTTCTTCTTCCTCGTGGCCTCCCGGCTGAATTGCGGCTTGGCCTGGACCCAGCTGTCCGTCGGTATCCTGAGGGTTCATTGTGTTGATCTGATTATTGATTCCATTTCCACACCCGATTGAGAAAACAAAATTTTAAATTCGTTGACCCGCGAAAGTGAGGCAGAGTTCAATCTGAATATGCTATCTTGGGATTCTCGACCGCTCAAGGGGGAATAAGGGAGGAGTAGCTGAGTAGCCCTTGGTTCAACACCGCTTCTTGAATTCTCGGTCCTTGGCTTCTCCGCCGACCCGCCCTTGAACTGCCCGGTCGAACATGGCACCTTTGCCTGCTTTGAGGGCGTTCAAAAATATTCTATTTGTCTGCACGGGGAACGTTTGCCGGAGTCCGATGGCCGAGGGGTTGTTTCGCCAGATGGTAGCGAACCGGCCTGAAATACGGGTTCAATCGGCCGGCATCAGCACCTTTCCCGGTCAACCACCGAGTCCGCACGCTGTCGACGTCCTGGGTGACCTCCGTATAGACATCTCAAACCTCCGGAGTCAGCCCCTCTCCGAAGAGCTCGTCCAGGAGGCTTCCTGCATTATTGCGATGACGCGGAGCCATATGGAATCGATTCAATACTTGTTTCCAGAAGTGGCTGAGAAGACTTTTCTTCTGCGTGAGTTTGAGGACAACGCCTCTTCCTTGGATCTCGCCGATCCGATTGGTATGGGTCTCGACGCGTACCAGGTAACCCGCGATATTATTCGCCGGGCGCTGCCAGGAATTTTGAAATTTATCGATAGCGGTGCGTTAGAAACCAAACACGATACCGATTCCATAACCATGAACCAGCCTGGAAATCTCAGCCTTGAGCAAGTCGATCCTGCAATCTTTCAAGCGATCAAGAGCGAAAGGCAGCGGCAGTTTGAAAATATCGAACTAATCGCGTCGGAAAATTTTGCGAGCAGAGCTGTCATGGAAGCTCAGGGTTCGGTGCTTACGAACAAGTATGCTGAAGGTTACCCCGGACGCCGATGGTACGGGGGCTGCGAATACGTTGACGTCGCGGAGCAACTGGCGATCGACCGGGCCAAACAGCTCTTCGGGGCAGAACATGTCAATGTGCAGGCGCACAGCGGCAGCCAGGCAAACATGGCCGTTTACTTCAGCGTCCTGCAACCGGGAGATCGTATCTTGACGATGGATCTTTCGCATGGAGGGCATCTCACCCACGGAAACAAGGCAAATTTTTCCGGTCGATTCTACGAAGTGATCCACTATGGGGTAAACCGCGAGACGGAGCAGATTGATTATGATCACCTGGCGAAAATGGCCGAAGAGAATCGCCCCAAGATGATTACAGCTGGGGCATCAGCTTATCCGAGGGTGATCGATTTCAAGAAAATGGGGGAAATCGCAAAGATGGTGGGTGCCTGGCTTTTCGTGGACATTGCTCATATTGCCGGTTTAGTGGCGACCGGCGTGCACCCTACGCCGGTGGGGATAGCCGATTTTGTGACGAGCACCACCCACAAGAGTCTGCGTGGCCCCCGCGGCGGTATTGTCATGTGTAAACCGGAACACGCCAAATCGATCGACAGTATGATATTCCCGGGCGTGCAGGGTGGCCCTCTGATGCACGTGATTGCCGCAAAAGCGGTTTGCTTTCACGAGGCGTTGCAGCCTGGATTCAGGGATTATCAGGTGCAGATTACGCTCAACGCCAAAGCGTTGGCGGCCAGTTTGCACATGAAGGGGTACCGGCTGGTGTCCGGCGGCACCGATAATCACCTGATGCTGGTAGATCTCCGTTCGAAGGGAATCAACGGGAAACAGGCGCAGGAGACTCTCGATCGGGCTGGGATTACGGTGAACAAAAATTCGATTCCTTTTGATACGGAATCGGTTTTTAAGGGGGGCGGCATTCGGATCGGTACTCCGGCGGTCACGACGCGCGGAATGAAAGAGGAAGAGATGATGGAGATCGCCGACCTGATCGACAAGGCGCTCACCGCAGGCGGGGATGCAAATGTGTTGTCGGAAGTGCGGGCCGAGGTCAAACGCCTAACGTCGCATTACCCCCTCCCGGGGTAAGAAAATTCCTCACACCAAGGGCACGAAGGGCACCAAGGAAATTTCAAACAGGTGATGATGCGGGTGCGATGGACTATTGGCGAGGTCGGCTATACGGCCGCCCGGGTGGCGTGTCTGGCGTGTGCCGCCTGAGATAAAACGACAAAGCGCACTACCAAGGTGGGATATTTATTGCAACATTTTAATTAAATGTAATTATGGTTGAATGCCTTCAGAAGGAGTTATTACCCGGGCGATCCTCGATGCGTCCTTCCCAATCCATTCCGATCTGGGCCCTGGTCTGCTGGAGAGGGTTTATGAACAGGTCTTGGCGGCAGAATTGATCGATAAAGGATTCGAGGTCCGACGGCAGGTGCCGATACCAATCAAGTACAAGAATCTAGAAATCGATGAAGGTTTTCGCGCGGACCTCATCGTGGAAAATACGGTACTGGTGGAGCTGAAGGCGTCCGAGGAAAATCACCCGGTCTACTATCGCCAACTCGTGACTTATCTGAGGCTATCTTCGATACGAGTTGGACTTCTCTTGAATTTCGGATCCGAGCGTTTGAAGGATGGAATTAAACGAGTAGTGAACGGGTATTAAGAGGATATCGCACTACCTGTCGCCTGGAGCAGAAATATTTTTTAAATGACCTTGGTGTCCTTTGTGTGATGCTGGTTTTCTCAGCGTTCGTAAAGCTTCCCAAGCTCCCTCAGGTATTCTGCGCTCTCAGACCAGAGACGATCTAACTGGTCTCTGGTGAATCTCCACTGCCAATTACCGACCGCCTGACCTGGCGTATTCATTCGGGCCTCGCTGCCCAGGCTTAGAAGATCCTGCATTGGCACGATGAACATGCGAGACGGAGAGGCGTAGCCGGCTCGAATCATGTCCCATGGCACTTCGTCACCTGGTACCCGAAGATAACGGCGGAAGAAATCCTTAACCGGCTCAGATTGCTTGGTAAACCAGCCCCAGGAGGTGTCGTTATCGTGGGTGCCTGGATAAAGGAGCGAGTTGGGAATTACGCTATGGGGCAGATACTCGGTCGCTCCTTCAAATCCGAATTGGAGCACTTTCATGCCGGGAACTCCAACCGCCTCGACCAGAGCCCGCACCGAGTCGGTAATAATGCCCAGGTCTTCGGCCACAAGCCTTGCTTCCGGAAACTCTGCGTTAATGCTCTCGAACAGCTCAATGCCAGGGCCGGGTGCCCATTCGTATTCTCGGGCGTTGGTCGCGTTCGCTGGGATTTTGCAATATTGATCAAATCCACGGAAGTGATCCACGCGCACAACATCGTAAAGTTTGAAGCTTGCGTGGAGGCGCGCCAGCCACCAGGCGTAGTTGGTCTCTTTATGCTTTTGCCAGTCATAAAGCGGGTTTCCCCACAACTGGCCGTCAGCGGCGAAATAATCCGGGGGTACCCCTGCGACCCCGGTGGGATTCAGGTCTGAGTCCATTTGGAACAGGGTGGGGTTTGTCCAGACGTCAGCGCTGTCCATGGCAACGAAGATCGGGATATCCCCGAAAACCTGGATGTTGCGCGAGTTGGCATAGGCTTTCAGCGCGAACCACTGCTTGAAGAATTGAAACTGATACCATGCCTGGGCCTCTGTTTCGTCACCCAAACCGGATTTTATGACCGATCTTTTCGCTTTGGCGTAAAAGCGGAACTCGTCCGGCCAATACTGCCATGAGCATCCGTCAAATTTCCCCTTCAACGCGATGAAACGAGTATACGCGTCGAGCCATTCCTTATTTGACTTTTTGAACGTCGCGAACTCGTTTTTTTCGCTCCGAGGGGCGTTGGAAATGAATGCCTGGAAGGCTTTTCTGAGTATCGGCCACCGCAAAGTCCATTGCGCGCCGTAGTCGACGCGATCAGCAGGAAGCCTCCGCAATTCAGCCAGGTCGAGTTCTTCGAGCAAATTCCTGGCAACCAGGTTTTCCAAATCGATGAAATAAGGGTTGCCGGCAAACGCTGAGAAGCACTGGTAGGGCGAATCCCCGAAGCCGGTGGGACCCAGGGGGCACACCTGCCAATATTTCATCCCGGCTTCTGCCAGGAAATCAACGAAATGTCTGGCTTCTCTTCCGAACGTACCTATCCCGGTTGAGTCCGGCAGGCAAGTAGGATGCAGCAGCACTCCCGCTGCCCTGTGTTGAAGCCATTGAATCGGGGAAATCATAGGATCGCCGGGAACGCCGAGGAGGGAGGAGGGGAGGTGAGAGGTGAGAGGTGAGAGGTGAGAGGTGAGAGGTGAATGGTGAACGCTAAACGGCTCCCTCTCCGGATCCAACGCCCAACAAAGCCTGAAAGGCGCACGCCGAACGGCACAAACCGCTCGCGGGATCGCACGCCAGTTTCACAACCATCACGAAGGTCAGAAAGGTTTCAATTCCGATTTACCTTCGTGATCTCAGTGCCCTCCAGGCGAGGCAATACCGCCGGTCGGGCGAATTTGGACGACGGTCTACCTCAGCCGGTCTGAACTTCAGGGAAAGAGAGCGTTTCGAGTAGGAATCTTTCGTATTTTTCTCTGTGTTGTTTCATCCACTCATGCCGAGCCTGCTCCCAAGTAATTGGACGCCCCTTTTCACCTTCAATCCACTTGTATTTTCGGATCTCCTCCTTGATGAGGTAGGTAATTCGGTAGAACGGATCCGATAGCATCATCGGCGGAACCTGAACATACTGTTCGGTTTCTAGAATTTGGCGCATAAGCGGAGCTTACCTGATGACATTCTCCGTTGCGGTATCGAATAGATTGACCTTGTCCAGATTCATTTGAACGGTGACCTGTTCGCCAAGATGAAACAGGTGTTCGCCGTGAATACGCGCAATCAAGTTTCCCGTGCCTGCTTTCAGGTAGACCAGCGATTCTGATCCCATCGGCTCAGCTATCTCAACGGTCGAGGTTACGGGCGAGGATGCGCCGTCTTTGATTTGATCACTGAGGTGCTCAGGACGAATTCCGAATATCACATCTTTATCGACGTATTTGCTGGCCAGCGTTTCAGTCCGGCCCTTGAGCGGGACAGTCAACGCGTTCTTCTCCGCGGATTCCACGAAGAATAGGCCGCCTTCACGCCTTTGAACCTTGCCTTTTAAAAGGTTCATCGGCGGGCTGCCGATGAAACCGGCGACGAAAAGGTTTTCCGGTTGCCGATAGAGAGTCAGCGGGTCGGCGACTTGCATGATCAGGCCATCGCGCATCACGCAAATGCGGTCACCCATCGTCATCGCCTCAACTTGGTCGTGCGTCACGTAGATCATGGTGGAACCGAGCTGAGCGTGCAGCTTCGATATTTCCGAGCGCATCTGAACACGCATTTTGGCGTCCAGGTTTGACAACGGTTCGTCAAAAAGGAAGACTTTCGGACTTCGCACGATGGCACGACCCAGAGCAACGCGCTGCCGCTGACCACCAGAGAGAGCGTTTGGCTTGCGTTCCAGCATCTTTTCCAGCCCAAGAGCCTTGGAGGCCCGGTCAACGGTCTCGGAAATGAAGTCTTTTTTCTTCTTCGCCAGCTGGAGACCGAAAGCCATGTTGTTGTAAATGGTCATGTGCGGATAAAGCGCATAGTTTTGGAACACCATGGCTATCCCGCGGTCCTTCGGTTCGAGTTCGTTCACGACGCGATCGCCAATCGAGATTGTCCCGCTGGTAATCTTTTCCAGACCGGCGACCATACGGAGCGTCGTCGACTTTCCGCACCCGGAAGGTCCGACAAGCACGACGAACTCGCCGTCTTCGATGTTGAGGCTGATATTCTTGACCGCGGTGAATGTCGGGCGGCCCCGATCATCCGTATAGGTCTTGACCAAGTCCTTGATTTGTACTGAACCTTCGCTCATAGGATTTCGTTCTGGGGTTTAGTTATTCTTTAGCGCCACCGGAGGTTAATCCGCCGATGACAAATTTTTGGCACAACAGGAAAACTACCGTAATCGGCACACCGCTCAAGACTGCTAATGCAGAAAACCGGCCCCAGAGTTTTTCCTGCTCATACAAAAATGAGTTGGCACCTACCGCCAAGGTCCAGTTATCACCGGACTGCAGAACAACAGATGCCACTGGGTACTCAGACATATAGGAAATGAATGAGAGGATAAATACAACTGCAAAAATCGGCAAACTCATCGGAAGGAGAATTCGGATGAAAGTTTGGAACTGAGAAGCGCCATCAATTCGGGCCGACTCCTCCATGCTGACCGGAATGGTTTCGAAATACCCTTTGATCATCCAGATGTAATTCGAGATCCCGCCAAGATAAATCATAATAAGACCGGGCTGGGTGTTGAGGCCGAGCCATTTAACGTATTGGCCGGCAAAATCGAGGATCACGTAAAACGCGACCAAAGAAAGCACCATGGGAAACATCTGCAGGATCAGCAGAGCGCTCAAGGTAGGGGTTCTGAATTTGAAACGAAGCCGGGCGAAGGCGTAGGCTGCGCTACCCGAGAGAAAGATAATTCCGGCCGAAGCGGTCATCGAGACTTTGATTGAGTTCCAGAACCAGAGCAAAGGCGGTGTCCCAGGTTTGATCGTCCGAGTTTCGCCCGTGGCCGGGTTGACCACCTCCTGGTACGGAATCCCGAGAACAAATTTCCAATGATCGAAACTGACCTTATCCGGAAGAAGTCTGCTCGGGGCAAAATTTCCCTGACGAAAAGAGGCGGATATCACCATGATGAAGGGCACCAGAACCAACGTCAAAAAACAGATCAGGAAGACGTGGGCGCCAATCTTCCGAGCCTGGAATTTTTGGTGGGCGGTCATCGGCAAGAAGCAGGGTACGATGCTTTAGTGGTTTTTTGGAGGCAAAGCGGGACCATGGCTCACCCTTAAATTTTTACGTTTCGTCCGCTCAATTTGAGATTTATCCAAGCCAGGAATCCGACGATAATGAAGAGGACGGTCGCGATCGCACTGGCCAAACCATAGTTGGTCCCTGAATCACGGAACGCTATGTTGAAAGTATAATTCACCAGGAGATCCGTTTCGCCCGCGATTCCGCCGCCCACCATTTTCGGTCCTCCTGCCGTGAGGAGGTAAATGAGATTGAAGTTATTAAAGTTGAAGGCAAAACTCGAGACTAAAATTGGGATCAGCGGGGGTAGCAGAAGCGGCAAGGTTAACTGAAAAAAATCGACGATCGGGTTGCTTCCGTCAATCGCACTCGCCTCATAAATTGTCGATGGGATCGATTGTAACATTCCCGTGCAGATTAACATCATGTAGGGATAACCCAGCCAGAGGTTAACCAGCAGAATCATCCCCCGCGCTCCCCATGGGTTGGTTTCCCATTCCGGCGCGAAGCCGAAAATACCTCGCAGAAACCCGTTTACCGCGCCGAATTCCTGATTGAATAACCCCTTGAAGATCAGGATCGAAAGCACCGCCGGCACTGCGTAAGGGAGGATTAAGAGCGTTCGGTAGGCTTTTCGAAAACGGAGCTCCTTCCATTCGAGGATGACGGCAAGCAACATTCCGACGGAGAAAGTCAACAGAACGGACATCGCGGAGAATCCGACGGTCCAAAGGAAAATCCTGAAGAAGGGGCCTTGAATACGTGGGTCGGTGACGATCCGGATGTAGTTGTCCAGGCCGGCGAGAGTCCGGAATCCCACGCCGAACTTTTCCCCCTTGTCGCTGGTGAAGAAACCCAGTCTGAAGTCTGGTCGGATGACCGTGCCATCCTTTTTGTTAGTGAGCGAACCATCTGGATTCATCGCCCACAGCCGCTCGCGCGAAGCAAACTTCTGCAGTCCTTCCATGCCCACCAGCATCCCGTCAGGCAAAGCAAATTGTCGCCCACGCATCGGGATGAACAGCTTCTCCCGGGTGACCTGAGCAACTTCCAGGGGCCTTCCTATCATCTCTTCGCCCTGGGTTAGTGCTCTCAATTTCCCAGGTTCCTGCTCCCCTTTGCTTTGCTCGCCAGCCTTCAGTTCAAACGGTTCCGAAGCGAAGTGCTTGGTGGGGTCATTCTCGTTCTCCAGATACAGGATGTAGGTTCCATCCTCCTGGGAATAAAGCTTGTACTTGTAGGTAATGTTTCCGACCGGAAAAGACTCCTGTCGAAGGAGCGCCAGTGCGCGATCGAAAGAGAGGAGATTTTGGGAGCTGTACTTGGTGAAACTGAGAAACACCATGTAAACGATTGGAAAGATGACAAAGAGCCCAAATCCTAAAAAGCCAGGGAATAGATACCGGTAGGTGTAGCCCGCCTCACTAAGATAAACGAAAGCACCCAGACTGATCACGACCAACATCGCAAGTGCGACAAAGAGATTTCCGGCCTGGTAAATAAGGAAGTTCAGGTAGAGCGCTGGTATGAACACCAGCGCTACCAGGATCTGACGGATCGGGAGTCCTCCGTTCAAGCTCACTTAGCTTACTTTTCCATGTTCTTTCTGGCGTCATCCAGGGCGGCTTGAGGGGAGGCCTGCCCGTTGGTGGCTATCTGAAATGCCGTCGCCATGGAACTCCAGAACTTGCCCATTTGCGGAATGTTCGGCATTACATCGCCATTTTTAGCGTTTTCGTAAGTGGTCTTGATCAATGGATTCTTGGCGCACATCTCATCGCAAAGAGTCTTCAGTGCGGGAACACCGATTGGTACATCCGCGTCGATCGTCTTTAGCCCGTCTGTGGTGGCGACATATTTCTCGAGAAACTGCGTCGCGAGATCGGCGTTTGGCGTGGAGCGGTTAATAAGGCCCGTGAGTACGCCGACGAACGGTCTTCCGGGGTTGCCTCCGCTCCGGGCAACGAGGCGAGATCAAAATCGATTCCGCTTTTGCGAAGATTGGACCAGGCCCATGGGCCACTCACCATCATCGCCAGCTCGCCGCCGTTCATTTTTTGATCCATGACGCTGTACGAAGCGCCTTTCGGCATCGCACCAGTATTGATGAGATCCACGATTTCCTGCAAACCTTTGACTGCGCCAGGGTTATTGACACCGATATCCTTGGTGTCATACCCGCCTTCGATTTTCTTGAACGGATAACCGCCGCCACTGGCCAGGAACGGCCAGCTGAAGTAAGGCGTGCCGTAATCCCACATGATCGGAATCACATTCGGATTCCGTGCCTTCAGCTCTTTGGCAAACGCGGAAATATCCGAAAGCTGGTCAGGCGGTTTGTCGGTGACGAATTTCTTATTGTAGATCAGTGAGATGGCTTCAAGGGCGAGGGGATATCCCCAGGTCTGCTTGTGGTGCGTTACGGCGTCCCAGGACATCGGGATAAAATTCGACTTGAAATCGTCTTTTATTTCTAAAGGCTTTAATAGACCGGCGTCAGCCCACTCTCCAATACGGTCATTTGCCCAAAAGACGATATCAGGTCCTTTGCCGCTCTGGGCGGCCACCTGGAATTTGTCAGTCAGCCCTTCTGGAGTTTCAACTTTAACCGGGATGCCGAGATCCTTCTCAAATTTTTTCCCCAACTCGGCCAGGCCGCGATAACCCTTATCGCCATTGATCCAAACCAGGAGTTCGCCGTCGGTCCAGGCAAACGCCTGAACGGCAGAAAAAAATAACAACAGTCCGGAAAGTAGTCTTGTGAACATACCAATGCCTGGGGGCTCAAAACAAAGTCTCCCCTCACCGGTGTCGGGGAGGGGAGATAATTGTAAAACCTAACCTTAGGAAGGCAACTTAAAAGCAGACTTCCAGGTCCGTTCTCATTTGACGCGAGCGTAGGCGTACATCGTTTGCGGATTATCAGGCGGATAATCGGTTCGGATGAGCAGCGTTGCCCCGGACTGTTGCCCTAAGTTGTCGGGAGTGACCTGCGCCTCGTATTCTCTTCCACGCCTGATCTCCCTCAAATTGACTTTAATCGCGGGATTGTCCGAAGTGACCGAAAGGATCTTTACAGGCGTCTCGCCCCCGATCGCGATGCGGATCGTTTTTGGATCGGGCTGTTGCCCTACCCGCCAGAAAACGACTTGCGGCTCAACGTTTACCCGTTCCTGGATGAAGACATGCAATTTCAGGACTATCGGTTGCCCCGGTGCGGCGGACGTCGAAACCATGACGGACTTAGTCTGTCTGCCGGTGTGACCGCCAAAGACGAAATTCGCGGCGATCTCTCCCGATTCTCCCGGGGCGTAGTCGGTTTTGGAAAGAGCAGCACTCGTGCATCCACACGAGGTGAGGACGCTTTGAATCTTTATCGGAGTAC
This sequence comes from uncultured Verrucomicrobiae bacterium, assembly GCA_963789065.1. GTDB lineage: Bacteria > Verrucomicrobiota > Verrucomicrobiia > Chthoniobacterales > JAFAMB01 > JAFAMB01. The sequence continues at coordinate 69,035 of CAWBKA010000052.1, read as the reverse complement.
TTCCGGTATTGGTAAATTTGTATCTCGCGACGACGGACTTGTCCTGTGGGGTAGCATCGAAACTCTGCTCAGTCTTGTCCCAGGTCAACTGGGCGAACGCGGAACTCGCAAACAGGCAGAAAATAAAAGCCAAGAGCTTCATAGAGGATCTCGTGCAAAGACTCTGTCGGGGGTTTCGGCTTCGCCTCGGTTATGACTCCCAAAAAAAACACCCGCCTCAGAGCCGACTGAGGCGGGTGTAATGCTGCTAGCGTCGAGCCATTATTTGGAAAGAGTTTCTTTGCCAGCCGGCGCCGGTGGTGGCGGCGGCGGAGCCTTTTCGCCTAAGCAGCAGCCAGAAACTCCGAGCGTGACAGCGGCCATGGCCACCAAAGCAAGATATGTTAAGATCTTCATAATGTTAGCCTACAAGTGACCTAGAACCAGATTTCCATCTGACTTCCGAAGAGCCAGCCTTGGTTGGTATTGCCGTTGTATGGAGGTGATGCTCCGCTTGTGTTGCCGCCTTCACCAACTGGAGTGGTGGTCCCTTTCAGAGAGCTGCTCCAGATCGAGTAGGTGGCGAACAAGCGAATCTCAGGCCTGGTGAAGTATCCACCCTTCGGCTTGATCGTCGGTGCGATGGTGAAGATCGCGAACTCTCCCGAATTGCCGAACGCGTTGGTGCCAGAGTAACCACGAACGTTGTCGACGTAGTTGAAACCCGCCTGGCCCTGGATCGCGAAGTTGTCGGCTAACCACCAGACCGGCCTGAAGCCAACACCATAGAGATTGCGGGTCGCATTCGCGGTGGTGAATGGCCCAGTGGTGCTTGGATTGATCGAACCACCAGCGTTGGTGCCAATGGTTTGATAGCCTTGATTGTTGTGATCCCAGTATCCCCAGAAATCAAACGCAAAGCACTCGTTGACATTCCAGACAAACTCAAAGCCAGCTCGGATATCTGAAGAATTCGGATATGGGTTAGCAGCACCGATAAAGGTGTTGGTTTCGCCGACTCTCCTGACGTTGGTCGCTGGCCTGCCGATGACAAAGTTATTGACGTTCTGTTCGAACGCGCCCACTGAATTACCCAGATTTTCCGAACCGAAGTTCGTTACTCCCCATCCAGCGAGGCCGAAAACCCGCAGGTAGCTCTTATTGCCGAAGTCATACTGCCAGATAACACCGCCGCCAAGACCGAAGGCATCCGACTGATTGACAATGACTGTATCCTTGATGCCATGGACGTTCGTGAAGGTGACATTGCTTTGCGGACCGGTAACCTGCCCACCGTTAATGTAGTTGCCGAGAAGGATGAAGCTTAATTTGCCGAATCCAATGTCGACATCCTTATAACGAACATCGAAGGTCTGCTCGAACTGGTCTCCAATCCCATTGTTCGGGAACTGCTGGTTCGAAGTGTTCACCAGATTGAGGTTATCGTGGTTGGAGCCGATCCAGGCGATATACAGATTGCCAGGACCGAGGTGAATGTTGTACGCACCCACGCCAAACCCTGAGGTATCCAGCCAGAACCAGTCATTCGGGTCGATGTTGTACCGATCGTAGAACCGTTGACCTCCCCAGAAAGTCACCTCGGGAGCGTTCTTGATGACATTCTTCATTTCCACGTAAGCCTCGCGCATACCTATCCTGAAATCGGAAGGCGAGCCGGAATTACCGGTGGTGAGAAACGATTCGTGAAAAATGCCATTGGTATAGAAGTTCGGTGTCACTCTGAAGGAGACATCCGCCACATCAGGGCTATCGCCAAGAATGTGGGCCTGATTCCAGCTCAATTCTGAGTAGAAGTCGTTTTCATTACCTAGACGAAAACGGCCACCCGGGTTATCCGGCACCTCAAAGTTAAAACTACCGGCACCGCCGTTACCGTTGAACATAAAGCCGGCTCGCACGTACACGTTAAACGTGAAATTGCGGGTCAGCGATTTCAGGAAAGATTCGTCCAACATTGGAGCTGGAGCTTTGCCTGGTGCTTCACCATTCGCATCGGTGAGAACGCGTGCGTTCAGGATCGAACCGCTATTGGCGTTCGATTCGAGCGCTTTCATCTTGGCCTCCATTGCCTCGATGCGCTGTTCATACTGGCGCTGCATTTGGTTCATCTGCGTTTTGAGCGCATCTACGTCCGTCTGACCTGCGTTTTGAGCGAAAAGCGCGTCAGTGGTCAGTAGCGTCAATCCCGCTACCAACGTAAATTTCAATTCACGTATTCCTGGCAATTTAACCGGGGAATCCATCTCTCGTGTTTTTCTTGGTTAAGGAAGTTAATGAGACAGCACGACGTTTAGCGGAGGTGGAACGCCCTTGTCCAGAATTTTTTAAATTTTTTTTAAACATTTTTTGACCGGAACTGTCGCAGCGAGCGCCATCAGGTCAAAAATTGAGCCAGAATTCCAGAATTCGGCACCTCGAAGCCCCATCTTGGCAAAAAGGCGTTCCTGACGGAAGTTTTTTTTCTTCTTCGGAAGCTTGTTTTGCAAAAAGGAATTGAAACTGTTTGAAACCCTCCTCAGGCGTCGATACGTAAGTATTTCTCGCTTCTGAGTTTTGGAGGCGGAACCTATGGCCGAGAAACTACCGTTTAATCCGTTGCGCGAGGGCTTGGCAAGTCGCGGAATGCCCGAACCCTGTACTGTCGTGATTTTCGGGGCCACCGGGGATCTGACGCATCGAAAGCTCATCCCGGCTTTGTACAATCTGGCCGCTGACGGCGATCTGCCGCCGGGGCTAAGTGTTGTCGGATTTGCCCGCCGGGACAAAACGGATGAGATTTTTCGAACCGAGTTGGAGGAAGCATCGCGAAAGTTTTCCCGTCAAACGATCAACGACGATCTATGGAGGATTTTTGCGGGCTCGATTCACTATCATCGGAGTGAATTTGGAGACGTCGATGGATATCGCCGGCTCAGGGAACGGCTGGAACAGCTGGATCGTGATCGAGGAACGCGTGGAAATCGGCTCTACTATTTGTCCGCCGGGCCTGATCAATTTGAGAATATTCTGACAAATCTCGAGAGTTCGGGTCTGACGGAAGCACCGAAAGGCAGTTGGACGCGGGCCATCGTGGAAAAGCCGTTCGGGACGGACCTAGCCACCGCGCGTCATTTAAACGAGGTGGTGGAGAAGGCCTTTGACGAGTCGTGCACGTTCAGAATCGATCACTTTCTGGGTAAGGAGACAGCCCAGAACATCATGGTGTTACGTTTTGCCAATTCGCTCTTTGAGCATCTTTGGAACGAACGTTACATCGACCACGTGCAAATTACCGCCAGCGAGCAACTCGGAATTGAAAATCGCGCCGGCTACTATGAGGGAGCAGGTGCACTCCGGGACATGGTGCAGAATCATTTGATGCAACTCCTGTGCCTGATTGCCATGGAGCCACCGACAGATTTGAGCGCCGACTCGATCCGGGATGAGAAGGTGAAGGTGCTCCGTTCACTTCGCAGGATGCAAAGCGAAGAAGTTGTCCGAAGCGTTGTCCGGGGCCAATACATGGGTGGCTCGATCAACGGGAAGCCGGTAGTCGGTTACCGGGAAGAGAAGAACGTGAAGCCGGAGTCAATGACGGAGACCTATGTCGCGTTGCGAGTTCTTATCGATAACTGGCGCTGGGCCGACGTTCCCTTTTATGTAAGGGTCGGTAAACGATTACCGAAAGGCGGCACAGAGATCGGCATCCATTTTAAAAACGCCCCAGGCGTACTTTTTAATCGCGACCAGAGGGGGGTGCGTGACGGTTCTCAAAATGTTCTGGTCATCCGGATTCAGCCGGACGAGGGCGTCTCGCTGCGAATGCAATCGAAAGTTCCTGGAGCCAGTGTACGGATTCAGCCCGTAAAGATGGATTTTAATTATGGTACGTCTTTTGGGAAAGCGAGTCCGGAAGCCTATGAGCGGCTACTGCTCGACGCGATGACCGGTGACCCGACGCTCTTCGCCCGAAGGGATGAAGTAGAGGAGGCGTGGCGATTTATCGATGACATCGAGGAAGCATGGCACGCGGGTGACAACCGACCCGCGCTCAGTTTTTACCCCTCAGGCAGCTGGGGACCGACCGAAGCTGATCAATTGATCGAGAATGATGGACGGGCATGGCGTCGCCTTTGAGGGCGAAGGTCGCCAAGGTCAGAAGCACGAACAAAAGAGAATCGGAGGTCCGACAGAAGACAGTTTGAACAGAAGGCAGCAAAGGAAACAAAGGGGATCCGGATTGGGTCGGCTGCGTGATCATTCGCTGGATTTTGCTGAGAGCGTGAGTTTCCGCGGGCCTTCGGCCCTGTGTTTAAACAGAAGGTAGCCAAGGAAGCGAAGATAAATCAGGAATAGGGTCCCGACGGCGATTTCAACCGGTTCGCTCCTTCCCCGAGCGAGACATTCCGCGTCTCAGTGGTTTAGGCACTGCGAAAAAACAGCAAAATTCTCCGGCCCTCTCGATTCCCAATTTTCAGCCTAGTTCTTAAAATCTCGAAAAATCTTCTCGACCTTCTCTGACCTTCGTGACCTTCGTGTGAAGGTTTTGCCGCGACCTTGCCCGCTATGCCTGAAATAAAAGATCTAACTCGTGGGATGCCGGTGGAAGTCGCCCAGGTCAACCGAAGTTTGAAGGCACTCTGGGAACAGGAGGGGCAGCTCTTAACGAGGGCATCGTCGATTAATTTTGCCGTATATAGCGAAGCCGCAGATGCCCTCAGCATGAATACGCAGCTGATGGAACAGATCACGCGCGAGCACGCCTGTCGGGTTATTCTCTTGGCGGCGAACCCGGCTGCTTCGAAACAGAGGGTGCAAGCCTGGATCAGCGCCCATTGTCACATCACCCGGGCCGGAGCGAGGCAGATCTGCAGTGAACAAATCGCGTTTCTCCTGGACGGCGCTGACCCGGACCTCATACGAAACATCCTTTTCAGCCATCTGGACTCTGATCTTCCTCTTTATTTGTGGTGGCAGGGCCAGCTGTCGAACCAGATCGATCAACAGCTTTGGAGTTTGGTAGACAGGTTCATGTTTGACAGCCATTCATGGCGGGAACCTGCTCAGCAAATGAAAATTCTGCGTGCCTCGGTGGCGTCTGCGAGCTCGCGTTGCGTGCTTTGCGACCTCAATTGGCGGCGTCTGATCTATCTCCGGCTGGCGCTGGCGCAGCTCTTTGATCATCCGTGGGCTGGTCAGGATAACCATCTGATTCGGGAATTAGAGGTGACCCATAACCCGGAAAATTGGACCACCGCGGTGCTCTTGATCTCGTGGATTGCTTGTCAATTCGGATGGGAATTGGAGGAAAAAGGTGAATTTGATTACCGGTTTAAATCGGGCAAGGTCGGCTCTCGCATGCGGGTAAAGTTAGTGGCGTTGCCCGGACCGTGGATCGGACACATCAAGCTGCGATTTGACGATGGTCAGCTGGAGGTGGAGTGGTCGGGGAATTTTCTTGAAACCACGCTCTCAAACACTTTTCAGCTCAAGCAGATGCTTCCGGCAGGTGGGACCACATTGGCCAGCCTGGTTCGAGAGGAGCTGATGAGAGGAGGCGAGCACAAGACCTATCTAGGCGCACTCAGGATCGCCGAAACACTTTGGACGAATGATTGAGGCAGACGAAGTTCGCGAAAGGGCTCTCAGCAAAATCCAGCGAATGATCACGCAGCCAACCCAATCCGGATCCCCTTTGTTTCCTTTGCTGCCTTCTGTTCAAATTGTCTTCGGTCGGACCTCCGATGCTCTTTTGTTCGTGCTTCTGACCTTCCAGACCTTAGTGTGATTCCCTTTGGTACTTTTGTGTGATAAGCAAAGTCATTTCCCCCCAATTAATCGATGAAAACCGTGACTTCCCTTAAGACAGTCGACACCAACATTCCTTCTCTAGTCGAAGCAGCGCTGGAAAAAGGTGGCGGGCTGCTCCGACTGGCACCGTGCTGGGTTCCCCGCTCATTCTTGCAACCGGGGCGCAGACTAAAACTGCATCCCGATGATTTGTACTCTTACGGCTTGGACCGGGGAGGAATCGACGAGCGTTGGTTCGCATCCACGACTCCGGCGGCCAATGAAAACCGGACCCCGGATGAGGGGTTGAGTTACTGCGTTTTTGGCGACGCCCGATTTACGCTGGCGAATGCGGTACAGGAATGCGGAGCGGAAATTGTGGGCGAATCGATGTGGAACAAATACCGGCGCTGGCCCGTCTACTCGAAGTTTTTTGACAATATGGGACCCATTCCGCATCACATGCATCAGTCTCAGGAACACGCCATGCTGGTCGGGCAGGAAGGGAAGCCGGAGAGCTATTATTTCCCTCCGCAGCACAATACCGTTGGGAACAATTTCCCATATACGTTTATGGGACTTGAGCCAGGAACCACGAAAGACGAGGTCAAACGCTGCCTGGAGAACTGGAATAAAGGAGACAATGGAATTCTGGATCTTTCGAAGGCTTACCGCTTGAAACCTGGGACCGGATGGTTAATCGGGCCGGGGATTCTTCATGCTCCAGGATCTCTCTGCACCTATGAACCGCAGTGGGGCTCGGACGTTTTCTCCATGTTCCAATCTTTAGTTGAAGGGCGTGAAGTTCCGAGGGCGCTCCTGGTAAAAGATATCCCGTCCGAAAAGCACTTCGATTTGGACTTTATCCTGAGCGAACTCGACTGGGAATCCAATGTCGACCCGCGTTTCAAAGATAAGCATTACCTTGAACCTGTGCCCGTGGCGGAAACCCGGTCCGCCGGATATAGGGATCACTGGATCGTCTACGGGAAGGTCAATGGTGAACAGCTCTTTACCGCGAAAGAATTGACCTTGGAACCCGGAACGAAATGCACGATTCGCGACAACGGCGCCTATGGCTTGATCGTGGTGCAGGGAAGCGGAAGAATGAACAACCTCAATCTGGATTGCCCGAAACTCATCCGTTTCGCCGAAATGACGGAAGACGAAGTTTTTTGTACGGAATCTGCCGCGAAATCGGGTGTGCTTTTCGAAAATACCAGCCCCGTCGAAGATCTGGTCGTCTTGCGATACTTTGGCCCAGAGGTAAATCCGGACGCGCCGGAATTGGGCGCTGGAAGGGAGAAAGCGCCGTGAACGCCCAGAATTTCCTCAAACAAATTGAACGAATGAAGGACTCAGACCAATGAAAAATTCATACGAAGATCGGCACGGTTCGATATGCGCGTTTATTAGTAAAACCGGAAGGTCGGGGACGATCGCGTTTCTGTTCCTCGCCGTTTGTCTAGCGGGGCATTTGTTCGCCGCCGATAAGGAACTGAAGTCGGTCGCTTTGACGGTCGGCGATCTTGGTAACCCGTTTTTCGTCCAGGTTGCTCATGGAGCCGCAGCCCAGGCGAAAACCTATAATCCCGAGGTTAAATTCACTTCGGTTTCCAGCAACTACGACGTGAAAAACCAGATTGAGCAGATGAACGGCTTCATCTCCTCGGGCGTCAATTTGATCCTTCTCGGTGCCGCGGACAGCAGGGGAATTGCTCCGGCGGTCAAACGTGCCAAGGCTGGCGGTATCATGGTTGTAGCGGTGGACGTCGGGGCTGAGGGCGGAGTGGGTGCTACCGTAATGTCGGACAATAAACAGGCCGGTCAAGAGGCCGGCCAATACATTGCGGATAGGCTCAAGGGAAAGGGTCAGATTGTTATCGTCAACGGTCCCGCTGTAACCTCCGTCCAGGATCGGGTCGCGGGTGCGCTATCCGTCTTTAAGAAGTACCCGGACATCAAGATTTTGTCCCAGAACCAAAACGCTCTGGGTACTCAGCAAGGCGGTCTCAGGATCATGTCAGATCTCCTGGCAGCTTATCAGCATCTTGACGCGGTCTTCGCGATTAACGATCCGACGGCCCTTGGCTGTGATCTTGCCGCCAAGCAGGCAGGCCGTAGCGATTTATTCATTGTTGGCGTGGATGGTTCTCCTGAAGCCGTCGCGGCTTTAAAGAGCAAGCAGGGAGTCTTCGCTGCGACCGCCGCCCAGGATCCTTACGCGATGGCTCAGAAAGCGGTCGAGGTCGGATACGATATGATGCAAGGCAAGAAACCCGAGAACGACACCATTCTCATTCCGGTGAAGCTGATTACGCGCGACAACGTCGACGAGTACGCGGGCTGGACGCGGTGAGCGAGGTGCAGCGTGAGAGGTGAGAGGCGGGAGTAGATGGTGAGAGGTGAGAGGTGAGTAGATGGTGAGAGGTGAGAGGTGAGAGGTGAGAGGTGAGAGGTGAGAGGTGAGAGGTGAGAGGTGAGAGGTGAGATGAGTGCCGCTAGAACCTTCCGCGATTTGAGAGTTTACCAGCTTGCCAGATCGGCGACCCGCGAGATTTTTCTAGCGACTCAGAGGTTTCCTCGAGAAGAGCAATATTCGCTCACTGATCAGGTACGCCGTTCTTCGCGCGCGACTAAGGCGATGATCGCCGAGGCTTGGGCCAGGCGGCGATACAAAGCAGTGTTCATTAGCAAAATCGACGAAGCGCTCGGCGAATCTACCGAAACCCAATCATGGCTCGACGACGCGCTCGACTGCGGGTATCTCGAGCCAAGTCGTTTTGAGAAGATGGACGCTGATTGGCGTTCAATCGCCGCTATGCTTGCCCGGATGATCGATCGCGCATCCGATTTCTGCAAGGATGCGCCGGATACGGACTATCGAGTCAAGGAGGAGCTATCCTTTTTGGACGATTTGTTCTTTGACCATTCTGATGCACATGGCAGCCGAATAGCCTAGCCTTCACCTCTCACCTCTCACCTCTCACCTCTCACACCCCGCCCCCGCTCGCCCCCAATTCCTCCAGGACCTTCAGAGTCTGCTCGACGTTTTTCTCCATCGCAAAACCGCGCGCTCGCTTCGTGCAGGCTTCTCTCGCGGACTCTCGCCGTTCGGGGTCGATCCATTTCTCGATCGCCTCTCGAAGAGCTTCGACGTCATCCGCTCGAGCGATCACCTCGCCATGAACACCGGCCTCCATGATTTCTGCAAACCCGTTCGCCTCGGTTGTAATGACCGGCAGTCCGTAGGAGAGAGCCTCCAGGCAGGCGTTTGAAAACGGGTCGTACACTGTGGGCAAGACCAGCAAATCCGTCGCCAGGTAAAGCGATTGCATATTGGCGACTGGCCCCAGGAATCTTACATTGTTGGCGCTGACGGCCTGCTTTTTCCCGGTGCCCGCCACCAGGAGGCGAACATTTCGATTGGCGAGCCGACCGATGGCCTGAACAGCGTACTTCAGCCCTTTACGTTCCCAGCCAGAGCCGGCGAAGAGGAGGGCAATTTCATTCTCGCGCAAACTCCAATCGTGCCGCATATCGAGACGAGTTCCGGGCTTCCTTTTGAAATGAAGCTCGGGTAGCCCATTGTAGATCACCGTAATTTTGTCTTCCGGATACGCGAACTGGCTAACGATTTCCCGTTTCACCAGTTGCGAATTCGCGATCACATGTCTTGCTCCACCTCGTTCAAACAAGGCTCGCTCCAATTCGAGCAGTTCGCGGTGCTTGTTGTTCAGAAAACGGAAATGGGCGCGCCAGGCGGGTTCATGGCGGACCCGGCGTTCCAACCAAAGCTTGTGGAGACCATCCCCGGCTCGATAACAATCGCACTGGAGGACGCGGTCCAGACTGAACAGAATCTCATCTGGCCGCCGGCTTTCTTGGACGGCTTGTGCGAAACGGAGCGGGCCCGACGCCTTCAAGCGGACATGATTGCCATACAGCCATTCGGCTTGGGGCCAATCTTGCGTCGAGTAAAGAGTCGCCCGGTGGCCGCTTTCTAAGAGTACACGTCCGAACCGTTTCAAGTAACTTTCAGCCCCACCGGTGCGAGAGAATCCGCGTCGAACAAGCCCAATCTTCATTAGATGAGAGAAGATCCTCACACAAAGGTCACAAAGGCCACAAAGCAAAATAATAAAAGTTGCCTGGCCGACTCCCAATTCCACCCTGTCTAAAAACCTTCGTGACCTTTGTGGCCTTTGTGTGAGTGTTCTCCGTGCCCAATTGGCAATTGGCCGGCCTTAACTCGTCTGATGAATTCCATCCTGGTAATCCAACTAAAACGGCTCGGAGACATCATTTTAACTACGCCGGCGCTCAATGCCTTGCGCAAAATATATCCGGAAGCTCAGATCACGTTATTAATAGACCAACACTCGGCTGAGCTTGCGCCGGCGATTGCGGATGTAAACGAAGTCTTGATTTACCACCGAAACGCCTCGATCAACCTTTGGTTCGATCTAGTCCGGCGAAGATTCGACCTTTGCCTCGATTTTACCGGTAATGATCGTTCGGCGCTCGTTTCCTTCTTTTCGAAAGCGGCGCAACGGGTCGGGTTCAGTTTCGTTGCTAAACGCGCCATCCGTTCCTGGGTCTACACGCGCCTGGTACAGTCTCCCGTTCGGGAAAAGCACACGGTGGATCATTATATCGATCTGGTCCGATACCTGGGGGTTTCCGGAGCGGCAGCGGCCCGCGTTTCTTTGCAGTTGCCTGATAGTGTGGAGCGCTCGGCTAAAACCCTGAGGCGGGAGATCGGTTTGCCGGAGCGCTACTTCGTCGTTCATCCGGGCTCAGCGAGGCCGGATAAGTATTGGCTTGCCGAACGCTGGAAGGCTGTCATCGCCTATGCACAAAAGCGGCTTGGAATGCCTTGCTTGATCACCGGCGGCCGCAATCCGGCAGAACTGCGGCATATCCGTGATATCGTGACGGGATCGCGCCACCAATCGACGATCTTTAATCTGGCAGGTAAGGTCGACTTCCTCTTGAGCGCTGCGATGATCCGGGAAGGGGCATTATTTGTCGGGGTCGACACGGCGGCCGCCCACCTGGCTTCGGCCTTTCGGCGACCAGAGCTGGTTCTCTTCGGACCGACGAATCCGTTTCACTGGCATCCCATGCACCCGCACGCCTCGGTGGTACGTGCAGGATTCGAGGGTCCGCTCGATCATTTTGAACCGCGCCAGAAGGGGCTTCCGATGAGCGAATTGTCGACCGAGGCGGTAATTTGTGCTATGGAGGGGCTCCTAAAGGGTTTGAAAGAGCAACCAGCAACCGCCGGAGAATGATTCCCCGGATATTCCATGGCAAAAAAAAGACCTTCACCTCGCGAATTTGTCCGGATGCTGATCGGCCCGTACCGCGAACTGTTTCCTTTTCTCAGGCCTCACCTCGGGCGATTTATCCTGGCGCTGCTGTTTGGCGCTGTTTTCGGCGTGATTTCGGGACTTTTACCGCTGGTCTTGAATTACGTTAATTCTCAGGTCTTTCCGCAGGGCAAGCACAAGGCCGACATGCTGGGCGACGCTCTCAATGGCACCGGGGAGGGCATCAACTCGGTACTTTTGGTTTGTTCCGTCATACCCTTGATTTTTGTTCTGCGCAGCCTGTGCGACTATTTAAACAGCTACTACATGTCTTGGGTGGCCTTGCGCGTCCTGGCCGACATTCGCTGCAAGCTCTACACCCACATTCTTGGGCAATCGCTCGAGTTCTTTAACCGCGAACGGTCAGGCAATCTGATCTCGCGGGTCGCGAACGATACCCGGATGGCGCAGATGGCCCTGACCAGTATTAGTAGTGACCTGATCAAACAGCCCTTGACCGTCATCAGCGCATTCGCGGTCTTGATTCACCTGGACTGGAAGTTCACCATCGTCAGTCTGTTCCTCTTTCCGGTGTGCCTGGTGCCGATCGTTCATTTCGGCAAGAAAGTTCGGCGTCAGGGGAAACTCGAGGAAGAGAAAATCGGCTCGATGATGTCGGTCTTGCAGGAAAGCTTCGCCGGGATTCGGGTGATCAAAGCTTTTGCCCGGGAGAAACGCGAGTCGGAGTATTTCGAAGGGTTGAGTCTTGAGCAATTCCGAAGCGGAGTACGCGTCCAAAAAGCGATCCAGATCGTCAGCCCCATGGTGGAAGCGGTTGCGGCGGTGGGCGTCGGTCTCGCGCTTTTTTACGTTTGGTATACTCACTTGAGTGCGGCAAAGTTCCTGGCGCTCCTGGCTGGTATTTTCATGCTCTATGATCCGATCAAAAAGCTCAGCCGCATCCATCTCGTAATGCAGCAATGCTTCAACGCGACTAACAACATCTTTGAGATACTGAATCGGGAGCCTGCGATCAAGGACAGGCCCGGATCACAGGAAATCACCGGGAGCGATGGCGATATCCGGATTGAGGGGGTGACTTTCCGCTACCGGCATGGACTGCCTGCGGCGGTCCACGACTTGAGCCTGCATATTGAGCCCGGAAAATACTACGCCCTGGTCGGTTCGAGCGGCGCCGGGAAAAGCACGATTCTATCTTTGCTCCTCCGCTTTTATGAACCGGAAGCAGGTCTCATCCGGCTGGATGGACGCGATATCAATACGATCAAGCAGATTTCGTTGCGTGAACAAATCGGCATGGTTTCTCAGGATACTTTCCTGTTTCACGATTCGATCCTTAACAACATCCGGTACGGCCGTTTGGACGCGGACAAAGAGGAAGTAATTGATGCGGCGAAGCGAGCTTACGCGCACGACTTCATTATGCATCAGCCGAATGGTTATGAGACGGTTATTGGCGACAAGGGTTGCCTTTTGTCCGGAGGGCAGCAGCAACGTGTTTCGATCGCTCGGGCGCTCCTCAAAAACGCTCCGGTCTTGCTTTTGGACGAGGCGATGTCTGCCCTCGATTCGGAGGCTGAACGAGAAATTCAGGCAGCGCTGGATCGCTTGTCCGAGGGCCGGACGGTCATTGCCATTGCCCACCGGTTGTCGACTGTTCTTAAGGCGGACCAAATTGTGGTCATGGATCGAGGAGAAGTTCGAGAGATCGGTACGCATCGCGAACTGCTGGAAAGCTCCGCGATTTACAAGAGGCTCTACGATTTGCAGTTCGACGTCCAGGCAGAAGAACTCGTCGGGGTAGGGTAGGCCGGTCGCGCGGGAGCGCAACCCTACCGCCAGAGACGTGAAAGTGCGTTCAGGACGCCGACACGCATTTCCCGTTACTGCTTCCGGGAGATCGCCTCCTGGATATTTGCGCGCCGGTGTTCCCGAAAGCGTTCGAGCCGCTTTTGCTGGTCCGGATTTAATTTCGTCTCGATCTCAGCCAGAGCGGCGTCAAAGGCATCACTGCCCTGCAGCATCGCTTGGATCTGAATCGCTTGCATCTGCTTTACAGCCGATTCTACTCGAGGTCGGATCATGGTGGTTTCCTCAGGCGTCAGCATGCCAACTCGTTGCAATTTCTGGATCAGGTTCTCGGTCCACCCATGGACACCTCGTGTTCCACCCGACGATATCTGCCTCCGTAGAAACGCAGAAGTAATAACCGATCCACTGAGACCACCCATCAAAAAAATGATCGCGAAGACGAGGACTAGTTTCCAACTGGATCCCATAGGGCGTAGGCCATTTCAACCATCGATTCCTGATCATCCGATCCGGAGGAGTTAGTGGTCTCGTAGTTAATCCCGAGAACTGTTCCCAGAATGATCAAAGCGGTCCCGATGGAGATGACCGAGGCCTTCGAAAAGGTCCTGTCTTCCTGGACGCGCTGACAGTGCTGCCGCAGAACGCCTTCTGCAAAACCCGCAGGCATAATCGAGGTTTCTTCAACTTCGACCTGCCGAGCTGCGGCGAACAGCCTCTCTAAAATCTTCTCCTTCGTCATCTTAGTCGCTCAAGCGTCCCGGTGAGTTTTCGCCGCGCCCGAAACGCCTTAACTTTAACTTTAGACGATTTCCATCCCGTAAGGTCACAAATTTCCGCAACCGATTTTTCCTCCAGATAAAGCCAGCGGATCACTAGGCGCTCATCCGGTTTCAAAGTCAAAAAAAGTCTTTCCAGCAGTTCCCGGCTTTCGTCGGGAGATTGCCGGTCGGATGCGCTGGCATTATCTTTGAGATTGTTCAAGATGGCCTGCTGCTCTTCGCTAAAGTCTGACCATCGGTATTCGGGGCGGTTACGCTGCTTCCGCAGGTGGTCGATACACGTGTTGACTGAAATTCGCGAAACCCAATGCTCGAAAGGCATGTCAGCCCGGTATTGGTGGAGTTTGGCAAATATCTTTAAGAAAAATCTCCTGCGACAAATCCTCCTCCGACTCGCGCCTCGGAAGATGGTTGCGGACGATCCTGATCACAGTGGGATAAAGGTGCTCAACGAGTTTTGTCGCAGCCGCTTCATCCGAATTGCGAGTGAGCTTGATCAGATTAGAAAGTTCGACGGGTGCCATCGAGGCCAGTTTCGCGCTTTGCGCTTTGAGTTCTGGGTTTTGGGTGTTCATTTCACTGGCTGGCGCAGTCGGTCTGACACAAAAACGCAAAACTCAGAGCTCAAAACCCAAAACCCAAAACTCGAACTCCGTACCCATGTCAATGCTTCAAGAATTCAGGGATTTCGCTCTCAAAGGGAACGTGATCGACTTGGCGGTCGGTGTCATTATCGGTTCCGCCTTTGGCAAGATTGTCACCTCGCTGGTCAATAATATTTTCATGCCTGTTTAGCGCTGAGGCTTCCGCGGTTGGCTGATTTTCATGCGAATACAACCGCTATGATGAAGAGGATGATAAACAAGAGACACAAACCTCGCAGCAGCCATTTCGGCAATCCAGCAACTCCCCAAAATGCCAAAACGGCCGCCAGGACAGCCAGGATAAGAACGGTTATGGCCCACGAAAACATGTTCGGATGCAAATAGTGGCTTAAATCGTGCCAAGTGGCCGGTGTTCATTTAAACAGTTTATAATCAAAGAGTTAGTCATTTCGAGACCCGTTGAACCGCGGATTCAGACATGCAGTGTGCAAGTCGCTGCGAGCGTGATGCAATGCGATCGGACCGACCCACCACTCCTGTCCCCGAAATAGCGAAGGGCGGGCTTTCGCTGAAAGGCGAGAATTGTGATAGCTTTTTGGAAGATGACGAATGGTTTTCCGCTCTCAGTCTTTTAAGATGATGCGGATAAGTTCGCAGGGAAGATTGTCATGAGAGGATTGCTGTTCCGGATTCTGTGGTGCGCAAGCTTAATCTTTAGCGTCGCTTTTTTGCCCGAGGTACCGGCGACGGCTCAGCAGTACAATGGAAAAGAGCTGGTCAAAGCCACTCTCCTTGCCGACGTGAGCTCGATCCAACCGGGGCAGAAATTTCGGCTCGGGGTGCTTTACCGCATCGAGCCTGGGTGGCATATCTATTGGAAATATTCGGGCGATTCAGGGCTGCCGACGAAGATCGAATGGCAACTTCCGGAAGGTTTCAAGGTCCAGGATTTGCAGTGGCCGCTCCCCTTGCGGGAAAAGGAGCCAGGCGATCTGGAGGTCTTTGACTACACGTCCGAGGTACTGCTCTTTGCCGACGTGGTGGCTCCAGCCACTTTGCCGTCCGGACCGATCAGGATCCAGGCCAAGTCGGATTGGCTGGTCTGTCAAAGTCTCTGCGTTCCGGGGAGTGCGCAGCTCAGTCTTACGCTAAGCAGTGGTGCGAATATTGCCTCAGACTCGGCTCAGATTTTTGACCAATTTGCCTCCAAGGTCCCCAAGCAGCTGATAGATCCGATTGCCTTCGGACGCACCGGTAAGAATCTCGAGATAAACGTGCCATGGGCCCCCAATGGCGCTTCGCTCGATTTTTTCCCGGTTCCGCCTTCGGACGCGGTGATCGGTCACGTGGTGCGAGACGGAAATAAGCTCACGCTCCCAATTGATACAGAGGCCAATCCTATCAGCCGAATGGACGGTGTCCTGGTGGTGAGTTCCGGAGAGAGCAAACAAGGATATGAGGTCAACGGTCGCTCGACCGTCACCTCGATCGCCACCGGCGGGTCTCCCTCGACGGTCAGCCTCGGCGGCATCTTGCAGGCGCTCGGATTCGCGATAATTGGCGGCTTAATCCTCAATGTAATGCCGTGTGTGCTGCCGGTTATCTCGCTCAAGATCTTCGGCTTCGTCAGCGAGGCGGGTGAACGGCCGGAAAGAGCGTTTTGGCTCTCAATGGCGTTTTCGCTCGGGATCATCAGCTGCTTTGCCGTGCTGGCTGGAATTGTCATCCTGCTCAGGGCAGCCGGAGCGCAGGTTGGATGGGGATTCCAGTTTCAGGATTATCGATTTATCGTATTAATCGCCTGCCTGGTCTTTGCTTTCGCTCTGAATCTTTTTGGTGTTTACGAGCTTTCAGTCTCAGCCCGGGCGACTCAAGGCCTGGCTGAACTGGCCAGCGGTCAGGGCTATGGCGGCGCGTTTTTCCAAGGAGTGTTCGCGACGATTCTGGCTACTCCGTGTACAGCCCCGTTTCTTGGCACCGCTTCGGCATTTGCCTTTGCCCAGCCTGGCTGGGCCACCTTTCTGGTATTCCTTTTTATCGGATTCGGCATGGCGCTCCCCTATCTGTTGCTCGCGGTTAATCCGAAGTGGCTCCGCTATTTGCCAAAGCCCGGTAGCTGGATGCTCCGAGTCAAGCAATGCATGGGCTTTCTGCTGGTCGGCACCCTGCTTTGGTTAATCTGGATCCTTGGTCAGATGCGGGGCGTTGACTCGATCGTTCGCCTGGGAGCAATGCTCCTGCTAATAGCAATATTGGCGTGGATTAAGGGATCATTCTGGACGCCCGTTTCCTCGGGGCGTTCACGCATTCTCGCGGCCATCTCCATGTTTGGTGTATTGCTGCTGGCTGCGGCTGCTTATGGATTTGTTACCAGACCGAGCCAGTTGGTTTGGCAGCAGTTCAGCCAGGCGAACCTCGACACTGCGCTGGCATCGGGCCGGCCAGTGTTCATCGATTTTACCGCGGATTGGTGCCTCACTTGCAAGACGAACGAGCGTTTCGCCATCGACACCTCGAAGGTCAGACAAGAGTTCTCGAAACGCAACGTGGTGATGCTGAAGGCGGACTGGACAAAAGGTGATCCGGAAATAACGGCGATCTTGAAGCAACACGGGAGAGCAGGCGTACCGATGTACCTGGTTTATCCCGGCGGAGCGAAAGAAGCAAAACCTGTGCTTCTGCCCGAGTTAATCACATCGCAAACGGTTCTGGACGCCTTGAACAAAACTTGACCCGCCAGAAGCCGATTTTGGTAACCGTAAGGAAGAGTAAACCGTAGGAAGAAATATCATGATAAAGAAGTTACTGATCGCTTGTGGGCTGATTGCGGCGACGACTGGCTTGAGTCTGGCGGAGACAGAGGTTGGAAAATCTGCCCCAGACTTTGCTTTGCCGGACACGAATGGGAAGACGCACAGTCTGGCAGATTTCAAGGGAAAGTATGTCGTGCTGGAATGGTATCAGCCGGATTGCCCATTTGTTCGGAAACATTACCGATCCGGAAATATGCAGTCGCTGCAAAAGGAGTACACCTCGAAGGGAGTAGTCTGGCTCACGATTGATTCTTCTGCTCCGGGTCAGGAGGGAAATTATCCAGCGGAAAAGCTGAATCAGATTGCCTCAAGTGACGGAGCCGCTCGATCCGCATTGTTGCTGGATCCGGATGGCAAAGTAGGACGTATGTATGGCGCCAAGACCACGCCCGACATGTACATCATCGACCCGGCCGGTAAGCTGGTTTACCAGGGGGCGATTGACAACAAGCGCAGCACGGATCTGGCCGACGTGCAAACCGCCACGAATTACGTTAAGTCCGCCCTTGATGCGTCGATGACCGGAAAAGCAGTTTCAACGACCGCGACGCGCCCCTACGGCTGCAGCGTGAAATACGCGCCGAATTAAGTAGCCAGTAGTCGGGATAGACGCGTTTCCTGCGCGTGTAGCGTGGTTACTCGCTTGGCGGGTAGGGACGCGCTCCCGCGCGTCCGGCGTGGGAGGAACCTGCGAAGCTGAAAAATCGCTGACTAATGGAAAGGCCGCGCCGCAGTGATCCTCTTTGACCTCTCGGCTACTGGCTACTCAGTATTCTCGGCACCCATCCTTTGCACAGAGGTCTCTTTGTGCTAGCTTGGGTAGGTTGTTTTTAGTGTATGGCACAATTAGATCCCAGATCCTCAAAGGACAAGAACTCTCGAAACTTCGGGAACGATAACAACTTCAATTGGCGTGGCATTCTTCTGTTTGCCTGCGCGATAGCTCTGTTAGGCGGGTTCTTGTTTTCACGCAACGGTAACTACGGAAACGTAGAAGAAATCAATTTTACAGACTTTGAGAAATATCTCGATGACGGGCGCATCAGCAAGGAAGAACCGCTTCAGCTGATTGTGACGGAAGGCAGATCGACGCAAATGCTGCGAGGCGCGTACGAAAAGGGCAAAAAGCCTTCTTCTGTGGCCGGCGCTCCAGATCATTTCAAGACGACGGTCTTCATGGAGTACAACAAAGACTTGAAATCGGAACTCGAGAATCGCGGCTATAAGGTCGATATCAAGGCCGATTCCGATGTCATGTTGTCCGCTATTCTCCAGTTTCTGCCCATCGCCTTGTTTTTTCTGATTCTGTATTTCTTTTTTCGGCAGCAGATCCGGAACGCCGGGAAAGGCGCGCTCAATTTTGGAAAGAGCAAGGCTCGAATGCTCGCTCGCGATCGAAATCGGGTAACTTTTAAGGATGTCGCCGGTGTCGAAGAGGCCAAAGAGGAGGTTCAGGAGATCGTGGATTTCCTGAAGGATCCGAAGAAATTCCAGAGCCTGGGGGGGCGAATCCCGAAAGGCGTCCTCATGGTCGGCCCTCCAGGAACCGGTAAGACGCTTTTGGCCCGCGCCATTGCCGGTGAAGCGGACGTGCCGTTCTTCAGCATCAGCGGTTCGGATTTCGTCGAGATGTTCGTTGGCGTGGGAGCCGCGCGTTCGAGACATGTTTGAGCAGGGCAAAGAAATCTGCGCCCTGCATCATCTTTATCGACGAAATCGACGCGGTCGGGCGGCACCGCGGCATGGTCTCGGCGGCGGTCACGACGAGCGTGAGCAAACCCTGAATGCAGCTACTGGTTGAGATGGACGGCTTCGATACCCAGGAAGGCGTGATCATTATTGCGGCAACCAATCGGCCGGACGTTCTGGATCCCGCCCTGTTGCGGCCTGGTCGTTTCGACCGTCAGATCACCGTCAACCTTCCAGATGTCAAAGGACGAGAGGAAATTTTGCGGGTCCATGCGAAGCGGGTGAAGCTTGCCGAGGGTGTTGACTTGGGAGTCGTGGCGCGAGGCACGCCCGGATATTCCGGCGCTGAACTGGCGAATGTTATCAACGAAGCCGCGCTCTTGGCTGCGCGACGAGGACTGAAGGCTATTACGATGGCCGAGATGGAAGAGGCTCGCGACAAGGTTCGATGGGGTAAAGAGCGCCGCAGCCTTGCGATCAGTGAGAAAGAGAAGGAAAACACTGCCTACCACGAGGCTGGTCACGCTCTGTTATGCGAGGTGCTGGAGTATACGGACCCGCTTCACAAGGTGACGATTATCCCGCGTGGCCCATCCCTCGGTTCTACCATGTATTTGCCTGTGGAGGACAAATACACCAATCGCAAGAACGAACTCCTCGATCGCCTGGTCGTCATTATGGGCGGTCGAGTGGCAGAAGAAATCGTCTTTGGAGATGTCACCAATGGTGCGACCGGCGACATTCGCATGGCGACCGGCATCGCCCGCAAGATGGTTTGCGAGTGGGGCATGAGCGAGCGGCTCGGCATGGTCGAGTACGGCGAACATGAAGATTATGTTTTCCTTGGCAGGGATATCTCCCGATCGCGCGCCTATAGCGAAGCGACAGCTCAGGAGATTGACCGCGAAGTCAAAAGGCTCTGCGACGACTCCTACCAGCGAGCAATGAAGGTCTTGACGCAGCGAAAGGAGACGCTCGTGGCGATCGCCAAGGCCCTTCTTGAGTATGAAACCCTGGATGGCAAGCAAATCCGCGAAATCCTCAATAACGGCAGACTTGTCAATCCACCGCCTCCGATTTCGCCCGTTAAACGAGATGAGCAGCCTGAAGAGGCTGCTCGTTCCCAAACCGAAGGCGTAGCCGGCTTGACCGAAGCACCGGCATAAACTTCGCCATTTCCTTGGCCCCACCCCTTTACAGTAGACGAACCTTAAATAGTCCTGCCCGGCTTTCGAACGATACTGAGAAAGCCGGGTGGAAGGCGCCGGCGGACTCATTCGGCGGTTTGTTTGCTTTGACGGTGATGACTTAGCCGAAGTTCGATCCTGGCCGTGAATGTTATGATTGACGGTGAATCGCGGTCCCGATTAATTGGCTGTGTTCTTCTAACCTAAACTTGCTGGGAAAATCAACATGACGAAAATTGGAATTAACGGCTTTGGGCGAATCGGGCGGCTGGTTTTTCGGGCACTCGTCGAACAAGGCTTGCTTGGTACTGAGATTGACGTGGTTGCATTGAACGACTTGGTCCCTGCAGATAATCTTGCCTACCTGCTTAAATACGATTCGACGCAAGGCCGGTTCAACGGCGAGGTGTCCAGCGAAAAATCGAATCCCAAGCTCGACAGCGACGATACGTTGGTCGTAAACGGGCATAGAATTCGGTGTCTGGCAGTGAAAGAAGGGCCGTCGGAACTGCCCTGGGCGAAGCTGGGTTGCGAAATCGTGATCGAGTCGACTGGATTGTTTACCTCTGCTGACAAAGCGAAAGGTCACCTCGATGCGGGCGCGAAGAGGGTGTTGATTACTGCTCCGGCGAAGGGCGAAGACATCACGGTTTGCATCGGTGTAAACCATCAAAAATACGACGCTGCCAAACATCGGATCATCTCGAATGCGAGCTGCACAACGAACTGTCTGGCACCGGTTGTTTACGTCCTTTTGAAGGAGGGTTTTGGAATTGAGGAGGGCTTGATGACGACGGTGCACAGTTACACTGCGACGCAGAAAACGGTGGATGGGCCGTCCCGGAAAGACTGGAAAGGTGGCCGCGCAGCTGCGATCAATGTGATTCCGTCGACCACGGGTGCTGCGAAAGCGGTAGGTTTGGTATGTCCCGAGGTTAAGGGAAGCTTAGCGGGATGTCGTTCCGAGTGCCTACGCCTGCAGTCTCTGTGGTCGATCTCACGGTTCGGACCGTTAAGGAGACGAGTTACAGCGAAATTAGAGCCGCCATGAAGCGAGCCAGCGAGACTTATCTGAAGGGCGTTTTGGCTTATACCGAGGACGAAGTCGTCTCAACCGATTTCTTGCACGATGCGCACTCGAGTATCTTCGATGCTGGCTCCGGCATGGAACTCAATAGTCGTTTTTTTAAACTGATCAGTTGGTATGACAACGAATGGGGTTATTCGAATCGGTGCATTGATCTTCTGAAACACATCTTGTAAACAGGCCGAAACCCTATGGCGAAACTATCAGTTCGTGACCTTGAGGTGAAAGGTCGTCGTGTTCTAGTGCGTGTCGACTTCAACGTGCCGACCGAGGAAATAGACGGAAAAATTCGGATCACCGATGACACGCGCATCCGGGAGAGCCTTCCGACGATCGAGCTTTTACGGCAAAAGGGAGCGAAAGTGATTTTGCTTGCGCACTTCGGTCGACCCAAGGGGAAACCGAATCCAAAATATTCCCTGAGACCGGTGGCCGATCATCTGATGCAGATGATTCCGCCGCCCGTGGAGTTTTCTCCGGAGGTCATCGGGCCAACTGTGGAGGCAGCTTCCAAGGCTTTGCCCGAAAGCGGGGTGCTGCTGGTGGAAAATGTCCGGTTCTTTAAGGAGGAAGAAGCGAACGAAGACGGTTTTGCTCAGGAGCTCGCAAAATTGGGTGACGTTTATGTCAACGACGCGTTTGGCGCGGCTCACCGTGCGCATGCGAGTACCGCCGGAGTCGCACAGATACATGCCGCAAGGCGGCCATGGGTCTGCTGATGGAGCGCGAGCTTCAATATTTGAAGGATGAGCTGGAGCATCCCGACAGGCCGTTCCTGGTTATTCTGGGTGGAGCGAAAGTTCGGATAAGATCGGCGTGATCAAGGCGCTGATGGAGAAGGCGGATGTCTTCCTGATTGGTGGAGCGATGGCTCACACCTTTTTTAGGGCGATGGGCATTCCCATTGGCGCGAGTCGAATCGAAGCGGAAAAGGTGCATTTGGCCGAGGAGTATCTGGAGTTGGCTAAAAGAAGGGAATCAAATTTCTGGTACCGATCGACTGCATTGAGACGGACGAGGTTAAAGCCGGCGCGAAATCCCGGAATACGCCTGTTCTGTCCCGATCCCAAGGAATCTCTGAGGGCTGGCAAGCGGTTGATATTGGCGAGAGACGATCGCACTTTTCAAGGCGGAGATTGCACGGGCAAAGACCGTCTTGTGGAACGGACCGTTGGAGTCTTTGAGATCCCGGATTTCGCGAATGGTACCAGAGAGATCGCTGCAGCTCTTGCGGAATCCGGCGCCAAGACGATTATTGGTGGGGGAGATTCCGTGACAGCGGTGAACCAGTTCGGTTATGCGGATAAGATGACGTTTATCTCCACCGGGGGAGGCGCTTCGCTGGAACTTTTGGAGGGTAAAGAACTACCAGGGGTCGCCGCGCTAACGGATAAATGATCATGCGGAAAAAAATTTTAGCAGCAAACTGGAAGATGAATCTCACCCACAGTGAGGCTGAGATCCTACTTGCAATCGTTTCTCACGGAGATCGGGAACGTGAATGATGTCGAGGTCGTGATCGTGCCTCCGTTCACGGCGATTCCCGCGGTGATTCTAGCCTCTGAGAAACCCAGGCGCTGCGAATCGGTGCCCAGAATATGCACTGGGAGAAGAGTGGTGCGTTTACCGGTGAAATTAGTGCGGCGATGCTCAGGGCACTCTACGTTAAATATGTGATTCTGGGACATAGTGAGCGACGGACTTTGTTCGGTGAAACGGATGAGATCGTTAATCGGAAGGTCAGAGCGGCGTTGGATTCCGGTCTTCGCCCCATTTTTTGTGTCGGCGAAACGCTCCATGAACGGGATAGCAACCAGGTGGAGCAAGTTCTGGATAGGCAGGTTCGCAAGGGTCTGGAAGGAGTCTCCCACAAGGACTTTACGGAGTCGTTTTGGCGTATGAGCCGTGCTGGGCTATTGGAACCGGGCGAACGGCCACCCCGGCCCAGGCCGAGCAGGCACACGCTTTTATTCGTTCCGTGCTTTCCGGGATTGCCGACCAGGCGACGGCGGACAGGATTCGGATTCAATACGGCGGGAGTGTTAAGGCGGATAATGCCGAGGAGATGATGCGCCAAAAAAATATCGACGGCGCGCTTATCGGCGGAGCGAGCCTGGATCCTCGAAGCTTTGCCCAGATCATCCGATGCGCCGAAGCAGTCCTTCGCTGAAGAGTTCAGGAGTGCCGTTATAATTATCGTGAGTTGTTCCGGCTGACTCCTCCGCCCGCAGAAACCGATCAGGATTTTAAGGCATGCGGACTAACCGTGAGCCACCGGCTTCTCCGGCGGCTTCGGGGTCGCGATCGTTTACCGTCATACCATTGGCGAGGCTGTCCGAAGGGTTGACAATGACCTGGTCCGACTCCGACAGACCTTGGGAAATCTGCAGTTTGTCTCCGAGATCCCTGTTGATCAGACCTTCCGGACTTCGACCTTTCCGTCTGGATGGACAATCCCGACCGCTGTCCCTTCGGAACGGAAGAGGAGAACATTCGAAGGCACTGTGAACAGACCGGTATCGCCCTCAACTTCAGATTGATTTGAGCGTAAGCACCCGGGGAGTAGTTCTCCTTTTTTGTTCGGGACTTCCAGTTCGGTCAACAATGTTCGGGAAGCCGGGTCAATCGCTCCCGCGGTGTTAGTAACGTGCGCGGGAAATTTCCGGTTTGGAAGTTCGTTCAGCGTCAGCTCCGCCTGCGTGCCCGCCTTGACAAATCGCGAGAAAGTCTGCGGTACATTGATATAGACCCTCAGCGGTGAGATCTGTGCCATCCGGAAGAGTTGCACTCCCGAACCGGAAGGAACGAATGCTCCGATATCGGTATCCCGTTCCGTCACGATCCCTTCGAATGGTGCTTTGACCGTCTTAAAATTCTCCAGCGCCTCGAGGGCGTTCAACGACGCCTGATCAGCGTTGACGGCGGATTCATTTTGCCGATAGGTGTCTGTAGCGGTATCAAAGTCCTGCGCGGCAATGACTCTCCGGTTATAAAGATCCTGATCCCGTTTGTACGTCATCTGTGCCAAGTCGCGCGCAGCCTCCGCCACTTTGAGTTGAGCTCGCGCCTGATTCAGTTGTTGATCAACCTGCGGAGTATCAATATCAGCGAGAATATCGCCGGCCTTAACCTTCGCGCCGATGTCAAAGTACCATTTCTGCAGATAACCACTGGTCTGAGCGAAAATCGGGGCCTCGATGTAAGCTCTCGTCTGGCCCGGCAGCTGGAGCGGAATTGTGGTCGAAGCCTTTTCGGGATGGATAACATTCACTATTACCTGAGCAGCTTCTTTTGAGCGCTGCTCAAGTCCCGTGGTCGATGCGACACGAGAAGAGATTCCCATGACGGCGACCGCAATGAATAACGCACCACCGGCCAGGAAGGATAGCTTAACTCCTTTCCTGCTGCTTTTATCTGGTATCGGCGGGATGTCTTCCAACGGTGCGGTTTGCTTTAAAGTACCCTGTGACATTTTTCTCTCCATCGAAATCAGCTCGCTGCTCGCGCAATGACTTTTGCCTGCCGGCCAAACTTGTTCCTGCGAACGGCGGCAAATAATGTCGGAACGAAAAAGAGGGTCGCCACCGTGGCAAATAAAAGACCACCAATAACGGCCCTTCCCAGCGGTGCATTCTGTTCCCCGCCCTCTCCTAAGCCAAGCGCCATTGGGACCATCCCGATGATCATGGCGATGGCCGTCATCAATACCGGTCGTAATCGGACATAGCCCGCCTGCAGAGCGGCCCTGAATGAGTCTTTGTACTCTTCCAACACTTCATTGGCAAAGGTTATCACCAACACGCTGTTCGCGGTTCCGACACCCATGCACATGATGGCTCCCATCAGTGCCGGCACGCTGAGCGTTGTGCGCGTCACGAACAACATCCAGACAATGCCGGCCAACGCCAGCGGCAACGCCGAAATAATGATGAGCGGGTCAATCCAGGATTGGAAATTGACGACCATCAGCAGATACACCAGAAGCATGGCAAACGCCAGACCGCCGAGCAGTCCAATGAACGAGTCCTTCATTGTTTGGACCTGACCGCGCAAGACGATCCGGCTGCCTTTGGGCAGGTCATTCTGCGCGCCGTCAATTACCTTCTGAACTTCGGAAGCGACATATCCCAGATCCTTGCCTTCGGCCGCGCCGTAAATATCAATGACCGGTTGAATATTGTAGTGCGTGACGATCGGCGGCTCGGAAGACCGTGTTATCTGAACGAGATTCCCCAGGATTTGGGTCGGCGCTGCGTTGGTCGACGTTCCTGTCCCAGCTGCGCCAGTAGGCCCGAGGATCGGGAGATCTCTCAACGCGTCCAGCGAATCGATCGAGTATTGGGGCGACTGGGTGTTCAATTGATAGCTGACCCCATTTTTGGGATCGAGCCAGAAGTTCGGACTGACCTGGGTAGATCCGCTCAAAGCTCCAAGGAGGGCACCCGCGACCTGGTTCTCGGTGATCCCCAGTTGCGATGCCTGGGTGCGATCAACCACCAAATTCATCTTTGGTGAATCGAACGGCTGTTGCACTCGAATGTCGACCGCGCCCGGGATCTGACCTATTTTACCCACCAGCCGATTGGCGAGTTCCGCGTTCGCGGCGGTGTCGGCGCCTATAATCTGCACGTCAAAAGGGGCGGGCATTCCAAAGTTCAAAATCTGAGCAACAATGTCAGCCGGTGGGAAAGAGGCGGTGATGCCAGGGAAATCCCGGTGGATCCGTTGCCGGATTTTGGTCACAAAGTTCCCGGTCGGATCGTGCTTCGGGTCAAGCGACACCAGGATGTCGGCATCCGCCGCACTGGCGACACCAGAATTAGAATAAGTAAGATTGATGCCGCTGTACGGGAGGCCGATGTTGTCAATGATGGTCTTCAGTTGCTCCTTCGGAATCTCTTGACGGATGGCGCTTTCGATCTCGTCTACCTGCTTGGCTACTTCTTCGATCCGTGTTCCGCTTTTCGTCCGGACATGCAGGGTGAATTGGCCTGCGTCGACCGCAGGAAAGAAATCCTGACCCAACCAGGGAACGAGAAACATCGAAGCTGCGGCGAAGCTAATGAATAAGATAACTACCGTCCGGGTGTTTCTCAGGCACATCGCGAGGATGTCCCGGTAACCTTCGCGCAACGATTCAAACCTGAGGTTGAACTCTCGATTTATTGCCCCAAATATTCCCAGGATCGGGTGTGAGCGCTTGGAGTTGACTGCTCCCTTGCCCGCAGCTTCGGCGTGCTTTGCATGATCTCCCCCGAGCCAGAACATCGCCAGTGTTGGGACAAGCGTCCGTGACAACACGTACGAAGCAAGCATCGCGAAAATGACCGCTTCGCCAAGGGGCGCGAACAGAAATTTGGCGGTCCCGCTCAGGAAGAAGATCGGCACGAAAACGATGCAAATACAGAGTGTGGAAACAAACGCAGGGACGGCGATCTGAGCTGCGCCATCGAGTATCCCGTCGTGGAGAGATTTTCCTTCTTCCAGGTGTCTGTCGATGTTTTCGATCGTCACGGTAGCATCATCGACTAAAATACCCACCGCCAGAGCGAGTCCCCCCAAAGTCATGATGTTGATCGTCTCGCCAAGCGCGGACAAAACGGCCAGCGATGAGAGAATCGAAAGAGGATCGACACCGCAATGATTAAGGTGCTGCGCCAGCTTCCAAGAAAAAGCAGGATCATCAACGCCGTCAGGCATCCTGCGATGACGGCTTCCTTAACCACTCCTTCAATGGCTGCGGTGACGAAGATAGATTGGTCGGAGAGCGTTTGAATATTCAAGCCGGCCGGCAAGGTCGGTTGCAGCCGTTGAACCAGCTGCTTCTCGCCCTGGACAATGTCTAAAGTCGAAGCCTTGCCGTTCTTCTGAATCTGAAGCATCGTCGCTCGCCGGCCGTCGAAACGAACAATGTTTGTTTGCGGAATGAACCCGTCGCGAACGCTCGCCACATCGCGCACATAAGTGGTTGTTCCGTTGAGTGTACGAACTGGAATATCGCCCAGCTCTTTGATTGCTTTCGGGCTGGAGTTCAATCCGATGTCAAACTCCTGCGTTCCTATCTTGGCTGTTCCAGAGGGCAAGATGACATTTTGGGCGTTGATCGCGTTAATGACATCGGTCGGTGAAAGACCTCGTGCCTGAAGTTCCTGCCCGTTGATATCGATCGAAACCACCCGCTGCTTGCCGCCATACGGGTATGGAACTGCGGCGCCGGGAACGGTGACCAACTGGACGCGCAGGAAGTTTAAGGCAAGGTCATTGAGCTGTTGTTCCGAAAAATTCGCTCCGCTTAAGCCCAACCGAAGCACCGGAACATTCGAAGCGCTGAAGCTCAGGATCAACGGAGGCGTTTCTCCAGGCGGCAACTGTTTCAAAACTGCCTGCGAGGCAGCCGTCAACTGCGCCATCGCTACCGGAACGCTGGCATTCGGCTGCAAGTAGATTTTGACGACCCCGATCCCGTTGTAGGAGGTGGATTCGATGTGTTCAATGTCGTTGACGACCGTGGTCAGGATCCGCTCATAGACCGAAGTGATCCGATTGGAGAATTCCTGGGCCGGCATCCCGGTAAAATTCCAGATGGCCGCGCAAACCGGGATATTGATGTCAGGAAATATATCCTTTGGGGTCCTTAGAATGGACAGAACTCCGGCGATCACGATGAAGATCGCCAGCACGATAAAGGTATACGGTCGCCTTAAGGCTAATTGGACGATCCACATCGATTGGCTTCTCCTCGTTCAAGACTAGATTGCATACTGACAATTAAAACTGGCTCGGTCTAGTTGACCAGTCGGTAAACAAAGAGCGAAGATATCGGAACCGATCGAACTTGCCACAATATTCATTGGAACGTTTCGCACTTGTTTTAGGAGTTTTCGACTGGCCAGATTTTCCCGGCCGTCCAGGCGAATGCCTCCTTTCTGTTACCGATGTGGCCTTGAGGGTTGGAAAAACCGCGAGGGGACACGAATGGACGCGAAGGGAATCGGATTCAAAGCGGCTTAAGCGCCGGAAGGGGAATGGCTCCGTGTCCTCCGTGCGAGATTTTCTATCTTCCTTTCTATTCGTCTCAATTCGCGGGTCAAAGGCTGCTTCTATTCGACCTATGCTGGCGCGAAAACGCATACGACGCCTCGACGGCCGGGAAAATCTATCGATAACGCTCTCGAAATTCGCGAGGGCTGCTCCCTTCAACCTGCCGGAAAAGCCGGGTGAAATAAGAGGCATCGTCAAATCCCAGCTGGTAAGCAATCTCGGAGATGTTGAGGTCCGAATGGGCCAGCAGACGCTTTGATTCAAGAATCAGCCTCCCTCGAAGATGTTCCGTCAGATTTTTTGTCGTCTCCTGGCGAACCAGCTGGTTGAGCCAACTCCGGGACACTCCAAGAAACCTTGCCACCTCCGAGGCGGTCGCTAACTGGAATGGACGGACACTCAGGCTGCGCAGGAATCGCGCAGTGAGAGCCGAATACTTGTGAAAAGCGTTCGCAGCAGGTTGATCCAGCAAGCAGCGTCGAATCTCGACGAAAAGAAGCCGCAGAAGAGCGGCGCAGGCCGCGCTGTACCCTTCTTGTTTCGCAGCAAATTCTGCGAACATCCGCTGGCAACAGTAGTCGACTCTCTCCACGGAGGATTCAGGAACCGCTAATACCGGGCGAAAATCGCGCCGGATCAAGCGTCGGACATTCCTGGAAGAGATTGACGGAATGTCCCTCCGTCTCGAGGAAATCTTCCTGAAACGAAAGGATAAACCCCGCGCTCGGATGCTTCGTCCCGAAAGTGTGGACCGCACCCGGCGGAACGAAAACCAGCGCGTTCGCCTCAATCGGCAAGTGATCGAAATCAATGTGAAATGACGGGGCACCACGCGTCATCCAGAAGATCTGGTAAAAATCGTGCCGATGCGGCCGCTGCCGATCTTGGCGGAGCCTTACCCCTTCTTCAATGGTGCTGACATGCAGCTTTTCTTGCGCTCCGGCTGAGTAGTCGGAAAATGAAAAGACTGCGGGTTCGGCCTTTTCCGGGCCGGGATTTGCCTTGAGGAACTTTTCCACAACGTCTTGATGGCAGGCCAGCTAGGCTACGCAAAGCACGGCTGCCGAAGCGGTGTACCCATGAAGAAATGCCTTTTTTCCCACTGGACCGATCTCTCCATTGCAGAAGAATCCCGCCAGCGGAAGATCACCTAAGATGCTGGCGAGCGTTTCCGCGTCGTGGTCCGAGGTACCGAAAAGTCCCTTGCCCCGACCGGCACAGGAGAAAAGCAGGATGCCGATCGGCCCCGAAAGTCCTCTCTTGACGCGTTCCGTAGCGAGAACAAGGTCTTCGCGGGCTGATTTGGAATCCCGCAATTGAAATTGCACCGTTTGACCGACCCTGGGGTAAGCGCCCACTGCCAGTGCGCCGATCTGCGGATCCGCGCCCAGGATGTTACGGATCAAAAAATCTCCCTGCTTGAAGTCGTCGATATATTCGGAGATGGCCAGGCCAAGGAACAAGTTGTTCCGGACGGATACCCGTTGGTCGGCGGGAATGCTCAGGAAGGCTGCCTCCAGGGCTTGGTAAGCGGGGAAATTCCCGATCTCCAGGATCAAGTTCTCTTCCGCCTTGGTGATCGGCGAAGGGTCTCCGATGGGCCGGCATCCCTGGCTGACCAGAGGTCGAACTACCAGTCCTTGTTTCAACGCGATCGCCAGCAACGGCGCAGAGGAGACCTCCCCGTCTTGGAGGAGAAAAATCTCCGAATTGGTGGCGCTCGCCAGTCCGCCAAGAATGGGAGTCTTCGGGTAGGCCGCACTCCATTCATTCAGCCAACTCTCGGCTCCCCCGAAATAGGGATTCGCCAGGACGATCCAGGAGTGCACATCCTCGGCCGGAAGCCGGTCGCCTTGCGCCAGTACTCCGCCCCAGTGGATTCTTCGGTCTGAGTTTCGCTGATTTGGACAACCGAAAAGCTTTCGGAAGGGAGCGAAAATAAGATCAGGCTAAAGCCTGATTGATGTTCGATTTCCCGCCTGCTCCCGATGACGCCCCAGCCGGAGCAGCCTACCAATTGCGGCACATGACCATGGAGCCGGATCAACTCCAGAGTATCTTCGAGTGCGGTCGCCACTCCTGCGTTAAAAAAAAAAACCGAGGGAAGCATTGGTCCCGATTTCCTGCCGAAGCGAGTCTCAGCGACTTCCATCACCGCCTGCTCGGAGTATTTCCCGACAAAAACTCTCGATGCTGCTCTCGGTGTCATCAAATGCAATCTACGAGAAGGAACCCGAGATTCAAAAGCTCGATGATGAATTCGCAAACAAAATCGTCGGGAGGAATCTTGAGGAAAATGGGATGATTTGACGACAATCATGAACGAGAGAATGCGGGTAGTGATTACTGGCGGTCCCAGTAGCGAGCCGATCGATCAGGTGCGGATTTATTACCAATCAATCGACCGGCGAATTGGCGGTTAAGCTCGCTCGAAGGGTTTCGGCTGCGGGCACGAGGTCGATTTGTTTTTGGGCCAGGGTTCGACTTTCGGCTGGAGGCCGCGAGATACTTTTCACCAACGAAGATCTCTACCGGCTATTGAGCGAAGTCGTTGAGCGGACCGTGTGGACGCGGTGTTCCATGTTGCGGCCCTGTCGGATTTTGCAGTTGCCGAAGCAATTGTTTCCGGGGGAAAAGGCGGCGGCAAAGATTTCGAGCGATTCGGCATTCCTCGAGCTGCGGCTTGTTCCTAAACCGAAACTGATTCTCGAGCTCCGCGATTTGTTTGCGAACGCCTATATTGTCGGCTGGAAGTTTGAGTTGGAAGGTACGCCCGAGGATGTTGTTCAGGAAGGTGTTCGACAGATCCAGCTTAACCGGACGAATGCCTGCATGGTCAATGGAGCGCCTTTGGTCCCGGGTTCGGCTTCTGTACCGGGAACGGTTTGGTTCACACCGCCGCGACCAGGGATGAACTGGCAGACTGGTTGGCGGAGATGATTGGTCGCCAGGTAGCGCGGTAGGGACGCGCTCCGTAAGTGTTTAGCGTAGGCATGGGTCGATAGGAGCAAATTTAAACTGCGAATCAGAACAGATCTCAACCGCGAATGGACACGAATAGACGCGAATAAAGACCGCATTTGCATCCGATTTTCGTTGGGGTTCACTCGTGTCTATTCGTGGTTTTTCCAATCTTCAGGGCCATGGCGCTAAAATGATCACACGCCGAGGTTTACCCTGGAAATTGGGTTAATCAACAGCGTCGTGCCCTGACAGGGCCAGATTTTCCGGGTCGCCCGCCCCGCGTCCTCGCCGGCTTGCCCTACGGCGGCGCCAAAAGGGCCGCGCCCCCAGGTCGCGCAACGAAATCATTTGCATCCAGGTCCCGATCAATTATCCTCGGAATTCTCAAAGTCTGCGCGATTAGCTCAGTGGTAGAGCGCTTGCTTCACACGCAAGAAGTCGCAGGTTCGAACCCTGCATCGCGCACCATTCTTCTCTTGCGTCTCCTCGGGAAGCCGATTCTCACTGACGACTTTGGGCGACTAAAAGCAACCCTGTACGCCCTTTTATCGTTACACGGTTAACGTTAAAAGTCGTGAGCTTGAATTAAATCACAAGCGTCAACAGTCCGAAGAATTCCGATCCGAGTTTACTTGCCGAACTTGATACAGTTATAAGGAGGCGCGGCTCGACCGCGCCCCTTTGAGCGGTGTCAACGTTTGTCGCCGCTAACAGATTAAGCACACTCGCGATCTTTTATGAGGGTTAAACAGAAAACGATTTCCACGAGACGGGGAGCGACGCCCGGCGGCGGCGATCGGATTGGCCATCTTGCTGATGGAAGAAAACGATGCCGTGTCCGACCGGTTTGGACGAAGGTCTTGCCGGTTGCAAAGCGCGAGCTTAGCCAAGCTGGGCACTATGTCCCTCACTGAGTGCTAAAACCCGGAGCCGACACTTCAGTTATCTCAACAACGCTCTTAACATCGCGACGAAAGCGAACGTCCTTGCGGCGAACCCGCTCGAAGGATTGGAACCGTTTCGGGTTAAACGGAAGAGCAAGGTCGAAATAATAACACCGGAAGTGATGAAGGCGTTTTATCGGCCCTTGACCGAGAACGGTTACCGTTCTTCGCTATTTGCGCTTTAAGGGGTTGCGCCGTGAAGAGGTCTCTCGACTCGATTGGACCGAAATAAAGCTGGAGCGGTCGCTAATCGGCCTTCCCGCTGAGAAAGGGAAAAACAATCGCCGCAAGCTCGAACAGATTCCGGCAAATCTGGCCAAGATCTTAAAACCTTTCGGGAAGCCGGTTCCGTTAGGCCAAAGAAGACTGCAACACGCAATGGAAAATGCTGTTGCGCGGGCGAAAATTGAATGGAAGCAAAACTGCCTCCGTCATTCATTCTGCTCTTACGCTGTAGCGCTAAAGGGTCTCGAATGGACTTCGGACTAAGCCGACCACAGCATCGCGATTTTGAAGTGGGACTATCGGGAAGTCGTTACGAAGGCGGATGCCGAAGCTTATTTCGACATTACCGTCTAAAAACTTCAAACGATCAATGTCCAACTGACCACACGATTTACGACACTCGAGCGGCAGGAATTCCCTTCCAAAAGGTCATTTGACACGCTAGCATATTGCAATTCGCAATTG
This sequence comes from uncultured Verrucomicrobiae bacterium, assembly GCA_963789065.1. GTDB lineage: Bacteria > Verrucomicrobiota > Verrucomicrobiia > Chthoniobacterales > JAFAMB01 > JAFAMB01. The sequence continues at coordinate 36,319 of CAWBKA010000052.1, read as the reverse complement.
TTCGTGGACCGAGACAACAGTTTGCAAGGGACCGTGCTGGCCGATTTCGCGCTACTCGGAGGGAGCGTGGTGTTGCTTTCTAGGAGCGGTTGAGAACATGAGCGCGGAATCCCAACGCACGTGTCCGAGTTGTGGTAACGAGCTTTCTGGAACAATGGAATTCTGCCCGGTCTGCATGCTTCGCGGGGCTCTCCCTGGTGCGGCGGAGTCCGGTGCGTCTTCTTTCGAGGGGGCAGCTAAGGCGCCATCGGAACAGCCAGTGGAGCGGTTTGACCACTACGAGTTGGTGGTCGGCGAAGAGGGAAAGCCGGTTGAGTTGGGTCGCGGCGCGATGGGAGTCACTTACAAGGCGGTCGACGTTAATTTGCGCTGTCCAGTCACGCTGAAAGTTATCAGTGAGCGATGTCTCGGTGATGAATCGGCACGGGTTCGTTTTCTGCGGGAGGCGCGGGTAGCGGCGAGCGTTCGCCATCACAATGTTGCCTCGGTGCTGCACCTGGGAAGAACCGGTCAGAACTACTTCTACGCGATGGAGTTCGTGGAGGGAGAAACGCTCCAGAATCTCATCAAACGCGCCGGACGGTTGGAGACAAAATTGGCGCTGGAAATTGCGACACAGGTTGCTGCTGGATTGGCCGCAGTTCATGAACAGCACCTAGTCCACCGGGATATCAAGCCAACAAACATAATGGTGAGGTTGAAGGAGGAAGGAATTGTAACGGCTAAAATTATCGACCTCGGCCTGGCGAAGACGCTAGACGAATCGGTTTCTGAAGCGGGAATTTCATTGCCTGGAGCGTTTGCCGGGACACCCGAGTTTGCAAGTCCGGAACAATTCGCTGGCGTCGGCGTGGACATCCGCTCGGACCTCTACTCGCTTGGGGTAACGCTCTGGGTAATGGTGACCGGCCAAACACCGTTCCGAGGTCCGTCCGCTGAGGTGATGTATCAGCACCAGCACGCGCCGTTACCATTTGAGCGACTCAAAGGTGTTCCACAGCCGGTCGTCGTTCTGCTTGAAAAACTCCTCGAGAAAGATCCGGCGCAGCGTTTCCAGACTCCGAATGAGCTGGTGAAGGCGATTCCGACGATAGCAGACGCTATCGATGCAGGACATAGAATCAAACGTCGGAACTTGCAGCAGATCCCGCCTGCCGGTTCGTGCGTCGGAACTCGCAGGGCTTCAAGACAAGGACCAAAGAAGATTTCCATTGCCAGATTACCTGTCACCGGGAGTGATGTTTTTGGTCGAGAAGAGGACATCGCTTTTCTGGATCGCGCATGGGCAAGCAAGGATGTCAATGTCGTTACAATCGTTGCCTGGGCTGGTGTCGGAAAGTCCACGCTCGTTAACCATTGGCTCCGACGGATGGCCGCTGACCATTATCGTTCGGCAGAGCTAGTTTTTGGTTGGTCCTTCTACAGACAGGGCAGCAGTGGGGACACTTCGTCTGCCGATGAATTTCTTGATGCGGCTCTCCACTGGTTTGGAGATCCAGATCCACGGCTCGGAACCGCGTGGGAGAAGGGCGAAAGATTGGCGAAGCTCGTCGCGCATCGTCGAACCTTGCTTGTCCTGGATGGCGTGGAGCCGCTCCAAAATCCTCCTGGTCCACAAGAAGGACGGGTACGTGAGCCTTCCCTGCAGGCGCTCTTGCGTGAACTCGCTGCTTTCAATTCGGGACTTTGCGTGATTACCACGCGGCTGCCGATTGCTGATATTGCAGATCACGAGCGCAGCTCTGCCCCGCGGCGTGACCTGGAACACCTCTCCAACGATGCAGGAGCGGAGCTACTTCGGGCGCTGGGTGTCAAAGGGGACGAAGAAAAGTTGCGACGTGCGAGCGACGAGTTCGGTGGCCATTCTCTAGCGCTGACGCTGTTGGGCAGTTATCTGACCGATGCTTATGGCGGGGATATTCGCTGCCGCAATGAAGTATCTGAACATCTTACGCACGACGTACGACAGGGAGTCCATGCCCGAAAAGTAATGGAATCTTACCAAACCTGGTTTGCCGAAGGTCCTGAGCTGTCGGTTCTGCGCATGTTAGGCCTGTTTGATCGCCCAGCTGACGAAAAGGTGCTTAAAGCTCTGCTAAAATCACCTGCAATTCCTGACCTGACAGAATCATTAACTAATTTGCACCCGAGCGCGTGGCGAACAATTATTGGTAAGTTAAGAAGAGCAAGACTCCTCGCTGGGGAAGATCTGCATAATCCTGGGTGTCTCGATACCCATCCTCTTATTCGCGAATACTTCGGTGAACAGCTCCGGAGTCAACGAAGCGAGGCATGGAAGGAATGTAATAAGAGACTTTATGATTACTATCGAGTACTGGCACCTCAACTGCCAAATAGCCTTGGGGAGATGGAGCCACTCTTCCTGGCCGTAATATGTGGATGTAATGCCGGTTTATTTCGCGACGCGTTACATGAAGTGTACCTTCCGCGAATTCAGCGGGAGGATGCTCATTTTGCTGCTAATGTTCTCGGAGCGAGGGGCGCATTGCTGTCGGTTTTGATTCATTTTTTTGAACGAGGCCACTGGGGGTCGCCAGTGCAAACGGGCGCCGAGGGGCAGGCCCTGACAGGCGAAGATCAGCTTTTCGTCCTCATCCAGGCGGCGGTCCATCTGACTGCCACGCAAGAGTCGGCACCGGAGGCACACCGTTGTTACGAGCGTGCGGAGGCCTTATGCCATTCGCTCGATCGTCCGCTGGATCTCTATTTGGCTCTGATGGGACAGTGGCGCTATTCCCTCATGACTGAAAAGCTAAGCGTGGCCTTCCGGATCGCTAAACGCATTCACGCGCTGGCCCAGAAGCAGCCTGATGCTCGGCTCATGATAGGAGCCTACAACGCTATGGTAAACACGCCCTTCTGGATGGGCGACTTCGAGGCAGCACGGCAAAACCAGAAGCATGTCTTTACGATCTTGCGCTCGGGACAGGTACGGTCGCAGTTTGAAGAAGTTGATTCGCAAGCAGTTTCTTGTCTGTGCCACGAGGGCCTATTCCGGTGGCATTTCGGAAAAGCAAGCAATTGCCGAGCACCAATCGGCGAAGCGATCTCACTAGCGAAAGAGCTGAATGATATGCACGGATTAGCCGTAGCATTGAATTATTGCGGCGATTCTCGCTCAACTGGAGCGTAAATCTTCGGAAGTGGAACGCTTAGCCTCGGAACTGATTGAGCTGTCCACGCGTCAGTGTTTTAGGCACTGGTTGGCCTTAGGATCCGCTTACCGCGGTTGGGCACGCAGCGCTTCCGGTAACCCTACGGAAGGCATTTCGTGGATCGAGAACGGAATACGAGACTATCGGGCAATAGGCTCGACGCTTTTTATGCCCCTTTGCTTGGTCCTCAAGGCGGACACTTTGCACCTTGCGGATCGTACCTCGGAAGCTCTTGAGGTAATCAACGAGGCTGAAGCCATGGCTGAAAGATTTGAACAGCGTTATTACTGCGCCGAACTACACCGACTCCGCGGCGTGTTTCTCGCGGCCATCGGCGCTGAGGAGAGCAAAATTGAGGCTTCGTTCTGCGAAGCCATTAGAATCGCAAAGGAGCAGAAGTCGATTTCGCTGGCAACACGCGCGGAAGCAACCTACGCAGAATATCGCAGGCAAAAAGCGAGCGGGTCAGGAGGACGTGGATTCCAACTACCTCTTTAATGGCCACTTACAACGCTCCGCGTCATCGGTCAAGCGTTTCTGGCTTACCGTCAAACCCCCTGGTGGCGTTAAATCTGTCCAGTCATCTCTAAACCATCGATCGCAATCGGGCCCGACAATCCCTATGCCCTTCTCTACACGTCCGGCACCATCGGCAAGCCCAAGGGCGTCATCCGCAATAGCGGTGGCCTCGTCCTTTTAGCGTGTCTCGTGCAGGCCGACTGGGGTTTCACTCGACATGATTTGGGCCTTCTGGTCATGCCGATGTGCCACGCGAACGCGCTGTTTTTCGCGCACATATTTGCCGCCTGCGGCGCTGCTTCCTGCATCTACGACCGGAAAAGCTTCGAACCGGAACATCTGCTAAGAACGCTTGCCAGCGACAAATTCACCTTCACCTCCCAAGCGCCTCTGTGAGCGCACGCGCACAGATAGACCTACCGAGTCAAGGTTTTTTTCTCTCCGACTCTTTATCACGGAATGGATTGCGGTATGGTCACCGAGATCCTGTAGTCGTGTTTGCTCCGATACCGCTGTCTGGGTTGTTGTCGTCTATCCGCGAAAGCTAACGCGCTAAGCGCAGGGTGCGCGGCTTTTCTTCCATATTTGCCCTCGTCGCCTGCGCACCCGCGCAAATTCGGAATCACGGGAAGGGCGGCTGCGGCGAGATCAACCCGATGCTGTTGACGGCATGGCCGCCGAGGACCACCGAAAAATCCCCGCTCGCCGTGTTGCTATCGCCGCCGGTGATGCTGGCGTTGGCACCGCTGGCGAAGTTGGAATGGCCGCCGAGGATGCTGGCCCAGAAAGCGTTGATGAAGTTATTATGGCCGCCGCTGACGCTGGCGAATCTACCGTCGGCAATGTTATCAGAGCCGCCGCTGATGCTGCAAGTGTCACCGCGGGCCTGGTTAGACGCGCCGCCGCTGACGCTGGACCAACCACTGGTGGCGAAGTTGAAATTGCCGCCGCTGACGCTGGCCCACTCACCGCTGGCGACGTTGTCGTTGCCGCCGCTGACGCTGGCGAAGTTGCCACTAGCGACGTTGGATTGGCCGCCGCTGACGCTGGCCAAATCAGCGCTGGCCCTGTTGCCGTTGCCGCCGCTGACGCTGGCGTCCACTCCGCTGGCGATGTTGCCGCCACCGCCGCTGACGCTGGCGCCACATGCTTTCGATTATGTTCCTCCCCTACGACAAGGCCGCCGGAAGCGGCGCTAGTAAAACGATTGTTATCTCCCGATCACCAAATTGTGTGACTCCGCCGCGTTCGCCGGGACAGAGTCACAGCTGGGATTTCGTTATAGCCAATGATTAAATTGCCAAGCCCGGTGACACTGTCGACGGTTGTGGTCGAGCCGCTGACAATATGGATATTTGCGCCGGTAAAATAGATATTCGGTCCCGTTGACGCCATTTATCCAGCCCCGAAACTTGACGCTGACAAAAGGACCAAGCTTGAGGGCGTTATTGGATTGGACCGCTGTCAACTGGGTCTGCAGCTTGTCGACTTGGGTCTGCAACGCAGCCACCTGCGCCTTCAAAGTAGGAATGCTGTGCAGCTCAGCCACCTCCGCCTTCAAAGTAGCAATATCGTCAAGTATCCCTGCATTCGTCCGTGCGGTCATAAGTGCCAAGGCGACAAAGATACTAGTCGCCATCAGGGATCCAAGAGCGGGCAAGTCGGTGATGCCTCCAAGGCTTCTTTCTTTTCCTGTTCGCAAGCCGCGGTTGAATTCCTCAGCGGTTCCCGTACCGCTCATGTCCGTCGTGTTCGCCACTCTTCTAATAGTGGCGCGATAGAGTTCTTTCGTTTGCATGTTTGTCTCCTTCCAGGGGAAGGGTTTCGCTGTCGACCCACTGCAGGATTTCTCTGAGTCGCCGGGGGCACAGGGAACGCCATTGGTCAAAGGTTCTGAGCGATATTGCGAGTGGATGCTTCGCACTATCCGGAGTCAATGAGAAACAGCATAACCAAATATATTTTCAATAATTACAAGTATTATTATAGGACAGAGCAAATCCACTTTCGTTGCGATGTCAACCATGCACGCGATGCGCTGTCGCTGAGGGCATGTACATGGCATAACATGAGCAGAGACAAGAGATCCTTGAGGATATAGGAAGGCCTGAGAGTAAGGGGCGGCTTGCCCATGAACAGGACTTTAACGCGAAGAGGCTGACGGTTAAGGCTGCTCGGGCCAACAGAATGAATTCCGCAGTGTCAAACCTGGCGTCTGAGACGACGACCCTCTGTATTTCGGACTTGGCCTCGGTCTGTCTGGCCGCCTGTCGCAACCCAAAACTGAAAACCCAAAACTGAAAGCCTCCCCCTCCTGGCGCCTCCTATCTGAGCGAGAGAAATTCGCGGAAGATGCGCTGCAAAAATACCGCTTTGAAGATAAATTCAGCGGCGAAGAAATGCGCGTTCGTCGTTGGATGAAAACCATCCCAGAAGACGTAAGCGTTGGGATTGATCCTCGGATTAGCAGCTAACGCCGCTAAGCCGGAGTCCGTACTATTGGTGAAGCCAAATCTGCCGGGAGTGTAGACCAGCGGTAGAAAAATCGCGTTGATATCCACCAGGTCGATGCTGATGCGATGCTGAAGGGCAAATTGGGGCAGCCCCACCGCCAGTAAAAAATTTGTCGTCAACACAAAACGCTTGGCGGCCGAAATGGTTGGTCCACCGAGCGCTTTCACATCAGGAGTCAGCGACAGATCCGGGACGGTAATGACCACGAATTTCCTGGCTCCTTTGGCTGAAAGCTCAGCGATTCCATTCTTAATGTTCGTTAAGGTTTGAGTTGGGTCGATTCCCGCTTTAAAATCGTTTGCTCCTATCCAAATAACATACAGGTCGCCAGGAGAAGCTTGGGTGCCGACAGAACTTAGATAAGTCAGGATTTGCGCCTGGAACCCCAGAAGGGCTTCGTCGATCACATTGTCGTCTCCAGAGGTCGCTCCGCCCACCGCAAAGTTGGTCGCTGTCGCACTGTGGGTGTCCGGAAGATAAGCGGTCACCGATTGGAGATTGACGTGGAATAGTTGAGCAACTCCGGGAAGGTAATCCACCCAATTCTGGCCGTCCGTGAAGCGTCCCGGAAATACTTCGCCGGGTGTTCCGGAGCTATCGTAAGTCCTGCCGTAGAAAGGAAGTGGAGGTATTCGCCCATCGGTTGCGGCGTACGCTCTCCCGCCATCCGAGAGGCTATCCCCAAAGATAACGAGCTTCTCATTCGCGTAAGAAGTGCGCAGCAGGCAAAGCGCCAGGCACAATGAAAGCAGCGTCAAGTTTCTCATTGGAACACAACTCCTATAAAGTCATCGTCGTTTTGTGAAGGAAAAACGCCCGGCATTGCAAAGCGGCTTTTAACGCCGCGAAGATGGGAAATTTCAATTCGAGTCCATTGGCGGTTAAAATCTGCTCCGAAAATGGGCAGATACTCGAGGAGGGGCGGATTTTTTACCAAATAATTATGAAAATTCTTGCAGATATGGCAATTTTCGCCGACCTGTGGTAATGCTACCCGGGAGGAGGGAGGCAAAAGCGGAATCCTCGGAATCGTAAAGGTTGGATGATTTTGCCTCCCGAAGGTGGATGTATGAGAAAACTCGTAGTAGTCCCAACGGCTGCTGTCGGCCCGATAACGACCGCGAGTGGATCATCCCCTGTGAAATTCTTGTTCAGCGAGTTCGTGCAGGAACAGCGACCGTCCAGAAAACCTTCGTTGGAGGCCTTGGCCAGAGTCGCCGACAGTCCAGAGCTCATTCTTGTCGAAGAAGAGGCAACCTTAATCGAGGGAGCGGACCGATCCCCCCAAACTCACTGTGAACGAATCTACCTATTCTGAAGATTGGTACTACGTAGCAAACGGGCAAAAGCAAGGCCCGATAAACCGTGAAACAATTAAAGACTGGATTTCGTCCGGACAATTATCGCAAGACGACCTGGTTTGGAAGACTGGAATGGCTGAATGGTCAGTGGTGCAGCAATCAGATTTAAGGACCTTTGATGAATTTTCTCCGATGAGCGGAGCGCAGGTTAATAATTGCATCGTTTGGTTTTGGGCGTTGGCTCCTCTCCTCCTGCTTCCGTGGGAATATTGGTGGGTGGGCCTGCTGATCAACGTCATTCTTTGGTGGCTCGACGGTCGGCTCATAAAAGAAGGAGGTCAAAATCGAAACGGGTGGGGATATTGGTTTATTGTGCTCGTTCCCATCTATTTATTTGTTCGTGCCGCGAAACTTAAGCAAAGCAGCGGTTACGCTATATTGGGCTTGACGAGCTTTGTGATAGCGATGCTTTCTTCTTACTATAGAACCCGATTTTGGTGACGCTATGGAAGTCAGCGACGACGGGGAGCCAAGTGGCAGAGCCTGTCTTGGACCTGCACCACTTATGAATACACTCGTTTTCGCGATGGCGGAAAGGAACGCCGTTGAGCAAAGGCTCTTCGCTATTTTCTGTGGGTAACTTTGTCCTAGGTAAACAACCACCAAGCGGTGAAAAACCAGGCAATCAAAAGCGTCAGAGCGATGAAGGCAGCCAAAATGACTTGGAGGTTGAATCGCCGCATTCGCCTTGCGTACGCTTGTGACCAACTGCTCTCTCGCCCCCTCAGCACCTCTAACCCGGTGGACCGGGTGTTTTTCATCAGAGCCACAAAGGGTTTATGCCTTGTGAGCCTCAGAGGCGTGCGTTTGATGGTGTCGGCCCACTGGATTCTCATTCGTGCGAAAGTTTCGGCCTGTTTAGCCAGGTTCTCCCATACTTTTCTCCTCGAGTTATCTGTTCAGAAAAGTATGGGAGAACCTGGCTAAAGAGGCCGAAACCGGTTCAGCAATGAGGATCGAACTGGCTATAACAATGCGACAGGCTTCCATGAATCCCAAACCAAAATTGAACATCATCACGAAGATTGTAGCCGTATGGTTATTGGTCTCAGCGATCGGAGTTTTTTCGATCTGTGCCATTGCCTCTGACACCACGGAAAGCTAGCTCATTTCGTGAGTCGGAATCCCCTCGCGCCGTTAGGTCGGTGAGAGGTGAACAGACCGTGCCCTCCGGGCGAGCTGTAACGGGCGAGTCTGCAGTGAGCGCGCGCCCGCACAGAGAAATGCTATTGCTGCCGCCGCGCAGCAGACATGACGCGCGGCGGTGAGTTCAATTCTCCCGGACTCTTGCCCAGGGCAGAGGAAATTCTCGCACGGAGGACACGGAGATCACGGAGGAAATTTAAGTTGTAGATCAAAGGCGTGCGTTGGTTTTCAGCCGTGCCTCGCCATAAATCACTCGAACAACCCAAAACAAACTCTAATAGCAAACTCTAATAAAATCCTCTGAACCTCCGCGCCCACCGTGCCCTCCGTGCGAGTCATTCTCCTTCCGGCTAAGCCGTTTTTGGATCCGATCCCTTTTCGCGTCCGCCCGGCGCGGCCTTCTCAAAATGTCCAAACTCCAGATCCAGGCACTTCGTGCCTGGCTACTATCGTGTCGTCCCTCCGGGACGAAAACCATCCGCCCCGTCGAAGCGCCTCGCATTATCCTAGCGCTTATGGGTTTCAACCCTGGGAATCGTATCTTCCCCGCGAAGAGCCCTGAAAGGGCGCCAGATCGAATGCCCTAATAGCGCGAACGCCTAAAGACAGGCTGGAAGCCTATGCTATCCTTACGCAGTCGCATCGTCTATCTTAGAAAAAAGCGAACAAACGCTTCGATATTGAGTATTAGCAAAGGCAAGAAGCGCGATCGACACTGGTGCGCTGGGATGACTAGCGGCCTTCACACCTCCGGGCGAGCGGACTGCCTTGCTCGGGGCGAAAACCGTTAGCTGCACATTATTATATTATCAACTGCAAAGGACAGACTTAGAGAGGAGACAAGCGATGGACACCAGAAGCGCTAAACGGAAAAGACGTGGCTCACAAGTTTTGCATGACATCAGGCACGGCACCCATATTACGGAGGACAAATCTCCGCTGGCGGTCAAATTGGCTGCCAAGCGGGAGGATATTACGCTGTTCAAGGACGCGGTCGCTGGCGCTCCGGCGACCGAGACCGCGGAGGCGGCAGTCGCGGGAGCTGAACCCGAGGAGGTACTGTTCGTGACGCCGTTCGACTATCTCTTTCCGGCCCTGATGAACGATGCGGCGGCTCATCTGCCGGCGGACAATCCGGCGAAGATAGCGGCCGTAGTGGCTGGTCTCAAGGCTCTCGGAGATGCGATGGTGGAGGACTCTCTGGCGCCGGGAGAAGGCCCGTTGCAAGCGACCGGCAATTCGACGATTCCAACGGTTTACACTTATTGGGGTCAGTTCATCGATCACGACCTGACCGCAAATACGGACCGGGATGCGGAGGTCAGCAACATCACCAAGCCCGATCTGGCCCCGCTCCCCCCGAGCTTCGTGGTGGAGAACCTGAAGAACCTGCGCCAGCCAACGGTTAACCTCGACAGTGTCTACGGTGATGGGCCGACCTTTGATCCAAGCCTCCCGACCCAAGCCGGCAGAATATACGACGGGATCAAGCTCAGGCTCGGCAAGGTTGCCAAGAACCCTGACCCGCTTCCCGAACCCGGTAATCCTCCCATCCCCGGCCTTCCATTCCTCCCGAAGGAGATGACCTGCGCGATTTGCCGAGGATCGGGGTCCTGATTAGCGAGGGTGTGGTAAGGAAAGAGGACTTTCCCGCGAAGCTGCAAAGCGAACCCAATTTTGAACAACTCGCCTTCATCGCCGATGCACGCAACGATGAGAATCTCATCATCGCGCAGTTCCACACTGGCGTCCTGCGTTTCCACAACGCAGTCGTGGACTGGGTAAAGGCCCACGAACCAAACGACTACTACCGCGGCTCAAAGAAGAGCGAGGCCGAGTTGTTCGAGCGAGCCCAGCAACTTACCCGCTGGCATTACCAGTGGCTGGTCGTCAACGACTTTCTAAAGACGATGACGACTTCCGGCATCGCCGACAAAGTCCTGCTCGGTGGACCGAAGCACTACGCTCCACGTAACGGAGAGCCCTATATGCCACTGGAGTTTTCTGTCGCCGCTTATCGCTTCGGGCACACCATGGTCCGCGCCGCATACGATCATAACCGCAACTTTGGGCGGCCCGGCAATGTGATCTCCAGTGCTTCCTTCGATCTGCTCTTTGCTTTCACAGGAAACGGCTCCCAACGTGATCGGAAGACCGGCAAGATCGTGCTGAATCCGTTCCTCGGTGGGAGCAAGGTGCTGCCCTTCAATTGGATCATCGAGTGGGATCGTTTCGTCGATAAGGGTAGCTCGGTTCCTGACCATTTCGCCCGCAAGATCGACACCCGGCTGGCCCCGCCGCTTGGGGACCTGATCAACCAGGGCAACGCCCAGGACCTGGATTCTGCCCCCGACATCCGGGCGATCCTGAAGCGCTTGGCTCGGCGCAATCTCCTTCGGGGTTATCACTTGAGCATCCCGACCGGGCAGAGCGTTGCCGCGGCCATGGGTGTCCCTCCATTGAGTGAGAATGAGTTGCGCCTCGGCAATAGCGCCCCGCTGAACCAGGTTCTGGAGGAAAACGGTTTCCTCAAGCAGACGCCACTCTGGTACTATGTGCTCAAGGAGGCCGAGGTGCGCGCCAACGGCAACACGCTGGGTGAGCTCGGTAGCCGCGTCGTCTGCGAGACGATCATCGGGCAGCTGCTGAACGACCCGGAGTCCTACCTCAACCAGCAGGGTGGCTGGAATCCCGGCATGGGCGTGAAGTTGCCCAACCCGGGTGGCGATCCAAAGGATGGCGATCTGATCGTGACGATCCGCGACTTCTTCAGATTCGCCGGTCTGACAGCCTGACCCCTTCCGTCCCTTGCCCTCGCACTGCGCTGCTTTGCGGGCGGTGGGCCAGGCCTGGTGACAGGCCTGGCCAGTGGGGGGGAGATTTCGGCGGGAGATTTAGGGGATTTTTTAACCGCAGATTTCGCCGATTACACAAATTATTTTTGGTGCAGAATTTCCCGTCGCACGCCGGAAACCTTCGTTACTCAAAACTCAAAACCCAAAACTCAAAACCCAAAACTCAAACCGCATCCACGTCCAAAGAGCATTGTTTTGGTGCGTCGGCGTTTGGGCGTGTGACGCGGTCGTGCGCGTGGCTGGTAGGGACGCGCTCCTAGGACGCGCTCCCGCGCGTCCGGCGTGGCACGTCTGGAAAACCCCCGTTGATCCGCTCTCGCGCCGTACATGCGACCAGCACCGCGTTGCGCGACGGCGTGTTACCAGATTGGGCTGACAACGCTTTGTGGACGCGCCGCGCATCCCTCGCCGCCGAACGCCGAACGCCAAACGCCAAACGCCAAACGCCAAACGCCAAACGCCAAACGCCAACACGCCGACACGCCGACACGCCGACACGCCGACACGCCGACACGCCGACACGCCGACACGTTTCCCTTCACGTCCTGGGTTCGCCGAGCATCCGGCGCAGGCCCGCGAAGTCGTCCTTCAGAATCTCATCGAATCCGTACGGGGTTAGAACGTCGGTTATGTAGGCGAGCATGTCAGCGACATCCAGATACCACTTCTGCATTTCTTTAAAGTGACGGAAGTCGTCGTCGGCAACACGGCTGAGTTTGTGCTCTGCTGCCAGCCTGGTTAGACTCTGCTCCATCGTCTCGAACTCGGTTGTCCAGTATTCAGCGTAGGCGTCTCGGTACTGGAACTCGTCGAATCTGGCGTCGTTCAGCACGACCGGAATGATGCGTGTGAGAAACTCCGGCTTTTGCGCATGAGAACGTTGGTAGATCGCGTGCAACTCAAACATGCAGAAAGGCGAGCGCAAGTATTTGTCGCTGAGCACGACAATGACCCTATCACCCTTCCCGATCCGCTTCATAAAGCCTGAGATTAGATCGCCGGCACGCATCGCGTTCTTGTCCCGGATGATTTTCCAGCCCTCTTTTTCCAGCGTCTCGCACAACCGTTCCACGATTTCCCCGCGCTGGCGGGCGTCTTCTGAAGAATCATCTCCCCATGCGTAGGACAAGAAAATCTCTGGTCTGCTTTTGTTCGGCAGCTCATCTGGTGCGGTAATCTCCAGACTATCCAGTCGATGGGCGTTCGACTCGACCATGGCGTCCGAGGAAACCCCGACCCCGGCATTGACGACTTCCTTGGCATTGTGAATACGTTTTATCTCGGGCGACTGTCCTACGGGCAGACTTTGCAGGGCTCGGAGGAGCGGATCGATCAAGCCCTCCGCATTCTCGCCCCATGCTTGAAGCCGGACGGTGCCGGGACCGAATTCGCTCCCGGCGTTCTCCCATCCGCTCTCGATCAAAACCTGGCTACGACTCTTCTGCTCGTAAAACCAGCACCCGTATTTCCAGTAAATTGCCGCATCTTTAGCGTGTTCACCAAGTTTCGACAGATAGCCACGCAGAATTCCATCATGAAGAAAAGAGTAGTGGGCGAGTGCTGCGGAACCTGGAGCATCATCGCGAAGCCGACCGAGCAGCAGTTCCTGGGCACCTGACATTTTGGGCAGGAGTTCCGGAGCCAGATATTCCCATTCGTCGTCCGGGAACTTTCGCGCGCGGAAGCAGATCCCGCAGCTTTCCATCATGTCGAGAAAGATGTTCTGTTCCGCGGGCGTGTAGTCCGACCAAACGAGCGTCTCGAGATCCCTTCTGGTAAATCGCCCATAGCCGCGGAGCAATGGGAAAATCCTCTTCCGATCAAAGATCGAATAGATTGCTTCCAAAGCCCAATTCTGATCGAGGACAATCCGATCGCCGAATAGCCCGGACCGGTAGAAAACGACTCCGTTTCGGTGCAGAAAATCGAGCAGCGCACCCGAGTCGCTCACGCCGCCTGTTTCAGCGCACAGGCGGTCGAAGTCCTCTCGTTCCAGCAGGCGATGCCGCCGTTGCGGTGGTGGGAGTGTCTGGTCCTCGCGCAACATCTGGCGCAGCCGATTCCTTACGGCGACGCGGCCGGCGCCGATGGGCAGCGGCGGACGACGATAGAAGCGATCCCGGATGGCTTCTTTCACGTTCGCCTTGAGCAAGTCGAGGCCCAGTCCTGTTTTCGAACTAACCGCGGCTGTCCACACCGAAAAACTCGCAGTCGCCGCGGGCGGATGAGGTCGGCGTCTATCGGGGGTATCGCATTGGCTCTGGACGATCACTACCGAACTCTCGGTCCCGGCAAAGGCTTGGAGGTAGTCGAGCCAATAAGAAAAAGGGCGGTGGCGGAAAACGAGTTCATTTTCCTGGCTGCCACCACTCCCGTCTTGAACATCGGCCGTCCAGAGGAGGAGAAAGATAGCTTGCCCATGAAGAAAGAGGGTATGTGAGCCGTGATAAATATCCTGTCCGCCGAAGTCCCAGAGATTCAGACGCACCGGCGCGGGGAAGTCCTCTAGCTCCACAGTTGTTTCGGCAAGTTCGACTCCGTGGGTAGTCGAGATCTCCCGATCAAACTCCAAGCCCTGGAGTCGGCGGCAAAGCTGCGTCTTACCAACCTGGCCGTTCCCGAGAAAGAAGACCTTCAACTCAGCATCACGGAATACGCCAGATTCCAGATCAGCATAGTGGGCGCGAATTTTAGCCAGGACGTTTTCGGTCCAATTTTCGCCACAGACCTCTGCGGGCAGATCGTCAAACTGACAATTGAAGAGAGAAAGCTCTTCCAGGGTGGGCAACATCGGTTTGAGGGGACCGAACTGTCGGATACCGCCGCACCCGGAAAGGTTAAGTCTTTTGAGCGCGGTAAGCCCGGCTAACGGAGACGCGTCGTCGATTAGTCGGCAGTGGGAGAGAACAAGTTTTTGGAGCGAGATCAGGCTGGCGAGCGGAGTGAGATCCCGGAGTTGCTCACATTGAGCGAGATCAAGCGTTTGCAGCACGGGAAGGTGCGCCAGCGGGAGAAGGTTGCTGACGCGAAAGCACCGGGATAGATCGAGCGTCTGCAGCGTGGCAAGATTAGCCAGTGGGACGAGGTCATCGAGTTCCAGGCAATGGGACAGACGGAGTGTTTGGAGAGTAGTCAGGCGGGCGAGTGGGGAAAGATCTCGGAGCTGGTTGCATCCGAACAGGTTGAGCGTTTGCAGCGCGGTGAGGTTCCCTACTGGAGACAGGTTGCTGAGCCGTTCGCAGGTGGCGAGGCGGAGGGATTGAAGTCCGGCCAGATCTGCTAACGGGGATAAATCCTGGATCTGTTGACATCCGTCGAGGTCGAGCGTTCGGAGCGCGGTGAGTTTACCCAGCGGAGACAGGTTACTGAGCTCGAAATAGCCGTTCAGGCAAAGATTTTGCAGTTCGGTGAGTTGATCGAGGTGAGAAAGGTCGCCGGTGAGTTCGAAATAACCGCTCAGGTAAAGCGTTTGGAGCTTGGTAAGCTTGGCCAGCAGCGACAAATCGATGCTGAGCCCGTGGCACTCACTGAGATGGAGTATTCGGAGCCCGATGAGTTTTTCCAGTGGGGACAAACCACCGCTGAGGTGCTCGCATCCAGAGAGGCGAAGCGTTTTGAGCGCGGTGAGCCCAGCCAGCGGAAAAAGGTCGCCGCTGAGGCGCTCGCATCCTTCGAGGTCGAGTGTTTGCAGCGAGGTGAGGTTTGCCAACGGAGAGAGGTCGCTCAGATCGCAGTGATCTGAGCGAAGCGTTTGTAGGAAGGCGAGGTTTGCCAGCAGGGACGGGTCACGGAAAACGCCGAGCTCCAGCGTTTGGAGGCGAGTAAGCTTGGACAGCGGTTCAAGATTCTTGAGCCCAAAGCACCAGGAAAGATCGAGACTTTCAAGAGAAGTGAGTCGTCCCAATTCCGGCGGGAGTTCAGGAAGTTCAAATAGTCCGTTGAGATGTAACTCAACGGCTCCGGTTTCTTCCGCTTCAAGGATTCGGCTCAAGGCCTCCTTGTAATGATCTGCTTCCTCCGGAGTCATAAAGCGTTTGATGAATATCCTAACATAAGCGGGTCATCTGGCCCGAACCAAGGTGCGCATCAGGAGTTCTGAATTCGGCCTTCAGGTCACGAAATCCTCAACTCATCCCTAACTTATAAGCTCAGGGTTTACCCTGGATTAGCCAAAATTAACGTTCTTAGCGCTGGCTCATCGGTTCCAGGCCGCTTTCCCTGATGACGACAGCAGCAGCGGGTGAGGCGAGGAAGTCGATGAGCGCCCTGGCGGCGTCAGGCTCTCTGGCGCCCACCACGATGCCCGCCGAGAAGATCGTCGTCTTTTGAACCTCGGGCGGAAGGGGCCCGACGAGATCAATCCCGGCAATGGGCTTCAACTCACTCATCTGTTGAAAGCCGATCTCTGCTTCGCCGCGCGCGACCACCGCTCCGACCGGCTCAGCCGGGATCAGCCGGCTTTTGCCCGCGACCTGATCGGCGATGCCCAGGCGCTTGAACAGTTCCGTGGAAACGTAGACGCCGCTGGCACTGTCGGAATAGGCGATCGACTCGGCGGCCAGAAGTGCGCGCCTCAGTGATTCAACCGAGCTGATGTCCGGCTTCGGGGCCCCCGCACGCACCGCGACGCCAATGCTTGAGCGGGCAAGGTCGACACGGCTATCCGCGATAACCTTGCCTCCGTTAACCAAATCGCCAAGCGCGTAGCCGACCATGATCACGACATCAATGGGCTCACCGCGCTGAATCCGAGTCGGAACCGCATCCGGCGTGTTTCCCATCGAAGGGCCCCAGCTGGTGACAAGGGTGTTTCCGGTCGCGCGTTCAAACTCCGGAGCGAGCGCTTTATACGCCGCGGCGAAACCGCCGGAGCTAACGACCTTAACGACGGCGGCCTCCGCGGAGCCAGCAAAGAGAAGAACAGCTGCAGTAATGAGCGGCACCACCCGCGAAGTGGACAAGAGGATCAAAGCGAGTTTTGTCATCCAGCCATGCGCATGCACTAAGCTGCCGGAACGTTTCGGATCATCGATCGACGAGCTAAAAGAATTTACAATCATAAGAACCGGCCCTCATGTTTTACTTTGAAATTGACGGGCCAAAACGCGAAGCATAGCTTCTGCGCACCCACGTTTTATACCTTTCTATCATGCCCTTTTTTGGATCGATAAATTTTCCCTTGATTTGCCAGGCGATTGGAGCATGACGACGGTTGTCTTTGCCGGCCCGGTGAGCGCTCCATCGGCGGATCAACAAGCTGTTTCATCCTTTCGACCCTTTCAACAAAATCTTGTGGTTAACTTCGAGCAAGTGAGCCCAGCCCAAACTCCCGAATCATACGTGCAACGGCAAATCGCTTTCGAGATCGATCTCGTCATAGGAGAAAACCGCGCAATTTGGCAGCGGATCAGCGATCAGGCTACGGACCAGCCACCGTGCACTCGATTCGGTGACGATGGCGGTTGGCGCACTGCGACCTGATTTCGAGCTTTTCGACCAGAAGTGCCATAAATTCATCGAATTCGCTCGAACTGGATTTACTGGCACTGGGCTTTCGGTCTCAAACCGACATCCCGGCGCTCAAAGAGCTCGAGGAGTGGTTCGAGGCGCAGAAAGAAATGCGGGCGGTAGCGAAACTGAATCGTTTCTTTGAGAGAACCAGCAAGTTCGCTGCCCGGCGGCTCAAACGCGAAATAGAGCGGCGCGGAACGCTCGGGGAGTTTGCACTAGAGCCGGAGCTCTCTCACTTAGAGAAGACCCCTCGAGAGGAAAAGCGGCTCTGATCTTCTCCGGAGTGATGGGCCGGGTACTGGTGCGCTCTCCTGTCAAGTAAGTCGCCGCAGAGCGTTGTGCAGGGCCGCCCGGCTCAAGAGAGCGCCGTTGGGGCCGGGGAAAAGGAGCCTTGATTGGCTCCAATGGAGAGATTTTCGTAGAGCCGCCGTTGGTCCGGCCGGGCTAGGCGCTCTCTCCAGGCATGCCAGAAGCGTAAGGAGACAGTGAAGCATGAGTGAAGTGGAACGCTACATCGCGGAGATACACCTGGTCCGAAACCAACTGCCGCAAGTCCAAGCCACTCGAAGGGACCACCCAACCCCGCTGAAATCCCTCTGCCGCCCCCGAAACAAACTTGAACGAGTGCGCTTTGACTTCGCAACGGGTTGGTCGGCGGCGCGCGATATGGGCGGCTACTTCGCATAAGATGCGGAGCTTCACGTGCTGCGGGTGAAGGTCTTTGGCATTATGATGGGGGTATTTATCGACATTTTCATTGGGTGATTTGAAACTCAGGAGAATTTCGTTGACGTTTCGCAACGGAAAGTTACACGATGCACCCGTGAATTCCTCGGAGCCTGTTGAGAAGCAAAGTGCCTCGCTCAGCGTTGTTCGCATCGATGGAATTGCATATTTTGCAGCGACTGACCTAGCCGCTGTGCTAAAAATTTCCAGACAGACGCTCTGGAGATGGCGCCGAGCCGGAAAAATTCCGCTAGGCCATAGATTCCGGGACGGGCAGACCTTCTTCACCCAAAGTGAGGTTGAGGAGATCAAGAGCTTTGCACACCAGATTAAACCGATAGACCCAACAGATCGGGATCAACTAGAGCTTTTTCGACCACGGCGAGGCTAACGATGCGCACGAAAAAGAATGCCAAATATGGGTCACTGAAACTGCTCGGACGGGCGGTGGATTACCCAGACGCTCCCTCAGCGAAGACGTTGGAAACTTTTCGGAATGAGTACTCGACCCGCCGTTATTCAATTAGGTTTGAGTGTTCGGAATTTACCTCCATGTGCCCGGTCACAGGGCAACCGGACTTCGCGAGTATAACAATCGAATATGTTCCCGCCACACTTTGCATCGAGAGCAAATCGTTGAAGTTCTATCTCGCGTCTTACCGAAATACGCGAAGTTTCAACGAAGAGATCGTGAATCAGATTCTGGATGATCTGATTACCGCATGCCGTCCTCGACTGGCAATCGTTCACGGCGAATTTTCCGCTCGCGGCGGGATCAGTATATCTGTCGACGCGCGCTATCCAGATGATTCAGCTAACAAGCCCGGATGGTCAGCAGATGATTGAGGACCACCGCAAAAAGAAAAACGTACTACCCAAAAGGAGTCATCTATGAACAGCAAAAGCAAAAGTTGTGGTGCTTCTCAGCGGAGGAATGGATTCAGTGTCGGCCCTTTATGATGCGAAGCAAAAACACGAGGTCGTCGGCGCCATTAGCTTTGACTACGGATCGAAACATAATCACAAGGAGATCCCTTTCGCTGCATATCACTCTCAGAAAGTTTCAACATCGAGCACCAAGTCATCCATTTGGATTTCGTCGGTGATCTGTTCAAATCAGACCTGCTAAAATCTGGCGGCCAGATCCCAGATGGTCATTACGAAGAGGAGACGATGAAAAGCACGGTCGTCCCGTTTCGGAATGGCATCATGCTGTCCATTTCGGCGGGATTTGCGGAAAGCAGAGACGCAGAGGGACTTGTTATCGCTGCGCATGCCGGTGATCACGCGATTTATCCCGATTGCAGAGAAGAGTTTATGAAATCCATGGCCGATGCGATTCGTATCGGGACGTACGCGGGGATCAAGCTATTGAGACCGTTTATCGCGATGACGAAGGCCGAGATAGCTGCGCGCGGAAATGCATTGGGCGTTGATTTCTCGCAGACCTGGTCGTGTTACAAAGGTGCTCCTCTGCACTGTGGTACCTGTGGTACGTGTGTGGAGCGGCGCGAAGCATTCATGTTAGCGGGTGTCGTCGATCCAACTGTTTATGCGTCGGCAGCTGCTCTACCGCCGAGGCCCGTCGCAGTTAGCTTAATCCCGATGTTTATTTCCGAAATTTTCCATTCCATCCAAGGCGAAGGCGAACTGACGGGAGTTCCCTCCGCCTTTATCCGGACTTCTGGCTGCAATTTGCGCTGTAGTTGGTGTGACACGAAATACGCGTCCTGGGCTCCGGAAGGTACGGAAATGAGCTATCGACGAGATCGTCACGTGAAGTGAGTCAATTCCGAACAGAATACGTCGTGGTGACCGGCGGTGAACCGATGGTCGCAAAGGGCATTCATCAATTGACCGACCAACTCAAGGAGATCGGAAAGCACATCACAATTGAAACGGCGGCAACCAGTCTTTCCGGAAGGTATCGCGTGCGATCTCGCATCACTAAGTCCAAAGCTGAGCAACTCGACTCCTGATGCTGCGGTGGCGAACGGTTGGAGAGACCGACACGAAAAGCGGCGCCTGCAGCCCGAGATCATCCGCGAGTGGATTCAAAGCTACAATTACCAACTTAAATTTGTAATCGATGTCGGAGAGCGATCTCGAGGAGATCCACGATCTCCTTTCGACAGTTGGATGCGAGATCAAATCATCGAAAGTCTTGCTGATGCCCGAGGGCACTGATTCGTCCACTATTCGTGCCCGCATCGCAATGCTAGTCGATATCTGCAAGTGTTATGGTTACCGGTACTGCAACCGTCTCCACATCGAACTGTTCGGGAACACCAAGGGAACCTGACCATGCCTTATCGGATCTGTAAAACCTTTGAAATCGAGAGCGGTCACATGCTGACGCAAGCATCCGGACAAGTGTGCTTTTCCGCATGGTCACACGCGGAAGGTCGAGTTTGTTCTCGAAGCCGACGAACTCGATGGCAATGAGATGGTTTGCGACTTCAAGATCATCAAGCAGATCATGTCGGATTTTCTGGAGACACTGGATCATGCGATGTGCATCAACACGGATGATCCCAGATATGCGGATTTTAAGTCTTTCTACGGAGATCGGGTTATCGGCTTCGAGGCGATTGATCCTACGACCGAGGTGATAGCTAAGACGATCTTTGACCACTTTAAGGAAAAGTTAGCAGAATACGCGAACATGCCCGGCCCAGCGATATCCGCTTCGCAATACTTTGCGCATCGTGAAAGTCCGACTGTGGGAGACCAGCACTTCATGGGCAGAATATTGGGAACCGACAGAATGAGTACGCGAACCTATGATCATCGCCAGCCAAACGCTCACGACCGATCCTCCGATGGATTATGAGTGTTTTTTTCACGCCGAAGCGAATGGACAGGTGAACGACTTTGTTGTCGGCGCAAGAATACAGGTAAAAAAGCGGGCGCGATTTATACGGGTGAGCAGCATCTCCGACTGATGCGCGGTATGGGGTCGTTTCGATGTCAGCATAGGAACGGGATAGTTGACCTTCGGATTCTTTCAGCCGGCTAACGCCCCCCATCAACAAACAACTTAAGTGCAGGTCACAGCGCTTTCACGCTTGAAATCGCCGCAGCGGCTTTTGTCACAGCCGCTTCGGCATCATCCACCGCCCCTAGAGCGGCCTCGGCAACGTCGGTGGCAGTACTGTTGTTTGCCTTTGACGCGCGCTCCCATGTCTCAATCAAATCTTTGCGAACTTCTTCGGAAAATATGTCGGTAGTTGGATCTGCCATAGTAGCAATCGTTTTTGGGTTAGCAAAACGTTAGAGCGTATGCAAACGGTCGCCAAACAGTCAAGGTTTTTTGCCGGGAGGCCTGGGCGTAACCGGGGATATGTAACAAATCTCTCCGCCTTGTAAAGGGGCGCAGCGCACCCTGCGTTGGACGGAATCGAGACCGGATAACCTCTTGAAAGTTGAATGGCGGGTGTCGCTCATTACACCACGAAATTCGCTCCCGCCTTCCATCGTGAACTAAAGTCGTTTAAATATGTGGAGAATCGATTTGCCCGGATAGCCTCGCGTGCACCCTCCAGAGTCCGATGATAGAAGTGCAAATTATGAATCGTGGCCAATTCGCCGGCCGCGGCTCGGTTGGTTCGGTACAAGAGTCGGAGTTGCTCGCGTGTATGCGTCGCGCAGGTCGGGCAATCGCACTTGGAATCCAAGGGGGCATCCTTGAGGCGGGAGCGTTCCTTGTCCTTGTAGCGGACCTCGCCGAAACGCGTGTAGGCGATGCCCCGCTGGGCTTTGCGAATGGGCAGCACGCAATCGAACGTATCCGCGCCATCCGCCACACCCTCCAGGATTTGTTCGAGAAGCCCCACGCCCAGGAGATGACGCGGCTTTTCATAAGGAAGGCGTTCGCAAGTGAGCGCCGTCATTGCACGCACGGACGATCTCGGCATGCCGATGGAGAGGCCTCCGATGCCATAGCCGCCAAAATTCACTTCGGACGCTTCCTCGATGCTTCTTATACGCAAATCCTCGAAGGTGCCGCCCTGCACAATACCGTAGAGTTGTTGGTGATGCGCGTAGCTGGCTGGAATCTGCTGATGCATCTTCATGCACTCACGACCCCACAACGTCGTCCGGCGCACGGCCTCCGCGGCGCGTTGCTTATTGCAAGGAAAGGGAGCGCAATCATCCAACGCGATCGTGATGTCTGAACCGAGTTCTTTCTGCATTCGGATGATCGTCTCCGGGGTCAGCGGTTCCGTCCCCCCTTCAAAGGAAATGCCTTCGTCCATGACTTCGCTGCTGTCTCGCAGACTGAAGACTTGGTACCCACCACTGTCGGTAAACAATACTCCATTCCAATTCATCAATGGATGCGCGCCACCGATTTCGCGAAGTTTCTCGGGAGTGGTGCTGCGGTAGACGTGCCAGGCGTTCGCCATGATGACTCGTGTCCCAGCGTCAGCAGCCTGCTGAAACGTCACCGCGCGGAGAGTCCCGTGACTCGCGACAGGAAGAAAACATGGAGTTTCGACTTCGCCGTGACACGTGCGAATGCAGCCCAGCCTAGGACCCGCACGTCCCGTAGATTGAGTGACCAAAAAAAAATCCACGGCCTTGGCCATTGCTCCAGAGAGTTCCATTTTAAGCCCCTGTTGTTTTAAGCAGCCTTCGGTAACTTCGCCTCAAATAGCACCTGATCCAACGGAAACGGAAGGCTTTCCAGGGGTCGCAACGCGATACATAAGAGCGCCAGCGTGTCGTCGTCTCCAGCAATCCGATTGGTCTTAATATTTCCGCATCCCACACAGCGGTGGACGAGCGCCCATTCGCCGTCTTTCTGCGCAGAAATGGCAATTGGCTCCATTAGTTCACGGCAGGTGGACTTTCGGTCGTCTTGTTTGCGCGATTCCGCCACATGCAAGCTAAACAGGCAGAACGGACAGTGGTTGCGATTCATGGTCCCGGAGGCAACCGAGGAAACCTTCTTGCCGCAATTCGAACAGGTGAACGCCGTTGCGAGTGTTGGAGCACTTCGACTATCTCGCGGTGGAATGTTTGCTCCGTTTGATTTCATAGTTGTCCAAGTGACGCCAATAGGCTAGGGCCCATGAAATCCGCTCAGCGCGGGACACGCGATTGATATGCTTCGGTTCTCAAAAGAGGCTCAAACGCCGTCACCGCGATCGCTTCCGCTGAAGCGGGCTTTCCCTATTTTGCGCCGGGCGTTACGAACGCAGGCGTGGTAGCGGCCCGTTATAATTGCATTCTAAATTATCCTCGTTCGTGTAGCTAAGCGCAAGCGGATTTGAAACGGGAAGTAGAAAACTGCAATGCAATACGGCTTCGCGAACAGCGGCGACAGTGCCCGAGTTGACGCATATTGGCTCCGAGATTCCCGAATCGATAATAATTGATCTTGTGTGTGTTGACCCAGCGACGAATATGGATTGGCGTTATGAAATGTTGGCCGCGTCAGGCGATAATCTGTCACCCAGATCACGTCCATAGGTCGCCGAATGGGCCAGATTCGCTGGCATCGCCGGATATGCATCCCTCTGCACGAAATGGCAAGCACAACACGTTGAGGCCTAAGGATTTGTATTAATTCCCATGACGAGCATTCGTATCGAACGATGAAAAAATCAGGCGAAAACTCACCGATCAATATGGCCCTCCCAACTGCGTCCTGATAACGAGATCCATATTGGGCAACGGCGCAGTGCTGGGTGTAAATCATCAGTTTCGGCGGGCCGGACAGTTGAAAGCCTTCGCGTCGCTGCATCCAATTCCGAATTCTCCCGCCTGGGAAAATGAACCGTGCGCTGCGATCTCCGCCCTTGGTATTTAGTTAGCGTAATTCACCGACCGCAACGGCCTCCGCTGGCTGAGGCAACCCAACTCCTAACGTTCAACGTTCCGAATCCTCCATCTTGAAGCCCATCGCTTCTTCGTAGGCACGCCTTACCTCAGGAGGTTGGCCGTAGAGAGAAAGAAAACGCTTGGCGGGACGCCGATTCTCACCGCCAGCGGCGTTGGCTTCGTTGTTGGAGTAGCCGTCGCGGAAGAAATCGAGGTCGACGATAGGGAGCTGAATGCGCTCGTTTTTCTTGGGGTCTCGAATGACGGACTTGGGATCCTGGCCACGCTCAATCTTCTTCATGTCTTCGAAGAAACGGTGGCGTATCATCGCCACGCCTTTATCACTCCTGCCCAGATGTTCACGGCTGCGATCGGCCATGGTGCCTTGTCCCACCCAACCAGTGAAGTCTTGATTCATCACGTGACTCGATATCCACCGACCTGTTTTTTCGTCCTTTATTGGCGCGTACCAGTACGGTATGGAGAGTTGAACATAAGGTCCGCGCTCCTTCGGGACGCGACTATAAAACCAACCAATGCTGAGGGTGTTTTCGTCGTCGATCGGAACGCGCCATTCGAAATGACCGCCAGTGAAAAGCGCGTATGGCCACAGGCAAACGCGGCCGATCGTCCAAAGCGGATGCCTTTCGTCAGTGTCCTCGCGAATTCGTTTGTAAGTAAAGCCGTACTCAAATTCCTCGAAGGCGAGTTTGAGATGGATGGGACTATAGGGTCCTGTGTGCCCGCTTAAACGGATCGCCCAATTGGAGTGCATCCACTCGAAGTGGACAGGGTCAATGGAGTTTTCCTGGCACTGAAACCAATTGCAGGGGACCTCTGAAAAGACGATTTGTACAAAGCCGTTTTTCCAGTGATACGGCTCCCAATTAGGGACCAGCGGCGCCGGGGTCGGCCCCAAATAGGCCCACAAGAGACCAGCGCATTCCTGCACCAGATAACTTTGGGAGATGACAGTTTTTCTCAGTCTTCCCGATGGATCTTCGACATCCTCGTAGGGTTGAGCGAGGCAGGAACCGTCCTTGTCGAATAGCCAGCCGTGGTAATTGCAACGCAGACCGCACGTTTCGACGAAGCCGTAGGAGAGGTCGGCGCGGCGGTGCGGGCAATGCCGATCAAGCAAACCGAAGGTGCCGGACAGATCCTTGTAGAGAACAAGATCTTCGCCCAACAGGCGCACCGGCTTGGTGTGCTGGTCAATAAACTCGGAAACTGCGGCGATCGGATGCCAATAGCGGCGCAGCAGCCTACCCATGGGCTTATCCGCGTCGACCCTCATTAAGGCTTCGTTGCGTTCCTGATCGAGCATGAAGAGGGATCTTTTGTATGATGGAATAGAGCTTCTCAAAAGCCAACCAACCACATCCGCAGTGGCCAACTTCCATTGATCGCGTCAATGTCACCGCCCCTTCTGAATTGGGACAGAGGGCAGGCCTGGTTGACTTCCGGTTCTACTTTTCTTTAAGGGGGGCGAGCTAGGGTCTGCGAGCGCCTGCGTCGAGGGGATTTTGCCACATTCGGATCCGTGCCGACATGAGGCTTGTGCCAAAAATCCCGTATGCAATCATTTACACTATGAGTCGGAAGTCTTCCAACGGCGAGCTGCGAATCGTGGTGATCACCTCATGCACCGGTAGGAAAGCCGTACAGAGTGAGCGGGCGCTCACAAGGGAGGACTTTGCAAGGGGGGAGAAGCATGTTGCCGCACGCGAACAGGAACTCGAGCACGAGCTGATGGCGGCCCGTAACATCTACACCGGAGAACAGCATACTGCGGCTGATGCGTGGCGTGGAAAACTTCCGGTCGCGCGCAAGAGGATTTGCGCTTGAATTGCATATTCTTTCTGCGGGCTACGGATTCATTCGAGGAGGCCGGAAAGTCGCGCCTTATGAGTGTACGTTCGCCACGATGAATGGGAAGGAGTTGAAGCATTGGGCAGAAATGCTTCATGTGCCGGAAAGTTTTCGCAGGATCGTGGCGCAGCGGTACGAAATTGCAATCGTGCTGCTAGGTAACAATTACCTCGAAGCTTGCGCCTTGGCGCAAGATATAAAATTCCGAGGGCCGACGCTCTTGTTCTGCGGCGCGGAAACGGCGGCGAAACTACCCCATCTTCCAAATTTACGGGCGGTGACCCTGTCGGACGCCATGGTCGGACTCGAAGGGAGAGTTAGCAGCGCGGCTACTCGCGAAGTTGGGACAAGACCACGACCTGTTGCAAAGAGTGAAAGATCCCTCAAGGGACGTGATGGAGATCCTGGATGAAGGAGCAGTATAGGGCGGGTTCTAGCCAGCCGAGGGTGACGTCCGATTAAACGTCGGAGCCATCGAGAAGATGCTTCCGTCGTTCTCCAGATAAATTGTGAGGTTGTACTGGTTCAGCGTGAATGTCCCTTTTCGGACTTTAGGCTTAAGCTACTTTTCGCTGTGTTAGGTTGTGGGTCGGATTGTTGGTGAAGTAAAGGTTGGAGCAGCGAAGGTTTGATCGGGAAACCCAGTGTTTTCCTCTCGTACGCCCGGAACGACGGTGAGGAGTTCGCTACGCACCTACGTAAACGGTTAAAGACGGAGGCCGAAATTAGGTTGTGGCAAGACCGCGCCGAAATGGAAGGCGGTGTCGGTTGGTGGAACCAGATTGAGGAGGCGCTTGACCGAGTCAGATTCCTCGTGATCGTCATGACTCCCGCCGCCATCACATCTGAAATGACGCGGAAGGAATGGCGTTACGCCCGCCAACGTGGTGTAAACGTCTATCCGGTCAAAGGGCGGCCAGACGCCGAGCTCGACTACGCAAGTTTACCGAACTGGATGCGCAAGGCCCATTTTTTCGATCTCGATAGAGAATGGGAAACCTTCGTCAATTATCTAAAAAGCGACCGCCAGCCAGCGCGTGTCTCGTTTATGGCACCGGATTTTCCGGAAGGTTTTGTGCAAGCGGCCACGAGAATTCAAGCAGCTCATCGCTGAGCTCGTAAATGAAAAGCGTGAGTGCCCAATTGCAATCACTACCGCCCTACAAGGTGCTGGTGGCTATGGCAAGACGACGCTCGCCGTCGCTCTCTGCCATGACGATCAGGTGATCGGAGCCTCTTTCCGCCCAACTCGGTAGAGGCGAATGGGACAAAGTCATGGCCTCTTTGGGAGCAGCCGCGGACGCTATCGGCATACCCTCTCAGCGCGCGTTCGGAGCGCTCATTGGGCTTTTGTATATTCCCACGTGCTACGTTGATTTCTTTTCGATAGCGGTCACACGCGAAGTTGTCCATGCAGACGTGCGATTTGAAAAAGATCAGCGCCCTCGACTCGCATCGACGGCAGATGCGCTCAGACTGAGGTCATTTCAAGCGACATGGCAGTTTCTGTCAAATAAAAAGAATCACACACGAAATTCGCTTATTCGATATGCTGTTGTCGGCGCCATCTTATGGAGCAACGGACAGCGGCGTGCATTTGAATTAGACCTCTCTAGTGAGTCGGAGAGAGTACGGTTCAAGCGTTACTCTCAGTTCCTCACTTACATCGCCGACAACGAGCGAGCTTACTCGGACGTACTAACCCAAGTAATGGCAGAGAAATGGGTGGCGGCGAATACCATAGCGAACACAAATACATCGGAGCATTGGAATTCAGGGAGGCGATAACATTCACAATCCCCCAGCGCTCGCCGACTTCTTGAATTTGGCTCTCGTGCCTGCCGGTGACTCTGAGGTGGCGACACAATTAGCTCAGCACAGTCGACGGCAGTAGTGTCGATTTACCGGCCTCGATGCTCTGCACGCCGCGTCGGCGTCACCCTACTCCAGTCCAAGGAATCGGCTGGCTTAATCGAAAAGCTCTCCGCGAGCTTTTGAGCTTGCCGCCTATGGACCGAATTCATCAAAAATCTCAATGGACCACCAAGCACAATCAGCCTCGCCGTGGGCGATCTTCTTGGCGATTCTGAACGCGATGTCGAACTGCCGAACGAGTTTTCATCGTTGGTCTAGCTGACGCGCTCGAGTTCTATCCCCCCCGTGAGATCCAGGCGCTTTGGCATACTCGGCCAGAGCCCTTTGCTTGTCACCTCACGTTGCCGCCGCAGCTGGACTGAACCTTTCGCTCTTCCCGTTCTCATAAATTACGCCAAGGAATTTGGCGCAAAGGGTAGGTTGTGGGTCGTGCGTGGGCTACCATCCGGTCCTCTGGGCCCCGGCGCCACGCCGCGAATCCAACTGACCAGTCGACGGAAGGCATCCGAGTCATCGATTGAGTCACTGAATTCGACCCAAGTGGCGTTTACAAGAAATGTCGGCAAGAGAAAGGAAAACATGGGCGGACAATTTCGCAGTGCGCTTCCAGCCGACCTCTTGTGGCATTAATTAAGTTAACAATCCCCTTCCAGGAACTCGAGAGTTAAAAATCACCTCCTTACCAACGGACCTAGAGGGGCTCGATTGGGTGATGCAATGAGTCGAGTCAGTAGATTCCCCTAACCGCAGGCGGATCCAGAATCGCAATGAAGAAAAATACTACTAAAACCACCACCAGCGTGACCGGCGACGGTAGAAGGGCGCCAATTCGTGCAACTGCTTCCACGTAGGCCAGGCATCCCATCTGATCACCTTGAGCTTCTTGAATAACTCTTGGTCCGCGATACTCGAACCATATTGCCAAGCCAGTAAGAGACCGGGAATCAACCAGCGCGGACACGAGTTTTAGGTTTTGCGTTTTGAGTTGCGTAGTTCGAAGGCTCACTCAAAACTCAAAACGCAAAACCCAAAACCCAAAACGCAAAACCCAAAACCCTCCCCCTCCCCTCTGCCAGTTGAGCACGATCTTCATCAGTCACAATAGCAAGGACGGCCAAATTGCGGCTGAGATTAAGAAGCGGCTCGACCAGCAATACCAGTCGATCTTTCTTGATTTCGATCCGCAAGATGGGATACCCGCTGGGCGCAACTGGGAACGCGAGCTTTATCGCCAGCTGCTGGCTTGCCAGGCTGTATTGGTTTTATGCAGCCAACATTCCATGTCCTCGAAATGGTGCTTCGCCGAGGTTACGCAGGCGCGGGCACTTGGTAAATCTGTTTTCTCCCTCAAAATCGCTCCTTGCACCATCGACTCAATCCTCCAGCAAGAGCAGATGATCGATTTCACGGTAGATCGGGAGGATGGCTTTGTTCGTCTGTGGCGTGGCTTGGCGGAAGTTGGGTTGGATCCGCAGGATTCGTTTCGGTTGCCTCCCAACCGGTCCCCATATCCTGGATTGACAGCGTTCGCTGAAGAGGATGCGGCCGTTTTTTTCGGCCGGGAGAGCGCGATTCAACAACTTACCGAGTTGCTGACTCGGCTCCAGCGTTTTCAAAAAAGTCGCTTTGTGCTCCTTTTAGGCGCTTCCGGAAGCGGCAAATCTTCTCTGGCCCGTGCCGGGGTATTGCCGCGGCTCAAGAAGAATCCTGCTGCGTGGCTAGTCGTGGACTCGTTTCGGCCGCGAGATCAACCTGGCCATGAATTCGCGCTGGCTCTCTCGCGCACCTTCGACCGTTTAGGTGAAAAACGTGATTGGCGATCACTTCGCGATGAGCTCGAACGCGCCGCCCGGGATTCCGATCTCGGGCCGCTCCAGGATATTGCCTACGACCTGCGCGCTGCCTCCAAGGCAAGCGACGCATCGATCGTGGTTACGATCGACCAGCTCGAAGAGCTATTGAGCCGGTCGCCGGATGACCCGTCGCATCGTTTTTCAACTTTACTGCATCGGGCGATCGAGAGCGCCGGCAGCCCCTTCCTGATCTTGGGTCTCTTGCGGTCTGATTTCCTGCCTGAGTTTCAGTCACAGGAACCTTGGAGCCGGTTGTCGTGCGAGAGCGTCCCGCTTCCGGCCATCGGGGTGGAGGACTATCCGCAATTGATTGAAAAACCGGCGCGACTTGCGGGTCTGGAGCTGGAGCAAGGATTGGTCCAGGCCATGATCGCCGACGCCGGAAGCGGGGACGCGCTACCGATCCTGGCCTTTGGGTTGCGGAAACTCTGGGAGCTGTCGGGTGGTTCGCCTGCGGAAAGTCGAATGGGCGGTCGATTCACTCTCCGGCAATATCGAAATGAGTTGGGTGGTCTGCAGGGACTGCTGGTTCGAGCTGCGGAAGACGCGGTCGGATCGGATCTGGATTCGGGCGAGTCACCAGCGACTCTGCGCAAGGCGTTCTCCTCTTTAGTCCGCATGGATGACGATGGTCGCTTTGTGCGGAAATCGACACGATGGGAAGCGCTGCCGCTCGAAGCGCATCCGGCTCTGGAACGGATGATCAAGGCGCGTCTGTTGGTGACCTGGGGTGGGGCCGAGGGCAGGATGGTCGAGGTTGCGCATGACGCCTTATTCCGTGCCTGGGATCGCCTCAATCTATGGCTGAAAGCAGACCAGGAGTTTCTCTTGTGGCAGAAACGTCTTCAATCTGCCGCTCGCGAATGGGAGCGCACCAATAGAGATGGAGGCGCCTTGCTGCGGGGCGGATTGCTGGCCGAGGCGGAGCGCTGGAGGTCGGAGCGCCCCGACGGGTTGAGTTCTGCGGAAGGCGAATTCATTGAGGCCAGCGTGGCCATGAGACGCAAAGAGCGTTCCGATGCCGAATTTCGGGAATGGAAGGCGAGGTTAGAGGCCGACGCGCCTTCTACGAGCGGTCATTCGTGCTATCGGATCGGGGCCGATATCAATCCGCTGCAGCCTGTTTGTTGCGCGCCGTGGAGCTTGCTCCGCCGAATGATGCACCGGAAGGATATCCGTCAACCTGGGGAAATCCCTCCTGGGCGAGAGAGGCATGGACTCAATATAGATTTCTCGACCTTCAGCGTGGATGGATGAGAGGGCGGCTGGAAGGGCATCACGCGCCGGTGACGAGCGTGGCGATCAGTCTGGACGCCCGGATAGGTCTTAGCGGCTCCATGGACGGAGAGGCTCACTTGTGGAATCTGAAAACGCTTGAGCAGTTATGGAGCCTGCCAGTACATTCCGCCGCCGTCTCGTGCGTGGCTCTGAGTCCCGATGCGAGACGGGCGGTGACTGGTTCGCTGGACGGCGGCGTTTACTTTTGGGACCTGGAGACCGCGTCACGGGAATGGTCCATCAAAGGGTCTGGAGAGCCGGTGACGAGCGTGGCCTTCAGCCCTGACGGTCAGTCGATTCTGTGGGGCTACAAGACCGGTTCGATCGTAGTGGCGGGACTTCCATTTAGCAACCCGCGCCATTTCCGGAATCATACCGGGAGCGTTACCTACCTCGCATGTGATGCCGGCTGTAAAATCATCCTGAGCGGTTCTGGCCGGCCCGCGCTGGCAGAATGGCTGGGCGACGGTAGCGCCCAAGTCTGGGATACGGCGTCGGAAAAGACGATCCGGCTTCTTCCGTCGCAGCTCGGTGAATCGGTTACGAGCCTGGCGGTCAGTGCGAATGGTAAGGTGGCGCTTCGAGGATCCAGCGACGGCGGTATCGGGATCTGGAATCTGGAGACAGGGGAGAAAATGGGTACCCTCGCTGGGCATACCGGAGCGGTATTAAGTCTGGTCTTCGGCTCCGATGATCGTTGGGTGTTGAGCGGATCCGCGGACAATACCATGCGATGGTGGGACATTGACGAGCGCAAGACCATTCTCGTTTTGGAAGGACACAAGGACCGCGTTTTGGGCGTCGCCGTCGACGCGGCCGCGCAAATCGCGATGACCGGTTCCTTCGATGAAACGATCGGCCTCTGGGACCTGAGACGTCCGCTCACGGTGGCGCGCCGCCTCGAAGGACACACTAAATCCGTATCCGCCATCTCGATCAGCAGCGACTGCCAGCGCGCCTTAAGTGGAGCAACGGACAACACCGCCCGGTTGTGGGACCTGGCCAGCGGGGAGGTGCTGCGGGTGCTCGGTCAGCACGCCAAGGGTGTTAATAGCGTTACGATCAGCGCTGATTCAAAAACCGCGTTCAGCGGACACCAGGATGGTGTCATTCTGGTCTGGGACCTTGCCGCCGGTATCGTCCGGAGTGTGCTTGAAGGGCACGCGGAATATGTGTGGGATCTGGCGATCAGTTTCGAGGGAAAGATTCTGAGCGCGGGGCAAGATAAGACCATCCGAGTTTGGGATCCCCTGACCGGCGAACCACCGCGGGTTCTCACGGGGCACACCGCAGCCGTGTACGGGGTGGCATGGAGTCCTCAAGGAAGATTTGCGGTCAGCGGTTCGGGAGACCGAACGCTGAGGGTGTGGGATCTTCAAAACTACGAAGAAATTC
Organism: uncultured Verrucomicrobiae bacterium; assembly: GCA_963789065.1. GTDB lineage: Bacteria > Verrucomicrobiota > Verrucomicrobiia > Chthoniobacterales > JAFAMB01 > JAFAMB01. The sequence continues at coordinate 4,409 of CAWBKA010000052.1, read as the reverse complement.
GCTTGTTGGGGGAACCGGCGGCGCGGAGCAATGGCATCGTCGGAGTGGCCTGGAGTCGGGACGGCGACAGGATCTTGGCCGCAACCTCCGACGGCAGTATTGAAGTATGGCACGCGGTGAACGGCGAGAAGCTGCAGGTCCTCACAGGTCATCTTGAGTTCGCGACCAAGGTCGCTTTTAGCCCCGATGGCCTCTTGGCCCTAAGCGGGTCATTCGACCGAACCGTTCGGCTGTGGAATTTGGAAGACGGCCAGGCGCTGCGCGTGTTCGAGGGCCATGAAGACCATGTATACGGCGTCGCTTTCAGTCCCGACGGCAAAGTCGCTTTGAGTGGCTCGATGGATAAAACCATCCGTCTGTGGGAAGTGGATACCGGCACCGAGCTGCGGAAGTTTGCTGGCCACGATGAAGGCGTATCGAGCGTGGCTTTCAGCCCGGATGGGAAGACCGTGCTGAGCGGCTCAATAGACAAGACGGCGCGGCTCTGGGAAGTCGGAAGCGGCAGGCAATTGCGCCTCTTGCAGGAAGGACACACCGGCGAAGTTCAGAGCGTCGCGTTCGGTGGGAAAGGGGAGACTGCGATCACCGGCTCAGAGGATGGGACGGTTCGTTTATGGAGCGTAGAGACTGGTCACCAATTGCGTGCCTTCCCGACGCAGCCAAACGGCGCCAGCGGCATCGCAATGACTGCGGACGGCAAAGTGGTGTTGGCAGGATACGGAAACAAGTTCAAGCGAATCTGGGATTCGTTGGCGTTTGGCCCCGCGGAAGGCAAATCGAGTTTTGATGATCCGGGCCAAGGCATCATGGCGATGTGGAATACGGAGGAGGGAAACGGTGTCTGTCTGGATCGGCACACCGACTTAGTGTCTTCGGTCACCTTCAGTTCGGATGGTAAGAGCGTTCTTAGCGGTTCTTACGACGGCACAGTTCGTCTCTGGGACGTCGAGACGGGCAGACAACTTCGACTCCTGCGGGGACACTCCGGTCGCGTTTGGAGCGTGGCATTCCACCCTCAGCTACCAATTGCGATCAGCGGTTCGGAGGATTTCACTATCCGAGTGTGGGACTTGGAAAGCGGCGCGACAGTGCGGTTGATCAAAGGTCACACGGGCGCGGTGGGAAGCGTGGCCTTCAGCCTGGAGGGGAGGGCGGTCGTGAGCGGGTCGGCGGACAGGACAATAAGCGTCTGGAATTTTGAAACCGGGGCGGAGTTGAGAAGATTCGTCGGGCACTCCGGCTCCGTGACTGCCATTGCGGCCGATGCCAAATGCCAGAGAATTGCCAGCGGATCGGTGGATCACTCCGTCCGCGTTTGGGAAGTGGCGACAGGCGAGCAATTATATGAGTTGCAGGGCCATACCGACACGGTCTGGTGCCTCGCCGTGGACGGCAAGGGCAGGACTTTAATGCAGCGGTTCTGAGGATGCCACGGCGCGTCAGTGGGACTTGCAAACCGGGCGTGAAACGGCGGTCCTCAGCGGCCATCGCGACGCTGTCAACGGCATCGCGATCAGCCCGAATGGGACGGCCGTACTGACGGCTTCCGCGGATCGTACGATCAGGCTTTGGGACATGGCCAGCAGGCAAGCGCGACGCAGCCTGGAAGCAAAGGGCGGAAGCGTTTTATCTGTCGCGTTTTCGCCCGATGGAAATCTAGCTTCGAGCGGGTCGGAAGATGGCGTCGTCCGGGTGTGGAATCTGGAAACCAACGAATCGCCGAAGATGCTTGGCGAAAGCATTGGCGAAGTACTTAGCGTCGGATTGCATGCAGGGAGTGGGACGGCTTTGTTTGGTTCTGCGGATTGTCTCGCCTGGGTGTGGAACCTAAATGGTGAACGATCGCGGGTATTACGCGGGCACACGGCGACAGTCACCAGCGTCGCTTTGAGTTCGAATGGCCAGATTGCCTTGACGGGAAGCCTGGATGGCACGGTTCGGGTTTGGGACGTAGGCAAAGGTATGTCATTGCGTGTTCTCAGGGGACACACGAAAGGAGTCATCTGCGTTGCCTTTTGTCCGGATGGCCACTCGGCATTGACCAGCGGCGCGGATGCCACGGTCCGATTATGGGACATCGAAACCGGCAAGCAGCTCCGGTTGTTCGAAGGCAGGCAGGCCAGGAGCCTGGCGGTCAGTCCCGACGGGCTGTTCGCCCTGGTTACCAGCGGGACTGGCAATCGGACAGAGATCCCTCTGGGAAACGACCAAGGATCTTTCATGGGCCTGGTGCTTCAGACCGGGCACGACGAGATGATCGATACCCTGCATCTGATCGATCCACGCACGCCGGCGCAACCTCCTCTCGTTCACCCGGAAGAAACTGAGGATCCTTACCGCGAATTCGCCAAGCTTTATGATTCGGTCGGTCTTCGTGTCATTCGGGAAGGACCGAACATGGGGGAAATCGAGCTGGCCTAAAATCGTCGTCGTTCCTGGAGCTTTGAGTGTGGCTGATTGAAAGCGGCTTGCGCTCACGACGCTAAAAAACCGCAAATGGATCTGATTCCCCTTCGCGTCCATTCGTCCATTCGTGGTTTCTCCAATCTTCAGGCCCCCCGATGGTGTCACGCTCGTGCAGTGCCCATCTCAGGGTAAGCGGCAAAAAACCCAATTCCAGATCCACCTTAGCTTCCTTAGTTTGCTTCTGTTCAAAACCTCTTCGCTCTCTTCTGTAAGTGGCCGATGGAGCTACTGCACGGTCCATCCGCCGTCTACGCGAAGGCAATCACCTGTCACCATGGCTGCGGCGTTCGAGGCCAGGTAAATTACCGCGCCCGTTACTTCCTCACAGGTGGCGAACCTTCCCACCGGGATCCGGCGCAACATCTCGTTCAGCTTTTCCGGAGTATTAATTACCTTCCGGGTCAGCGGGGTATCGACCACGGTGGGCGCAACCGTGTTCACCGTCACGCCGTAAGGCGCCCACTCGAGCGCACAGACTTTGGTCATCAGTTCCATGCCGCCCTTGCTCGCACAATAAGCCACGTGGTTTTCGATCGCGATAAGGCCACACTGGGACGAAATGTTAATAATCCGACCCCATTGCTGCCGGATCATCGGTTGCACGATTCTTTGCGCAAGAAAGAAGGGCGCCCGCAGGTTGGTGTTTAATATGACCTCCCAATCCTCGACGGCAGCTTCCGTGGCGGGAGCTAAGACGTTGACGCCCGCGTTGTTGACGAGAATGTCGAGGGTCGGCCATATGCTCAAAGCCTCCTCCGCTAACTGGACGACCTCGGCGTGCTGATTTAGATCGGCACACAGCGCGTAGGCGGTCCGGCCCATTTTCTGCACGATTTGCACGATCGGGTTAAGGTCGGCGCGAGTGCGAGAGGTCACGATAAGATCGGCTCCCTGTTTTGCCAGTTCGACCGCGATCGTGTACCCGATACCCTTGCTGGCTCCGGTAACCAGGGCTTTTTTGCCGGACAGATCAAACAACGTAGTTGCCATAATTTGAGGGAGAGTTGCGGAACCGGTTCTTGGATTTAGCGCCTGGCGACGCCGCCGGTTCACATCATTGAGCGTCGATCGGTAGTTATAGTTCCGACCCGCGCGATCGACAAGAGCAACGTCGACGAGTTCTGGACCAATCTAAAGACACTTCGCGGACACTGAACGCGAACTGTGAACGTCTGGTTGAGGTTTTGTCGCCCCGCGATGGGCGAAATCGTCGTAGAACGCGAGCACCTTCGACCCGGTGATTACGATCGTGCCGAGCGGTCACCCGATCGTCAAACGCTGGCGTCTGTCGTCGTTTTCAGATACTACAGATTGCGCCACCCGCTTGTCGCATTTCGGAAACGATTTTGGCTGCTGGAACTTCCTCGACCCGAAATCCGCTCTGAACTTGATCGCCACACTTCCAATGCAGGTATGCGGCAATCAGGAACCCCGCCGGACAAACCATTCGGCTTCAGGCACAGTCGACCAAGTGAGAGCCGTGGGCCACCGCACCCCCGGCGCGCAATGCAGCGGCGACGAAGGTAGTCTCCGCCAACTCTTGTTCGGTGGCACCGGCGTTGAGGGCGGCCTTCCTGTGCACATCGAGGCAATATGGGCACTGGGTGGTGAGCCCGACAGCCACCGCCATCAGTTCCTTATACTTCTTTGGGATGGCCCCATCTGCCAGGGCGGCCTTGTCGAAAGCCTGAAAGCTCGCCATTGCCTCGGGTGCCGCCTTACTAAAGGCAGACAGTTTCTCCAAATTTGTGATGTCGTACATAGATGTTTCCTGAGTGCGTGCGCCGGCCGTTTGCGCTACACAATTTGCTGAACTTTCGGCCCCCACCATCAATCCTGAAGATAGCTAGGAATGTCGCTAGTTAATAAGCTGCCACCGTTGGTTATCTCCTCCATTAAACGGGCGCTCTTGCACTGTGACATGGTTGTTTAGACTCTTATTC
>CAWBKA010000051.1:0-148162 GCA_963789065.1 uncultured Verrucomicrobiae bacterium | reverse complement strand
AGCGAGCGCGCCCAGTCCGACCTCCTCGAGCACCGTGGCGAGCCTTTTGGTCGGGAAGTTGCACTTGTCGCCGCGCGGATAGGCCAGCGCGCCGGCGAGAGTGCCAAGAGGCAAGTATGGCCGTTGCGGTACGATGAGAATCCGTCCTTTGCCTAGTCTGATCTCGCCCTGGCCGAATGGCCAAATTCCGGCGATAGCCCGCAGCAACGTACTCTTTCCCGCGCCGCTGGGGCCGGCGATGAGGACCGCGGAGCCACGAGGGGGCCCGAACGAAACGCCGCGCAACAGTGGCGTACCGTCAGGAAGATCGAGATCCACCTCGTCGACGGCAACGCTGGCGCCTCCGCGCCGAATCACGATCTGGCGGGGCGCACGCATCGACTGACGGACTGCCAGCAGTCGGTCCTCGAAGCCGCTTAGCCGTTCGGTCGCGGCTTGCCACGCGGCAATGTCCGTGTACGCGTTTATTATAAAGGAGAGCGCGTTGTGTACGAAGGAAAACGCATTGACCGCCTGCATCAGGCCGCCCAACCCGATCTGGCTGGCAAAGTAGCGCGGTGAGACGACGACCACCGGAAAAATAACCGCCACCTGCGCGTAGCCCAGCGTAAAGCAGCTGAGACGCCTTTGGCGCTTCATGATTTGCCGAAAATTTTCAAATACACTGCGGAAGCGCTCGTGAAAAACACCAAGCTCCACCGGTTCGCCGCCGTAGAGCGCAACGCTCTCCGCGTTTTCCCCCAGACGCATCAGGCTGAACCGGAAATCGGCCTCGTAACGCTGGCGAGCGAAATTCAGTGGCACCAGCGGTCGACCGATTTTGATGGTAAGCCAAGTACCAATCCCGGCATAGAGCAACGCTGCCCAGACGAGATAGGCGGGGATGTGTAACATGCCCCATTTGCCGAGCGGGATATCCGCCGGCCCTGAGAGCCCCCAGAGGATAACGAGAAATGAAGCCAGAGAGGCGGCTGAGGAGAAGAGGCCGACCGATAGGTTCATTACATAGGTGGTAAATTGGTTGAGGTCCTCAGAGATACGTTGGTCGGGGTTATCGGTTGCGCTTTTCAGTTGCAATTTGTAATAGGCGCGGTCCGCGAGCCAATTGGCGAGATACTTCGTGGTGAGCCAGCGCCGCCAGCGTATTTGCAGCAGCTGGTTCAGGTACAGAGCATAGACAGACATCCCTATTGCGAAGACGACCAGGATGCAGAAGAACCCGAGCTGGCGGAATAACTCGGCACTGTCAAGCGCCTGGAGCGCGTTGAAAAAGGCCCTGTTCCATTCGTTGATTCGGACGCTGACGTAGACGTTGCCGAGGTTGAGAGCGATAACGCCGAAGAGGAGTCCCCAGGCCGACCATTTCTCTTCTGAGGTCCAATAGACTTTAGCGAGGCGCCACGCAGCGCGTGTTGTGCTTCGCCTAGCCTTAGAGCTCATTGCATTCCTCTATCGGCTTTTTTCCCTAGGCCTTAAGGCGGGTTCATCGCAGATGGCCTCGTATGTGCTGCTACGGCAATAATTACCATAAAAACAAATTTTCTTCGGAAATACGGAACCCGTTTCCAAATAGACGGCAAAAGGTTCCTTTAATCGATCGTTCTACCACGGTTTCTTAAACCAACACGCGAGCTCTGATGAAGAAGCTCTCTAACCGCTATGAGCTCTCGTTTCATTCCAGCGGCCGCCGGATGTGACTTTTGCGCTTTAGCCATGGTTTAGCCACGAGTCAGGACTCGTCGGCATAAAACGTGCTCTGAGAACCTTCGGAGAAGTAAATCGTATGGAACATTTCGCATTCGCAATTGGCGCAGGGGTGGTCTTCCTGCTGGCCACAAGGGGTTTCAATCGTTTCCAGCGTTGGGATCGTCGTCGAAGGTTTCGGGGAGCGCAGGAATGTCTCGATGCCGTGCACAATACCTTGGCCGAGGTCGCAAATTGCAAAAGCGGTGATTCTGAGAGCGGACGACTTAGTGTTTTGCCCCCGAAATAAAGTAACGCTCCGACCTGATCACCCGGTTGGGTGACGCGGTGTAGTATATATAGTATACAGCTCAGCGGTCCAAGCGCCCTGGGTCCCCGGCGGCGGCGGATTTAATTAATGGCATCCACGGATTGCGGTGAGGCAGGGACTGTTCGTTTTCTGCTGCTGCCTGGCAGGCGAGAATTTGGTGAAGCTAGCTGAAAACAGTGACCAGCGCTGAACCTATCCACAGGAGCGCATCGCCCTGCAAACGCCAAACGGTGAACGGCGCCCGGTGAACGGCGAACGGTGAACGCTAAACGCCTCAAGCGTGGAGCGTGATAGCGGTGACTTCAGGCGGACAATTAAAACGGGCATCTACGCGAGTCGTTCCGATTCCACGAGTGGTGTAAAGCTGGGCATCTCCAACCCGGTACAAGCCCATGTCATAGATTTCGCCCCAAGGCGGAAGGACCAAAGCGCCGACGATAGGCAGCCGCACCTGACCGCCGTGACTGTGTCCGGAGAGCTGGAGATCCACCGGGAAACGGGGAGCAAGGTTGCGAATAAAATCGGGTTCATGCACGGCAACGATGGTGGTGACATTTCCTCTTTTGTTTTCAAATGCGGCAACGGGGGAGGGCTTTCCGGCCCCTACCGAATCGATCCCGGCCAGGTAAATCGAATCGCGCCCGATCTGGATCGTAAGGCCGCGATTGCGCAGTAGTTGCACCCCCGCCTCAGCCAATGCTTTTGCGACAATTTCCGGACCTTTGAAATGATCATGATTGCCCAAAACGGCGAAAGTACCTTTTGCCGGGTTTAGCTGGCTCAGAACCGGGACGAGGTCAAAGGCCGCCTCAACGTAAAGCCAGACAAAATCTCCCGCTAAAATGACCAGGTCAGGTCGGAACGAATTCGCGAGGTTCACCGCGTCCTGGACCATTTGAACAGGAGTAAAAGGATAAAGGTGCAAGTCACTGAACAGCGCGATCCTGAAGCCCTCGAACGCCGCGGGAAGTCTTCGAAGCCGGATTGGCCGCTCTTCCATAAAGACGCGACGTGGCTTGAATAATCGGGGCGGGTAACCGTACTCAGCCGCGCTCGTAATTCCAACCGCAATCCCTAACCCCCCAGCGATTTGCAAGAATTGGCGTCGTGTCACCTTAATAAATTTCGCAATCTCAAAATTCGAGGTTCCCGGCGGTGGAGACTATTACAGTCTCTCAGGAGAGCTGTCAAAAGAAGCGGCGAGGGGCGGGGCCGTGTTGAGTTTTAGTTTTGGGTTTTGAGTTTTGGGTTTGAGTAAGCGCCAACGGGCGTGACAGAGCGTCTCCAACTCAAAACGCAAAACTCAAAACCCAAAACCCAAAACTCAAATTCATTGACCCCAATTCCCGGCATTCTATAGTGAATTTTCCGGGTTGGCTGAAAAGGCGGTTAGCATTTTACCTGACAAGTTATATGACTCTTTCAATTGGATCCAAGGCTCCGGATTTCGCGCTGAGCAGCAAGACCTCGGACGGCATCAAGTTGGTCAAGCTCAGCGACAATTTCGGAAGGAAAAATACGTTGTTGTTGTTTTTCCCGATGGCGTTCACTGGAGTATGTACCACGGAGCTCTGCGATACTTCAAACGAGCTCAGCAGCTACGAGGATGCAAACACCCAGGTTTACGGGATTAGCGGTGATAGCCCGTTTTCATTGGAAGCTTGGTCGCGCGAGAAAGAGATCAAGGTTCCGCTCTTGAGTGACTACGATCATGCCGTGGCGAGGGCTTACGGCATTGCCTACGATAGTTTTGCGCCCGAACGCAATTTGCCAATGGGCGGTGTGGCAAAGCGATCGGCCTTCATTGTTGACCGGAGCGGCGTCATTCAATACGCGGAAAGCTCCGATGATCCGAGAATACTCCCGAATTTCGCAGCCATTAAGGCGGCACTTCAGAAATTAGCCTAATCAAGACTTATGATTTCGAACAACACGATTCGCTCGTTTGACGCAGGTCAAGGCAAAGAAGGGTTTTATTATTCGTTACCGGCATTAGAGGAGGCCGGGATCGGAAAGATCTCGCGGCTTCCGGTCAGCATTCGAATCGTACTCGAATCGGTCCTCCGGAACTGTGACGGAAAAAAGGTAGCGGAAAAGGATGTGGTAGCGCTGGCCAATTGGAACGCGAAAAAGCCGGCTAACGAGGAAATTCCGTTCGTCGTCGCGCGGATTGTTCTGCAGGATTTCACCGGCGTGCCGTTGCTGGTGGATCTGGCGGCGATGCGGGCGGCAGTGGCCAAGTTGGCATAGAATCCGAAGATCATCGAGCCGCTGGTGCCGGTGGATCTGGTCGTGGATCATTCGGTGCAGGTGGATTTTGCCGGGTCGCGGATGCGTTGGGCTGGAACCTGGAGATGGAGTTTAAGCGTAACCGGGAGCGTTACCAATTTTTGAAATGGGGCATGCAGGCGTTCGAAACGTTCAAGGTTGTCCCGCCGGGCATTGGAATTGTGCATCAGGTGAACCTGGAGTATCTGGCGAAGGGGGTGTTGAGCGCGATGCCTGAGAGAGGGGACAGTCTATTATCCCGACACGTTGGTCGGCACGGATTCGCATACGACGATGATCAATGGCCTGGGATTGTGGGCTGGGGCGTGGGCGGCATTGAGGCGGAAGCGGGGATGCTGGGGCAGCCGGTTTATTTTCTGACGCCGGATGTTGTGGGTGTCCATCTGACGGGCGCTTGCGGGAAGGCGTGACGGCCACCGATCTGGCGCTGCACGTGACGCAGTTGTTCGCGCAAGGGAAGGTGGTTGGGAAATTTGTGGAATTTTATGGCGAAGGGGCGGCGACGTTGCCGGTGGTGGATCGCGCGACCATCGCGAACTATGGCACCGGAGTACGGCGCGACGATGGGTTTCTTCCCGATTGACCGTGAGTCAGTCAATTATCTGAAGATGACGGGACGCTCGGAGGAAGCAGTGCGAGCTATACGAAAACTACTTCAAGGCGCAACAGATGTTCGGGATGCCTAAGAAGGGTGAAATCGACTACAGTATCGATATTGATCTCGATCTGGCGATCGTGCAGCCCAGCGTTTCGGGTCCGAAACGTCCGCAGGATCGGATTAACCTCGGTGAACTGGGTCACGTCTTCCGAGGGCTTTTTATTAAGCCCGTAGCCGAAGGAGGCTACGGCAAAAGCGCGGAACTATTGTCAAGAAGAACGCCGGTTTCAATGAATGGCTCCGCATCCGCGGGCGCGCCAGCGAGTGATGCCAAATCCGGCGAGGTTGGGCACGGCAGTGTGCTGATTGCCGCGATCACGAGTTGTACAAACACCAGTAATCCTAGCGTAATGCTGGGTGCCGGGCTCCTCGCAAAGAAAGCCGTCGATTTCGGTCTGACGATCAATCCGACTGTCAAGACATCGATGGCTCCAGGTTCTCGAGTGGTCACTGACTATCTCGCTAAAACCGGACTGCAGCCCTACCTGGACAAGCTCGGGTTCAATATCGTCGGATACGGTTGCACAACGTGCATCGGGAACTCCGGGCCACTTCATCCAAATATTGAACAAGCGGTCACCGACAACGATCTTGTCGCCGCGGCGGTCCTTTCCGGGAATCGGAATTTCGAGGCGCGCATTCATCAAAACATTAAAGCAAACTTTCTGATGTCGCCTCCGCTGGTCGTAGCGTTTGCCTTGGCGGGACGCGTAGACATCGACTTGGCGCACGAACCGATCGGCATCGGTAACGAGGGGAAAGAGGTCTATCTTAAGGATCTCTGGCCGACGCTGGAGGAAATACATGAGGCAATGTCCGCGCTGAAGCCGGAAATATTTCGGAAGCTCTATGCGGATTTTGCCAGTCAAAACCCGAAGTGGAATGAGATAACGTCGTCGCCGAGCGATCTTTACGCGTGGGATGAGAAGAGTGATTACATCCAGGAACCACCGTTTTTTGAGAATTTTTCGATGGATCTCGATGAGATCGAGCAAATCCGAAACGCGCGTCCTCTGGGCATCTTCGGAGACTCGGTAACTACCGATCACATTTCGCCGGCCGGTGCGATCAAGCAGACCTCTCCCGCGGGGCGATATCTAATCAATCGCGGAGTTCAGCCGATAGATTTCAATAGTTATGGCAGCCGAAGGGGGAACGATCGTGTAATGACGCGCGGCACCTTCGCAAATGTGCGAATAAAGAATCTGATGGTTCCGGGAGTGGAAGGAGGGGTGACCATCCATTATCCGAGCGGAGAACAGTTGTCCATTTTCGATGCGGCGATCCGCTACCAAAAAGAAGAAGTGCCTTTGATCGTTCTGGCCGGACACGAGTATGGCACGGGTTCGAGTCGGGATTGGGCTGCCAAGGGCACGCGCTTGCTAGGAGTGAAAGCGGTGGTAGCATCCAGCTTCGAGAGGATCCACCGCAGCAACCTCGTGGGCATGGGGGTGCTCCCACTGCAGTTTCGCGAAGGGGTGAACGCGCAGAGCTTACAGCTCGATGGTTCTGAGACTTACAGTATCGATGGCCTTAGCAATCATGTTAAACCGCAACAGGAGCTGACGTTGGAGATCAGGCGCCAAGACGGCCGCGTCGAGAGGATTCCATTGATTTTGCGAATCGATACTCCGATCGAAGTGGACTACTACCGTCACGGGGGCATTCTGCCGTTTGTGTTACGAGAGATTCTCCAGAAAAGTTAGTCCGCAAAGCCTGCGTCGCTGACAAATCTCTGAGGATTTGTCAGCGGCGCAGGTTAGGGGGTTTGGCGGATGACCCAAAGATTGGCGGGGATTACTTGAATAATCCAGTCAAGGGCGGGAGCGAAGACGGGTTGGTAGGCTGAAGGCATTTGCGATGGCATCACCACGAGGTCCGCACCGCTCGATTGGATGAACTCGCACGCGGTGAACCCGGTGTTGCCACGCAGGAGATGGTAGTCCAGTTCCAAGCCAGGCCTTTCTTCTGCTTTCACCCAGGCTTCGAGGGTCTCTTCCGCCGGCAAGCCGCCATTGCTGACTCCGAGAGCCTTCTCCTTCGCTTCGGCGAAAGTGGTTTGGACGTAGAGGATTGTCACGTGGCGGCCAGCACTTCGCTCCGCGAAATCGAGCGCGCTCCGAAGGACTTGCCGGCTCAATTCTGAAAAATCCGGAAGCGCCACCAGGATACCCTCGGGGGGTTTCGGCTTTTCCCTGGGTGCGGTGTACAATAAAAGATCGCAATGAGCCCGCCGCAGCAGTTCGCGAGCGACGTCCCCGGTAAAATTCCGGTGAACACTTTCTGTCTCCATCGCTCCAGCCACCAACAGATCGATGCTCGCCTCGTGCTGGGCCTTCAGAATGGCCTCCGCGGGTTCTCCGGATTCGAAACGAATTTCAGATCGCTCATCGAGCTGGAGGTCGCGTAAAGCCGTGCGGAATCGCTCTTCCTTTTCGGGTGCAAAAGCATCTGCGTGGATCAGGCAAAGCGGTGCGGAAATTGAGCGACTGACCAAGCCTGCTTCCGCAAGCACCGCCATAAAACGTGGGGAAAACGTTGTCGCAACTCCTATACGGCGATACACAGCGGGAGGATACGTTAGTTCTCAACGGGCAACAACCCGCTTTATAGTGCCCGCTCCATGAAATAAAGTATTTTGCCGAAGTCCGTTGGCTGTTTGCAAGAGCGCTAGCGCTGGGATGCGCGCGTCCGGGGTGGCACGTCTCGAAGCTTCCACTTGTCGATCTTGCCGAGCGGTTATCCCTATTCCTTTCTAGCCTGCGGTCCCACGTTGTTTGGACCTGCCAGCCGGTCACGCCGGAGCGTGACCCTACCGACTAGTCCAGATACTTGGCACGCAAGTATTGAACGCGGTATTTGGCCTGCGTCGTTTCGCCGGTAGCTCGGCGCATCAGCTCAGCCGGAAGATATCTGCGACCGTATTGGTGGATGTTTTCACGCAGCCAGTCCAATAAAGGTCGGTAGTGTCCCTGGGCGAGTTGATCTGATAGCCCCGGAACCTGTTTCTCCGCAGCGAACATCAATTGTGCAGCATTCAGATTACCTAACGTATAGGTTGGGAAATAACCCATCGAACCCAAACTCCAATGGATGTCCTGAAGGACCCCACGTCGGTCGTCTGGGACAACCAGGCCAAACAGCTCCTGAAAACGGGAATTCCACGCTTCGGGCACATCCTTGACCTTCAGTTGCCCTTCGATGAGGGCGAGTTCAATCTCGAACCGGAGCAAAATGTGCAGGTCATAGGTCACTTCGTCCGCTTCGACGCGGATAAATGAGGGGGCGACGCGTTGCACGCCCTTCGCGAGATCGCCCGGGGAATAGCGGGCAAGGTCCGGCAAATGTTTGCAGGCCGTGGCATGCCAAAGATACCAGAACTGGGCGTCTCGCCCAATATGGTTTTCCCAGAGCCGTGACTGGGACTCGTGAATTCCCAGGGAAACGGCCTCACCGGAAGGCAAACCGGCTCGATCAGCAGACAAGCCCTGCTCGTAAAGGGCGTGACCAGTCTCGTGCATAATTCCATAGAGGGAAACCTCGAAGCGCTCTTCGCTGTAACGGGTAGTTATTCGCTGGTCAAAAGGGCCAAGACTCGTGGCAAAAGGATGCATGGTGGAGTCGATGCGGCCCGCGGCAAAATCATAACCAAACGCGGCAGCCACTTCCCGGAATAACGCTTGCTGCCCGGAGATGAGATAATGTCCGTCCAGAAAATTTTCCGGGACAGATTCGGTCCCGATCTCGCTTAGGATCTGAACCAGGGCCATCCGCAATTCTTCCAGGATTGGTTTCACTTGGCGCGCCGTAATGCCTGGCTCGTACTCGTCTATTAAAGCGTCGTACGGAGATTCTTCGAAACCCCAGAGATCTGCCTTCTTCCGCGTTAGCTCGACGATCTTTCCGAGATGCGGTTCAAATTGGGAAAACCTGGACTCGGCTCGAGCTTCCACCCAGACCTCGCGAGCAATGGTTCGGGTCTTCTCAAATTCCTCAACCAGCGAGACCGGAATTTTAATTGCCCGATCGTAGGCGCGCCGCCACTCGCGAATATTTGCTCCTTCCTCCGAATCCTGACTAAAACCATGTTGTTCCGATTCTTTGAGCCAATCACCGACGCAACGTTCAGTAAATAGCGTGTGAGCCTTCGCCTCGAGATAGCTTAGTTGGTCAGCTCGGAAAGGGACCGCTTTAGGAGGCATGTAGGTTTCGAAATCCCATGAGAGTACCCCGGAGATTGAACGCAGCAGATACACTTCGCGGGAGCGTTGGCAAAGTTTCTGGTAGCCCGCACAAGTCATGCGACCGACCCTATTCCGGCTTGCCGCGTTGCTGCAACTCCTTTATAACCGGCCGTCCATGGAGATTATCCTCGGATTAGTCACCGGCGTACTCGGTTTCATCGCCGTTTATTGTTTGCTTGGCGGGCTTTACACGATTAACCAAAACGAACGCGCTGTGGTCACGAATTTCGGGAGAGCAGAACGAGTCGGGAACAAAACGAGTCTCGACCTGCCGATCGCGCAGCGATTGCGTCCGGAGGAAAAGGAACGGTATGCTTACCCTCAGGTTCGAGTCATCGGCCCGGGCGGACCGTATCTTCGGATGCCCTGGCAACGGGTTTTTAAAGCATCTGTGGCGACTCAGACGATGAACGTAGCTTTTGATCCCGATACGCCAGAAGCTAATCAAAAAGGTACCATTCTTGACGCGGTGACCAACGATCAATTGAACATTGGTTTGACTGGTCAGATCCGGTATCGAGTGAGTGAGGAGAACCTGTACGCCTATCTGTTTGGAGTGGCCAAACCGATCTCCCATGTTTTAGGTTACTTCATCTCCATTCTGAGAGAACGGATCGCCAATTACGAAGGCCCGCGCACTGGCAGAAACGGATCCACTTTTGCTTGAAAAGCCTACCGAGAGCCTGGCCAAAGCGGGGGTTTCGATCAACGATCTCCGGAAAAATCTAAACGATCTGAATAAGCAGATGGATGTGGAATGTTCCTCTTCCGCAGCCCGGTATGGAATCATCCTTGATGCCTCGCTGATCACCGGCATTGATCCGCCGCCGGACATTGAATCGGCGCTGGCGGCGATTAACACGGCGCACAACGAAGTTTCATCCAACATCAGCCTGGCCCAGGCCAACGCGGATCAGCGGATTGAACAGTCGCGGAGGGCGGTCGAAATCGAGACGAATCGCGCACAGGCAGAGGTCCAACCGCTCCGCTGGATGGGGCAACAGATTAACGAGTTGAAGCAGAGTGGAGAACAAGCTTTACCCGGCTACATCCGCAACATCCGACTAGACCTGTTTTCGAAAGCTAAACGAATCATTCTGCGGGAGAAACGCCAATGAATTTCGGCGTCGCGTTTCTCTGTACCTTCATCCTCTGCTGGATCACGATTCCGGCGCTTTTGTTCGTTTTAGGAGCGATCAACGTTTACACCACCGTCATGGAAGGCCGGTGCAAGGTGTACATCTTATTTGGGCGCGTGATCGGCGTGATCACCGAACCCGGTCTCCATCTTCTCTGGCTCCGGTTCGGTCCGCAAGCTGCCCTGGTGCGGTTCTTCGGCCGAGTGCACGAAATCGACACGCGCCTGGATCAGGAGTACCTCCGGAGCAATCCAGTGAACACCGAAGAGGGCACGCCGATGGGAGTCGGCGTCTGGTACGAAATGCGCGTGAGACATCCCGTTGATTATCTCTTCAAGAATGTTGATCCGCGCGGATCTTTGCGCGCCAACCTCGCCAACGCCACTGTCCGTTGTCTCAGCAACTTGCCGTTGCACGACATGCTCGAAAGCCGCCATTCGATGAGCCATACGGTGGGAGCTGAGGTTTCGCCGAAAGCCGAGGAGTGGGGCTACCAGTTGGGTTCGATCTACATTCGCAAGGTAAATTTCAGGGACACTCTGATGATCCGCCAGATCGAACAGAAAGTGGTCAACCGATTGCGCCAAGTCACCTCGGCGATCCGGCAGGTCGGAACCAACCAGGTGGATATCATTACCAGTTCCGCGGAACGAGAAGCGGCGACAGAGTTCGCAAAGCCGCGCTCGGTCCGTCCACAGATGATCGGTCAGGCTCTTCGGGAAATTGGACAGGATCCCGACGTTCTGAATGCGGTGTATGAGACCTTGGAGGTCGAACGGCTGATTAAGGCGAATGTTGAGATAACACTGATCCCGGATCAAACCAATGAGACGCTGGTCAGCCTTTTGGCGGCCGCCGGAGGGGCTAGGTTTTGAGTTTTGAGTTTTGAGTTTTGAGTGGATCCGTTTCCGGCTCCTGTGGGATGCGCGCGTCTGGCGTGGCACGTCTTTAAGTAGCCAGTAGGCAGTGGCTAATGGAGGGTGCTCTTGACTCAAAACCCAAAACGCAAAACGCAAAACCCAAACGCATCCATGCGACCGTCGGGCAAAATCGCGCGGAGTAACAGCCGAGCTCTTGACTCAAAACTCAAAACGCAAAACCCAACACGAAACTACTACCGTCTTGACCTCAGCCGAAATATGATCGGCAACCCGTAATAGCCGTTCTCTTGCCGAACCCGAGCCTCCAGGTATCGTCGATAATCGTCTGTCAGCAGTTCCGGATAATTCACGAACAACATGAAAGTTGGAGGGGCTATGCCGTGCTCCGGCTTTTTATCGATCTGGGTGGCGTAGAGAAGCTTGAAACGCTTATTTCCGCGAAAGGGTGGGGGATTCGCTGCTATGGCTTCCTGCAGAAGCCGATTCAACGGCCCAGTGCCAAATGATAGCGCAGCGTGCTTTTGAATCTTTTCGATACTTCCGAACAGACGATCGAGGTTTTCCCCGGTATAGGCTGAGACGAAATCAATCGGGGCGTAGCTCAGGAAAAAAAGGTTGGCGCGGATCTGCCCCAGGTACCGCATCAAAAAAATCGCGGACGCGTGCAGGCGGCTTGACCAGATCGAGTTTGTTCACGACTACCATGCACGGTTTGTGATTTTCCTGGATCAAACCTGCAATCTTTTTGTCCTGCGAAGTCACACCGGCCACGGCGTCCACGACCAGGGCGCAAATGTCAGCTCGGGCGATACTTTTTTCCGAACGCATCACACTAAAGATTTCGACAGAGGTGTTCTGTTTGCCACGCGCCCGAATCCCAGCGGTATCGATCAGAACGTAGGCCTTTCCATCGCGATCGTAGGGCACATCGACGGAATCCCGAGTTGTCCCTGCGACCTCGCTGACGATGATACGCTGATCCTTTAAAATGGCATTGATCAAGCGACGATTTTCCGACATTCGGTCGTCCGACGATCGCCAGCCTAAGAGAGGAGGGAGTGTCTACCTGTTCCTGGTCAGAGTGAGTTCTGGCAAATGTTTCTCAATGTGCTCCACCAGATCGCTGATCCCGCGATTGTGGGCGGCGCTGATCGGGACGATCTCCGGGAATCCCAGCGAGGCAAACTCTGCATCAGCCAACTCATGTGTCGGGTGATCCATCTTGTTGACGGCCAGAATGATCGGTTTTCTGGTGCGAAGCTGTTTTGCCAGGGATCTATCGACGGGCGTGACGCCGTCTTTAGAATCGCCAACAAGGATAATCACGTCGGCCATATCCATCGCCAGATGGGCTTCTGATCCGAACTTGCTCGAGAAGATCGTCGGCGATGAAGTTTTCGATTCCGCCGGTATCCACGACCGTGAATGGGCGGGAACCGAGGCGACAATCTGCCACTAGCCGGTCTCGCGTCACGCCCGGCTGATCGTGCACGATGGCGATGCGTTTTTGCACCAGACAGTTAAAGAGCGCCGATTTTCCGACGTTCGGACGTCCTACGATCGCTACGGTCGGCAATTTAGTCATTCATGAGTTTCTTTGAAATATCTACGACCATTCCAAGTATGGGCGTTCCAGGCGTTTCCGGAATTCATCTTTGATGCGGGGATCAGGCAGAGACGCGCGATCGTGATTTTATTTGCCAATGTCATTCAGATGGGCTCGCCGATGCCTTCAATTTTCACACCCGGGATTAAGCATCATGCCGAGCCGGTAAAATTCAATTTTGTAATTCTGCCTCCGATCGAGTCTGCACGTGGACGTTCAGATCATCCAGTTTTTGTGATAACAGGCGCTTGAATGTCAGCTCAGCGTCGTCGGAAAGAGAACCTGCTTTTGTCCGGGCCAGTTCCTGCAATCTCTGCAGTTCGTGGTTGATGTCCTGGGGTTGGATTTTGTTCCAGAGGCCATCTCTGAGTTCTTCGACCATGATCGAAATAGGTTCGATGCTAAGGATTTTAGCTTTCGCAACCCTTATATAGACTTCGCGGCCCTCGATATTGACTTTGAACTTCTGAGACAGATCGAAGCCTGCCTTCACACGATAAATCCCGCGGATCCGAATAGTTTTGATACTGCCCATCCAGGTCTGGGCGGTATCACGAGTGACCTCGACGTCCCGGCTAACGACCGCTAATTCGAGCGCCGGCTTCGTTTGATTGAACACTACGGTTTCGTTGACGGTGATTTTGGGTTGGAGTTGGAAGAGTTCGACGAAAGTGTCCCGGATCTTCCTGGCGTCCTTTGCCGCCTGATCGGAAACGGAACTCAGCTCTCGAGCAGGCCACGAAGTCAGTTCATTCAGCAGTAGCTTCCCGCCAAAGAAGAGCAGGACCACCAGAAGAAGAGCAATTGCGGGCCATAGAAACCTTCTTCGATCCATGTCTACAAAAAATACAGCCCCCCGCATCCGCTGGATACGAAGGGCTGCTGTTCCCCCCAGAACAATCCGTAAAAATTAACGACATCAACAGTTCCCTAAACTGCCGATAAATACAACTAAAAAGTTACACGATTTTACCGGTCAGTCAACTTTCCTTTGCAATGCCCTTTAAATTGCCCGTAATTCCGTGAAGTGTATCGTTATGCACCCTCTGGCAACGACGCACCCAAATTTTGGACAAGGGCGTAAATATACCTTGCGGAGCGTAACACTTGCGGTCGCGATTGCCAAAAAGTATCGAGACCTGCTAAACCCTTGAAGAGCAAATGCAGACAATTGTTATTGGCCACCGAAATCCCGACATGGATTCAATCTGTTCGGCAATCGCGTACGCCGAACTGAAGCGCAAACTGGGAATGCCTGACGTAGTCGCAGCCCGCGCTGGAAATACCAACGAGCGGATCGACCTGGTGTTGCAAAAGTTCGGAGTGCCCGCTCCAAAGTTCCTGAGCGATGTCTCGCCCACGGTAACCGACGTGATGGATACCCGGATCATCTCCCTGGATCACAATTCTTCGATTTACCAGGCGATGAACTCGATTGAGCAAAAGCGCATCCGCGGCTTACCGGTTGTGGACGCGGACAACCGCTGCCTCGGGTTGCTCTCGGGCTGGAAGATAAGTCAGTACCTTTTTCCGCGCCGCGAGGAAGCGCGGACTTCGCGCGAAATCTTCGGATCGCTTTCGCACATCGTCCAATCGTTCGACGGCCAGTTTATTATCGGGGCAGCCGACGACAACCCACAGAAGGTCGTCTTGATGGTAGCGGCCATGAGCCAAGCCTCCTTTTACGAGCGGCTCCGAAGAACTCAGCCGGAACAGGTGATGGTTTTCGTTGGGGATCGAGAGGAAATTCAACTCTATGCAATTAAGTCTAAAGTTCTCGCGGTGGTGGTCACTGGCGGAATGGAACTTTCCGAGAAGGTTAGTGCGGCGGCAAAAGAGAGTGGAGTCCGTGTCTTGTCAAGCCGGTATGATACGGCGACCACGGTTTTATTAGCGCGCGGCGCGGCAAAAATCGATTCGATGATCGATCCGCAGTTTACGAGCTTCTCACCTGATACGTCTTTGAGGTCCGCTCGGCATGTGGTTGCCGATTCTTCGGAATACGTCTTCCCGATCTTGGATGGTGACAAACGCCTGGTCGGAATTATTAGAAAGAGCGATTTTATCAAGCCGATCCCGCGGCAACTTATTCTCGTGGACCACAACGAACTCGGCCAAGCCGTCAAAGGGGCAGGGGACCTCCAGATCATCGAGGTGCTCGACCATCACCGGTTGGCAAGCTTCAACACTGATATCCCAATTCTTTTCTGGAATAATCCGGTCGGCTCCACCAGCACGCTGGTCGCATTGTCTTACAATCAATACGGAATCGAGATCGAGCGCTCGATTGCCGGACTCTTAATGGCCGGCCTTATTTCCGACACGCTTAATCTTTCTTCGCCAACAGCGACTCCAATCGATGCCAAGGTCCTTGAAAATCTCAGTAAAATAGCCGGTACCGAACCGGCCAGCCTTGCCGAAAGCATCTTTGCGGTAGGGTCGCCCCTGCTAACTTTGAGTCCCGATGAAGTCATCTTGGCCGATTGCAAAGATTATGAGCAAGAGGGCTATAAGTTCAGCGTGTCACAGATCGAAGAGTTGGGCTTCGCGCATTTTTACAAGAAGCAGGACAAACTGTTTGAGGAATTAGAGGCGTATCGCGCAAAACAGGGATACTATTTTGACACGCTGCTGGTTACCGACGTCAACACCCAGAACTCACTGCTCTTAATTTCAGCGCCGCCGGAGTTCCTGGATACCATCACTTACCCAAGGCTCGCGGCGAACCTTTTTGAGCTGAACAATGTGGTCTCAAGGAAGAAACAGTTGGTGCCATACCTGTTAGATTGTCTTCATAAAATCAATGCGAGCATCTCCTGACTCGTGACCACGCATACCGTACGAAACTGGCTCTGGGTTTCACCAGACGACCGGGACAAACCGATACCTTGGCAAATCTTGTTTCTGAATGGGGCCCTCGCCTTTTTGTTGCTGGCGCTGATCTGCTTTTTCTCGTTCAGCCAGCTCCGCTACAATTGGAATTGGCAAACAGTGGGCGGCTACAGTGGGTTTTTTTGGCGAGGTTGGTTGAACACTCTCAAGATATCCTCGCTTGCGCTTGTCCTGAGCACTCTCATCGGCATGGTAGCGGCCTTGGCGAGGAGATCTGGTTTTCTCGCGTTACGGGCCGTGAGCCGGTTGTATGTGGAGTTGGTCCGAGGAACGCCATTGCTAGTCCAGATCACTTTCGCCTTTTACGTGGTAGCGGACGCCTTCCACTTTCAAGACCGGTTTACCGTCGGGCTCATTACGTTGTCTCTTTTCTCCGGGGCATTCATCAGCGAGATCATTCGTGGCGGGATCGAAAGTGTGGGGGCGTCCCAGTTGGAGTCCGCGCGAGCTATCGGCCTTACCAGATTTCAGACCTACAGGTACGTGATCCTGCCGCAAGCGATCCGGTTAATCCTGCCGGCTCTCGCCGGCATGTTCGCCAATCTGATCAAGGATTCGTCTCTGCTGTCCGTGATTTCGATCGAGGAATTTACTTGGAATGCCCAGCAGGTTTCCGCTTTGACCTATAGCAATTTTGAATGCTATATCCCGTTAGCAATCGGTTATCTCGTCCTGACCTTACCGATCACGCTTTGGACTCAGTGGCTCGAGAAGCGCACCCGATATGAAACTTAGAGCCACGGATTTGTGCAAATCCTTTGGTCTTCAGACGGTGCTGAAGAATGTCAGTCTGAGTTTGGAGCAGGTTCATACCCTGGCACTCATTGGCCCGTCGGGTGGCGGCAAGTCCACACTTCTGCGCATTATGGCCGGCCTGGAAAAGCCCGATAGTGGAACCCTGCATCTCGATGACCGGGAAGTCGTTTATCGGGAAAAGGAGCTGATGGCGCATCGACGATCTGTTGGCACGGTGTTTCAGGCCTTTAATCTCTTCCCGCATTTGACCGCCCTGCAGAACATCACTCTTCCTCTGGAGAAGGTTCATCAGTACAAACCTGATGAAGCTCGTCAGATCGCCGAAGAGATCCTCGAACGCTTCCAACTGTCAGAGCATGGCCACAAACCGCCTGCTCAATTGTCGGGTGGCCAACGACAGCGCGTCGCTATCGCACGCGCGATCTCCATCAAACCAAAACTGCTGCTTTTTGACGAACCGACTTCAGCTCTCGATCCGGAAATGACGGCCGAAGTGCTGGAAGTGATCGAAGAGTTGCGAAAGGAGGGCCGAGATTTGGTGTTAGTCACCCATCAGATGGGTTTCGCCCATCGAATCGCCGATCAGATTGCGCTTTTAAGCGGGGGCCATATTGCCGAGTCTGGTCCACCCTCGCAGGTGCTGGACAACCCGGTATCGGAAATAACGCGGCAGTTCCTGGCGAAGATTCTGAAATACTGAGGAGGGCAAGGAGTTTTGCGTTTTGGGTTTTGCGTTTTGGGTTTTGCGTTGCGGAAGCCGAAGCGTGTCGGCGTTGTCGCTTCGGTAGGGTTGCCTTCCCCGCCCGGGAAAGGTTATTCCAATC
Organism: uncultured Verrucomicrobiae bacterium; assembly: GCA_963789065.1. Classification (GTDB taxonomy): domain Bacteria; phylum Verrucomicrobiota; class Verrucomicrobiia; order Chthoniobacterales; family JAFAMB01; genus JAFAMB01. The sequence goes on along the minus strand of CAWBKA010000051.1, from coordinate 130,859 downwards.
CTGGCATTATCCGATGGTCAGAGTGTTTGCGACGCGTTTGAATTGCTCTCCTATATACGCCGAATAAGCCGATGACGCCGCGCTGACACTCCCGATCTCGCCTCCGTTATTGAAGTCATGGGCACCAAGCAGGGTGATGTTTTCGGGCGGCTTCCCACCGAGGAAGAAGAGGGTAACCCACAGCTGGGCAGTGTTCTGCTCCGTCGTTCCGCAGCTCACCCGCTTTACGCTGGAGTAGTTGGCAACGTGCTTGCCATTCTCCAACACTTTGCCGCCTTCAATCTGCCAGCGCATACCGGAATCGTCCGCGTTGTTCAGGCAATCTCGATCCAAGGTGTAGGTAAGGGTTGGAGAGGGACCTGCCCCAAACGTCAAGTGGAACGGTGCGGTCAGCCCGCCACCGCCATCGGCGATGAAGAAGTCCATGAACGCTCCGGTCGAATGATTGAAGCGCATCACGTTGGCGGCGTTCTGAGTGGCGACGTAGAGGTTGTTATCGGGGCCAAAGGTGATTCCGATTGGGACGAAAAGGTCGCTGCCGGTGTTGGCGAAGAAATCGATGAAGGCGCCCGTTGTCGGGTTGTACCGTCGGACGCCAAGATTCCCTCCGAACGTACCGCCAGAGATGTAGAGGTTGCCGTCGGGGCCAAACGCTATGGCCGATGGCGTATACAGACCTCCGGAGCCGAGGGGGCTACCAGCGGGCATCAGCAGGCCGAAAGAGGCCATGGTCGTGAGATCGAACGTCTCGACGGTCGCAGCGTTGTAGTAGAGCACGTAAAGGCGGTTGTTCGCGGGGTTAACCTTGACGTCCCGCGGGCTAGGGTTGACCAGCGCGGGTACGAACTTACCAGTGTTCACGCCCGTGGCGGCGTCGAACCGCTGGACACCCTGAGGTGGATTCGAGTTGGTTACGTAAAGGACACCCTGGTGGATGGTCATCCCGGCAGGACCCGCGAGGTTGGTTGAGGCAAACACGTCGATGAACGCCCCGGTCGTGCTGTCGTAGCGCTTCACTTGGTTGGTCTGGCCATCCGAGACGAGCAGGTTGCCGTCCAGACCGATAACGAGGCCGAGCGGATCGCCCAGGGCACCGCCGGACGCGGCGACCTTGACAAAGGCGCCGGTCGTCCCGTTATACTCTCGAACGCTTTGGTTGAATTGACTGGTGACCAGCAGGCCCTTCGTGATCATTTTTCGTCCCTCCTTACTATAATTCTACGAGGCAGGGCGACACTTTGATCGCGTCACTATAACAAGTGAGTCTGTCCATTTTCGGATGTCATGCCAGATCGGAGATCGTCCGAACGTTTATCGGCGGGGAAGGAGTTCTGGCATTCGTTCGGAGGGCAATCTACCTGGAAGCCCGCTCCAGCGTCAAGCGTTTGCCATACGTTCCTAGATCCGGAGGATCTTGCCCGGGTTCATGATGTTGTCAGGGTCGATAGCCTTCTTAATTGCGCGCATGACGCTAGCGAGAGCACGTTTCCACGCATCGTGCCGTAGCGTACCGAATTACTGCCGGAAGCCCGGGTGGCTGCCATGCCGCCAATGGTGGCATTAGCTCCGGGATCAACCGAAAAGCGAGGCAATCACGGCATTGATCGCGGCAGGGTCAGCGGATTTAGCGGTCACCTTCATATGGCTATCAAGTATGACGAGGCCATTTGTTAACCAAACCTTGAAAAACGATGGAAAATACCCAACACCGCAGTCATCACAAAGCGGCCTTGAAAGCGCCATTCTTGACTGACCCCTTTGGCGGCACCACGGCCATTCACTATTCCGTGTGGGCAGCTTGGCCCAGCCTGGAACCAAGTACCGAATGGACCTGGAGAACGATTTCCAGAGTGCACGGTTCGTCTCCGAGAGGGCCAAACAACGGCAAATAGATTTGCGGGTCCGGACCTGGCGAGAGTAAGAGCAAGCCAAACTCGTCAAGGTGGGAAAGAAGGCCCTCGGAAAGAACCAGCTTTCCGAAGTCCTCTTTGGTTTCTGCGGCATAAAGCAGCGCCTGATCGGTATCGCGGACGATGCGGATTTTGAAGATTTGCAGTATGGCCGGTAGGTTGACGGGGTCAATCCTGATCGGAAAACGCCCGGAGCGATGCAGTTTCTCGATTTGCAGGAACCTGAGTGTGGAAAGTTTGTTCCCGCCGATCTGCTGGAGCATTGAGTCGGCTTCATTGTAGCCGCTGCCCTTGTCCGCGAAGACCTGCAACCAGGGATCAGGTTCGGGGTCGCTCGACTCCTGGCTTTTCTGCCTTCGGGCAGCGCTGTCATGTTCTGACTGAAGAGCGGACGGACCAAATGTTAGCTCCTTGATTCTCCTTGCGGGCACCAGCATATAGTCCGCAACTGCGGTGACCAACTCCCACTCGCCGATGGGGAGTGAAAGGGAGTGCTCCTCGAGAACTTTGCCATAAGTCGCCTCGATTTGAGGGAGCGCCTGGTCCATTGATGCATGGGAGCGTATCCAGTTGCTGACCGCCGCCGCGTCGGCAGACTGGCTGAGTCGGATTTGCGACTTCAGGTATTCTGCGGTGAGTGGGAAAGCCAGCGTCCTGAATCCGAAATTCCAGAGACGCAAGAGGGATACGTTTTCCATCGTCACCAGAGGTCCTGCGCCACGGGCGTCGCACAGGATGACGGCGCAGCCGCTAGCCATGGCTTCAATGGCCGACCGCCCCTTGGCAAAGACAAGGTCATAGCTGCCAAGAATCTCTTCCGGTTCGGGGCAAGGCTTGCCGGATGCCTGGCCAACGAAATCCAAACGAATGCCAAGATCGCCGCATACTTGCTTGATACCAGGTAGTTGCGTGACGCCAGAGGCGTAATTGCTAAATACCAATGCTTTCTCCGGGCGTTCCGGTAGAGGGGGACGCGGTTTGAAACGAGCAAGGTCGGCAAAATTGTAAATGCGGGTGATTCGATCGGAGGGGATTTCGTGTGTATGCACAAGATGGTCGAAGACGGCATCATCCACCGCGACGTAGTGTCGGATCGTGGGCAGCTTGGGAGGAATCTCCTCCCATGGAATGACGCCATGACAAAAATAAACTACCGGCACCTTTGGAAATCGCAGGGACGCTAGACAGGTTTCGATGTGGTGCTGGCCGTGAATGATATCTGGGGGAGATTCAAGGGCCTTGAGATCGTCAATCACTCTGACAGACGCTTTCCATAGCTCTTCCGCAACTTCCCCCAAGACCAATGAGAAGGCGACGATTTCGTAGCCTCTGCGTGTCAAGGCCAGCGCGATGTCCCGCACATACATCTCGCTGCCGGCACGTCCCGCTAGAGTATTATTGGTGATTAAAATCCGCAAAATCGAAGCCTTACGATGAGAGAGAAATGCAATATGCCTCGATTTGTCGCGCCAAAGGCTCGATATGTTCCTTAAATCGGATCACCTCATTATAAATCCCGGCCGCCATCTGCTTTTCACCGTAAGTCTCATAATAGGGCGGTTCCGGCTCTAACCAGGAACGGCCTTCCGTATTCTTGGCGGGATGAAGAACTTCCCGCATGAATGGATCTCTGCCGACCACTTTTAAGGCGCGATTCACCTCTTCAGCCAAGTCTCGATAGTTCAGCGCCGCGGAATATTTTCTTTCGAAGGCAGCATCGTCAAGTTCAATGATGATTTCATCCGGCGAATAACCGGTCAGGCGATCCGGTGAGCCGACCAGCGGGAAATCATAGTTGGCTACCTGCAAGCCGTATTTCTTCGCGGATATATCCACTGCGGCCCCGACAATCAGACGGCAAACATCGTGGCTGGAGTTATAACCCTCCGCCCTGTCGCCTACGATGAGGTCGGTTTTATTCTGTCGCATACTCTCCGCCAGTTCCTCGGCCAGCCCAACGAACGTGCCAAAATTCCCCTTCAACATCAGATCGTAAACCTCGCGATCAGTGTATCGGCCGAAAATGCCACCGACGCGTGCGCCGGTATTTTCCAATACGGCGATTGTCGAGCTCAATCGAGAATGATTCTGGCTGCCTGAACCATCTGTCAGCACATGCACCACAGGCCGCGTCAGTTCCAAAAAATGGTGGATACGCAGCTCATGCCCGGGATGGGCGATCAAGACAAGGCAGCTGGAATTGGTGAACATGTCTCCCCGAGTGCCGCAATCCGCAAGCTGACAGCGGTAAACCTATCCTCAACAGGATGAGCGGTCCATCGGAAAAGTCGCGGAGGCGCCTGGCAGAGGAAAACGTGACGTTTTCCACACCTATTCGACTTACGGCCGCGGGGACGAAGAGCTGGTTACTGCATACATGTGCTTGGATTTGACCCCAAGGGTCGCAACGAGACGGGCCCCTATTTCGCCCTGGGGGACTGGGTGCGGCACCATGACCGGTACAACGACGACAATTTCGACTTTACGGAACCATATGAGCCGGCCAACGCTTAGGACCGCGGTCGGAACTGAGTGCCAGTATGTCGAATACTGTACCAAGCCAGCGGAGGAGAAAATCGGCTGAAGAGGAGTGACACCTCGAGGGAACGATCGATTCCACATTTCTACCATCTAATTTCTAATTAAGTGCCGGGACGCGAGTGCACCGAGGCGGAGCGCAAACGCCTGGACGCCTTTCCTTCAGGGAAACACGTCTCAGACCCGCAAACGCCGGTTGTCGGTAAGCCGCCGTGGCTCGCAAAACCCAAACCCCAAAACTCAAAACCCAAAACTCCCAACCCCTCCTGCCCCAGGCTCGAGCGCCTGCGACGGGTTCGGGAATTGAAAGCCGGCTGCCGTCAATTCTCCCAGGACCTGATTGACAACCCGAGGAATCCAAGTGCGGCGAGGCGAGCCTCTGACCATGCGGGTTATTCCGCTGGTCAGCAGTCCGTCGTGGAGGACATAGATCCCGCCGTCGTGCCGGTTGGCATTTTGGATAATCCATCTCCCTGGCCAACTGGTTCGTTCGGACTTGCACCAAGGATCGAAAGCAAAGAGCGTCACCGGCAGGATTCGTCTTGCCTTGGCGGTCTCTCGGACGGCGGCCGTAACGAGTCCGAACGGCGGGCGAAACCAGGGAAGTGGCCGGGATGTTTCGCCAAGTGCGTCACAAATCGCTTGATCGCACCGCGTGAGATCCAGATTGAGTCTGTCGAGGCTAAATAAATCGGCAAACCGATGGTGGAAGGTGTGATTTACCAGAAAATGCCCGGCTGCGGCAATGGCGCGCGTCTGTTCCGGCCATATCGCAACCTGACAACCAACCAGGCAAAAGCAGGCTTTTACTTGGAAGTCGCGCAAAACTGCCAGTAACTCGTCGGTGACCATCCCGGCGGGCCCATCGTCAAAGGTGAGCAGGCAGGAGTGGAGAGGGAAATGACACCGAGAGCGAGAAATAAGGATCGTACCGACCCGCATGCCCTGCACAGGTTCGACCCGAACGCGAAACCGATCAAGCCAGGAAATCAGGAATCAGGAGTCATGTGCCCACACGAACAATTCTCTCGCCGCTTTTAGTCAGAGAATCACCCCGGGGCTGTACCGAAGGTGAAGAATGCCGGAGGATTCTTTCCGGAGCGGAAAGTGCGACGCCCAAATTGTGCGAACCCAAGTCCTCCATTCCGCAAATCCTGAAATCCTGCCTCACGCGTCCTGATTCTGACTCCTGACTTCCGGCTTCTGTCTCCTGCCGGCATCTCGCTTAGGCCAGGGCACGGGCGCGCAGAAATTCCCAAACGAAAGGGGTCGCCGGTTCGTCGCAGACCTCCGCCGGCGTACCGATCTGCTCAATTCGGCCGGCGTTCATCACCACGACCTGGTCTGCTATTTCGAGGGCTTCATCCTGATCGTGCGTGACAAAGAGTGTGGTGATTTTCAGCTGACGCTGAAGCTGCTTTACCCAACTTCTGAGTTCTTTGCGCACCATGGCATCCAATGCGCCAAACGGTTCGTCCAGCAGTAGGATCCGAGGCTCAATAGCGAGAGCACGTGCCAAGGCGATCCGCTGTCGTTGACCGCCTGATAATTGAGCGGGGAGACGATTTTCAAACCCGGCCAGCTGAACCAGGCCGAGGAGTTCATGGACCCGTTCTCGAATTTGGGCGGGCTTGACGCGTTTTTTCCCTCGTCGCACGTCCAAGCCAAACGCGATGTTCTTGTACACCGTCATGTGCCTGAATAACGCGTAATTTTGGAAAACAAAACCGACCCGGCGTTTTTGGATTTTCAACCGAGTCGCATCCTGGTCATCGAAAAGCACACTGCCCGAGTCGGGAAAATCAAGGCCGGCGATGATCCGCAGCAAGGTCGTTTTCCCGGAGCCGGACGGTCCCAGAAGCGCCACCAGTTCGCCGTCCTCGACTTTGAGGGAAACCTCGTCGAGGGCGACATAGTCCCTGAAAGATCTTACCAGTTGTCTTGCCTCTATCTTCATGCGTAGCGTAGGGGGTTTTTGGCTTCGCTCTGGGCGTGCATCCGCCACTCCACGACACTTTTAATTACTAAGGTCAGCAACGCAAGCAAAGCCAGCAGCGAAGCCATCGCGAAAGCTGCCACGAAATTGTATTCGTTATAAAGTATTTCGACGTGGAGTGGTATGGTATTCGTCAATCCTCGAATGTGGCCGGAGACCACCGAGACCGCGCCAAATTCTCCCATCGCTCTGGCGTTGCATAAGATGACTCCGTAGATCAAGCCCCAACGGACTTTTGGCAGTGTCACGCGCCAGAAGGTCTGCCAGCCGTTGGCGCCCAATGAAAGCGCAACCTGCTCTTCCTCGCTGCCCTGTGCCTGCATCAGGGGAATCAGCTCTCTGGCGACAAACGGAAAGGTCACGAAGATAGTCGCCAGAACTATCCCGGGCACCGCGAAAATGATCTTGATATTATGTTCCTGCAGGAACGGGCCCACCCAACCTTGGGCGCCGAATATCAGCACATAGATCAGGCCCGAAACAACCGGCGACACGGCGAACGGCAGGTCAATCAAGGTTATCAGCAGGCTCTTTCCTGGAAAATCGAATTTGGCGATGGCCCAGGCCGCCGACACGCCAAAAATCAGATTGGCTGGAACCGCGATCGCCGCAACCAAAAGTGTGAGGTTGATCGCGGCAATGGCCGCAGAATCTTTGAAGGAGGCAAGATAGGCGCCGAGACCTTTTTGCAACGCTTCATAAAACACCGTGAACAATGGAACGACCACAAAGATGGTCAGAAAGGAAACAGCGACGCCAATCAAGGCCGTTCGGATCCAGAGTGGTTCCCGGACCGAAGGTCGACTTTTTGGAGGTCGTGGACGTGGTTCGATCATGTGCTCAAAGCCGCTATCTGATTTGACCGGCGTGGGACCAGCGCTGCAGTCCGTTAATGACCAGCAGAAGCAGGAACGAGATAACCAACATGACAACCGCGATCGCGGTTGCCCCACGATAATCGTATTGTTCCAGCTTGGTGATAATCAAAAGTGGAACAATCTCGGTCTTCATCGGCATATTTCCAGCTATGAAAACGACTGAACCGTACTCGCCCACAGCTCTGGCGAAAGAGAGCGCGAATCCGGTAAGCAGCGGCGGGTATAACTCGGGGCCAACGACTCGGAACACCGTCTGAAGTCGCGAAGCGCCGAGACTGGCGGCGGCTTCTTCGTATTCCAGGTCAAGATCTTCCAGCACTGGCTGGACCGTCCGGATGACGAACGGAAGTCCGACAAAGATCAGAGCGACAAGGATGCCGAGTTGAGTGTAGGCCACCTTGATGCCTGTCAAAGCCAGAATGGGTCCGCCGAACCAGCCGTTAGGAGAGTAGATCGCGGCGAGCGAAATCCCGGCCACCGCGGTTGGCAGCGCAAAAGGGAGATCAACCATCGCGTCCAGGATTCTTCTGCCAGGAAAGCGGTATCGAACCAAGACCCAGGCTATCGCCACACCGAAGACCGAATTGACCGCTGCTGCCAAAAGTGACGTGCCAAAGCTTAGTTGATAGGAAGCCAGCACGCGGGGCGATGAAATCGCCCGAAAGAAGGCTTCCCAACCCAGGGCGGAGGCTTTCACAAACGTGGCGGAAAGAGGGATCAGAACAATCAGGGATAGATAAAGTAGGGTAAACCCCAATGTCAGGCCGAAGCCGGGCAAAATTCGCCTTTTCCACCAAAGTCGAATTGATAGAGTCGCACTCACACTTCGGTTTCCTGGCTGGCTGTTTTCTATCTGGAAAAATCGGACTCCCGATCACTCGATCGGGAGCCCATTCCCGCCTGAGTGTCTTACGGTTGGTAAATCTTGTCGAAAACCCCGCCGTCGTCGAAATAGGTCTTTTGAGCTTTAGTCCAACCCCCGAAAACGTCGTCGATGGTAAACAACTCGACCTTCGCAAATTGCTTAGCGTATTTTTCGGCGATTTCTGGTGACCTCGGTCGATAGAAATTCTTGGCGGCGATTTCCTGCCCCTCGGGTGAATAAAGAAATTCAAGATAAGCCGTCGCCACCTGGCGCGTGCCTTTCCGGTCGACAACCTTATCGACGACACTGACCGGAGGTTCGGCGAGAATGCTGACGCTTGGATTGACGATTTCAAACTTGTCCGGACCAAACTCTTTCAGGCTCAGGAAGGCTTCATTTTCCCAGGCAATGAGAACATCGCCGAGGCCGCGCTGCACGAACGTGGTGGTTGCGCCGCGCGCTCCAGAATCAAGGACAGGGACGTTCTTGTAGAGTTTGGTGACGAAGTCATTGGCCTTCTCCTGGTCGTTTCCATTTTTCTTCAGGGCGTAACCCCACGCCGCCAAAAAATTCCATCGAGCCCCGCCCGAAGTTTTGGGATTCGGTGTAATGACCTGTACGCCCGGCTTGATAAGATCGTCCCAGTCTTTAATCCCTTTCGGATTACCTTTGCGAACCAGAAAGTTGATGGTCGATGTATAAGGACTGCTGTTGTTCGGTAGACGCTTCTGCCAGTCCGCCGGGATCAGGTTCCCGTTGTTGTGAAGTGCATCGATATCGGCTGCCAGCGCCAATGTCACCACGTCCGCGGCCAATCCGTCGATCACGGCGCGCGCTTGTTTTCCGGAGCCGCCGTGGGACTGTTGCAGGACCACCTCGGTACCGGTCTTCGCCTTGTATTCCTTTGCGAAAGCCTGGTTGAAATCCTGGTACAGTTCGCGCGTCGGATCGTAAGAGACATTCAGAAGGCTGACGGGTTCAGCGACGGCGCCAATCTGGAAAAGCAAAACGGTCGCGGCGAAAATAAATCGGGTCAGTCTCATGGGAAAGGGAAAAAGCGGTAACTCTATTAACTTCGTCGGGTTTTAAACCACATAAACCCGGTAGAGTAAAGGGATTTTTCGACAATCCGCGCAAAGCGCCGCCCGACCTGCAGAGGAAATTCAGACCGAGACTTTTTCGGACGGAGACTGGCCGTTAAGCTTCTTTGACCGCTTGCCAGCCTTAGAGCGTGAGGATGGCTGAGCCAATAAGGGTTCCAGGGCAAATGGAAGCGGCACCTTGTCTTTGCGCAATTTGCGCATCGTAACCTCGACGACATCGGCCAGAGTGAACCGATCGAGAATATTCGAGATCGCATTTCGGACGTCCAACATCAGCATCCGCAGGCCGCAATGCTCTTCGTCGGGACAAGTACACCGCTCGTAAGCGGTTTGGCTGACACAAGCGATCGGAGCGAGCGGGCCGTCGATCAATCGGACCACCTGGCCGACTGAGATATTTTCGGGCGGACGCGCCAAAAGGTAGCCGCCATGTTTTCCGCGCCGGCTCTCAAGGTAACCCGCAGCCTTAAGCTGCATCAGGATTTGCTCCAGAAATTTGATCGGCAGACCTTCCTTAGCGGTTAGCTCGCTGACTTGAAGTAAAGGACGCCCCAATTCCTGGGCCAATCCAAAGTCAATCAAAGCGCGCAAGGCGTATTCACCCCTTTTAGACAGCTTCACGAACTCGAACATTAGTGCTTAAGTCGTATAAACTCAACTGGTAGCAAAAAAAAACGGCGCGGCGGGGAGAGGAGGGCGACGTATCGGCGTGCGGGAGTATCGGCGTATCATTAGCACGGAGCTGGTAGGGTTCACGCCCCACGTGACCGACCTGGCATCCCGCGTCAGTAGACAACAAGAAGTAAGCAGGCTGACAGGCGAAGAGGATCGGATTCAAAGGGGCTTCCATTCGCGTCCATTCGCGGTTGAAAGTTGCTCCTGTTCGACCTGGCTCCGCGCTAAGCGCAGGGCGAGGCCCCGGCGCAGTAGGGCAAAGCTCCGCCTGAGCCGGGGGTTCCCGCGTCGCCTCCCCTGCGAGGTCACCCCCAGAAATCAGTCGATCAGCCAGCCGCGCGGACTAGCGATGCTGGCAATAGCCTCCCTGGTGGCTCTTACTTCATGTCTACTGTCTACTGTCGACTGGCTACTGGCACGCGCGTCCCGGCGCCTCCGGGCGTCCGGTGCGGATTAGCACCAGGAGTCAGTTTTTGCACTTGCCGCACCTTTTTTTAAAAGAGCCATAAATTTTAAGGATGCCGATAAATGGATTCAGTGCGCTCACTGCAAATTGTGCGTAATAAAGAGACTGTGAATTACTTTCGCCTACCTCATCGCTTCGGCAAGTTCTGTGCGTTATCAGGAGCTATTTTGGTCCTTCCCGTGCTGGCGCACGCTCAGACCGCAATCCGACCGTCCGTACCTCGACCCGTTCCGGTAGTCCCTGAGACTAACGCAGGGTTAGTCTTGATCCCGTTTGTGGGGGCTGTTCTGCTGTTCTCCGCGCGCCATATTTTCCGCGCGAAGTCGGCCGGAAAGAGCGGTTGCTGACTGTTACGGTTTTCGAGCCTCAGAGCGCGAGAATCTCGACAGCCTTTTGGTTGGCAGATTTTCGTGCTTGGCTGGTGCCGACGGAGGGGATCGAACCCACACACTGTTGCCAGTACTGGATTTTGAGTCCAGCGCGTCTGCCAATTCCGCCACGTCGGCTTTCTGCGGGAGGAAATTACTAATCCGTTTGCAACGAAACGCAAGTGCCAATGAAGTCAGACCGGTTCCGGATCTGCTCCACTGCCCAAGAAGCGTGTTCAGCGATAAGCGGATCGTCATCAAGGGCCAGAATATTCAATACCTGCAGGTCTTCGCGCGTCCCCACATTCCCAAGGGCCACGCAGACGTTCCGGACAAAACGAGCCCGCTTGATCCGCTTGACAGGGGAGTGGCGAAAAAGTGCCCTGAAGTCATCCTCCGTCACAACAGCGAGTTGACGCAAAGTCAAACCTTTTAGCTGATGCGAAAGCTGGAATCTGGTTTCCCGCGTATGCTTGGCAAATCGATTCCAGGGACAAACTTCGAGGCAGTCGTCACAACCATAAATTCGATCACCGATGGCAGATCGGAACTCAATTGGAATGGCCCCTTTATTCTCAATCGTCAGGTACGAAATGCAGCGGCGGGCGTCTAATTGGTAGGGTTGGGTGATGGCCCGAGTCGGACACACATCGATGCACCGGGTGCAACGGCCGCACCGATTTTTGGCTGGCAAATCCGGTTCAAATTCAAGCGTCGTCAGGATAACACTGAGAAAGAACCAGGTTCCTAGAGATTCGTTTAAGCACATCGTGCTTTTGCCCTGCCAGGAGAGGCCAGCGACCGCGGCAAAATCGCGCTCCAAAATCGGGCCGGTATCGACGTAGCACTTTTGGTATCCACCGTTTGTGCGCAAAAGAGTCTCGATTGGAGCCATATTCTTGAGAATGATTTCGTGGTAGTCGATTCCCCAGGCGTATCGAGCGATTTTTCCGGGCTGTCGCCGAGGGTTCGGACCTTGAAAATAATTCTTAGCCAGGACCAGCATTGTCTTGGCGTCGGTGAGCACTCGTGAAGGATCTGCGCGTCTTGCTGGATCGCGACCTAACCATGCCATATCGGCGTGGCCGCCTTTCTGCAGCCAGGAAAAGTACTCGAGGGCGTGCGGGGCCTGAACTGCGCGTGCAAAGCGACAATCGTCGAATCCGCAATTCTCGGCGAGTTCTCTTATTTCAGTTTTCATGGCCACCGGTAGTCCAGACACTTATGGCCGCAATTAAGCGATCCGCGACCGCTCGATGCGTCAGACCAGACGTTTCGACGGTAAGATCGGCGACCGAGCGGTATAACGGGTAGCGTACAGACATCAGATCGCGAATTGTCGTCCGCGGATCCGCGGTCTGCAACAAAGGGCGGGATTGGTTCCGTGATACTCGCTCCCAAATCACATCCTCGCTGGCGGTGAGCCATACCACGACGCCGAGTGAGCGGAGCAACGGATGGTTGCGAGTTTGCAGGACTATCCCTCCACCTGTCGCCAGCACCACACCGCGGGCAACCTGCAAATCCTGAAGGGCTTTGTTCTCCTCGTCCCGAAAAGCTGGTTCCCCGAAAGAGGCGAAAATATCGGTGATCGATTTTTTGTACTTTTGCCGGATGATCGAATCCGTGTCGAGAAAGCGAAGTTCACCGCGGCCAGCGATCTCCCTGCCGATCGAGGATTTTCCCGACCCCATGAACCCGACCAGGACAATATTGCGGACGGAACCTGGGAGAAGCATAGCCGGCACAGCTTCGCCGTAACCGGCCGTAACGGGCAATGATTAAATAAATACCTAAACCCTCATCACGTTTCTGGCCTTTGCTCCTTTTTCATCCCGATACAATTCGTACTCTACTGTCTCGCCTTCGTTCAGGGTCTTAAATCCATCCGCTTGGATGACGGAGAAATGAACAAAGATGTCGGTAGGAACTTCTGGGTCAACAATGAACCCAAACCCTTTTTTCTCGTTAAACCATTTGACTGTGCCTTTAGCCATACAATCGACAGATCGAGCCAGCCACCTGGATCCGAACTTCAGCTGGAACTGCGGAAGTTCGCCCCCAATTAAGCGCTTAGCTCGAAAAGGCCCCAAGCTTATCGAGGTCACGCCAAAAACGTCAAGAAGATAGCAACACTTTTATTTCCAGTAGGATACGCCTTGCGTTCTTCTTCTCACCAGCTTTGCTTTCGCTATGCCTGATTTGCCGATCGTTGCCGTCGTGATGGGAAGTAAGTCCGATTGGGGCACGATGCGCCACACGGTAGAAACGCTCAGAAATTTCGGGATCGAGACCGAATCTAAAATTGTTTCCGCCCATCGCACACCGGACCTGCTGGCGGAGTTTGCCCGCCAAGCCGCGCATCGTGGCTTGCAGGTAATTATCGCAGGCGCCGGTGGAGCCGCACATCTACCCGGCATGTTAGCGGCTCACACCCATTTGCCGGTCCTTGGTGTCCCTATTGAAAGCAAGGTGCTTAAAGGAGTCGATTCGCTGCTTTCAATCGTTCAAATGCCCGCCGGAATTCCGGTTCCGACGTTGGCGATCGGCGAGGCCGGCGCTAAGAATGCTGCTTTGGCGGCCGTCAGTATCTTAGCCCTTCGCGACCTCGAGTTACGTGAAAAGCTTATCGAATTTCGCCGGGATCAAACCGAGCAGGTGTTGAATGCCAGGTTAGAGTAGGTTTTAACCCGCGCGGACGTTGATCGCACAGATTATGATGGTCGAGGACTGTTCTCGAATCCTGACTTCAAAATAATCTGTGTAATCGGCGTAATCCCCGGTTAAAAATAACCTCATTCCCAATCTCCTATGAAAACGGCGATTGTCGACGCGCAGGTGGACGTGCCCAATTCCGTTGCCATGGCGGTGGCCGTACTCGAATCTAAAAACCTGGTCGGCATTCCTACCGAGACAGTGTACGGGCTTGCGGGAGACGCGCTGGAGCTTGAAGTGCTGGCAAAGATTTTTGAGGTGAAGGAACGACCCTACTTTGATCCTCTGATCATCCATCTGGGGAGCAAGGAGTGGCTCGACCAACTAACGCTTTCTTCTGGCCAGTGCAGATCTTTGGTTGAAACACTGGTGCAACGGTTTTGGCCAGGGCCTCTGACCATTCTGTTTTCCAAATCCGCGCTGGTGCCGGATTTAGCAACCGGCGGCCTTGAGCACGTCGCCCTTCGAATGCCTAGTCACCCGGTTTTCCTTGAGGTTCTCCGGGCTTTTGGAAAGCCCTTGGCAGCTCCGAGTGCCAACCGCTTTGGGCGAGTGAGTCCGACCCGGGCAGAACATGTGATGGAAGAATTGGACGGACGAATACCCTTAATCCTCGATGCTGGCTCGACAGCTCTCGGCCTGGAATCTACGATCGTTCGCGTCGATGCCAACGGCATTGGGATCTTACGCCCAGGCCCCGTCACCGAAGAAATTCTGGCTGAGATCGCACCCACGGAGGAGTTGGCGGCTTCCCAGAAGATAACTGTACCGGGTCAGTCCGTGAGTCACTACGCACCGGACAAACTCGTGTATCTTTTTGATCCGCAAGCCGTTACACCCCAACCGCAAGACGCGGCGCTTATTTGTTGGGGGCCACCCCATCACACAGCCAATTTTTCCGTGGTCCGATCCATCAGCGAAACAAAAGACCTGCGCGTGGCAGCCCAACGACTGTTTGGCCTCTTGAGAGAGATGGATCAATTGAACGTAAAAAAAATCTTCGTCGACCCTGTGCCGGAAGAGGGTCTCGGCAAGGCGATCATGAATCGGGTTCGGCGGGCGGCTGCTCCGCGGGGGAGGTTTTGAGTTTTGGGTTTTGAGGTTTGAGTTTTGGGTGACACTCTCGGCGCGAGTGCCTTTATCTGTTGGCGCTGTGGGCTTTGAAGATCGGAAAAAAACCGTGAATGGCCGCGAAGAAGATCGGATTCAAAAGCGGGGCTATGCGTGTCCATGGGCTTAAAAGACTCCCATAAACCTGTTCTTGCGATAAATACGTGTTATGCGGAACATCGGGAATAAGTAGCAGAGCGCAATCAGGATAAGCTTGGATGAAACTGCGTCAAGAAGCCGAGAATTCAAGCGGCTGAGGAGGAGATCTCCGGCTCCCCTCCGCCGACTTCCCGGATTCGTGGTTTCTCTTGGTTCCCCGAAATCACCAATGTTATCTCTCCCTTCGGTGGGTGTGCTTCGTAGTGCGCGTGAACCGACCGCGCTTGACCTCGACGATATTCTTCGAACTGCTTGGTTAGCTCGCGGGCAACGCAAATCAGACGAGCCGGATCAGCTCGGCTAAGGACTTCCAAGGAACGAACGATCCGGTGCGGAGATTCAAAGTATACCGAGGTAAAGCTTCGAACCAAGGCCGCTTGAAGTTCTCTCTCCCGCTGGCCGCTTTTTACCGGCAGAAAGCCTCCGAAATAGAATCTGTCTGTCGGTAGTCCGGAGCCAACGAGTGCCGTGAGCACGGCTGAGGGACCCGGGATAACTTCGATTCGGATCCCATGTTCAATACAGGCGCGAACAAGTCGATATCCCGGATCGGAAATAGACGGCATACCGGCATCTGTGAGTAGAGCCACCTTTTCGCCGGTGCCCAATCTTTCGATCAGTTCGCTTGTTCGTCTGGCTTCGTTGTGCTCATGAAAACTGATGAGCGGCTTGCTGATCTGGAACCGGTTCAGGAGAATGGACGAACGCCTGGTATCCTCTGCGGCCACGATGGACACCTCCTTTAGGACCTCGAGCGCTCTGAGCGTGATATCGCCCAAATTTCCAATTGGTGTTCCAATCAAAAAAAGCATTGAGTGTACTCACCACCCTTCGGATAGATAGCTGACGAATTGCACCGCCGCATCTTGCACCGCAAGTGGTATAGCTTCACGCTCCTGAGTAAATATGTCGTTTCCGACGAAAAAGCTGGTATCCCCTTCGACCCTTCTCGCTGACATCAGCTGGCCCGTCTTCGGACGTTCAATCCGGAAATCGATAATGACCCGCAAATTAAATTCGGCGGAGGCGAGGACGTTCCCCTGAAGTGATCGAGCCTTTTGGCGGTCAATCAAATAGATCGTCCCGACGACTATCGCATCGGCCTGATCAACGCCGGTTACCTGGTAGGTTCCGTCTTGCTGGATCTGCTTGATCAATGCCGTCGTCGCCACCGCCGCGACGTCAGGGGTAAGGGTAGTGTTCTTGAAAATCGGGACCGCAACAGAATGGACTCCCTTCATGTAGGTGGGCGGAATCGGACCGAGTGTGTAGCCTGCGCAACCGGAGAGACACCCAACCAAGATCCAGAGAAATTTTCTGCCTATCGAGCGACCGGTCACTGAGGGGGAAGAGCTGGTTCAACCGGGGCTGGCGTCGCGGATTCGACGGGGGCTGCCGTAGCGGATTCGACAGGGGCCGGCGTAGCGGATTCGACAGGGGCCGGCGCCGCGGGTTCGCCAGGAGCTGGTAGCGGAGGTTCGACAGGGGCTGGTAGCGGAGGTTCGACAGGGGCCGGGTTCACGTCACTTGGAGCGGTGCGCATCGGCTTTTGTTCAGGAATCGTCTGATCCGGGGTAGCCGACGGAACAGGCGCGGGAGTCGGTGACGGAGGCGGAGGGCCGACGAAGTCCGGTCGCCCTGCGGTGTCCGCTTGGGCCTGAAGTTTGCGAACGCCAGCTCCGGCCTGGGCGGTCCCCGTTTCTGTGCCTCCGATCTTGAGAGCGTTTTCTCCGACTTTGGAACGGATCTGGTCCATCCGCTGCTTAGCCCTTTGCGCTTCAGGCGAATCGGGTTGTTGCTGAACTACCTCATTGTAATAAACGTAGGCGGCCTTGTAGTTCTTCTGCTTGTCGTAGAATTTTGCGATGTCGTATGAATTCTCCACATTGAGGCCTTTCAGCGCCTTCAGGTTGTCTTGAGCCTGGGGCACTTTTTCGCTGTTCGGATATCGCAGCAGAAAATCTTCGAACGACTCTTGCGCGCGCACCGCGGCGGTTTGGTCGTAACCGGTTCGTCGGCTTTCCTGGAAGTAGACATAGCCGATTTGATACATTGCATTCGGTGCGACATCACTATTTGGGTATCGATCGACCACTTGCTGGTAAGCAGTGACCGTTGCCGCGATCGCGCCGCTTTTTTCAAGAGCTTGGCCAACGCCATACTGGGCTAACGGAGCAATCCGGCTGTACGGAGCGTTGGTCACGATCTTTTGGAACATTTCTTGAGCCTTCCCCATCGAAGGAAGAGTCGGTACGCCATAGATATCGACGCGTTTCCCGTCTAGATACGCTTTGCCGATCCCATATTGAGCCAGAAGCGCAGCTTCAAAATCCGGACTTCGCGGATATTTTTGTACCAACGCCTGGTATTCGTAGAAGGCGCGTTGGAGTTTGCCTTCCTTTTCGAGCATCTGGCCAGATTTGAACTGGGCCGTCGCCGCGATATCCGATCGCGGGAACCTGCGGACAAGTAACCGGTAGGATGCACCGGCTCGCTTATAGTCTCCAGCGGTCTCATACCGCTCGCTCAATTTGAATTGTTCTTCTGCGTTTTTCTTAATCTCGATGTCGCTCAGATCTCCCGTACTGAAACCTTCGCCGTCCCGGTAAATGATTGGGGCCGGGGCACGATGCGGAAACGAAAAAAGGGCCAGCATCGTCAGCGGGATGACAAACCGCAGCGTTCTATTCATAAAACCCCGAGAATAGTTCCCGGGACAAAGCACGTCAAGGAGTAGACTTCAAAAGCAATAATCGGCAAATTCGTGGTTTCGTCGACAAAAAACATCGGATTGTTAGATCTTAGTTGTGCTGTGCACCGTCCAGTGAAGGCGTCGTGAAGAAATTCAACAAGCCCTGACTGACTTTTCGTTCAACAACCCGCCCGTTTCGCGTGATAACTAGCGAGATCTCAATTTTGGTCGAGTCTCCGTAGTAGGACTTTACCCGGTAAACTTCGCGGCCGTAGAGATCATCGAGTTTGATTTTCTTAATCAGCCCACCTTTTGTCTCGGCGATAATCGTTTTTCGTACCGCGGATGGTACGTCTTCGATGACGAGGGTCTCGTCAAGATCCAGCAACTGACCGTGGGCGTTCAACTTGATCGAACCCAAATGAATGTTTCGAAAGTAAGTGCAATTGTAGATCTTCCGATTTTTTTTGTCCTGGGTGACCGTTGCCTCGGTAAGTTGGGCGCCTGGCGCGTAGTACTGGATCGCGGCTCTGACGCGTTTCGGGACAGCCGAGATCGGTATCTTGTCGCTTGCCTGGACGGACCAGGCGCACAAGAGTAACGCAGCCAGAGGGGCGTAATTGGCCATACCCTCATCTACGAAGCCGTCTGCAAAAGTCGAGCAACGTTTCAATAATCTTGACTTTACGCTAAGTAACGGTCAGATCGGCGAACCATGTTCAACGCCCCGACGTTTTCGAGGCGGCGTAAGTGTCTAATAAGGCCGAGCGACGTGGAAACGCGGGCGAGAAGGGAATGGGATAACGGGACAAATGCTCGGCGCGTTTAGAAAGCGGAAGCCCCGAGACGCGCCACGCCCGGGCGCGCGCGAGCGCATCCGGCGCTATCGCTGCGTCCTTCAATCGCCCTCGTATTCGTCGGTTTTTGCTGCTGCCTGGCAGGCGAGAATTTACAGCTCGCGGCAACGAAGTTCCAAAGCGATCGTCAGATCTGATCGAGCGCTGAGGCCAGATCAGCACGCAAATCGGCCAGATCCTCGACACCTACGGAGAGTCGCACCAGGGTATCGTCGATACCGAGGACGGCGCGCTGCTCGGGCGGAATCGATCCGTGAGTCATCAGTGCTGGATGTTCGATAAGGCTTTCTACGCCACCAAGGCTCTCGGCGAGTGCGAATAGCACGGTATGCTCAAGGAATCTCCGGGTACCCGCAAGATCCGAATCGAGGTTGATCGTTATCATGCCGCCAAATCCATGCATCTGGCGCTTGGCGAGTTCATGTTGCGGATGAGAAGGGAGTCCGGGATAGCGAACCAGCCGTACTTTCGGTTGTTGTTCCAGCCATTGGGCAAGGGAGAGTGCGTTTTGCGAGTGCCGCTCCATCCGGAGAGCCAAGGTTTTGAGACCGCGCATCGCCAGGAAGCTATCAAATGGGCCAGCCACAGCCCCTACCGCATTTTGCAGGAAAGCCAGTCGGTCGATGAAGGGAGCAAAATCTGGCCGGCGGGTTGCCACTACGATGCCGCCCACAATATCAGAGTGCCCATTGAGATACTTCGTCGCCGAATGGAGCACGATGTCGAATCCGACTTCTAACGGTCGCTGGATCCAGGGACTGGCGAATGTATTGTCGCAAACGGAAAGCAGCCGATTTTCTTCCGCGAATCGCGCAACGCCCTCCAGGTCGATGAGCTTCAGCAATGGGTTGGATGGCGTTTCTACCCAGATCATTCGCGTGTGCGGTTTGATCGCGCCTTTGAGATGGGACAGATCGGTCAGATCGACAAAAGTGAAATCCAGATTTGCCGACCTTCTGCGGACGCGTTCGAACAGCCGAAAGGTGCCGCCGTACAGATCGTCGCTGGCAATCACGTGCGCGCCGGAGTCCAGCAATTCCAGGACAGTTGCCATCCCTGCAAGTCCTGAAGCAAAGGCAAACCCGCGCGCGCCGTTCTCCAGGTCAGCGATGCAGCATTCGTAGGCGAGCCGGGTTGGGTTGATTGAACGGGCATAGTCAAATCCTTTATGAACCCCAGGACTTTGCTGCACATAGGTCGAGGTTTGATAAATTGGGGTAGTGATTGCCCCGGTGGCCGGCTCCGGCGGTTGTCCGGAATGGATAGCTCTGGTCGAGAATCCCTGGGGCTTGTGCTCCGACATTCGATTAGACCTTTCGCCGCAGATAGTTCAGCAGATCAATGCGAGTAATCAGCCCGACAAATTCGGCGCCGTTCAGTACGATTGTCACCTTGCCGCTATCGAGAATTTTGCGTACGGCGTCAAGCGACTCGAAGGGTTGTAATGTTTCGAGGCGATCTGTCATGGCTGTGCGTACAGGTTCGGGAAAGGAACCGCCGCCATCCTGAACCCGGACCAAAAGATCCGATTCGTCGAGAAGACCGATCAGTTCGCCGTTTTCCAGCACCGGTACCTGCGAAACATCGGCGATCCGCATCCGGTTAAAGGCGGTCAGCAAAGTGTCGGACGGCCCCACGGTAACAACACTGCCATCCTGGTAACGACGGGAGACAACGTCGCGCAGGTCTCCGTATTGCTTTCGGGTTATGAATCCCTGCTCGGCCATCCAGATATCGTTGTACATCTTGGAGAGATATTTGTTCCCGCTGTCGCAAGCGAAGGTCACAACGCGCTTTGGGCTGTTTTGCTCTCGGCAATAGTGAAGAGCCGCGGCAAACAAGGTGCCCGAGGAAGATCCACCGAAAATGCCTTCGCGACGAAGAAACTCTCGACCCGCCGCGAAGCTTTCCTTATCAGGAATGGAATAGGCTTTTCTGACGCGGGACAGATCTGCGATTTCAGGAACGAAATCTTCTCCAATGCCTTCGACTAACCATGAACCTGCGGTACCGATGTGCTTTTCCCGTATATAGCCGGTCAGGACCGATCCTGCCGGATCGGCAAGAACGATTTCACAATCGGGTTGAACTTTGGCAAAGAAACGGCTCAGCCCGGTCAACGTACCACTGGATCCGACCCCCACGACGATGGCGTGGACTTCGTGGTGCATTTGCTCCCAGATTTCAGGACCCGTCGAGGTTTCATGGGCGAGGGGATTCGCCGGATTTTTGAATTGATTCACAAAAAAGGCCCCTGGAGTCTCAGCAGCGATCTTTTCTGCCAGATCCTGGTAATACTCTGGGTGGCCCTTTGTCACGTCGGAGCGCGTGATGACCGCTTTTGCGCCCAAAGCGCGGAGATGGAGGACTTTTTCCTGTGACATCTTGTCAGGGATGACCAGAATCAATTGGTAGCCCTTCACCGCGGCAACGAGTGCCAGTCCCAAGCCGGTGTTCCCTGCCGTTGCTTCTACGATCGTTCCTCCGGGTCGCAAATTGCCGTCCCGCTCGGCGGCTTCGACCATCGCCAGGGCCATCCTATCCTTGATCGAACCGGTGGGATTCTGGTTCTCGAGCTTCACAAACAACCGACAAGGACCGGTATCAAACCTGGTAATTTCAACCAGGGGGGTGTTCCCGATCAGCCCAAGGATCGCGGGATCGTTTGAGCCCGGCGGTTTGATCGTGAAAAGATGCCATGCGGGAAGTCTCGAGGGCGGAATCTCAGGGGCTTGTTTAAATTTCGTAGTTGAGCAACGGCTCGATTTCGCCCTGCAGAGGTGGGGCGGTCTTTTGTCCGCGGGCTTTTCTTGAGACAATGTTGAGGAGAGCCCGCTCGTTTCTGACCAGCGAGTTGGGCGGAACGCTTTCCATCAAGAAAACGTTTGCCCCGATCGTCGATCCGGATCCGATCACGGTCTCACCCCCAAGGATCGTCGCGTTCGGGTAAATCGTGACCCAGTCTCCCACATCCGGATGCCGTTTCCCTCCTTTTTTGATTTTGCCTTCTTCGTCCCTTTGGAAACTTCGAGCACCCAGGGTGACCCCGTGATACAGCTTCACATGAGCCCCGATGCGGCATGTTTCGCCGATCACCACTCCGGTGCCGTGATCGATAAAAAACGAACTTCCAATCTCGGCGCCGGGATGGATGTCAATCCCTGTTCGGCCATGTGCCCATTCTGTCATGATTCGCGGAATGAGAGGCAGTTGGTCGCGGTAAAGGATATGGGCAAGGCGTTGGATCGCGATGGCTTCGATACATGGATAACTGACGATAATCTCGTTGTAACTGGTACTCGCCGGGTCTCCCTCATAGGCCGCTTCGACGTCGGTCTGGAGAAGCTCGCGGATCGGCTGGAGCTCCCGAATCAAGTGGAAAACGATTTGTTCAGCCCGGCAGCGTGGGCACTCGGGTTCCTTCAGACGAAGGCTCTTGAATGCCTCCACGCGAAGTCTGTCGACGATACTCAAAATACGCCCCTCAGTGATCTGCGGGAGTTTCTCGGTCGCTATCGGCTTCTCGTCGTGGAATCCGGGAAATAAGATCTGCAGCAAATCCTCACAGATCTGGGTGATGGCTCTTTTGGACGGCAGATTGGTGCCGTCGATGTTGTTGATACCCCCGATCTCCTGGTATGATCCAAGGATCTTCGCGATGAGCGGTGTAACGCTGTTTTGCATGGAAACGAATGCGAGTGGTAGACTAGATCAAAATCAAGTTCCGCGCGAGTTCGGAAATCAAGGGGGGTCAGTTGAAGACGTCGCGCCAACCAATTGGTGTTCGTTGGGTTGCTTCGGCTCGCTCGCTTAAACTGCCCAGTTTTTCCAGGCCACTGAGGCCCTGGGGCGAACCAGTCACGACGCTATGGGACGCTGACGCATCTTGCGGATTGAGCCGGATTGCCTCCTGGAAGGCTTGCTCCGCTTCCTCAAACCGATGCCGTTCCTTCAGCAAGACGCCTAAGTTATAGTGAGTCTCCGCATTTTGCAGATTAAGCCGGATCGCTTCCTGGAAGGCTCGCCCCGCTTCCTCAAGCCGCCCACCTTCCTTCAGCAAGACTCCCAAAATATAATGTGCTTCCGCATTTTGCGGGTAGAGCCGGATAGCCTTCTGCAAGGCGCGTTCGGTCTCTTCCAGCACCGGCTCCTGCAGTTTTCCCCAATGCCACCTTAGGCAGGTCGCGGGTGGCGCCTTTCTGCTCTATTTTTGTCACTCGACTTTTTCCACTCAGATCGTCGCTGGGTGTTTGTCTGCGGCGCCGTTGCCTGTTAAGTCGTCGTCGTTTCGCGCGCGGACCAGTTTGCGCCGCCATCCCGGACAGAAAGTTGCGTACGACGCTGATCGCTCCATCCCCATCAGGAAACTGAGGGACCAATCGATCGGGTGCGTTTTTCGTGCCCGCAAAGATACCGACACCTCCGCCGAGCAGGACCAGAAGCGCTGTGACGGTCCAGAGTTCTTTGCTCTTCGACAAAGCAAGGAATCGCCTTGCGGGCAAGTCATTCCATTGTTGCCAGCGCTTAAGAAGCTCAGCGACGACGGCACCAAAGGCCCCGAAAAGAAACGCGAGAAACATTCTCCCGGATTCTAACGCTCTCTATCGGAAACACCATCCGGATAAACGGTTGATCGAGTCTCCACCCAGATGTTTAGTGCGCGCGAGCGGAACGTGCCGGTAAATCCACGGTGCCGCGAGCACGCGGCGGCCGCCCAATCTGCTTCAAGGGAAGACCCGACAGAAGATTCGCCTCGATCTTCTCCAGCGACACACCCTTGGTCTCCGGAACGAAGATAACAAAGAAAATGATGAAGAGTATGTTCAGCCCGCCATAAAGGAGAAACGTATTGCCGTTGCCGAACCCGGCGAGGAGCAACAGGAACGTCATACCCACGATGGCGTTGGCGATCCAGTTTGTCGCGGTGCTGAATGTCACTCCGAGGTCGCGGCCCGCAAGTGGGTAAATTTCCGAGCAAATCACCCAAATGATCGGCCCGGCGCTCATCGCAAAACCAATAATGAAGATGAGCAGCGCAAAGATGGCGAAATAGCCAAGCTCGGGATGCTTTTCGATCCCCATGTTGAAGAGCGTTCCGACAGCAATCATGGCAGCGCCCATGGTGACAAAACCTGCATACATGATCGGCTTGCGACCCAGTTTGTCCACAAACGCGATGGCGATGAAGGTCGCCAGCACGTTGGTTATTCCGACGATCACCGTTCCCCACATTTGCTTATTCCGTGGTCGCGAACCCCGCTATGCGAAAAATCGTCGGCGCGAAATACATCACGACATTGATGCCGGTAAGCTGCTGGATGATCTGCAGCCCAATCCCAAGGCCAATGACGCGGCGGAAATTGGAATTGGTCTTGAACATCTCAAATCCATTTTGTTTAACCTTCAAGTTGTCCTCGATCTCTTTGACCTCCGCGGCGATCTCGGCCTCATCAAGATGCATTCCCTTGAACACGGCCACGGCGCGATCTTTGAAACCTTTTAAGAAACAGCCATCGCGGGCTTTCGGGCAGGAAAAGCACGCCCACGAACATGATCGCGGCCGGAATAGCAATCACCCCGAGCATGATGCGCCAGTGGCCGCCAGTCTTCCCGCCAAACTTCGCATAGGACGCGAGCCAAGTGTTGCTCAGAAACGCAAGCACGATTCCGATGGTGATCATTAGTTGATACATCGAAATAAGTGAGCCGCGCACCTTTCGCGGGGAAATTTCGGAGATATAGAGCGGCGCCGTGAACGACGCCACGCCCACGGCGATACCAAGAAACAGGCGCGCGCCGATTAGCAGATGCTCTGAAGGTGAAATCGAACAGAGGATCGAACCAACGACGAAGATCACAGCGCTGACGAGGATCGTTTTACGGCGCCCAAAGTGGCTCGAGAGCATTCCGCTGATCAGCGTTCCAATCACCGCTCCCCACAGCAAGGCGCTAACAACAGCTCCTTCTGCCTCAATCGAGAGCTTGAATTCATTCTTCAAAAAAGGCAGCGCCCCGGAGATGACACCAATGTCTAATCCGAAAAGCAGACCGGCAAGCGCCGCGGTCAAGCCGATGAAATAGATGATGAGCTTTTTTCGTAGTGGGGATACAGTGTCCATCTGAGCAAATACCTTCTTTGGTTAGGTGACTCCTATTTGCCGAGATTGATAACTTTCTGCTCGAAGTTCAAGGTAATTCTTCGCAGTATGGTTCACCAACGGGATGGTTTGGGAGATTGGTGGGAGCCGAGATAATCGCTGAACACCTCAGGTGCAGATCGTCGACTTTGAAGTGCCGGCAGATTTATGATCGAACCCAAGAGCAAACAATGGAAATAGCTAAATGAAAAACGCGACCATAATAACTCGCACACGCTTCGCCTTATTCTGCGCCACCCTCTCGCTGGTAAGCATTGGGTCAAACGCGCCGGCGGCAGAAAAGATCGTCATCGGCTTTTCTCAGGCCACCATGAATTCTACCTGGCGAGCCGCCATGCTAGAGGGGAATAAAAAGTATGCCGCAGAGCACTATCCCGAAGTGGAACTCCTGGTCACCGATGGACAGAACCAGGCCGACAAGCAGGTCAGTGATGTAAACAGCCTGATTGCGAAGGGAATTAAGGTCCTGATCATCAGCCCGGTACAGGCCCAGCCTCTCACCCCGGTCGTGAAACAAGTGATGGAGGCGAATATCCCCGTCGTCAGCCTCGACAGAGAAGTGAACACCAGAGTCACCTGTCAAGTCGGCGCGCAAAACAGACCCATCGGAGTCGCGGCGGGTGAATACCTGATTGAGAAATTGAATGGTACCGGAAACGTCATCGAAATTGAGGGTACCGTAGGCGCGTCTGCGACCACCGATCGCCATGAAGGCTTTCGCGACGCTCTCAGGGTAGCGCCGAGGATGAGAGTGGTGGCAGACCAGTTTTGCGACTATTTAAGAGAGCCGGCGGAGAAGTTTGTTGAGGAGGTGCTGCAACGCTTTGGGCCTGGACAAATTCAAGCAATTTACGCCCACAACGATGCTATGGCCCTGGGCGCTTTGAAGGTGGTCGAAGCCGCCGGTCGTTTGAAAGAAATTGCGATTATCGGTATTGACGGGGAAAACAGCGCCTTTCAGGCGATCAAGGATGGCAAATTAGCCGCCACTTTTACTTATCCTTTCTGTGCGCCTGAAGGAATCCAGTACGCCTATAATCTTGCGATTGGTGAGCAGGTGCCCAATCGGGTCGTTCTTAAATCAACTCGCGTGGATGCCTCTAACGTTGATCAATATCTAGGAAAAGGCTTTTAGAATCAGCCCGCGCGTCGTCGGGCCGCCCCGCATAGCATCAGATCCCTTGATTCCGTGGAATCCGGGTGGGCCGTCGGGCTCGCATTGTGACATGGGCGTCCCGCCCAGGGGGGACCTGGGTAAGCGCTTCGCTCTTCTATTGCTCCATTACTTCACCACTCTCCGAACTCCTGCAACTCCTTATCTGCTATTTGCTCTACCTTAACTAGAGCCTGATCGAAATGTCCCGGAGGGACGGTGAGATGGTCAGCCTGGCACGAGTATCTGTTTAGCGTCGCTGATACGGTCCGATGTGGCTAAGAGACTTATCTTGGCCCTTGGCGGTCGCTCCTAAAAATCAAAAATCCTTTTGTCCTCGTGCTCTCGTGCTCTGGGCGTTGCCGGTTCATAGCGGTTGGCGCTTGAAGGAACCCTCGAGGTCAGAATCAGCCGCTCAACGTCAAAAAACGAGAACGAGAACGACGACGAGGACGAGCGATTGCCAGGAACGAGTGTTCGAGGATCGAAACACCCGCCTTCGTTGGTCTCACTTCGCTCACCGCAACCTCCTTCGCCTTCGCTCCTCGCTCCTCACCCTAGAACTGGAAATATTTATGTTGTATTTTTATGGTCTGGGTTACAATCCTTTCCAAGGCAAACTTTCTCGTGCCTGAACATTCATTGCGTTTTCGGCACAAAGGAACGTTGTTCAGGTCCTGAATCCTGATATTCGAGAACGCCTTTGGCCGTACATTCGGATAGAACTTTTCAAGAAGAGTATTTAGCTTTCCTTAAGAAACACGGCGCACATTTCGACGGGAAATACCTCTGGGATTAGCTGCGCCCGATCAGACCGTACCCTACGGGACGGTTCTTCAAGGGACGCTTTTCCCAGGCACTTCGTGCCAGGCTACGATCAATGTTGTCCCTACGGGACATTCCGAGGTCAGCAAAAAAACAAAAATCTTTGCCATAGCGAAAAATCTAAGATTTCACCCGGCTTAACGGTCTCGAAATGTCCAAACTGCAGGGGCGTCCCGCCCGTGCGCCAGCGCCTGCAGGCTAGCCGAGAGGGACAAGCAAGATGCTTATGCTACATTTCGTGACGTTTGGCTCACTCTACCTTGCGTGGCGTTGGCTCAGGTTTTGAGCGCGAAGAGCAGCAGCGAACGCGCGGTAACACCGTACTTATCCCCGGGCTTAAGGTTCGCTTTTTCGGACGAGTCAGCGATATTTGTATCAACCAGGAGTGACCATTGCATGCCGCCGTAACATTCGGGCAGCGTGAATTCGACCAAGTCACCGTGACCGTTGATCACCAGCAATAGAGTCGCATCCTTGCTGCTTTTTCGTATTCCGGTAGCTTGCGCCCGGCCGTCCAGTAACATTCCGAAGCAGTTCATTCCGCGATCATGCCACTGTTCCGCGAGTCATCTCCGCTACCGTTGGCGTTTATCCAGGTGACGTCTTTGACTCCGACCTCTTCGACATACTGACCGGTCAAAAACCGGTTTCGACGGAGGATCGGGATATTTGTGTCTGAGATCGGTGATTTCTTGACGAATTGGATGAGTGACTTCCCTTTCTCGCGATGTTCCAGTCCAGCCAGCTGATCTCGTTGTCTTGACAGTAAGCGTTGTTATTCCCCTTTTGGGTCCGGCCAAACTCGTCCCCGGCCAGCAACATCGGTGTCCCCTGGGACAAAAGCAACGTGCCCAGGAAATTTCGGAGTCTGACGTTCCCTAAGCCGATTGATCTCCAGGTCGTCCGTCGGGCCCTCCACACCGCAGTTCCAGGACCTGTTATCTGAGCTGCCATCCCGATTCTCTTCTCCGTTGGCTTCGTTATGCTTGTCGTTGTAAGTCACGATGTCATTCAGGGTGAAACCGTCATGGGCGGTAATAAAGTTAACACAAGCAGAAGGTTTTCTTCCCAGTCGATCGAATAGATCAGGAGAAGCAACCAAGCGGGTGGATAAAGCAGCCGCTCCGACATCGCCTTTCCAAAAAGCGCGGACATCATCGCGGAACCGGTCGTTCCATTCGGCCCATCCCGGAGGAAACTCGCCTACCTGGTACCCACCGGGCCCGCAATCCCAAGGTTCCGCGATTAACTTGACGGTATTCAAGACGGGATCTTGAGTGCAGGCCTTCAAAAATCCACTCTGGTTGTCAAAGCCGTTTGGTTCGCGCGCCAAAATGGTCCCGAGGTCAAATCTGAACCCGTCTACTTTAGTTTGCTGAACCCAATACCGTAAACTATCCAGGACCATTTGAATGACCCGGCCATGACTTAAATTCAGAGTGTTTCCGGTTCCCGTATCGTTAATGTAATAACGCGGGTTGTCGTGCAACAAACGGTAATAGCAACGATTGTCGATTCCTTTAAAGGAGAGGGTCGGACCACGCTCGTTGCCCTCCGCCGTATGGTTGTAGACGACATCCAAAATGACCTCCAGCCCCCCCTCATGTAAGCGCGCCACCATTTCTTTAAATTCTCGCAGCGTTTGTTCGCGTTCGAAAGCATAGCGAGGATCGGGGGCCAGAAAGGCAATACTGTTATATCCCCAATAGTTCGTCAGACCCTTTTCCAAAAGGTGACTGTCATTCATAAACGCATGAATAGGAAGCAATTCGATGGAGGTAACTCCGAGCGACCGAATGTAGTCGACGACTTCCTTTTGCCCCAGGCCGGCGAAGGTACCGCGCAACTTTTCCTTGATTTTTGGGAATCGCTTGGTGAACCCACGGGCGTGCATTTCGTAGATGATCGTATCGTCCCATGGAATCCGCTTGTGGCTGCGTGCCTCGGACCACTCAAAGCTCGGATCGACCACCACACATTTGGGCATAAAGGGGGCACTATCCCGCTCGTCGAAAGTGAGATCGTCCATGGTCTCCATCTCGTATCCGAAGATCGCCGGATTCCAAGTTAGTTCGCCCGTATGCGCACAGGCGTGAGGATCGAGTAAAAGCTTATGATGATTGAATCGGTGTCCAGCCTCCGGATCGTAAGGTCCGTGGACTCGGTACCCATAAACCGTGGCAGGTCCAACGTCAGGCAAATAACCGTGCCAAATCTGGTTGGTGTATTCGGGGAGGGCGATTCGCTCGAGTTCACGTTCGCCCCGCTCATCAAACAGGCAAAGCTCGACTTTGGTCGCGTTAGCCGAGAAGAGGGCGAAGTTTGTCCCCTTGCCGTCCCACGTCGCGCCACCGGGATGCGGCAGACCCTCTTGAACCACGCTTTTTCTAGTTTCCCTCATGAGTTTAGATTCTCCCTTCAAGGCTGATCCGGATCTGGAAATCTAAAGGCTCCTGCTCCCCTTCACAATCAGATAACGGTATCGGGACGGTTTGCCTGACCATTCCGACG
Source organism: uncultured Verrucomicrobiae bacterium (assembly GCA_963789065.1). Taxonomy (GTDB): domain Bacteria; phylum Verrucomicrobiota; class Verrucomicrobiia; order Chthoniobacterales; family JAFAMB01; genus JAFAMB01. The sequence goes on along the minus strand of CAWBKA010000051.1, from coordinate 101,880 downwards.
AGACTAATCCTCGCCCCTCGAGAGTTCAACCCAATCAGGTCGCACGGCGGGCTCGCACCCTGAAGCTATGGCGATGCCGAGCCGACCTGGGTCGCCTCCGAGATTTCTTGGAGTCGTCCGCTTTTGACATCGTAGAGATAGCCATAAATCGGAATCCGCTTCGGAACGAGCGGGTGCTCACGAATGCGTCGGACGTCATCCACCACGCTTGCTCCGGCATTCTGGAACGTTAACCAATCGATGCCACGTCCGACGGAAGACCCGGGCTTCGAACCGACATCGACCCAGCCGCCGCCAGTCAACTCGGCCGTTTCCAGACTCTTCTCGAGCAGTGTAGACATGATTTCATTGGTGAACAACGCCATGCCGCAATCCGTATGATGAATGACAAACCATTCCCGGGTACCCAGTAGTTTGTAGGAAATGACCAGAGAACGAATCGCATCATCGCTGGCGCGACCGCCGGCGTTGCGGATAATATGGGCATCGCCTTCTGCCAAACCCGCGAACTTCGCCGGGTCAAGTCGGGCGTCCATACAAGTCAGCACCGCAAAATGCCGGGCGGGTGGGATGGTCAATTTTGCTTTTTCACCGAAAGTAGCCGCGTAGCGCTCATTCGCGGCCAGAACTTCATTAAGTATTTGGCTCATATCTGGTTAAGGGGAACTCCTAAAGCGACGACTTGCCGCGGTTTAAGGTTGGCAACTTAGTAGAAATTGCGGATTACCACAAGCGGCGTTGCAGCCGCTCACGTGGGCCGTACGTACGCGCTCCTTTTAGCGCTGTCGCCTTGAAGGTTGGAACAACCGCGTAGGAACACGATGGACGTGAAAGGGTCGGATTTAAAAGCGCCTTCAGCGCCGCAAAGGGGAATGGCTCGCACGGAGGTCACGGTGGGCACGGAGAGGTTTCAGAGAATATTAGATATATTTTGGGTTATTCGATGGGTTATGGCGAGGCACTGCTCAAGAACGGCATCAACGATTGGTCAACAATGACAATAAACCTCCGTGATCTCCGTGGCCTCCGTGCGAGTATTTACCGTCTTATCTTCGCTCCCGCGCCCGGACAGCGTATCCCACAAGCGTTAACTCGTTACAGCAAGGGAATTTGCTCTCACATTTTTCGGGCTTCTTGCCCCTAGAACCAGATCGATCGCGTGAGCAACTTCTCGCTCTGCTCCTCGAGATAAACGCGGGCGGTCGTCGCCGACGATAATCCAGCTTCCTGTCCCGACGTGTACCCGAGCGGCAATCGCCGACGTCCCAAGACGAAGCAGGATCTGCTTTAGAGCGTGCTCCAGGATCGCGACCTGCCCAAACAGACCTCCGGTGGCAAAAAACAAGACGGGTTTCTTCGAGAACGAATCATCTGGAAGAAGGTCGAGGAGCGAGGCAAGCAATGTTGGTGAACTTTCTTTGGTGGCTGGTGTCAGTAAGACAACCGCCGCCGCCTGTTGGATTTGCTCAATCGTGTCAGCAATGAATTGGTCGGCAATCCGGCGATTGGCAGGATCGCTCGGAGGCAAATCCAGCGCGTGGATGGCGCGAAATTCGATCCCGCGTTCCTCGAGAATCGATCCGACGCTTCGAAGCAAAAAGCCAGACTTGGAGAATTTCGTTGGGCTTCCGGAGATTGTAATGAAATAGGACATAATCAAAATTGGTATATTGGACAGTCTTTGTTTGGGCGGGTTTGTGCTACCGGGACGATGACCCGATCGCTGCCGGGCAGTGCGGCGGAAAGGCCTGGTAATTCAGTTGTCACAGCGACAACAGCCTGCCGACTGAAACGTGGGCAATTGCCTGGTCAGCATGACGATATTCCAGGCCGGAATCTCTCCGGCGCCAGACCTGTCCTGTTGGTGAGCCAGCATAATATTTGAAAAAGCCTACTCTAATAGTAGGGAAAAGCAAACTTTTTTTTACGGAGCAAAGGCTAGCGTGCGGCGCCGGACCCGCGGGAGCGGGCTCTGTGTATAGCGCCGCTCAAATAGAAGAAGAGTAAAAGCAACTGTTCAACCGCTAATGGACACGAATGGACACGAATAAAAATCGCTTTTGCATCCGGCCCTTTCGCGTCCATGCCCGGTTCTTACAATCTTCAGGGGCGCAGCGCCAGATCGGGAGCGCAAAAGAGAAGAGAATTGAACAGAAGGCAGCAAAGGAAGCAAACGGGACCAGGAACTGGGTTGGCTTTATGATCCTCGCTGAATTCTAGCCCGCAAAAACCACGCAAAAGCTGAAGCGACGAGCTCATTGCGGGCTAGAAAGCTCTTAAACAGACGCTGTGCGTCTGTTTAAGAGCCTTTTTTGAAAATTGATCCATCGAATCAAACTGTTTTTAAACGCTTCTCTCCAAAAAGCAGCGGAATTTTCCGGCGTCGCCGGAGAGTTCCGCTGCTACAGCCTGCGTCGATTACAAATCTCTAAGGATTTGTGATCGATGCAGGCTAGTGGGGAGTGAGGCGTCCCTACCGGCGCCGCGCCCCCCGAACGCCGAACGCCGAACGCCGAACGCCGAACGCCGAGCGCCGACACGCCGACACGCCGACACGTTCTCAAGCCAGTGGCGCGAAGAATAGAACAACCGCCGCCGCGATAAGGCTAAAGCACCAGATTAAATCAAGATTGACCCATGAGCGGCGCAGGACCGCCAAGCCGATAAAGTCATAGACGATCCAGGCGATTAGTCCGGAGATGACTAAATGTGAAACCGTATGAACGCCGACCGCCGCGGTGGCAACCAGTGGTTGAAACGGGAGCAGTGAATTTGCGTTGAATGGTGCGGGTCCGCAAAAAATCGATTTCGCTCCAAGAAGGACCGGCACCACCATGAGGCCGGCTCCATGGGCGCTCGCCATCAGCCAGGACCAGAGAGTCAGATCCCAAAAACTGACGCACATGCCGACCCAGGTCGGATGTCGCGCGCGCCAAAGCTTCCAGAGCGCGACCATTAAGAGGGTCACCGCGCCAGCGATCTGGAGCCATCGGAACGAGATCACGGCGCCGGCAGCGTAAACGAGGAGGACAATCATTCCGATGGCCAGGGCGTGTCCAAGGGCAATTGGCACCAGCGCACCGAAGACAGCCCTTCGCGAGCGCCGCTGGAGGCCGAGAGCCACTGAAAAGAGCCATCCCATGGCGGGATTTAGACCATGCCAGGCGCCAAGCAGGACTAAAGCTAACCAGGGCCACGCTGCGCCGATCATAGCTCTCCCGCCGGAAGATCAGGAGGGGTAACAAAACGAATCTGACGAGGTGTCTCCTCCTTCCAGTCGCACCTGGTGGAGTCGATGCTCCGCCGTGGTGACAAAGAAGTTCGGATCGAGTGTGAGAGCACCATCCGGATCAGCGACTGCCTGAACGAACCAGGTCCCAACGCCGGATGGATAGAATTGTTCATCCCAAGCCGCGTAAAGCGAGTTTGTAAAATAAACGCGTTTACCGTCGCGACTGATCTCCACCATCTGCGGGCCGCCATCGAGGGAAACGTTCGGCTCCTTCGGATGTGGTGCGCGGCGGACAATTCCACCGATCTGAATGACCGACGCCAGCTTCGGGCGATCAGGTACCGAGACGTCGTAGCGGCGGAGCTCACCTGTTCCCCAGCACGAGACATAGAGCCACTTGTCATCAAGCGAAAGGTTAATGTCCGTCACCAGCGGCGGGACGGCTTTAAAGCCTTTCAAAAGAGGAGGCAAAAGATCGGGATCAGCAGGCTCGGCGGGAATTTCGATCACTTTCGTCGCGCCCCAACTGCCATTGTCGCGTTTCCACAACCAGATCGACGCCGAAAGATCCTTCAGTGAGATGACAACTCCGGCAAAACCAAATGTCCGAGTCGGGTCATGAGATGGTCGCAGTTCCAGGACCATCTGCTGTTCTTTCCCCAGGTCGATCGTTTGTTGATGCTTCCGCCGGCGGAGATTCCAGAGGTGTAATTGGTGACCGTAACCACTGGAAAGCAAGGTCTCGGGATCAAGGCCATTCTCTATTTTATTCGGAGTACCCCATTCGCTGGAGATCAAAACGTCATGCCCCAGATGCCACCAGAAGTCGTAGGCGAGTTCTTGCGGCCCGCGATCGACTTCCCAACGTCCAAGCACGTTGAAATCCAGGTGATCCAATATAAAAATTCCACCTGGACCGCCGCCATCGGGTGCACCCAAAGCACTGATATAGATTCCTTCCGGGCCACAATGGACCGTATGCGGCCGTGAATACCCGGTTCGGGCGAAAACATCTTGAGGCTCGACTATTTTAACGATCTCCAGCTTTTTTGGATCCGGTTTGGTGTCAATGATATGGATGCGGGAGGAGCGCAACCCCGGGACAACCAGATAGCGCCGTTCAAGGTGTGGGTGCGGTGCGTACGGGCACAAGGCTGCACTGCACGCATTCCAGCCAAAGTGATGCAATTCGTCGCCGACATTCGGCAAATCAAGACGACCGACGATCTGGCCATAGGATTGAGAGGCCGAATCAACGTCGACCACGAGCAGCGCATCGCTGCGTGACTTGTTATCCGGCGCCAGCCCGGCAACGTAGGCATAACGTTCGCGCGGCGCTTCCATGGCCAGCCGGGCCGTTGGGTAGAACGTCGGGTCGGTGGTCCAGCGGAACTGCGATTGTCGAAAAGAGGAGGCGGAAGATTGAGCCATAGCGATATCTGGGGATTTTGCCTGGGGATAGGCAGTAGGTAGCCGAGTAGTTAAGTAGGCAATCTCCGAGTAGTCAAGGAGCATCTAAGTAGCCAGTAGCCAGTAGCCAGTAGCCAGTAGCCAGTAGCCAGTAGCCAGTAGCCAGCCGAGTAGATTTCGGCGTGGCCACGCACGTTGCGACAGTAGGGATGCGCGCATCCGGCGTGTAGGTCCAAAAAGCGACCGGTTTCTTGCAAATTATCTGGCATAACACGACTACTCCGCTACCGCCTACTGGCTACTGGCTACTGGCTACTGGCTACTCCCCCTTGACATCTCCCAAGTAATACCGATATGGTAGACATTAAGATGCTGCCTTTTCTGAAGCTGTTTTATGAACTCGCCCCATTTTTAGCCGGGCGGAATGAAAGCCAAGATATGTCCGCACACCTTAACGATCCGTTCGTCCGACTGACCAACGAGGCACGAAGCCGAATTCGCGAAATTACCCCTGAAGAGCTGGCGAAGTTTAAACAACTTCCGCTGATCGTCGATGTTCGTGAGAAAGACGAATTCATCAAAGGGCACATCAACGGCGCTAAGCATCTGAGCAGAGGTATCTTGGAGCAGAAGATCTTGGAGCTCTCTCCCGATCGTTCCAGCCCGATTCTGGTCTATTGCGCTGTCGGAAACCGCGGCGCCCTGGCGGCGGATAGTCTGCAAAAGATGGGCTATCAGAATGTCTTCTCTTTGAAGCGGGGGCTTTCCGGTTGGCTCGAAGCCGGAGGCTTGCTGGAAACGCCGAAGAAATTGTAACTTCGGCTACGCGGTCAGCTCTTGCCTGGATCCGGGCGCATTTGCTCGGATGGTAAGAACTTGAGACCGCCCTGATTAATTAGGACAGAGGCTCAATTGAACCTCGCCCGGAGGCCGGGCAGTTCACGGAGCGGAAATGCCCGCCAAACGGTGAACGGTGAACGCCAAACGATGAACGCAACAGCAGCCCAGAGTCTCTTGCTCCATGAGAGCGTCATCTGGACGCCCGATGGGATGAAAGGCGAAGTGATTGCCAAGGACGATTCGGGAGTCAAAATCCGGTGGGAAGACGGTCAGTTTGGCTACTATCGGTTTACCGACCTACTGTCTCAAATCGAAAGGTCGCCGTGAGTGGACCACCAGCTCATCGCCGAGAACGAGGGTGGTCCGCTCGTAAGCGAAGCGTCCCCGCTTTGCCTCCCGAGAACCGGGCGAAGCGAGACGCGGCGCCGGCTTGACGACGAGCGGAAGCTCTCCTTTCTCACGATCGTTCCTCAAATCGTCCTGTCCTCGTCGTCGCTTTTTGAGAGTCAGCGGCGATTCCGGCATCGATCTCCCTTTTGAGCGTAACCCGTTTTCGGCCAGCGGCGGTCAAAGCTCGATTGTGGAACGGGCAAGCACCCCGCCGACACGCCGACACGCCGACACGCCGACACGCCGACACGCCGATACGCCGATACGCCGATACGCCGATACGCCGATACGCCGATACGCCGATACGCCGATACGCCGATACGCCGATACGCCGATACGCCGATACGCCGATACGCCGATACGCCGATACGCCGATACGCCGATACGCCGATACGCCGATACGCCGATACGCCGATACGCCGATACGCCGATACGTTCCCCCCGGCGTTCCCCTTTCGGGTGATACCAGTCGTCCGCAAACCTGGTAAGTTCACCTCCATTATGCTTCCCCGCTTTATTTTCTTCCTGATCCTTGGGTGCAGTCTTTCCAACCTCCTCCAGGCGCAATCGACGGTTTCTGCAAAGATCTTCCAGACCGGACGAAACTCAGATGGGAAACCCACCGTGACCATCCGCCTGCAGGCTTCAGGCGAAGGCGAGGACGAACTGACCGACGAGTTTGTCTTCGCCTCGGAAAAAGGCTTTCTCGGGCCGAGCTCAAATCCGACCGACCAAAGCGGATTCGCCAACAAAGAGAATACCGTGTTTGGAGTCAGTTATGAACCGGTAACCAAAGCCTGTTTTGTAAAACTGTTTCTTCTGAACGCTTCCGGCACGCTCGTCTTCGTTAACAACGTGAACGCGCGAGCTGCCAAGCTGCTTCGAGCACCGTGGGCGGACCGAGCACGGGAGTTTTTGCGCATCGAAAGCATCGTTGGTCGCCGCGTCTATTTACAGACCGTAGATTTTTCAACCGGGGCCAGACCAAGCCACAATTTCAGCGTCATGGTCGCTCCGGACGGGACTCTGACCTTGCGCTAGGCGAGTTAGACAATAACCAGCCTTTGCCTTCGCTCTCGAAAACGAGCCTCTGGCTGCGTCGCCACGTCAAACTCCATCGCAGATAGAGTTTATAATTACATACATATAATATAATTCTTTACATCCCTTCTCTTTTGGCGACGATGGATTTTAGGCAACGAATACCAAATTTCGGAACGAGAACCCCCGTCTTACTCGTTCCCGTTTCGAGCAGGTAAATCACTGGAAAGAGCACCCAATGGAAACAACGACCACAGCTCCGGGATCACTGACAATTCTTATTATCCGTCACGCAGAGAAGCCCGGGGAATCCTGGCCGGGCCCCGGCCTGACACCCGAGGGAGTTCCAGACGAGAAATCGCTGGTCATCCGTGGGTGGCAAAGGGCTGGCAGCTGGTCCGCCCTCTTCGGTGCCGGTCTTCACAGCTCAGATTATCCGGTGCCCTCTGTGATATACGCGGCAGACCCTAATTCGGCCAACGGGAAAGAACCAAGCCAACGTCCTTTTCGAAACGGTTACTCCACTCGCCGCTCGTCTGGACTTGACGCCGGACACGACCTGCGCGCTCGGAGAGGAGGATCAACTCGCCGCCACGGTGGTCGGCCAAACTGGTGTCGTACTTATCGCCTGGGAGCACAAGGCCATCGCTGGGGCCCTCCTGCCGGCGATTGCGGATGGTCAGAGCCTGCCAGGTATGCTGACGAAGTGGGACGGTAAGCGGTTTGACGTCGTGCTCCGCTTCGAGCGCGCGTCTCCTGAAGCTCCTTGGTCCTTCCTCCAGCTCTGCCCTTGCCTCCTTTCTGGCGATTCAGTGAGCCCAATGCCGACGGGCTGACCACCCCTTGCAGGGGTCAGTCAACAATTCTTCTGGGTATGCACTTGACTCCACCAGGCACTAAATCCTCCGGCTTGTGAGCTTCGAGTATGTCGCCGGTTCGGCGTTGATGGCCTGTTGAGCCAAACGATAGAAAAGCTTTCCCGCGTGAGGCAGATCTCCGTCTATTAAAGCGAAACACGAATTCATTGAGGTAATCATCGAGATATTCGCCCGAAGCGCTGCCTTGGAGGGTTCCGAGCAGCCACCGTTTCGCAAGGAAATGACCAAGTGAACGCGCGGAAGCAAAGGCTCGCCTCCCTGCCGAAGGTTTTGAACTTTTCGATTATGGATATAGCCATTGAGTTCCCGGTAAGAGTTAAGACCATCCGTGCAAACCATGCTTCCCAGCTCAATATTATCCTCAATGAAGCGGTGGAGGGTTTTTCGATCAAAGTCCTCGATAAGGGCCATCCGGATGCGCCCGATCCTTTTGCCATCGGCTTCTGCGGCAACGATGATCAACACTTTGCTCAAGGTTTTTCGGCCAGTTGCACCTCCGAATTCCGCGCTGCCCCAATAAGTTTCATCCACCTCAAGCACGCCAGACAATTTCTCCCGCCCTGGCCTCACCATGGCCTGCCGAAGTTTGTGCAACATTAACCAAGCCGTCCGGTAGCTGCCAAGGCCGAGAACTCTTTGCAGCCCCAGAGCGCTCACCCCATTTTTCTGACTCGTGATATACCACATCGCTCGAAACCAAGTTCTCATTGGCAGATGTGTGTCTTGGAAAACCGTTCCAGCCAGAACGGAAACTTGCCTGCGACATCCAGAACAAAGCCAAAGCCCCCGCGATGATCTCCAAGCTCGACCGTTGGTGCAATTGGGACAACAGAAACCGTCCGGCCATCGCAACGCGAATAAATAGTCTAAACAGTCTCCTTCTTGAGAAAATCGGCTTTCCAGCGAGGCAATGGTTCGCGGATAATCTTCGACATCTGCCATTTCCACCCCTTAGACCTGGCGCTAGGTGGAGTCAAGTGCATACCCAGAAAAATTCTTGACAGTCAACATCGGAGAATTTCTATGAAACTTTCGCTTCCCGAACAGGTAGCTTCTCAGGCCGAGTTCATTGTGAACAATCTTCAGCAGACTGATTACCAACACACCGACCATCTCGATGTTTTGTTTGCCGCCGAAACGCCGGTCGTCGATGATTCCGGCAATTTTTCGGTCCGGGTGTACGATTCGGCCGCCGAGCCGCACTTTGACGATACGCGTGGCGATGGAGAAAGTAAGTTCGAATCCGGAGTGGGCTCCGGTTTCATCAACTTTTTGGTCGACGATTTAGGCAGGCCGACGGCTTTTCAATTCGTGCCTTCGGACGGTTTTGAGACTTTGCCGATTGCCATTGGACGCGTTGAACCAGTATAAAAATGACATCATCCGCTAACAGGAGGCCCTCCCCCAAAATGGAGTTGAAAAGATAACGTGAGCCACAAACGAACAAAGCCCCCAGGGGCCCAACGCACCTATGGGATATTGGTTGGCAAAATTCAGGACGGCCAACAGAATGAAGAAGGCAAATCTCCGCATTACGAGATTTGGGTTAAAGGAAACGGTGACTACAGAATAGCCGTAAACGTGCAATCGGTGGACGGCAGTGACGTGCTCGCCCTGTTCGATCCGGATTTTAAGTCTCCGACCAAGCTCGACCTCCCCGCTTTGGCTGCTGGAGCATTGGGTTTCACCCCGTTGCCGACCGGCCCGAACGGAAAAGGACTGGATTACCTTCGTGATAACCTGTTTTCGATCGACAAGATGGCCCCAATCCCACCGGAAGGCGCGGGAGTCACACTCGCTAATCTTCTTGACGCTCAAGTCGAGCGCGCGAAAGCGGACGACGAGGCCATTGTTCTGGCCTGCGGTGAGTTTTTTCAAGATCGGGGCAGCGACCAGACCTTCAAATTCTCTCCCGAACGTGGCGTGCACGATATTCACATGATGCAAGGGAACTCGGGAAGCTTCGCTAACGACAATCGGGTAAATGGCGACGGCGCTTTATTCATAAGGTATGCCGGTGGGGAGTGCGTCGCGTTGTTCGTCAGATTTACGACACAGGATATTCCCACCGATGACACGACCGGCAGTCCGGTCGCCAACTAACACTACTGCGCAATGAGTCGCGCCTCCGGCGCCGGAATTTGGGCCCGCTAAAAAATGCGAGAAGAAGGATTTAGAAGAGGGCGTTGTGTTCGGGTCCTCTAGTCTGCAAAAGGATTTCCTGGTCGAGCGAGCAGCCAATTTTTTAAGTTTGTTAAAGACCAAAATTTACCAGGCTGCTCTTTCTTCTTATTTTCGCGTTTTTTAGCGTGTTTCGCGGGCCCAGTTTCTTTTCAAACGCCCCTTTTCTGCGGATATCAACTGAGACTTCTCCTCAAGCTGAATTATGAAAATTAAAGGATTTCGCTGGTGGATTGTTGGGTTGATATGCCTTGGCACTGTTATCAATTATTTGGCGCGCAATTCGCTCGCCGTGCTAGCGCCGCAATTGCAGACGAAATTGAACTTCACGACTCAGCAATATTCCTACATCGTCGGCGCGTTCCAGATTGGCTATACCGTCATGCAGGCCGTATGCGGCTTTGTGCTTGATTTTTTAGGGCTGAGACTCGGGTTTTCATTATTCGGGGTGGCTTGGTCCGTGTTCAATATATTGCATGCCTTCGCAGGAGGTTGGGTGGGTCTAGCCATTTTTCGAGGGTTGCTTGGTTTAAGTGAGGCCGCCGCCATCCCTGCCGGGATCAAGGCGATTTCCGAATGGTTTCCGGCCAAAGAACGCTCAGTGGCGGTCGGCTACTTCAACGCGGGCACTTCGCTCGGAGCTTTGTTGGCGCCACCGTTAGTGATCTGGATTTCTTTGAACCACGGTTGGCAAATGGCTTTCGTTGTCACGGGTGGTCTCGGTTTTATCTGGGTTGCTCTGTGGTGGATCTTCTACCGTTCGCCGAAGGACCAGTGGTTGCTGGGTGATGGGGAGCGCTCATATATAGAGGAGGGTCAAGAACCGGATAAATCGGCAGACAGTGCGAATAGGAAACCTCCACCCGTAAAAAAAATCCTTTCGTCTCCGAAGTTTTGGGGAATTGCTATTCCACGTTTCCTGGCAGAACCCGCGTGGCAAACCTTCAATTTCTGGATTCCGCTTTATTTGGTTACCGTTCGCCACATGAATCTGACAGAAATTGCCATCTTTGCCTGGCTACCATTCCTGGCGGCTGACCTCGGAGGAATATTCGGTGGCTATCTGTCGCCTTTGGTGATGAAGATCTTCAAGGTGCACCTTATCAATTCCCGGATTGTCGGCATCGTGCTCGGAGCGCTTCTGATGATCGGCCCGGGATCGATTGGGCTGGTCGCCAGCCCTTATGTCGCAATTGCCTTGTTCTGTATGGGCGGGTTTGCCCACCAGATGATTTCCGCTCTGCTCAATACCCTGAGCGCCGATGTTTTTGATGCTCAATGAAGTGGCGACCGCCAACGGCTTTACGGGTACCGCAGCTTGGACCGGCGGATTAACGTTCTCACTGATCGTCGGGGCGCTGGCAAACACCGTTGGCTATGGACCGCTGTTTGCCTGCCTGGCGCTGTTTGACATTGTCGGCGCGATCGTCGTGATCGTGCTGCTGGGCGTTCGCAGAGTCAATACCCCTACCTGATAGTTCGAGTAACGCAAATGCAAAGAATAAAATCTTATGTCGATAGCTTCTATCCCCACTTTCTCTCTGACTGACCAGGACGGCTCTCGCGTAACGCTGCAAAGCGTCAGAAGGGTGTATCGTTCATATTTTCGTCCTGGAAGAAGACATCCTGCGGGTGATGGTGCTGCCCGAGGGAAAGCTTCGCTTCCCACGTACCTGGGCGATCGCGCCTGGACTGGAGGATGTTCCTCTTGAAGGGCGAGATCGCTTTAATCTCGAAGGTTTCACCTCACCTGTGGCGGAGGTTTTACAGGAAGCAAATCAATTGCGGATCACAACGGCCCGTGTGCGGCTAATTGTTAAATTGCAAGGCTTCTTCTGCCAGTGGGAAGTGATGCAAAATGGGCGATGGCAAATTGCCGCGTCGGATCGGTCCACGCAAAGCTATAATTTTGGTTGGTGGGATGAACGTGTTTACCACTATTTGAAACGCGAAGCGGATGAAATGTACTTCGGGCTCGGCGAGCGGGCCGGAGATACCAATCGGTTGGGGCAAAGCTATCGAATGACTAATATCGATGCGATGGGCTATAATGCCAGAACGACGGATCCGCTCTACAAGCATATTCCGTTTTATTTGACGTGGAAGAAGCAGAGCAAGGTGCCATTCGGCCTATTCTACGACACAGTCGCTGATTGCACGTTCGATATGGGGCGCGAACTCGACAACTACCATGGATGGTATCGCTATTTCGTTGCTGATTATGGAGATCTTGATTACTATTTCATTGCGGGAGAAACGTTGGCGGACATCGTGCGACGCTACACCTGGTTGACTGGACGCCCCGCCTTTACCCCGAAATGGAGCTTGGGCTATTCCGGTTCAACCATGACCTATACCGATGCGCCGAATGCCCAGGAGCGGATGAATGAGTTTCTCTTGGGATGCGAGAAACACGACATTCTCTGCGACTCATTCCATCTGTCTTCGGGGTATACCTCCATTGGTGAGAAGCGTTATGTGTTTAACTGGAATCGGGACGAAATTTCCTGACCCGCCAGGTTTTGTTAAACGGTATCTTGAGGCCGGTGTCCGACTATGCGCCAATATAAAGCCCTGCCTGTTGCGCGATCACCCGCGGTTTGATGAGGCAGCGGCGAAAGGGCTTTTTGTCCGGGATGAGGATGGCAAGCCGACCATGGTTCAATTCTGGGACGAAGTGGGTGCCTATCTCGATTTCACCAATCCGAGTACGGTGGAGTGGTGGAAAGCAGGTGTCTCTGAGTCTCTATTGAAACAGGGTGTGGCTGCAACCTGGAACGACAACAACGAGTTCGAGATCTGGAGCGCCAAAGCTCTGATTCACGGCTTTGGCGAAGCCAGGCGGGCCGTGGAAGCCAAGACGCTGCAAACTCTATTGATGATGCGGGCTTCCTGGGAGGCCCAACGTGAATTCGCCCCGGAAAAACGACCCTTCTTAATCACTCGATCAGGTACGGTCGGGATGCACCGGTATGTCCAGACCTGGTCTGGAGATAACTATACTTCGTGGGAGACGTTGCGGTACAACATCAAGATGGGCATTGGTTTAGCCCTCTCCGGAATATCGAACGTCGGCCATGATATCGGTGGGTTTTCGGGACCTGCTCCGAATGCCGAACTCTTATTACGCTGGGTCCAGTTTGGGATCTTTATGCCGCGCTTTAGTATTCACTCATGGAACGATGATAAATCGGTCAACGAACCATGGATGTATCCGGAAATCACCCCATACATTCGTGACCTGATTAAGTTCCGGTATCAGCTCATTCCTTATCTTTATCATCTTTTGTGGCGCTCTCATCGCGATTACACGCCGATCATCCGCCCGACCTTCTACGACTTTCCGGAAGACGAACGCTGCTACCTGGAAAACGACGATATGTTGCTTGGGGAAAACTTGCTGGTCGCAGCGGTCGTCGAGCCGGAAGAGCGGGCGCGAGCAGTTTATCTACCAGCAGGTTGTGGATGGTACGAGTTCTGGAGCGGCGACTACTACCAAGGTGGCCAGGAGATCGTGTTGCCTGCGCCCTGGGATCGACCGCCGCTCTTGGCCAGAGAAGGTTGTGCCATTCCGCTGAATGTCGCGGAACAACATTTTCTCAAGCGGTCCGATCAACGCGGATTTTGTTTATTCCCTCACAAAGGTGACGGGCAGTTTGAATGTCGGTGTTTTGAAGATGACGGTGAAAGCGTAGGCTATCGGCAGGGCCATTATTGGGAATGGCTATTGCAGGTTACGACCTCCGGATCTGACTTGTTCGTGAAGATAGAACGCGAAGGCGAGGGCTATCCAGAAGCCGGTCGGGTCTCATTGCTTTTCCCTCGCCAGGAAACGCGGCGAATTGAAGTCCGAGGCGGTATGGTTGTGAATGATGCTTCGGGTGCAACCCATCGTGAACTTTTGCTGACGCTCGGCGATTCGGAATAGGAGACAGAGTCGTAGAACTACAGCCGCTTGAAGATCAAAAAAAGGCGTGGTGAGTCGATTGACGCAGTAGGGATGCGCTCCAGGATGCGCTCCCGCGCGTCCGGCGTGGCACGTCCAAACAACGTGAACAGGCGGTCAAGAAGTGGCATAGGAATAAACGTTCGAGAAGATCAGCGATCGGAAGCTTCGAGACGTGCCAACGCCGGACGCGGGAGCGCATCCGTACCGGAGCTAACTAACTAGCCAAAGACTTTCGCCCTTGATATCCCGATGTGCGCGGCACGAACCTCACAACGAGAACAAAATTCTCGTTACGCCGCGCATGACGGGCTAACTAACTTCTTGAGCTGAAGCTGCTTCTGCGATTGACATTCCCGGCGTGGCCATTGACCGATCGCTTTGGGTACGTCATCGCTTGCCGCGGGTTCGCGATCTTCCAGCTCCTTATTACGGTATAACTACCAAATCCTTATGCCATACTGTCTTTCCGGGAATCGTAAGCCCGTTCGTGTCGATCGCGAAGCAATTGATCACGAGATCGTTGATGTTGTCGACTGTCACGCGAATTTCATAGAGAATTAATCCTAAAGAGGGTTGCGTGGTGGCTTGCGTGATCAACGCGATAAAGGCCCTCTGGGTATGCGGTCCCACCGTGGTTGCCCCTGGCGGGTCGACCGTCACTGGCGCTGGTGCCGACCAAAGCTGCTCGACACCCCAGTCAAAGATTTGCACGGTTACTGTGCGCGCGACCTTCGGATTGAGGTTCAGCACAACAATATTTGCATTGAAAGCGTTATCGCGGAGGATGGCACCGGTGCTGAGGGTTGTATGAGCCATAATTGATTAAGTTCCTTTAGATTGCTTGACAGTGGAATAAATACAGTTTGAAGATCTCGCCAATCACTTCTATTTCTTCGTTCACAGATTTCGCTTCGATAGCTGGTCACTAAATGTTTGGCTGACAGTTAACCCAAGTAGTAGTAGGCCGCCATTACCTGAATGGGTAAATGTGTTGTGGCGGGGCAGGGACAGGTTGACATGTGGCAGGGCGGGGACAGGTCGACAAGAGCAAAATTTCAACCGCTAATGGACACGAATAGACGCGAATAAAAACCGCGATTGGATCCGATTCCCCTTCGCGTTCATTCGCGGCTTTCCAATCTTCAGGGCCACGGCGCTAAAGAGATTCGTCTAATAAATGGACTGGACCAAGACGAAGGGGAGTAACTAACCGATTTCGGATTCACTCTCTGAGCCCAGGGATGAATGGTGCTAACTAAGTTAAGGGCTGTTTCGGGTGGTTTTCTCACCGAAGACGCCGACAGGGCTGGCGCAGAGTAGCATAGGCTTCCAGCCTGTCTCGAGCCGATCACTTGATATTCGCACGCTTCTTCTTCCCGCGAATATTCGTAACCGTCCCGAAGGCGTCGCTTGGTGCCAACACAAAAGACAGGCTGGAAGCCTATGCTACATTGCATCGCCTCTTCGGTCTTCGGGAGTATGAAGCTCTCAATCCTCCTTATCTTCGTGCCATTCAGTCCAGGGATAGTCCAGAGATTTCCGCACTCTGGGCGTGCCGCGTCCTCAAGCATTGCTTGTCGCTTCCGCCATACCTACGCCGACGCGCAAGCCTCCGGCTCGGAAGGAGCCTCGCCCAGCCAATCCTGATTTCTTGGCTTCTTGACTTCGCGGCCCTGAAGGGACGCCAAACCGTGAGCGTCTCCCAGTGAACGGATTTGCGTCATGCTCCGCTTTGATCGCCCGTCTCCCGAAGCGGTTTGGTCCTTCCGCCAACTCTGCCCTGCCTCCTTTCTGGCGATTCCGTCACCCCAATGCCAACGGCTGGAGGGAACCGCTTTTTCAGCAACGATAGGGCGATGTTGCCAAACCTTAGAATCAATGCGCACTGCGAGCTTCAAAAAGCGCGAAAGACGGATTAGCATTCCATCCAAGAGTGTCCCAGGCCCCATTGTTCAACGAAACATTTTGTCAGGAGCTGAGGCTCTTGCTCGAGTGGCGTCGCGACGTACGCCGCTTTAGCGTCGATCCACTGCCCAGTGGGTTGGTCGAGGAGTTGGTCTTGCTCGCGTCGCTTGCGCCCTCCGTCGGCTACTCGCAACCGTGCCGTTTCGTTCGCGTTGACGATAGCAAACGCCGCGCTTCGGTGATTGAATCATACGAACGCGCCAACCAGGCGGCGCTCTCGTCTTACAAAGGGGAAGACGCCGAACTTTATTCCCGCCTTAAGCTCGCCGGGCTGCGCGAATCGCCCGTGCATCTGGCCGTCTTTTGTGATAGCGCGACGACGACAGGCAAGGGACTTGGGCGGCAGACGATGCCGCAGGCACTACGCTATTCCGCGGTGATGGCTATCTGCACACTCTGGCTCGCCGCACGCGCACGCGGGGTAGGAGTCGGCTGGGTTTCGATCCTCGAACCCGACAATGTTACGCGCGCGCTCGACGTGCCCGAATCATGGGAGCTCATCGGGTACCTTTGCCTGGGTTACCCGCAGAGTGAAGATGACAAGCCGGCGCTGATGCGCGTTGGCTGGGAAAAGCGCGACCCCCGCGCGGAGACGCTGCTTGTCCGATAGTGGCGGGTGTCAGGCCTGAATGGCGCCGAGATACGGACATATTGGGGCTAAAGGATTTAGCCCAGGATTTGTATCTGTTTAGGGCCGGTCTCTTTTGAGCGCGAATCGCTTTAACTTTGAACCGGCAACGCTCAAAAGCTCGAGGACGAGACGACGAGGACGAGGACGATTTTTAGGAACGATGGAACGATGGAACGAGGAGCGAGGGCGAAGGAGTTGCGATGAGCGGAGACAGACCAACGGAAACAAGGCGGTGCCTCGAACCTCGAACGCTCGTTCCCAGAATCGTCCTCGTCCTCGTCGTCGTTCTCGCTCTCGTTCTTTTGACGGTGAGCGGCTGATTCTGGCGTCGAAGGTTCTTTCGAGCGCCAACCGCTTTGAACCGGCAACGCCCAGAAGAACGAACCAGGTTAAATCCTGGTTAAACCTCTGGGCTGAGTCTGTATCCCCCTTCGGCTTCGGGGCAGAAACCGTCCGTAATTCTCTTTAACTTAGCGCAAAAGCTCAGGACGATACTCGAAATGCATGGTGTCGTAGTGATACCACTTGCCGCCCCAGATAAAGCCGTGGTGCTCGAAGATCTCGACGATCCGGTGCGGGATGCGGTTGCGGTAAGGAATAGGCCGTTGAGAATCGCCGCCACCGTTCCAGCGCCAATAATCAGAAAAGGCTGGATCAATATCAATCGCGATACCAAAGGAATGAGCGCTCAGCTGATCGGATCCGGCGATGGGTCGCCAGTTAAAGGTGCCACCCGTCTTGAGCAGGTATTTCTTTTCTTCGGGCGGCAGTTGATCGAGTTCAGCGGAGACGGCTGCCAGTTGCCGGTCGATTCCATTGATTTTTGTGATCCGAACAAAAGTGTGAGCCGAACGCGGCAACCAGGGGATGGTGGTGAGATGAGATTCGACCTCCTTGGCGCTGCCGCCGTACATTTTCTTGAACAGTGCCGCGCAGCGGTAACGACCGGGGTCAAAGTTAACTCCGGGCGCCGCGAAAGAGTCCGGACCGGTGGGGTAGGTTTGGTAGAGCTCGTCCTCCGGGTCGGCGTCGGAGAGCCGTTGCTCGTAAGTCTTGGGGCGACCGTCGTCGAAGGTCAGACCGGTTCCGTCCTGGCAAAGAAGCTTGTTCTCCTTATAGCCTGCGAAGAAATCGGGATAAGCCCGGAGGAACGCGCTGGCCTTTGGCGGAACGCTGTCGGCGTAAACAAATGACGCGTCGCTCGCTCCCAGTCCGCAGAAGATGACTAAATACCAGAGCAGAGAAATTTCTCTCATCGATTCAGAATCAGCGAATGCTTCTAGTCGGAAACGATCGTCACGGTGATACCGTACCCGTAAATGTCGACCCGGATGAGCGGAGTGCCATTGACGACTCGGTATACCGCGTCGGGCGTCGTTCGGCCGTTATCCAACATTTTCTCAAGGCGAGCCCGGTTCGCCTTGCTGCTGAAAAAAGAGTCGGGTTCGTCCTCACTGTCGCGAAGTCCGTAGACATAGAAATTCGCCCGATCCTGGCGAATAATCGCCGCGGCGGCTCGAAGGCGTTCGCCGTTACTGTTAAAGTGGTCGCGAGCGCTCAAACGCGCGGTATAAGATTCGACGAACTCTCCGAGGTTTTGACCATGTGCGTTGTGGACTTGGCCGCCAGCGAAAAACAAGGTCACCAGAAGGAAGGCAAAAACCATCGATTTCATAATTTGTTCTCTCGTGTCGTCGCTGGCGCCTCGAGACCTTCACGATAGAGCGACTTTTCATCGAGAGCAAACAACCATCCGGAAAACGCATTTTATTATGGGAAGCCCTGCAAAATCTGAAAATGATGAAATAACCGCGAATGAATGCGAACGGGCGGATGGGGAGTAGACTTCATTCGTGACGAGTGACCTCGATTAGCGGTTTAAAGTTGCTGCCTCAAATAACCCGACGGCGCGCGAAATCTTTGAAGATTGAGAAACCGCGAATGGACACTAATGGACGCGAAAGGGGATCGGATGAAGAAGCGGATTCTATTCGTGACAATTGACCTCGATGCACGGTTTAAAGTTGCTTCGTACGTGGACCCTTCGCCTCGGGAGATCTTTGGAGATTGGAGAAACCGCGAATGGACACCAATGGACGCGAAAGGGGGTCGGATGGGGAAGTGGTTTCTATGCGTGCCAGTGGGCATCGAGTCGCGGTTCTTCGAATCTAAACGCCCGAGACCGGAGAGGCTTGGCAAAGTAGCATAGGCTTCCAGCCTGTCGTTATCGGCACGAGCGACTCCTTCGGGACGGGTCAGAAAGTGTTTGCCCGAACAAGCGTGCGGACCTAACCGTGCCGAGACAGGCTGGCAGCCTATGCGACTTTGCGTTGGCTCCGTTGCCTCTTCGGTGCGAAAAACCATCCTAGCCGGCACTTATCTGAGTGCCATTCACCACAGCGCGAAACAGATATCGTTGCCTGGGAATCGCAAACAAATGCTCCGGTTGAAGGGAGGTTGCTTGCAACAAACGACGACTTTTTTCGTTTACGGAAGAAAACTGGCGATTATCTGAGAGACTAGCGCTGATGTCGGAAGAGCAAACACCTTATTATTTAGCATGGGAGGCCCTGGATCGGGCGGCGCACCGGCGCGGAGACCTTGAATGGCTTCATGAGCAGCTGTCGAATACCGCGCATTTTATTTTTGTCTGGAGGGAGTGCAACCTGTTTGGCACAGGCTCGGAAAAACGGCCTTTATTCTTGGAGGGAACTGGACTGGCGATACCTCTTAATCCGATCTTTCTCGGTCTGCGTGCCAGCGGCGGCTCACTGTTCGCTGCGGACCTGGGCGCGCGACCAACGGAGGAAGATGCGTTGATCTCCCTGGCTCTCACCACCGACCAGGCCCGGTTTATCCCGTTGCGCCAATTTGATGGGCAACTCTCCGCCGAAGACCGGTCACTGCTTTTCTACGCCCGGTCGCTGACCCATTGGCAAGCAGAGCAGAAATTCTGTAATCGTTGCGGCAGTCCGACTTTGCCCGAGGAAGCAGGGCACGTGATGGGCTGTACTAACCCGACATGTGCGACAAAGCATTTCCCGCGGACCGACCCGGCGACGATCATGCTGGTGCACGACGGCGATCACTGTCTTCTGGGACGCCAGCACTCCTGGCCAGAGGGGATGTATTCGACTCTGGCCGGCTTTGTCGAACCGGGGGAGAGCCTCGAGGAGGCCGTCTTTCGCGAGGTCAAAGAGGAGAGTGGCGTCGAGGTGAAGAACATTCGCTATTTTGGTTCGCAACCGTGGCCGTTTCCGCAGTCGCTGATGCTCGGTTTTATCGCCGAAGCGGCGACGAGGGAGATTACCCGCGGCGTTGAGTTGGAAGACGTCCGCTGGTTCCATCTCTCCGAAGCAAGAGAACTGCTTAAAAAACTCTCCGGGAGATTCCCTCATCTGGACACCATCGCGCGGCGACTGATCCGGCATTGGGTAAACAGCAAGAGTTAACCGCGGTAACCGGGGATTTTTTAACCGCAGATTGCGCCGATTACACAGATGAGATTAAAAAATTTTTGGGGTGGTGTTTCTGAGATCGCTGGCTGGAAGGTACGGAAGCCAAAGCTGTGAAACGCCTTCGCGACCTTCTCTGACCTTCCTGACCTTGGTGTGAGTTTTTTTTTATCCGGATAACTTTTGCTCAACGCCCCAATGTCGTCTAGTGCGCATCAGAGGTTCTGAACATAGCGTCTTCCCGGACCAATTTACGGGGCGCGGAGCAGGGGAGGCTATGGCATTTCAGCCCCAGGCTACTTGCCCCAGGCGCAACAAATTCGGATTCCGCCGAACTCGACTTCGGGCCGAAAGAGAATCGGATTCAAAATCGGTTTCTATTGGTATCAATTCGCGTCCATTCGTGTCCATTCGCGGTTGAAATTTGCTCTCTTGAACCTGTGCCCGCACTGCGAATTCTTAACCGCCGATTACACCGATTTCGCAGATTTGATTATTTCGGTGGACGGTATTTTCTGAGACCGGCAACCAGGAGTAATGGAACCCTAAATCTAAAAAACCTTCGCGACCACCTCTGACCTTCCTGACCTTCATGTGAGTTTTTCCTTGCCTCCTTTGTTAGCTACTCCGGGCTGGCTTCTATCCCTGTCCTTAGCTGCTTGACTTCTCGACTTCTTCACTTCAAAAGCCTCGGCAATGCTTTCCCAATTCCACCCTCCCTGTGAAAACCTTGGCGACCTCCTCTGACCTTCCTGACCTTAGTGTGAGGTTTCCCTTCTTCGTGTCCCTTTTCTGCCTGGTGATTGCTCCGTTCCTTTCCGGTTGCTCGAAGAAGGGCCCTGACGCGAGCTCGTTCGGACCTCCGCAAGTGTTGGTGACCGAAGTGATCCAGCAGGATGTACCCGTGGTGAAGGAATGGATCGGATCACTGGACGGCTCGGTGAATGCGGATATCCGAGCCCGCGTCTCCGGCTACCTCATCTCGCAGGATTACAAAGAGGGCACTCTGGTACATCAAGGAGATCTGCTCTTCCAGATCGACCCGAGCACTTACGAGGCCGCAGTGGAACAAGCAAAGTCGGCCGTAGCGCAATCCGAGGCCAACCAGCTGCAATCGGAACAGACGGAAAAACGGCAAACCCAACTCTTCCAACAGAAGGTCGAAAGCCAGCAGAGCCTCGACAATGCCGTGCAGGCGAACGCCGCGTCAAAGGCCGAAGTGAAGGCCCAACAAGCGGCGTTGAGACAGGCGCAACTGAATCTCGATTTCACAAAAATACGGCCCCCGGTCACGGGCATTGCCGGGATCGCCAATCCTGGCGTCGGGGCCCTGGTCGGACCGAGCGATGCCCAACCGTTGATGACGATGTCAACCGTCGACCCGATCAAGGTCTATTTTCGAATTAGTGAGCAGGACTACTTAAAGGTCGCGGGGAATGCCGAGGAACGCCGCGCTGCTGGAGACTGGCCGCCACCGGTCGAAATAGTTCTCGCCGATGGTTCGGTATACGGACATCCGGGAAAGTTCTTGGCCGTTGACCGGGAGGTGGATCAGCAAACCGGGACCATCCGGCTCGCAGCCCTGTTTCCCAATCCAGCGAATGTTTTGCGTCCGGGCGGGTTTGTCCGGGTCCGAGTCACCGTTCGCAAATTGCTCGGGGCGTTGCTGGTTCCACAACGTGCCGTGAGCGAGTTGCAGACCAGTGATGAAGTTGCCGTGGTTGGCGCCGACAATAAGGTCCAGATCCGCTCAGTGAAAGTGGGCGAGCGGGTGGGTTCGCTCTGGGTGATCGAAGATGGACTCAAGCCCGGCGATCGCGTCATCGTCGAAGGCAGGCAAAAGGTTCGAGACGGCGAAACGGTAAAGCCAATGCCCTGGACCTCGTCCCAGCTTGATAAAGCGCAATAGCGATGTCCGGATTCTTCATTCGCCGGCCGATCCTTGCGGTGGTGGTCTCCCTGATCATCGTGATCATCGGAATCGTCTCGCTCAGCTTTCTGCCGGTCTCGCTTTTTCCGAACATCACCCCGCCGGAAATCGTGGTTTCGGCCACCGATCCGGGAAGCGATGCGATTACGGTTGAAGAATCTGTGGCCACGCCGATCGAACAGCAGATCAGCGGCGTCGACAAGATGAATTACATGTACTCGCTCAACGCGAACAGCGGTCAGATGAAGCTGAGGGTGAACTTTGACGAAACCACCGACCCTAAAACTGACCAGGTCCTGACCCAGATGCGGCAGACGCAGGCCTCCGCCCAGCTACCCCCCGAAGTCACGGCCCAAGGGGTGAGCGTTCAAAAATCTTTTGCCGCTCCTTTGATGCTTATCGCGCTCCGTTCAACGGATGGGCGCTACGATTCCACTTCCTGACTAACTACGCCTACATTAACCTGAACGATCAGCTCACTCGGGTTCCTGGTATCTCAAATGTTCAAGTATTTGGTTCTGGCCAATATGCGATTCGGATTTGGGTTAAACCCGATCAGCTGGCGAGGTTCAACCTGACCGTCCCGGACATCGTAACGGCCGTGCAACAACAAAACGCCGTCAATCCTGTCGGGAAGCCGGCGGTGAGCCGGTGCCAGTTGGTCAGGAATTCAGTTATATGGCGAGTCGCGAAAGGGCCCCTGCTACGCCGGAACAATTTGGCGCAAATAGTCGTTCGCGAACAGCCGGACGGCGGGACGGTGCGGATCCGTGATGTGGCTAGAGTCGAGCTCGGTTCCCAGGTTTACACGACCAAAGCTCGATTGAACGGCCAGCCCAGCGCGATCATCGCTCTTTATCAGTTGCCTGGGACCAACGCGCTCGCGGCAGCCGACGGCGTGAAGAAGCTGATGAAAGAGCTCAGGCAACGTTTTCCGCGCGGCTTGGACTACGTCATCCCGCTGGATACGACGCAACCCGTCACGGCCGGAATTCGGGAAATGGTCAAGACGTTGGTCGAGGCGTTCGGACTGGTGATTCTGGTGGTCTACCTGTTCCTGCAAAGCTGGCGCGCGACGCTGATCCCGCTTCTGGCTGTGCCGGTATCCTTGGTTGGCACCTTCATGCTTTTCCCGCTGCTTGGTTTCTCGATCAACACGCTTTCCCTTTTCGGATTGGTGCTGGCGATCGGATTGGTCGTCGACGATGCGATCGTGGTGGTGGAAGCGGTCGAACGCTACCTCCAGGAGGGCATTGCCGCCGAAGGAAGCCACCCTCAAGGCGATGGAGGAGATCACTGGCCCGGTGATCGGGGTCGCGCTGGTGCTGGCCTCGGTTTTTGTCCCGACGGCATTTATTCCAGGAATCACCGGGCGGCTCTATCAACAGTTTGCTGTCACGATCGCCGTTTCGGTCATCCTCTCCGCGTTCAACGCGCTGACGCTTAGTCCCGCGCTTTGCGCGCTTCTGTTGCGCCGCGGCAAGGAAAGCAAAGGGCTGCTGGGAAAGTTCTTCGGCTGGTTCAATCATCTTTTTGGTCGGGCCACCGAAGGATATGTCCGGATTTCGAAGAATTTTATTGGACGAAGCGGAATGACGCTGATCCTGCTGCTGCTCTTTGCTTTGCTCGCACTGGCTATTCGGAAAGAATATTCCGACCAGTTTTCTGCCGGATGAAGACCAGGGGTTTTTCTATGTCAATTTGCAACTGCCGAACGCAGCTTCGCTGCAGCGAACGGATGCGGTCTGCCGGCAAAATCGAGTCCATTCTCTCGCAGACCGCCGGGGTGCGGTACACCACGACGGTTGCCGGATTCAGTTTGTTAAGCGGCGTGCAAAGTGCTACGGCGGGTTTTTTTTCGTCACCCTGAATCCTTGGGAAGAGCGCAAGAAGCTGGCCGAAAACTATCAAGTGCTGAAGGGCAGATTGAACCTCAATTTGCTCCAGCTTCCGGAGGGGACCGCATTTGCCTTTTCGCCGCCGGCGATCCCCGGGCTCGGCGTTGCCGGGGGAGTTACCTTCGTTCTGGAAGACCGGGCCGATCGAGGTGTTCAGTACCTTGCCAAAAATGTCGATGCCTTTTTAGCGGCGGCTCGCGAACGGCCTGAACTCGCGCGTGTCACGACCACTCTACTGCCCAACGTTCCCCAGGTGTACATTGAAGTCGATCGGGACAAGGCGCTCAAACAGGGCGTCGCATTGAAGGATATCTATAATACTCTGCAAACTTTCCTGGGAGGATCGTTTATCAATTACTTCAATCGATTCGGCCGGCAATGGCAGGTCTACTCCAGGCCGACGATGACGTATCGCAGGACGAATGCCGAACAGATCGGTCAATTCTATGTCCGCAACACCAACGATAACCCGGTGCCGCTCTCTGCGGTGACCCGGATCGAAAGACGATTTGGCCCGGAGTTTACCATGCGATATAACCTCTACCGGTCGGCGCAAATCCAGGTTCTCCCTGCGCCAGGATACAGTTCGGGACAAGCGATGCGCGCTCTGGAGGAAGTCTTTGCGCGCACGATGCCACTCGAAATGGGATACGACTATCTTGGCATGTCTTTCCAGGAAAAGAAGGCGCAGCAAGGAATTTCGCCGGTCGCCATCTTTGGTTTCTCGCTCCTGTTTGTCTTTCTGATTCTGGCGGCGCTCTATGAGAGTTGGTCGCTCCCTTTCAGTGTGCTTCTGAGCACGCCGGTGGCCGTCTTTGGAACGTTAGGCGCCCTCTATCTGCGTCGAGCCGTGCACCGCCGCCATTTTTCCTCCGAGTCCTGGTGCAGATCGAGAACAACGTCTTTGCGCAGATCGGGCTGGTGATGATCATTGGGCTGGTGCCAAGAACGCGATTTTGATCGTCGAATTCGCCAAGGTCGAATACGAAGAGGCGCTACCATTGCCGACGCGGCTCTGGCCGGTGCCAGACTCCGCTTGCGTCCGATCTTGATGACTTCTTTCGCTTTCATCGCTGGCTGTGTGCCGCTGGCGTTCGCTTCCGGTTCGGGAGCAGTGGCTCGTCAAGTGATTGGCACCGGGGTTATCGGCGGAATGCTTGCCGCCAGCGTGATGGCGATCTTTCTGATTCCATCAGGATTCTGTATCGTCGAGCGGGTAGACTGCCTCGATCCGTCGAGTGCCTTCGACCCGGTTGCTCGACAAGCTACGACGAAATCCACAACAGAAACCGAAGCATCGTGAAGGCGAAAGTCGACGTACGAATGGCCAGATTTTTCATTAATCGCCCGATTGTGGCGATCGTGATTTCGCTGGTTACTGTCATCGCCGGCGCGATCTCGGTGACCTTCCTTCCGGTCTCCCTGTTTCCTGAAATCGTTACGCCGCGAGACCGTTGTTACCGCCAGTTATACCGGGGCCGATGCGCGAACCGTTGAACAGTCCGTGGCCACTCCGATCGAACAACAGATGAGCGGCGTCGACAACATGAACTACATGTACTCGGTCAACGCCAATAGCGGGCAGATGGTCGCTGACGATCGATTTCGATTTAAACACCGATCCGAACACCGATCAGATCCTGGTGCAGATGCGCGCAGACGCAGGCCTCATCCCAATTGCCGTCTGCCGTCAACAATCTTGGGGTCACGGTCCAAAAATCTCTCGCCGCTCCGTTGATGGTGATCTCGCTCTATTCGCCGGACGGGAGCCGGGATGCGCTTTTCCTTTCGAACTATGCCTATATCAATCTCAACGACGCGCTGACTCGGGTCCGAGGGATTTCCAATGTTCAGATTTCCGGCGCCGGAGAATATGCGATGCGATTGTGGCTGAAGCCTGATCAACTGGCCAAACTGAACCTTTCTGTTCCGGATATCGTCAATGCCGTCCAAGCTCAGAACGCGGTTAATTCGGCGGGTCAGATTGGGAGTGAACCTGCTCCAAACGGACAGGAGTACACCTACACCGCGCGGGCTCAAGGCCGGCTGATTACGGCGGAAGAATTCGGCGAATATCGTTATCCGGCAGCAATCGGATGGCGGCACGGTGAGGCTGAAGGATGTTGCGCGCGCGGAGTTAGGCGCGCAGACCTATAACACGCGAGGTCGTCTGAACGGAAAACCCGCGGCGGTCGTCTCTATCTATCAGCTCCCCGGGACCAACGCATTAGCCGCTGCCAACGGAGTCAGGAAGCTGATGGAAACTCTAAAGCAGCGTTTTCCGCGTGGAATGGATTATCTCATCTCCTTGGACACCACCCAGCCGGTCACCGCCGGGATTCGGGAAATGGTCAAGACGCTGTTCGAAGCGTTGGTACTGGTGATCCTGGTGGTCTACCTGTTCCTGCAAAGTTGGCGTGCGACGCTGATCCCGCTGCTGGCAGTCCGGTGTCGTTGATTGGCACCTTCATGTTTTTCCACTGCTTGGCTTCTCGATCAACACCCTTTCACTTTTCGGATTGGTGCTCGCCATCGGCTTGGTCGTCGACGATGCGATCGTGGTCGTGGAAGCAGTGGAACGCTATATCCAGGAGGGACTTGCCCCGAAGGAAGCGACCCTCAAGGCGATGAAAGAGATCACCGGCCCGGTCATCGGTGTTGCGCTGGTGCTGGCGTCCGTCTTTGTCCCGACCGCGTTTGTCCCCGGCATCACCGGCCGGCTCTACCAGCAGTTTGCCGTCACGATCGCCGTCTCGGTGATGATCTCGGCCTTTAACGCGCTAACTCTGAGTCCTGCGCTTTGCGCTTTTGTTGCGCCACGACAAAGAGCAAAGGGAGCCGCTGGGAGCGTTTTTTGGCTGGTTTAATCATCTTTTTGGCCGCGCTACCGAACGGATATGTCCACGTCGCGGCCCTCTTCATTCGTCGCAGTGGCATTGCCCTGATTCTCCTGCTTGGTTTCGCTGCCGCGGCTTCCTTTTTGCAAAAGGGATCCCGACCAGTTTTCTGCCGGATGAAGACCAGGGATTCTTCTATATCAATCTGCAGTTGCCCAAAGCAGCCTCTTTGCAACGGACGGATGCGGTCTGCCGAAAATTGAATCAATTCTCATCAGACGCCGGGAGTCGATATGTCACCACGACCATTGGTTCAAGCTTATTGAGCGGCGTAGAAAGTACCTACAGCGGCTTCTTTTTTGTCACGCTCAAGCCTTGGAAAGAACGGAAACGGCATGAAGAACTTTATCAGGAAATCAAAGCTCGACTGAACCAGCGAGTTGACAGAGTTGCCGGAGGGACCGCTTACGCTTTTTCGCCGCCGGCCATCCCAGGAGCCGGTGCCTCTGGGATATCACTTTTGTCCTTGAGGATCGCTCTGGCGGCGATGCGGAGATTTTAGCGAATAACATCGAACGTTTCTCTCCGCGGCCCGCAAACGGCCAGAACTCGCGCAAATCAGTACGACTTTCCTGCCGTTTGTCCCGCAAGTCTATGTCGACGTGGATCTTGAGCGAGCCCTGAAACAAGGTGTTGCCATTAGTGATGTCTACGAAACCATTCAGACGTTTATGGGTGGATCTTTTGTCAATTACTTCAATCGTTTTGGGCGCGATTGGCAGGTCTATCTCCAGGCCGAGGGCGACCTACCGAACGAATTTCGGCAATCTTGGAAAGTTCTATGTGCGAAACGCGAATGGCCAGATGGTACCTCTCAGTTCGCTCACCCGAATCGAACGACGCACCGGGCCGGAATTCACGATGCGCTACAATTTGTTTAACTGTGCGCAAATCAACGCGACGCCGGCCCTTGGCTACACCACCGACCAGGTGATGAACGCGCTGGAAACGGTGTTTAAGGAAACAATGCCGTCCGGAAATGGGATTCGACTACCTCGGCATGTCGTTCCAGGAGAAACAGGCCCAACAGGGTATTTCGCCGGCCGCGATCTTCGGATTCTCGCTGTTGTTTGTTTTTTTGATCCTGGCGGCCCTTTACGAAAGCTGGTCACTTCCTTTCAGCGTCCTCCTGAGCACGCCGATCGCCGTCTTCGGCGCTTTCGGAATGCTTTATCTGCGACGAGCGGCAACCAGCGCGTTTGGGTCTCCATTTCTGGTTCAGATCGAAAATAACGTTTTTGCCCAGATTGGTCTGGTGATGATCATTGGCCTGGTGGCCAAGAACGCCATTTTGATCGTCGAATTCGCCAAAGCCGAGTACGAGCGCGGAACCCCGCTGGTCGACGCGGCGCTGGCGGGTGCGCGCATTCGTCTGCGGCCGATCCTGATGACTTCATTCGCTTTTATCCTCGGGTGTGCTCCGCTCTGGGCGGCGTCAGGTTCGGGAGCCGTTGCCCGTCAGGTCATGGGTACGACGGTGATCGGCGGAATGCTCGCGGCGAGCCTGATCGCGGTGTTCCTGATCCCGGTCAGCTTTTACCTGGTGGAGGGAACGTGTCGGCGTATGGGCGTGTCGGCGTATCGGCGTGGAGCGTCTGAAACGCGCCTTACCCGAACGTGACGCGGTAGGGTTGCGCTCCCGCGCGACCGGCGGAGGGAGCGTGTCGGCGTTCGGCGTGTCCGGCGTGTCGGCGTGGAGCGTCTGGACCGCGTTTTACCCGAACGCCGAAAGAAGCCTCACACCAAGGCCACGAAGGTCACAAAGAAAATATATAGATCGGCCCCAACGGACGAAATAACTATGCCAACTCTATTTCTTAAATTTCAGCAAACCTTGGTGACCTTGTCTGACCTCTGCGACCTTGGTGTGAACTCTGAATCTTCGCCATACGCCGATACGCCGATACGTTCCCCCTGCGCCCAGCGAATGAAAACGGGAAATTCATGTCGCGCTTTTTGCCATCGACCCATAGGACTAACAGATATGAAGCGACCGATCATCGCTGTGGTAATAATTGCCCTCTTTGGAGCCGCAGTTCTAGGAGATGCATCCGCTCAAAGTAACCTGATCGTGGCAGGCCAGAGCATCGGACAAACTCACCTCGGCAGGTTCGGCGCGGACTACCTGGCCAGGCTCCCGAAGCCGGACGCCGATGACAGTGGAATGGGAAGATACAGATCAGTCTGGCTCTCGAAAAATCAAGCTGGGCGGAAAGACACTCTGTATATTTTCTCGGTTGCCAATGGCCCCAGGGATATCGAACCCAGTAATGGCGTCAGCATTGAGCTGATCCGAGTTACCTCTCCTTGGTACCACACAGCCAACGGCATTTCGACAGGGATCACTCTTCCGCGAATCCTTCGTGGTTTCCCAGGCGTACGTTCCACCGACTCAAGCCTGAATCTATACGATGACGCCAATCGAGGGATTGCCTTTGAGTTTGCTGGAGGCGCAACTGCCGGATCGCCCTGCATCGCGATCATGGTTCATCCTCCTGGCAAAGTGGATTTGACGAGCGCGAAGGATGTCAACGAAATCCTGCGCGCAAATGGTGTCCAACCTTAATTTTTGACGTTGTCCTGCGAGGCCACGCCGGAAGTCCCGGTTCGGGCGGAGCCTCACCGTTCGTGTAGGCGGCGTAAAGGTAGGCGAGGTCGAGCTCGCATCGAGAGTGGAAGCGGGCGAAGCGAATTTCCTGCGCCTCGAAATCTCTAACAAAAACGTAAATGGCTATAGATAAAGCACTTATAAAAGTACAAAACCGCTTTGGCACTACATTTTCGCCGAATCAAGCGGTTAGGATAACTCGCGCAGCGTGGGGGGTGCGGCCACTCCGGTCGCCCGTAGGGCCGCTGAAGCCTCGCTGGTGAGTTGGCTGCGTAGAACAAAGCGTTTGTCCTGAAAAGTCACCTCGACCTGTTGCAATGCGTCGAGGCCACGAATGACCTGCGCCCATTCGCACTTTAAATCAGCGAACTTCATGCGCCGCTCCAACTCGGTTTTTAGTAGCAGCGCTAGGAAGCTGCAGAACACATGGCCGCGAATGGTCTCGTTACACCTGTGGTAGATGGGCCTGGTGTCCATAATCGATTTGGTCGTGCGGATGATATCTTCGACCGTCCAGAGTGCCTTGTAGACATGAGCAACCGTTTCGGCATTGTAGACGGTATTAGTGCGCAGAACCCAGAGCCCGTCGTAGCGCGCTTCGGTTTTGATCTGCTTTTCATCAATCGCGAAATGATGGTCCCCCTGAACTTTCAGATAGCGACGGTAACCTTTGTTTCCGACCAGACTCTTGTCCCCTTGTCGAAGTTGCTCCTTTAAGTGTGCAACAATGGCCTCTCGGTCGTGCGCATCCTTACGGCGCTCTTCTTCATTAAGACAGACGACATAGCGGCGCTTCTCGACCCAGACTTCCTTGATTTTGAGCGGGGCCGGGTCCTTGGCATTGCTGCGCTCCGGAACACTCTCCATCCACTGCTTGCGGCTCCCGAGCACCGAGAGATTAACTTCCTTCTGGCGGCGCATCCGCACCCCGATAATGTAGCCGACAGGCGGATCGCTGCCTTCCAATGCCTCGAACGTTTTTTGGCTCATCATCCCACGATCAGCCACCACAGTGATTTCCCGCAGGCGGAAGCGTTCCCGCAGGCGTTTGACAATCGGCACCAGGGTCGTGACGTCGGCCGTGTTGCCGGGCCACATCTCACAGCAAATCGGGCAACCCTCCACATCGACGGCCATCCCGACCACCATCTGCTTGAGATCGGGCCGGTGATCCTTGTTATGACCGCGTTTGCCGATCTCGCCACCTTGGCCTTCAAAGTAGAGCGAAGTGGTGTCGAAAAAGACTAACTCCACTTCGGTAAAGAGATCCCGCCGGCGATCGAAGAGGGCCTCTTCCACGAGGTCTTTAGTGCAACGAACCGCCCCAGTCGGCTTCTCCAGTTCCTCGATGGCCTCAC
Organism: uncultured Verrucomicrobiae bacterium; assembly: GCA_963789065.1. Classification (GTDB taxonomy): domain Bacteria; phylum Verrucomicrobiota; class Verrucomicrobiia; order Chthoniobacterales; family JAFAMB01; genus JAFAMB01. Next base: position 71,217 of record CAWBKA010000051.1, on the reverse strand, counting down.
CCAGAAACGCCATGGCCCGGTAAAGGTGATGCAGCTCAAGGCCTTCGGTTCCAGGAATGAGATAATCTTCCCGCCAACGCTCAGCCGCCCGATCACTGCCGCTGGCAAAGAGACGGTGCAACACAGTCAGATAGATAGCTCGTTCGACATCAAACTCGTAGTGACGTTCCTTGAGTATGGAGCGCAGCACCTCGGGGATCCCGCATTCCTTCCAGAGCCGCGCAAAGACCAGGTCCGGCCCGATCCGACGAATCGCCACCGGTTCGATCTCTCCAGCCGCATGGGCATCAAGGACTGCAAAACTTTCGCAATGACGCAACCCCGAGCGCATCAAGCGCTCCAACTGTCCGCTTTCTTCTAAGAGGTCTAATCGTCCCAGAGTGGCGATCACTTGTTGGCGGACCTTTTTGCCCTCACGCACGCTGTGTACGATCTGGAGATAACGATAGGAACCGGCTGGCTTACTACGGAAAAACATGGTCGCTGATTAGCTCTACAGCCAGCAACCATAGATCCTGTATTAAAGCAATGTAGAAAAATGTTTTGGTAAAGAAATTGCACTACATTTTAGAGGTCCTAAGCACCTCATCGCCTGCGAAGCCGCTCCAGGACTACATCGTCCTAAAAGGAATCGTCGCTGACTGTTGAAGATGTTAATACGCGCTCGAATCTGATAGCCTTGGGTCAATACAGAGGCCGCAATTGAAGCCAGACCATCATTCGCCGGCGGATGCAACGGTCGATTTGGCACCATTGGGTGGATCGTGGTGTTGCTTTCGGCTCAGATTGCGGCAGAACGGCGGTTAGGTCCATGAAAACGGAGCCCCAACGCACCTGCCCGAGTTGCGGTAATGAGTTTTCTGGAGCGATGGAATTCTGTCCGGTCTGCATGCTTCGCATGGCTCTGGCTGGCGGGGTTGAGTCCGGCGAATCTTCTCTTCCGAGGAAGCGGTTAAGCCGACAACGGAACAGGCAACGCAACGATTTGAGCACTATGAGTTGGTGACGGGCGAAGACGGGAAACCGGTCGAGTTGGGTCGCGGTGCGATGGGGGTCACTTACAAAGGGTTTGACGTCGATCTGCACTGCCCCGTGACACTGAAAGTCATCAGCGAGCGATATCTCGGTGATGAATCGGCGCGGCTTCGTTTTTTACGCGAAGCCCGCGCGGCGGCGAGCGTTCGTCACCCGAATGTTGCCTCGGTTTTCCATTTGGGCAGAACCGGTCAAAACTACTTTTACGCGATGGAGTTTGTCGAGGGGGAAACGCTCGAGAATCTTATCAAACGCTCCAGGCCGGCTTGAGGTAAAGTTGGCGCTGGAAATCGCGACGCAGGTCGCCGGCGGATTGGCTGCGATCCACAAGCAGAAGCTCGTCCACCGAGACATCAAACCAAGCAACATCATGGTGAGTATCGAGGAGGGAGGCACTGTAACAGCCAAAATCATTGACCTTGGGCTGGCGAAGACCCGCACCCGACGCGCCTGCTGAAGCTGCGATTTCAATTCCCGGAGCTTTTGCCGGTACACCGGAGTTCGCTAGTCCGGAGCAGTTCGCTGGCGTTGGCGTGGACATCCGCTCGGACCTGTACTCGCTTGGCGTGGTGCTCTGGGAGATGGTGACCGGCCATGCGGTATTCAGGGGTTCCCCGGCTGAGGTGATGTATCAGCATCAGCACGCACCGTTACCGCTCGATCTGCTCGAAGCTCGTTCCACAGCCGGTCGTCGTTCTACTTGAGGTGCTCCTCGAGAAAGATCCCGGGCAGCGCTTTCAGAATCCCGCCGAACTTCTGAAGGCGATACCGACGATAACAGGCGCTATCGACGCACGGCGTAGAATCACTCGTCAGAGCCTGCGGAAGACGCCCTCTACCGCTTCGCGAGCCGTAACTCGCAAGCCGGCAGCAAGACCTGCACCCAAGAAGATTTCCATAGCCAGATTGCCCGTTACAGGAAGCGATGTTTTTGGTCGAGAGGAGGATATCGCTTTTCTGGATCGATGCATGGGCAAACAAGGATGTCAACGTCGTTACAATTGTTGCCTGGGCTGGGGTCGGAAAGTCCACGCTCGTTAACCATTGGCTCCGACGGATGGCTACTGAACATTATCGTTCTGCGGAGCTTATTTTTGGTTGGTCCTTTTACAGACAGGGCAGCAGTGGGGAGACTTCGTCCGCAGATGAATTTCTTGATGCGGCTCTCATCTGGTTTGGAGATCCAGATCCACGGGTCGGAACGGCGTGGGAGAAGGGCGAAAGATTGGCGAAGCTCGTCGCGCATCGTCGAACCTTATTGGTTCTGGATGGCCTGGAGCCGCTCCAAAATCCGCCTGGTCCACAAGAAGGACGCGTACGTGAGCCTTCCCTCCAGGCGCTTTTGCGCGAACTCGCTGCCTTCAATACGGGGCTTTGCGTAATTACCACGCGGACGCCGGTCGCTGATATTGCAGATCACGAGCGCACCTCGGCCCTTCGTCGTGACCTGGAACAACTATCCAGCGATGCCGGTGCGAAGCTGCTCCGAGCGCTCGGCGTAAATGGAGCATGAGGTCGGAGCTGCGAAGTGCCAGCAAGGAGTTCAACGGCCATTGTTTTGCTCTCACGCTATTAGGCAGTTATCTGACAGACGCTTATAATGGAGACATTCGTTGCCGTAGCGAAGTGTCAGACCGTCTTGCTCACGACGTACGACAGGGAGGCCATGCCCGAAAAATCATGGAATCATACCAAACCTGGCTTGGAGAGAGTCCTGAGCTGGCCGTTCTCCGGATGTTAGGCCTATTTGATCGACCGGCTGACGAAAAGGCGCTCGGAGCTCTGTTAAAATCTCCTGCGATTCCTGGCCTTACAGAATCATTAACTGATTTGCGCCCGGCTGCATGGCGCACGATTCTAGCCAAGTTAAGAAGAGCAAGACTCCTCGCGGGCGAAGATCCGCATAGTCCTGGGTGTCTGGATACGCATCCTCTCGTTCGTGAATACTTTGGCGAGCAGCTTCGGAGCCAACGAACCGAGGCTTGGAAGGAATGCAACAGGCGACTTTACAACCATTATCAAGCGTTTGCGCCCCGGCTTCCAGATAGCTTAAGGGAAATGGAGCCACTTTTCTTAGCAGTAATCTGTGGCTGCAATGCCGGTCTGTTTCGCGCAGCGCTGCATGAAGTTTACATTCCGCGGATTCAACGCGGGAATGACGCCTTCGCGGCGAACGTCCTCGGAGCCAGAGGAGCATTGCTCTCGGTTTTAGTTCATTTCTTCGAATACGGACGCTGGGGATCACCCGTTGAAACGGCCGTCGAGGGGCAGAGTCTCACTGCTGAAGATCAGCTCTTCGTTCTCTTGGAGGCGGGACCCTATCTGACTGCCACGCGAGGCTACTCGGCACCGGAGGCACGAATATGTTACGAGCGGGCGGAGGCGTTTTGTCGCTCGCTTAATCGTCCGCTGCTCCTGTATGTGGCACTGTTGGGTCAGTGGCACTACTCCCTCCTCACCGACAAGCTCAGTGCAACGATGCGGGTTGCCAAACAACTTTACTCACTGTCGAAGGTTCAGAACGACTCTGCACAAATGATAGCGGCCTACCGCGCTTTGGCAGGGACCCATCACTTTCTGGGCGATTTCGAGTCTGCGCGAAAATACGCGATGAGTGGTATTGAGATCTGGCGCTCGGGAAGTGTACAGGCGCATAAGGAGGATCTCGACGCGTCCGCCGTCGTTTGCCTGTGCTATAAGGCGCTATCCGAGTGGCATTTCGGAGAGATCTCCTCTGCCCACGCGAACATGGCGGAAGCGATCTCATTAGCGAAAGAGCTAAATGATTCGCATGCATTGGCCGGAGCACTACATTTTGCAGCGATTCTCCGTCACCTTGAACGCAATACCGCTGAAGTAGAACGCTTGGTATCGGAATTAATTGAACTGTCAACGCGTTACAATTTTGCGCTTTGGCTGGCTGGAGGAAGAATTTTCGGCGGCTGGGCGCGCAGCGTTTCCGGCAATACAGCGGAAGGTATTGCCTGGATCGAGGACGGAATACGGGAATATCGAGCAGCCGGCTCAATGCTGCGCATGCCGTATTATCTAGCACTTAAGGCTGAAGCATTATACCTAGCGAATCATACCCTCGAAGCTCTCGAGAGAATACAGGAGGCAGAAGAGTGGTCGAAAGATTTGAAGAGCGCGGGTCGTGTGCCGAATTGCACCGTCTCCGTGGTGTGTTTCTCGCGACTTTGGGGGCGGACGAGACCCAAATTGAGGCTTCGTTCTACGCAGCCATCAGCACCGCACGGGAGCAAAAGTCGATTTCACTGGCGAAACGCGCAGATGCAACCTACGCAGAATACCGCCGCCAAAAAACGAGCGCGTTGGAAGGGCACGGGTTCCGGCTACCTCTTGGTTAACTCAACCGACTCCCGTGCCTCCGTTCGACAACTCGGCCCGGCCTGTGTTCTTTTTGCAAGGAACCATTTGGTTCCTTAGTTAGGAGCTAGCTAGACGGATTTGGCCCGTTCGCCGAAGAGCGAAGAGGTCTTCAAGATTGGAAGAGCCGAATTGTTAGGAGGGCGGACAAGCGTCTTGGGGTCAGTCAACAAAATTTAACAGGATGCGCTCCCGGCGTCCGCGCGAGAGGGGAACGTATCGGCGTGGAGAGTCCGAAACGTGTTTCACCTGAACGCCGAAAGAAGCCTCACACGAAGGCCGCGAAGGTCGCAAAGAAAATATATCTGACCTTTGCGACCTTCGTGTGAACTCTGCATCTTCGCCGCCGAACGCCAAACGCCGAACGCCGAACGCCGTTTCCCCTACGATTCCGTGGTCTCCTCTGAGGGACTCTGCGGCGCGTTAGGCATTTCCGGTTGCTTCAGCCGGATTAACAACCAGGTCTGCGTCGTATCGGGGCCGAAGTGGAGAAGGCAGCTGGCGACATCCTGAGTCAGGTTCTGTAATCCCGTTTCAATCACCGTATTGTTGGAGCCGATTTTCCATGCCACTCGCTGGGTCTTTTTGTCGACCTGCCCGGAAATCGGAGACTTTTCCCCACTCAGAACATTCTGGTAAGCGCCGGTCAGAACGCCATTTTTATCGATCGAGATTTGAAAAAACATGTAGGCATCACCCTTCTCTTCCTGGGCTAACGCCCACACACCGAGGGGGAGCCATTCCGCGGGTTGCCCAGGTTCGGGTGGCGCCGGAGGCGGCGGTTGTTCGGTGGGGGTGTTCGCCAACGCGATCGCCTGTTGCGAATACTCCTGTGCCGTGGCCGTGGGCTGACCATCAACATAAACTTCATCTCCCTGGTAAACCACGTTCACCCCATAGTCGTAGACCGGGGGCTGGTAAGTCGCGTCATGAATCGCGTCGAGAGCCAAAAACGCACCGGTCGTTGCGACCGTAGCCGCACCCCACCACCACCAGGGATTGCCGCCAAAGTAGGACGGACCGCGATACCAGCCAGAGCCGCTCCACCAGCGATCGTTGAAATTGTTGTCAAAATGGTTCTGGATGTTGTTGTTGATTTCGACCGACCGGTTGTTACGAAAATTATTGACGTTATTTTTGTAGTTGTTCCACTCCGGTTTGTTGAAGTTGTTAACCAGGTTCTGATTCTTGCGAAAATTGTTGATGCCGCTCCAATCCTTGCTTCGATCGGCCTGGAAATTGGCCAGCTTTCCCTGATTGTCTTTTCCCCATTTGTCCCAATACTGCTGGCGATTCGCCACGGCTTGCCTTTGCTCTGGAGAAATATTGTTCCCGAGCCGCCCTTGGTCGCCTTCCAGCCGACCCGCAAGTTGGCCACCTTGAGCACCCTCCAGTTTACCGGCGAGTTGGCCACCTTGAGCACCCTGTAGCTTCCCCGCGAGTTGCCCGCCCTGAGCACCTTGCACTTTGCCTGCGAGTTGACCTCCTTTGGCCCCTTGCACCTTATCAGCAAGCTGGCCCCCCTGGGCGCCTTGCCCTTTGCCAGCGAGCTGGCCGCCTTTGGCACCCTGGGCTTTATTCGCGAGCTGGCTGCCGCCGGTTTTCCCAGCGAGATCAGGGAAGCCTTTGTTGCCGCCTCCCCCGGTGCCTGGTTTCTTTCCTTGGGCTACGGAAGGCAACCCGGTTCCTGTCCCTTTGGAAGGTGATTTAATTTTTGACGCCGCCTGGGACTTTTTGATGCTACCGTTGCTCACATTCTTCTTCGGCACCATTCCTCCAGCGTGGCTGCTGTTCGGTCGCGACGCGATCTTGCTTCCGCCCCCGCCATATCCTCCTCCTGACACGGAGGGCCGGCTCGCGTGGACTGACCGGCCACCACCTCCCATTCCGCCCACTCTTCCTCCGCCCCCGCCGCCGCGGCTAACGGCGTGTCCTCCGCCGCCGCCTCCCCGCCTCCCGCCGCCGCCACGTGCCGCCAGAGACTCGGATTCCGAAAGCAGCAAGAGCGCGCTAGCCAGGTAGGCTATCACTCTGAATGACGTCGATTTCATGAATACTCCTTGAGATTGTTTCTACGGCACTCGTTCGACCTCGATTTTGTCGAGCGAAGGTTGTGGGTCGCCGTCAAGGGTTCGGTTTTGCGTTTCCCAGCTGAACTTATTGTTGTCGACCTTGGTGAGCACATGTTCCGCGGTCGAGTGACTGCCATCCGGCAAGACATTATTGGCTCGGATCAGCCAATGTTCGCCGTCGTTGGCCCACGTCGATTCCCCGAAGCCTCCATTGCTGTCGAAAATCCAGGAACGAATTTGCAGGTGTTCGGGATCCCACCCGATGATCTCCCAACCGTCTGTCTCATCCTGGTCACTGGCCTTCACCTTGAACTTGCGAGTCAGAAAATTCTTATCGCCCGCCCAGTCAATCTTTGTTTCGACGGTTTGATCGCCGGCCTTGTTCTCCCAATCTCCAACTAACCACTCAAGTTGTTGCAGCTGGGAATAGGCATTTGGCGGCGGCGCATCTGTTTCGGTGAGTTGGGAGATCAACCATCGATCTCCTTTCTTGATTTGGATCGCCACGTAGCGCGTGGCCACCGCGGCTCCATCCTTTGGTGTCACGACCGCAACACCGCGGTTGACGCGAACATCGGGAGTAAGCAGCTTGGCCTCGTTGATGGTCATGTCCAGTTTAATGCCCGGGTTCGCCTGAAAATTCGCGGCGAGCAGTTTTTCAATGGCCTCGCGTCCCTTGGTTTCCGACCCATCCTGATCGATGTAGTCGACGTCCTCGGCATAAAACTCCGCCAGCGCCTTGGCGTCTCCCTTATCGTAAGCCTCGATATATTTTTGAGTTCCCTCCGCAACCTCTTTAAACTCCGGTGATTGGGTAACATCCTGACTCGATGACAGATCAGCGGGTTTCGCGGTATCCACCGCGGCAGAAGCAATCGCCAGCGGGCATACCAACGCAAGAAGGAGGAGGGGAATCCTCGGTAGGTGTCCAATATTCAATCTCATATTCATTAGAGTGACCAAAGTGATTCTCGAGCAACATTTGCTGGTGCACCGCCGCAGCTCACTCATGGTTTTTCGGGGCTACCATATGTAGCCCCGCAGTTAACCTGAATCGTTTACTACTCAGTTGCTGCTCTTGTTGGGAGCCTCCATCTTTTTTATAGTTTCGTCGATCGCCTTTTTCACGCTGAGCGTGTTTGCACCGTGGGGAAAACGTGTCGGCGTATGGGCGTGTCGGCGTGGGGGAAACGTGTCGGCGTATCGGCGTATCGGCGTATGGGCGTATCGGCGTGTGTCGGCGTGTCGGCGTGTCGGCGTGTCGGCGTATCGGCGTGGAGCGGCCGCAACGCGTTTTAGCCGGACTTGGCGCGGTAGGGTTGCCTGACCGGCGTGGCGTCTGAAGGGCGTTTCGCGGGTGGGGGCCTCGATGCGCCCGTTGTCGAGTTTCTTAGCCAGAGTCAGATCCCTTGATTCCGTGGAATCCGCGTGAGCCGTCGGGCTCGCATTGTGACATGGGCGTCCCGCCCGTCTCGCACAAAGATCACGGCGGACGCCCATGCCACAATGAGTCACCGAAAAAAAGATATCATCTGATTTCCTCAACACCATGTCACTCCCAGGAAACGCGTTTTAGACAAGCCGCGCCGGTCGCGCGGGAGCGCAACCCTACCGCGTCAAGTCCGGGTGAAGCGCGGTTTCAGACCCTACTACGCCGACACGTCGACACGCCGCACATCCCCCTGGCGCCAACTCAAAACCCAAAACTCAAAACCCAAAACTCCTACAGCGCGTCCCAGGTTTCGCGAACAAATTTGTAGCCTTCTGTGACCACGTCGTCCGGATCTTTGAAAAAATCGCGCCAGACGCGAGTGGGTTCTACCAACTCTGGGAGCGTCCGTCCAAACGCCTCAATCGTCAGCCAACCGTTGTACCCGCTCGACTTGATTGATCGAAAGATGGCCGGGAAGTCGATGTGCCCTCGCCCAGGGACGCCACGGTCGTTGTTGGCCACATGAATATGGGCAATCTCGGACGCATTTTCCGAGTAGGCCTTGAGCAGGTCTTCCTCTTCGATGTTGGCATGGAAAGTATCGAACATCGTCCTGAAATTCGGATGATCAACCCGGCGGACATAAGCAGCCGCCGCAGCCGCCGTGTTCAGAAAGTAGCACTCAAAACGATTTAGAGACTCGATGGCCAGCGTTACGCCGTGCCGTTGTGCTTCATCCGCCACCGCGCGGTGAACATCCGCGGCCCAATTGAATTCTTCTTCGGTCGGCCCGGTCCCGGAGAAGACGCCCAAGGCCTGGTGGAACGGTCCACACAGGACATCCGCACCGATTATAGCCGAGTGGCGAACGATCGTTTTCAACCGTTCCACCGCTGCTTTCCGGACCATGGGATCGGGGCTGATGGCGCTGGCTTTGGGAGTGGCTACGGTCACAGCGGAAGTTTTCAGCTGCAGTTCACCTAGCTTCCGGCGCAGTTTAAGATAATGCGCGTCATCGCCCTCGAAAATCGGGATCTCAACGCCATCGAATCCTGTCGCTTTGATCTTTTCGAGATGGTGATAATGCTTCTCCGTAACGTGCGTAGCCCACAGAAGCAGGTTCATTCCGATTTTCATAAATTTTGCCAGGAGAGGGGATTTTCGTTCAGCGGGGAGTGTGAGGGTCAAGGTTTTGTGGTGTGACCCGAATTAACTCTACGAAGCGGATTCGAAAAGAAAATTGGAAGTCTCATTTATTTTCTGTTAGGTCATTAAAGGACTTCACAGATATTTACCCCCCAATTCAAAGCCCGGCAAAAAGCGCCGCCGAAGAAACCAGGCACCTGGTACGGCGGTTTGCCGGCGTTCACCGATTTTAATCTCTATCCATGAATAGCTTTCCAAAACTTCACAATGCGATGTGGCCGGGCCTGGTTGGCAAAGGACCTGGTTCCGAACCTTTTATTGATCTCGATACGATGCTGAATCTCACTGTCGCGGCCGAAAGCGGTGGGGAGCGATTCGATGGGGTAGATTTGTTTCTGGCTGCCCCTCACATCGATATCGATTCGACAGACGACCAAATAAAATTACTTGCCGATAAAATTACCTCGAAAAACCTGGTGGTTGGTTCGGTGGTGGCCCCGGTCTGGCCTCCGACCGGCGGTGGATCAGCCATGGGCAGCGCCGAGGAACGGGCGCGCTTTATTGGACAGGTCAAAAAGGCAGGACGGATCACCAGCAAGCTCCGGGAACTCGGAGTGAGACCGTATGGGGTAATTCGGATCGATTCCGCCACCGACCCGGAAAGTTGGGCCAAAGATCCGGAAGGCTCGAAGAAGATTGCCTCGACTTTTCGGGAGTGTTGCACCGTGGCGGAAGAATTTGGTGAGCGCCTGGCTGCTGAGGGCGAGATCTGTTGGGGCGGGATGCACAGCTGGAAAAGAATGGTAGAACTTCTGGAATTGGTAGATCGCCCCAAGACTCTCGGTTTCCAGGCCGACATGGCTCACACCTTGCTTTATACGATGGGTTATAACGCTTCTGAAGACGCCATCCTGCCGGGAGATTTTGATTGGCAGGATAAAGGAAAATTGTGCGAGGCTCTGAAAACCATGACCGACGCGCTGCGTCCCTGGACAATCGATTTCCACGTTGCCCAGAACGATGGCACCGTAAAGGGGAGCGGCTCGCACGACAAGACTGGGCGCCATTGTCTGCCCGATGATCCAAACGGGAAATTAAACATCGCCCAGGCCGCCGGCTATTGGCTGCGGGACGACCAAGGGAAATTGACCAAGGCCTTTCCACACATCTGTTGGGACGGTTGCATGTTTCCGAATGAAGTGATGCTGAAACAGCAAACCTGGAATTCCATTCTCAAAGCAATGATCACCGTCCGTGAGGCGCATGGATGGGAGAAATAGCAACGCCGCGGTTGGCCGGGAAGCAGCGATGGTCACCGGCCTTCTTTCGCAATTTTGCAATTAAAGACGCTTATGAAGAAGCTTAACATTGGCCTCGTTGGCTATGGCTTTATGGGACGTGCGCATTCCAATGCCTACCTTTCTGTCAGCCAATTTTTTGATCTCCAATATCAGCCCGTGCTCAAGGCAGTCGCCGCGCGAGATCCGGAAAAGGTAAAGCAGTTTGCCCACAAATGGGGCTACGAGTCGCATTACACCGACTGGCGACGTCTGATCGAGGATCCGGCTATCGATATCGTTGACATTGCTAGTCCTAACGATACTCATGCCGAGATTGCCATCGCGGCTGCTCAGGCTGGCAAAATGATTTTGTGCGAAAAGCCGTTGGCCCGAAATCTCGAGGAAGCGCAACAAATGGTCGATGCCGTGAAGAAGGCCGGCGTCCGGACGATGGTCTGGTACAACTACCGGAGAATTCCGGCGGTCACCTTGGCAAAACAGATCGTCGCCTCGGGCAAACTCGGCCGTATCTTCCACTATCGGGCAAAATTCCTCCAGGATTGGACGATCTCGGCCGATGTGCCGCAAGGCGGAGCAGCCCTTTGGCGGTTAGATGCCAAGGTGGCCGGAAGCGGAGTAACGGGCGATCTGCTCGCTCACTGCATTGACACGGCCATCTGGCTGAATGGCGAAATGGATTCGGTCACCGCCGTCACTGAAACGTTCATCAAGGAGCGGAAGCACAATTTGACCGGTAATAATGAAAAGGTGGGCATCGAAGACGCCAGCGCTTTCCTGGCACGCTTTAAGAATGGATCGCTGGCGACCTTCGAGGCCACTCGGTACGCGCGAGGTCATAAAGCGCTTTATACCCTTGAGATCAACGGTGAACATGGATCGATCGCCTGGGATCTCCATGATCTGCATCGCTTGGAATGGTTCGATCACAAAGATGAAGGATTGCTCCGTGGCTGGCGATCTATCCATGTTACAGACGGCGGTCACCCGTATATGGCCAACTGGTGGGTGCCGGGCCTGGCGATTGGGTTCGAGCATTCGTTCATTCATCAGGTGGCAGATTTTTTGAACTCGGTCGATGGAGAGAGACCCGCCGAGCCGACTTTTGCCGACGCCATGCAGACGGAAAAGGTGGTGAGCGCGGTGCTCCGGTCCGGGGCCTCCGGCCGATGGGAGAAGGCTGACTAGCCTGCGTCGATCACAAATCCTTAGAGATTTGCAATCGACGCAGGCTGTAGCAGCGGAACTCTCCGGCAACGCCGGAAAATTCCGCTGCTTTTTGGAGAGAAGAGTTTAAAAACAGTTTGACTCGATGGATCAATTTTCAAAAAGCTCTTAAACAGACGCGCAGCGTCTGCTTAAGAGCTTTCTTGAGCTCGTCGCTTCAGCTTTTGCGTGATTTTTACGGGCTAGGGGTTCTGGTTGTCTTTAGCGCGGGCGCAGGTCGAATGGGAGAGATTTCAACCGCGAATGGACACCAATAGACGCGAATAGAAACCGCTTTTCAATCCGATCCTTTCGCGTCCATTGGTGTCCATTCGCGGTTGCCCAAGGTATCCCCGATGGTAGGGCGAGGCTCCGCCCGAGCCGGTAGGCTGGCCCGCGTCCTGGCATGGCGAGTCCAATCGTCCGCAGGCACTCGCGGCCCTTGAACTCCGCTCATGAATCACCGCGGGTTCGTGAAGGCCACAGCTAAACAGATACTCTCGGTGTGTGTGGCGTATCCACGCCGATACGCCCACACCTTTCCACCCTCCCGGGCTTGCTGCCTTATTGGTAAGCCGGATTGGCCCTGAACACGGGGTCGTTGATGTCGTACTTGAAAGCGTTCGCCTCTCTTTTTGCCATATAGTCATCGAGGATCCACGGAATCATTTTAGACTTGTCAACCGTGTCCTTCTCGTAGGGCATAAAGTTTACGAAAACGGCCTTTTTATAAGGCTTTCCAGCGAAATGGGCGGTGATCTGCTGAAAGGCAATATCAGCTTCGAGCGTGGGGGTTTGATTGACGTCCATGGTTACCAATCCCTTGGCAACCCAATCCCAGGACTTCTCTTTGCCGTTGCTGGAACCGAGCCAGTATTTGCTCGGATCAAGCCCAGCTTCCTGCATTGCCTGAAGTGCGCCTGTCATCATTTCATCGTTCTGGACGTACGCACCGTCAAATCCATCTGGTCCCAGGGAGGTGATGGCATCTTGCATAACCTTCTTGGCGGGATCCGCGAACCAACCTCCGGAGCCCCAAAACACCACCTGAAGATCCTTGCCGCCCGCACCCTTCACGCCAACACTGTCAAGCAGGTTACCGATATCCTTGCCCGCCTTCTGGTATCCCTGAACGAAGCCTTGAGTCTGACCGGCGGCGGTACCCTGCCCGAGCTTCCCTTCGATCATAATCACTCTTTTGACATTGTGCTTGATTGCCGACTGGGCGGCGAGCTCTCCGTCGTACACCCAATCGAATCCGGCAAAACCTGCCAGCCCAGGCTGGTTCGGCGGATTATGCGTGAGGTGAAACTCAGGAATCCCGGCGGCAGCGGCTTTTTTTAAACACTCGGAAGTGGTCTCGGGCGAGTTTTGTACCACCACGAGGGCATCCACCTTCTGGGTGATGAAGTTTTCGACCGCAGAAATCTGTTCGGGCGCGGTTCCCTGTCCGACCACGTCGAGGACCTCCCAGCCCGATTTGGTGGCGAGAGCCTTGAAGACCTGAAACCCTGCCTTGTAGTAGTCATCGGAGGCATCCATGTAGTAACCAATGACTTTTGCCTTGCCTTCATCAGCCGCCTGGGCCTTGCCGCCAGGGAAGCTCATGGCCCCCAGAGCCAGACATGCCAACAATAACGCCGGACGTTTCATCCACGTCTCTGCTGATTGTTTATTTACGCTTTCTTTCATCTTGTTGTGATTATCTTGTTTGTAGCTATTTTTATCGATCCAGCCTCATCCGCCTTTCGCCAACCGTTGTGCCGCGCCCAAACGCAGCTCCTTCCTCCTTGACATGAACCCGGAAATTCTCGAAGAAACGTCGCCCGCGGAAACCGCGATGATAACGACCAGGCCCTTGGCGACGAACTGTACTTCTGATGGCAGACGGAGCATGTTCATGGCGTTGCCGATCGACCCTAAAAAGAAAACGCCAATCAAAGTGCCCACGATATTACCCTTACCCCCCTTCAACGCCGTTCCACCTATGACAACCATGGCGATACTGTCGATCTCCAAACCCTGCCCCAGGGTGATGATACCGGTGTTGACGCGCGAAAGGAGCATCACCGCCCCGATACCCACCAGAACGCCCATAATCACGTAGACCGAGAACTTCATGTTCTTGACGTTGATACCGGCCAGATAGGCGGCGTAGGGGTTGGTCCCAACGGCATAGATCCTTCGTCCGTACTTCGTATACTCCAGGAGCAAGCCGGCCAGCAGTGCGATCACGAAAAAGACTAGGACATAGGGTGGAACGATGAGATTAAGGTGGCTGACCGGATCCTTAGCGCCCTGGATCAGATTCAGCTTAAAGAAGTCCAGCTCCCCGTTCATGATCACCTCGCGCGAATTGCAGAGCAGGAGGGCTATTCCCTGAAAAGTGATCATCCCTCCAAGAGTGATAATGAAGGGTTCTACGTTCGTACGGGAAATTATGTAACCCATCAGGGACTCGAGTAGGACCGCTGACAGGATCCCGAGCAGGATGGAAGGACCAATCCCGAAATGCCACTTCGATATTCCCAGCGCGGTCACGATCGAGACCAAAGAAGCCAGCATCCCGACCGAGAGGTCAATTCCACCGGAAATCATGACAATCGTCATCCCGACGGCGATAATCCCCGGTACGCCGACTTGTTGCAGGATATTCAGCAGGTTTACGGGGCTGATGAAGGTGGGGAATCGGTGTCCGCCCCCCATGATCAGTTGGAGAAGGACGATGATGGCGACAAACGCGACAAAGATCGACAACACCACCAAATTACCGTGTCGCTCGAAAAGAGATCCCCGAACTATGTGTTTCGACCCTGCCATCACCTCTTTAGTCATATCGCCTTGTCTCCTATCGAGTAGGTCAGGATATTCTCTTCCGATATCTCGTCGGTAGCGAGTTCGGCCATTTTCTGGCGATTCTTCATGATCATGACTCTGTCACTCATGGAGATCACTTCCGGCATGTCGGAGGACACCATAATGATGGCCTTGCCCTGCTTGAGCAAATCCACCATCAGCTGGTAAATCTCCTGCTTTGAGCCCACGTCGATGCCCACCGTTGGCTCGTCGAAAATGAAGATCTCGCCCTTGGTATTAAACCATTTTGCCAGCACCACCTTCTGTTGATTGCCGCCCGAAAGATTCATCACGCGCGTTCGGGAATCATTGGTCTTGATCCCGAGTCGCTTGACGAAGATGTCACCGATTCGCAAGTCATCGGCCTGCCGAACAACGAATTCCCGGGTGTTCACCAGATTCGCCACGGTCACGTTTTGCGCGATAGTCTGAGGGAGGAAAAGACCACTGTTCTGTCGGTCTTCGGTGATGAAGCACATCTTGTTTTTGATGGCCGCTTTTGGACTCGAGTGCTTGACGATTTTTCCGTTAATCAGGATTTCGCCGAACTCAAGACGCGCGGTGCCGAACAGGACATTCATGAGTTCCGAGCGGCCGGATCCAGCCATTCCCGCCACTCCGAGTATCTCGCCTTTTCTGAGGACGAAGGAGATGTCCTTTACGCCATGGCCAGTGACGTTTCTCGCCTCAAAGACGACATCGCCGATTGGCACTCTTTCCCTTTGATAAAAAGTCGAAGGATCACGGCCGACCATATCCTTGATGAGAGCGGTTTTTGTCAAGCCATTGATGTCGTACATGCTGATTTTGCGTCCATCCCGCAATATCGTTACCCGGTCTCCTATCTTAAAGACCTCTTCCAGGTGATGGGAAATGTAGATGATTCCCAAGCCGCTATTCTTCACCGTCTGAACAATATCAAGCAGGTTGTCTATTTCTGTGGCGGAGAACGAAGCGGTTGGTTCGTCGAGGACGATCACCCTCCTTTTGAAAACCAGGCCTTTGGCGATCTCCACGGTCTTTTGCTCGCCGCTGCTAAGCTCGGCCATTTTCATGTCGGGGTTGAGATCACTCTTGAGGTATCTCAGAACCTCGGCGGTCTGTTTCCTCATTTCAATTTTCCGCAGCACTCCCCGTTTCACGATTTCTGATCCGGTAAAGATGTTCTCGACGATGTTTAGATTTTCGAAGACGACGTGCTCCTGGTAGATCGTCTGGATGCCCATCCTCATCGCCAGATGCGGGTTCAGGACCACCTTTCTTCCGTCAAAGATGATCTCTCCTCCTTCATCCGGCTGATAGGCTCCCGAAAGAATCTTGATCAACGTGGACTTGCCTGCGCCGTTTTCCCCGCAAAGGCAATGCACTTCCCTTTCGTTCAAGTCGAAAGAAATATTCCGCAACGCCAATACGCCGGGGAAGGTCTTCGATATATTTCTCAGTTGAAGAATCTCGCTCATTCGTTGATGTCCAGTGCGGAAACGTTGGCGGCAAATCCGGTGGCAACGCGAAGCCGGTACTGGTGGGGTCGAGGCGGCGGAGAGAACAAACCTGACAATAGACACCCGCCAGAACGATTCAAACGGAATCTTCGCCCGGAATTCTGGGAGCGAGCGGAGAGCCGGGCGCCAGCGGATGAAGCCCCGATCGCTCACCTTCTCTACGGAATCGTGAACGGTGCAGGTCCTTGCGAACAGCGTCAGGCCTAACATTTTCTTCGGACCACGAAGTTAAGCGCTCGTTTGGTGAATTGTCAGGCGCCAGGGAGTAGGGGACGCGCTTTTCGGCTGTTGCGAGCTCAGGACTCCTGATCTGGCTTGACAGCGCTTTCTTAACCTTTTACTATGGGGCCGTTCGGCTGCAACAAGGTCATCGGCCTAAGTCGAGCATTTTCTTTCCCCCCCAAACTAATATCTAACCGAACGAGGTGACATGATCAGGTGGCTTCTAAAATTATCGAGCGTAACCGTGCTTTTAGCGCTCAGCACGGCCAGCTACGGACAGGAAAAACTGACAATCCTGTGGGCGCAATGGGATCCGGCTAACTATCTCCAGGAGTTAGTCAAGGACTATCAAAAGGAGACCGGAGTGGAAGTGGTAGTGGAAACCACCCCTTGGCCGGACTTCCAGACCAAGGCATTTACCGAGTGGAACGCCCACGGAGACGCCTACGACATGGTTGTTGGAGATTCGCAATGGCTGGGCGCAGGTTCAACTGCCGGGCATTACGTTGAGCTGACCGATTTCTTCAAGAAGAACGATGTCGCCGCGAAAATGGCGCCGGCCACGGTGGTTGGGTACGCTGAATATCCGGGTAAGAGCGGCCACTATTGGGCGATCCCGCTGGAAGGAGATGCCAACGGGTGGGCCTATCGCAAAGATTGGTTTGAGGACCCAAAGGAAAAGGCGAACTTCAAAACCAAGTACGGTTATGAGTTGGACGTGCCTAAAACCTGGGCCCAACTGCGCGACATCGCTGAATTCTTCTACCGGCCGAAGGAAAAACGCTATGGCCTGACGATTTACACCGACAACTCGTACGACGCCCTGGTGATGGGCACCATGAATACGATTTTCGGATATGGTGGTGAGATGGGCAACTATGCCACCGATCAGGTGGAAGGCATCACTAACTCGAAGGAATCGATCGAAGGCCTCAAACTCTACAAGGAACTTTACAAGTTCTGTCCGCCGGACTGGAGCAAGACGTTTTTCCAAGAGGCGAACCAGGCCTTCACGCAGGGACTCGTGCCGATGAGCATGAACTTCTTTGCCTTTTTCCCGGCGCTCGCCAACCCGGCCACCAACAAGTACTCCAAGGATACGGGCTACTTCGCAATGCCAGCCGGCCCGACTGGCAAGCGCTTCGCGGCCCTTGGCGGCCAGGGGCTTTCGATCGTCAGCTATTCCAAGAAGCGCGATCAATGCTACAAATTCCTGGAATGGTTTATTCGCCCGGACGTGCAAAAGAAGTGGGGCGAACTTGGTGGTTACACCTGCGACGCCAAAATCCTGGCCTCCAAGGAGTTCCGCGAGGCAACGCCGTACAACGAAGCCTTTTATCAGTCCATGCAGATCGTGAAAGACTTCTGGACGATTCCCGAATATGCCGAGATGCTGACGGCTGCCAACAAGCGCTGGCATCCCTACATTGTTGCCAACAAAGGGGGTTCGGCCGAAGATGTGCAGAACGCGCTGACCAAAGACTGGGAGACAATTCTCAAAAAAGCGGGCCTTTTGAAATAACCCGGTTTCTCGGGGCGGAAGCATTTTGCTTCCGCCCGAGCGCCGTTGGGGCAAAGGGGCGCAGGCAGTGACAGTGCAGGGGAAAAGCGCTACCGGGTCAGGCGCAGGATGTTGAGGGTGGCGCGAAAACCTTAACAGCGCTTTTCTGTTTGGCGCAGCGGCCTTGAAAGATTGGAACAACCACGAAATGGGCGCGACGTGGATCGGATCCCAAAGCGGCTTCTGATTCGTGTCCATCGCGGTCAAAAACTCTCCTGTTCGACCCTACCTTCCTAAACACATTGAAGCGTTCTGGCTGGTGAGATTTTCGCGCTAAAGCCAGGCTCCGTCCAAGCCGATCAAACTAAACATGGCCAAAACCCGAGGATCGTCGTTGGCGCGGCAGGGGATGTCCGATCTGGCGATCCGGAACTGGTTCATCATCCCGACGATCGCTTTCTTGATCGTCTTCAACATCTTCCCACTACTCTATTCGCTGGGCTTCTCATTCACCGACTTCAGGGCTTCGACGAACCGGCCTCCTAACTTCGTTGGCCTCCAGAATTATCGCGAACTACTGACCGACAGCGGGATTTGGAACAACTTCACGATTACCGCGACCTACGTAATCGTCTCGGTAGCCGGGCAAGTGATCGTGGGCTTCGGCATGGCCCTCCTGCTCAACCGCCCGATGCGGGCTAAGGGCGTGCTGACAACGATTCTGATGCTGCCAATGATGATGTCGGCTGCAGTAGTCGGGTTGTTTTGGCAGTTACTCTACAACCCATCGTGGGGGATTGTGAACTATCTGCTGGGCTTGGAGGGGATGGAATGGTTGTCTAATCCCGATGCGGCGCTCTTCGCGATCGCGATCACCGACATCTGGATGTGGTCACCGTTTGTGATGCTGCTGTGCCTGGCCGGACTCTCAGCCATTCCCTCTTCACTTTACGAAGCGGCCGCGATCGATCGCGCATCCGGGTGGTTTGTCTTCACCCGCATCACTTTGCCGCTGGTGGCCCCGTTGCTGCTGATCGCCATCATTTTCCGGACCATGGAGGCTTTTAAGACCTTTGATATCGCTTTTATCATGGCCAGCCTGGAAGAAACCGAAGTGGTTTCGATCAGGCTTTACAAGTTAGCATTCCAGGAATGGCAGACCGGACGTTCATGTGCGCTCGCCTATATTGTCCTTTTAGCCGTGCTCGCCATCACCACCATCTACATCAAATACTTGAATAAGCTCAAAGAGCGCTAGAGATGCCGGCCGTTCAGTCCAAAATACAACGCCTGTGGAACCGCATCGCGGCAATCATGGTCCTCGTGGTGCTGGTAATCATGATGATTCCCCTGTACTGGATCGGTTCGACCGCTTTTAAAAACCGCGCAGATGCCACCACGGTGCCACCGACCGTTTTCTTCAAACCGGAGATCACCGCTTTCATCAAGCTATTTACCTCCCGGGTGGAGAGGCGTGGGGCGCCAGACAAAGAGATGTACGCCAAAGCGCCTTGGTGGGAAAGGCAAGTTATCGACGGAGGAGAGCGCTTTATCCGGGATGACAAGGGCAACATCGTGGGCTCCGGCTACGTCGGGCGGTTTCTGAACAGTATTATTATCGCCGTCACGAGCACCTTCCTGGCCGTAGCGATGGGAACAATTACCGCCTACGGCTTCTCCCGCTTCAAAATGCCGGGAGAGTCGGACTGGCTTTTCTTCATTCTCTCCACGCGGATGCTGCCGCCGGTCGTGGTGGCAATTCCCATGTATCTGATGTATCGCTCCGTGGCGTTGGTCGATACGCACCTTGGTCTGATCATTCTTTACACCGCGTTTAACCTGTCGTTCTCGGTTTGGGTCATGAAGGGCTTCATGGATGAGATTCCCAGGGAATACGAGGAGGCTGCCCTGGTCGATGGCTACACTCGCATGCAGGCGTTTTTCAAGATCGTTCTCCCTCAGGCCGCCACTGGTATCGCGGCAACAGCGGTATTCTGCTTTATCACCGCTTGGAATGAATACGCCTTTGCGCTGATTATGACCTTGAGAAAAGCCCAAACGGCGCCCCCTTACATACCCTCGCAGCTGGGTTCCGGCCTGACCGACTGGACCACCATCGCGGCTGGTGCGGTGTTGTTCCTGCTGCCGGTAACCATCTTCACCTTCCTGCTGCGCAATCATCTGTTGCGCGGGGTCACCTTTGGAGCGGTGAGAAAGTAAAGGAGGCCAACGATGAGACGTTACGCCCGAAAACTTGAGCTGTTCTCCATGTGGGTGATGATTTTTGGGGTGGTGGCCCTGTGCCAGCCCTGGAGCCTGCTTCTGCACCGCTATGGGGCGACGATTATCCTTGCCGGTCTGATCCTCTTCAATATTTTCTCCCGATTCAAACCGCTACCAGCCAGGCAATCGCAGCCACCGAAACCCTCTCCTTCGGGCTGAGCAAACCAGCACCTTTCCTGTGGCCGACATAGATCTCATCGACGTCGACAAGCATTTCGGCACCAACTGGGTGATCCGCAAGCTCCAGTTGCGAATTAAACATGGAGAATTCGTGGTCCTCCTGGGGCCTTCTGGTTGCGGCAAGACCACCACGCTGCGCGCGATTGCCGGGCTGGAAGAAATTGATAGCGGCGAGATCCGCATTGGCGGCGAACGCGTCGAATCATTGCCGGCCAGCCGCCGCGATATCGCCTTCGTTTTTCAGCTCTATTCGCTTTATCCGCACATGACTGCCTTTGAGAATATCGCTTTCCCGCTCCGGGCGTTCAAAACACCTAATAAAGAAGTTCGCGACAAGGTCAATGCGGTGGCCAAGGTGCTGCGGATCGAGCATCTACTGACCAAGAAACCCTCCTCGCTGGCGGGCGGTGATCTGCAACGGGTGACCATCGGCCGCGCCTTGGTGCGCCGACCTAAAGCCATGTTGATGGACGAGCCGATTGGTGCCCTCGACGCAAAACTGCGCGAAGAGATGCGCACTGAGTTACGGCGCCTGCATGTCAGCAATGATTCGACGACCGTCTATGTCACTCATGATCAGGTTGAAGCGATGTCGATGGCCGACCGCATTGCCATCATGAACGACGGAGTTTTGCAGCAGGTGGGCAGTCCGATGGAAGTCTACTCATGGCCGACCAATCTTTTCGTCGCCCAATTTGTCGGCAGCCCGATCATGAATGTGGTCGATTGCCGTGTGGAAGCGGCAGGTTCAGCGACCAAGGTTCGTCTTGATGGTATGGAGTCTCCTTTTGTTTTTGGGGCGCAGACCCAGCGTCGCGTCGCCTCGGCGGGACAAGGGGATATGGCGTTGGGCGTGCGACCCGAGGCCGTACTGGTTGAGCGTGGAGAGCGAACAGGGTATGTCCCCGCGGAGGTTCACTTGATCGAGCCCCAGGGCGCTTACGACATCGTGGATATCCGCGTCGGAAAAGTCATCGTGCGGGCACGCACCACGAGCCGGTTTGTCACCGAGCTTCGCGATCGTGTCTGGGTCAAGCTCGACGAAGCTCAGACCCATTTTTTTGACAAGAAAAGCGGCCGCGCGCTGCATGCAGGATCGTAATGCCGTGGCTCGCTTAACTTTCAAGAATCTCTCCAAGACCTACGGCGATGTCCCCGCGTTGCGGAATGTTTCCCTCGACGTTCACGATAAAGAATTCTTCGTTCTGCTGGGGCCGACCGGCGCAGGTAAGACCACTATTCTGAGGTGCATTGCCGGCTTGGAAAAGCCGGAGACCGGCGAAATTTGGATTGACGAAGATCTGGTCAACGAATGGAGCGCGGCCCATCGAGACGTCGCGCTGGTGTTCCAGCAATACTCCCTTTATCCCAATTACACCGTCCGCGAGAATCTGGCGTTTCCACTCAAGTCGAAGCTTCGCCGGACTCCGGCAGCCGAGATCAGTCGTCGGGTGCAGAAAGCGGCCGAGACGTTGCGGATGACTCATCTGCTTGACCGGCGCACCGACCGGTTGTCGGGTGGCGAGATGCAACGCGTGGCGATTGGCCGGGCCATTGTCCGTGAACCTCGATTGTTCCTGATGGACGAACCGCTTTCCAACCTGGACGCCAAGCTGCGCGAACTCTTGCGATCCGAACTCCAGGAACTGCAGTTGCGACTGGGAGCCACCCTCATCTTCGTCACCCACGACCAGGTCGAGGCCATGACCATGGGCGACCGCATCGGTGTGCTTTACCACGGACAATTAGTGCAGGTGGGGACACCTCACGAGGTCTACAACTTCCCGGCTAACACCTTCGTGGCTTCCTTCGTCGGAGCTCCCGCGATCAACCTGTTCGCTGCCGCAATCGACACCGAGAGAGTCGTTGCCGTCCCGCAAAAGTTTGAATTTTCTCTCACTCCGGCGACGCGTTCCCGGCTCCATCAGCTCGCGGGCACGCGCGCCAGGGTATGTGTCGGAGTTCGTCCCGAAGATGTGAAGCTGGTCGGTGATGGAGGCATCGAGGGGACGGTCTATGGCGCCGAAAATCATGGCGCCGAAATGATCATTACTATTAGCGTAGCGGATCAATTTATCCGCGCGACGATGCCCCCTTCCATCCCGGTCGTCTTGAACCAGCGGGTCCAGATCGCATTCGAGCAGGATAAGCTTCATTTCTTCGATGTTCTGACAACCGAGAATCTGGCGCGTTAGGGGAAACGTGTCGGCGTATGGGCGTATGGGCGTATGGGCGTATGGGCGTGTCGACGTATTGGCCGCCTTGACGCGGCCCGCGCGCGTGGCTTGGGATGCGCTCCCGCGCGTCCGGCGTGGCACGTCTCCAAGCGTCCGTTTTCGTGTGGCACGGTACCGACCCGCCGACACGAATGCTTTACGGATGTGCACAGGACACGCGGAGCGCGTGCTGGCGCGGCGAAAGCGAACATCCGGTAAGGCTTGGCAGCACAGCAAGTTTATCTGTGCTGCTTTCGAGCTTGCCGAAGGGGATGCGCATCGCTACCGTGGCCCTCTTAAGCAACAAATTGCAATGGCAACCGACATCCCGTCGCGCGATCTTCCATGGACCGGCGAACGCTACTTACCTCAAATCCGAGGCGAAATTGAGCTGGAACACCTTCATCGCTATTATTACGCGACACAATTCTGTTGCGGAAAGCGCGTGCTGGACATTGCTTGCGGCGAAGGATATGGCAGCGAAATCCTGGCTTATTCCGCCGCCCAGGTGATTGGAGTCGATCTATCAGAAGAAGCGGTTGTTCATGCTTCCCGGAAGTATCATCGGAATAACCTGGAGTTTTTGGTCGGCTCGTGCGATCGCATTCCCGTTTCCGATGGCCAGATCGACTTGGTGGTGTCTTTCGAGACCATTGAGCATCACGGTTGGCATCAGGAAATGATGCGCGAAGTAAAAAGAATTCTTTGCCCGGAAGGAATTCTGATCATTTCGAGTCCAGATCGGTACGCCTACTCAGACATTCCAGGGTACAAAAATGAATTTCATGTCAAAGAGCTCTATACCCGCGAATTCGAGACTCTTTTAGAAGAGTATTTCGCCAACGTGTATCTGTTTGGGCAACGGGTGGCCTATGGTTCGGTTATCGCGGGGGAAGGGGGGACCGGTTTTCTTTCCTTCGATTCGGAACGGAAGTTTTCACCTCCCGCAGCTGGTATCGAAAGGCCAATTTTCAATCTGGCAATCGCGGCGGACATCCAGGTGCCCGAAGCATTCAACAGTCTCTATGAGCAAAGTGTCGCGAAATCAGTCGGCTATCAAGCTTTGCAGCGGGAAATTGAAGTTTGTGGTTCGAAGCTCGCGGAGCTTAGCCGGGCCGTACAGATGCACCAGGAATCGGCGTCTCGCGGTGAAACCGCGGCCTTGGAAATGCGGGAAAAACTAGCAAACGGTGAGACAGCGATCTCCAAATTACGGGAGAAACTAGCAGACCGTGACGCAGCGATCTCCGAGTTTCGGGAGAAAGCAGCAAGTGGTCAAACGGCGATCTCCGAATTACGGGAAAAGCTAGCGGACCGTGAATCGGTGAATTCTGAACTGCGGGAAGGGCTGGAAAGGTTTCGGCAGGGATTCACCGAGGCGGAAAGGCAAATTGGACAATTGAAGTCGAGCCTCTCCTGGCGAACTACCTGGCCCTGCGCCTGGTTCGCGATCGGTTGGTTGCGGCAATCCGGCGCGCACCGAGAGCCCTCTCTGATAGATCGGCAAAATCGGCAGGGCGCGCCCGAAAATCCGCGGGCAACGATCACCGCGCCACTTTGCGATGAGCAACAATGCAGAGGGCTTAATCATGGAGCTATTGCTGCAGACGGATCTTCACTCGAGCCTTACCTGGAGGCCGGGTGGAAAGAAGGGAGCAGGGACGGAGCCCGCATCCGCTTTCGATGTGCTTTATAAGTGTTGGTAACGAAGAGACCGACCGATGGATCGAAGCGTTTATGATCAGGATGGGCTCAGGAGTGTGCATAATCACGACTTTATGCATGAGCCCCGTTTTCGGCGTGCCTATGCGCGAGGAGTGAAGGCCGTCGGATCGGATTATCAATGGCATTGGCGGGTGCATGTGGGTCTATGGGCCGCCTTTTCTGCAAGTAAATTATTTGGTGATTTTGTCGAATGCGAGGTCAACCGTGGCTTTTTAAGTTCCGCTATTATGGAGGATCTTGAATGGGATCGGTTGGAAAGACATTCTATTTAATCGATACCTTTGCTGGGGTGGACGAAGAAATGATCTTGGCGAGTCCGCACAGTGAGGCGGAAATTCAGCGTAATCGGCAAAATATTAAGACTGGCTTTTATGTTCAAGGTCTCGAAGAAGTCGTTCCTAACTTCTCACAATGGCGCAATGTGCGAATAATTCAGGGCCGGGTTCCCGACACCCTTTCGATGGTAGAAACGGCGCATGTTAGCTATCTCCTGAACGCCAAACGCCGCCCTACTAAATATAATCCGCTGGAAGTCCTCCGGCTCTGACTCCCTTGTTGAGAACTTCCTTCTCTACAGAAAGCGAGATCCATTCTTGCGGCGGATTTGGATCGGTCCGCAGATTGCGAAGTTTAAGAAGCACATCCTTTTCGTTTTTGGTCATCCGCTCGCGTTGGAGCAGGTGTTGCTTCCAGGAGGGCACCACCACTTCCATGCGGAATTTGTTTGGCTGGTGCAGGTCTTCGTACAAATGCCACCGGTAGGCACCGCTCCGCAAAAAGATCATTCGAGCGTCACGCATCAGTTCGATGCAGTCGTTGCGGTGCGTAGGATCGACCTGGAATTCCGCGGTAATTGAGACGGGGCCATCTTTGGGTGCAGGCAATCGCCCGGAGTCAAGGCTCTGCGAAAAGATCGAGACTGGCGCCGATTCGAAACTGAGGTCTTTGGTAAAATCGATTGAGATGTGTAAGGCCGGAACCACCCGGACGAGGACCATCAACACCAGGGCGAAGACTGCCGCTCCCAGAAAAGTGGGAACGACTCCGACGTTATGCGCGGCCAGTCCCCAGAGTATCCCGCCCAGAGCGGTCGCGGCGTTGGCAACCATGACCATGGTGGCGTTCATTCGTCCCCGCGCCCAGTCAGGCATGGCCCGCTGACTGGCGACCCAGAGTTCGGAAGCGGACAAAGTCCATCCGATGCCGCCGAGGGCGGCGACGACTAAGAACACGAACGGGCGATGGACTAAAACCATCAGACAGAAATTAAAAACCAACAAGAGATTCGCGCAGGTGGTGATCCGTTGCGGCGAATAGCGGGCGCGGGCCCACGGGACAATGAAAGCGCTCGAGATGACTGAGCCGACGGCCATGCTGGTGAAGAGAAATCCCAGGTCGGAAGCTTTCAGATGGAGTTCCTTCAAGCCGATGACCGGCATCAACGACGGGATAATAGCGATAAAAAATGAGAACAACGCGTGACGAGCCAGCAGAACCTTGATCCCGGGCGAGTACCGCACGTAACGGATCGCCGTCGTTAACGATTCGAAGAAGCTCTCCAGAGGAAGGTTTGATTGTACCCGGACCCGTTTCCACTGGAGAACTGCGAGGAACATCAAAACGAAACCCAGCCCGTTCACGCCGAAGATGAAGCTTGCTCCGGCCAAGGGAATCAAGAGCCCGGCAAAAAGCGGCCCAATGATTCCCGAGACATCCATCTGCAATCCGGCCAGAGTATATGCCGAGCTCAACTCTTCCGGGGACACCATCTCAGCGATGACAGAGGAGTGGGCCGGGGAGCCAAACGCGAAGCCAGCGCTGAAGAGGAACGCGCTCACCAGGATGAGGTAGGGATTCAACAGATGGGCCGTCCAAAGAATCGCCAGCGCGATCGCGAGGGAGGCATGCCAGAGTTGGACCCATAATAAAATCTTTTTGCGGTCTACCATGTCGGCGATCGCGCCCGCCGGCAAAGTGAACAGCGTGTAAGGAAGTGCGGAAACCGTGGCCATCAGTGAGATAATCACCGTTGAGGCCCCCAGTTTGTTCAGCGCCCAAAAGATAGCTGTGTTGTGGGCCCCGATGCAACTTCCGGAGACTACCATTGCCAGCCAAAGCTTTCTGAAGACGGGGTTTCGCAATGCGAGCCAAGTGGAGGTCTTTTCAGGGGTCTTTTCCATGGGGGACGCGGTTGAAGCTGTTTGGGTTAGGTAGCGGCAATGTCCGAGTTGCGCGACCGTTCGTTGTGCGAGAGGTTTTGAAGTCCGGCAGCCAAGAAGTCAAGAAACCTGAAGCGAGAAGTTAAGTAGGCGCCGAGCCGCCGGTGAGCGTGGAGGTGAGAGCTGAGAGGTGAGAGCTGAGAGGTGAGAGGTGAGAGGTGAGAGGTAGAGAGGTGAGAGGTACCCCTCGTGCCCTCCGCCAGCGAACGCCAAACGGTGAACGCTGAACGCTGAACGCTGAACGCCAAACGCCTTAATCGGGGTTTAGCGAATGTTCAAGAGTAACGCCTTCCGGATTCCGATCTCGATCGGTAATGATATTTATTTTCCATCCGTTTTTAGCCAGTTGGTAGTGGATGGGTGCCTGATCACCGGTCGCCTCAAATCCATACTTCGATAATGAAGCCTCCGGGATCGGTTTGTTTCGAGCGAGGTCGATTTCAAAGATGGATAGTTTCCCATTGAAAACGTCCGTCGGGTGCCCGTTCATCTCATGGAGAAAGGAGGGATCAAGCACCCAGGTGATTTTCAGTTTTTTTGCTTCCGCGGTGTACCGCACTCCATCCGAATCCCAGGAAAGATCCGTTTCATTGGCCTTAGACAAATTTTGAAAATTTCCATTCGTCTCCTGCAAAATAACTCCAATATCGCTGGGATCGAGAATGTGCTGCCCAAGATGGAGAAAGGTGCCGTCAAATTGCACTTCCGAGAATCCGCGGCTGGATTGACCCAAAACTGGGGCCAGACTTGCGAACAAGATGCAACATGAGATTGCGAAAGCTCCATACCCACAAAGTCTCAGCATGTTTTTCATACGCGCTTGCACCTTACCAAAACACAACAGAAGAACACAAGCAGCCTCCATCGCTTCGGGAGGTAAGTGAAGCGTCCCCGCTTTACCTTCTCTCAGGGTAAGTGAAGCGTCCCCGCTTTACCTTCTCGGGGGGTAAGTGAAGCGTCCCCGCTTTACCTTCTCTCGGGGGGTAAGTGAAGCGTCCCCCGCTTTACCTTCACTCGGAGGGTAAGTGAAGTGTCCCCGCTTTACTTTCACTCGGAGGGTAAGTGAAGCGTCCCCGCTTTACCTTCTCTCGGGGGGTAAGTGAAGCGTCCCCGCTCTACCTCCTCTCGGAGGGGAAGTGAAGCGTCCTCGCTTTACCCTCTGTCTCGGAGCAAGCAAAGCGTCCCGCTCTACCCGCCTTCGGAGGCGGGTGACTTCCGCGGCTCGGAAGGAAGATTAAACTCCTAAGGAGAATGCAAAACAGGGCATCGACCGCCTAGCTAGCCTGCATCGCTCACAAATCCTTAGGGATTTGTGAGCAACGCAGGCTGTAGCAGCGGACCTCTTCGGCTACGCCGGAAAACTCCGCTACTTTTTGGAGAGCAGAGTTTTAAAAACAGTTTGCTTCGATGCATCCATTTTTAAAAAGGCTCTTAGACAATCGCGTAGCGTCTGTTTAAGAGCTTTCTAGCCCGCAATGAGCTCGTCGCTTCAGTTTTGCCGTGATTTTGCGGGCTAGGCGATCGCAATTTTCTCGCGAGCCAGGGCATTGTTTACATCGACCGAAAGATCGCTTCGCAGCTGAGCCCAGTTCTCATGGCGATCGGTCCAAGCCCGGAGCTGAAAGGTTACCGCGCCGGCGCTGAAGTTGACAACGAAGACCTGCGGCATCGGTTCCTTTGCTACTCCAGGATGAGCAGCGGCTGTGCTTTTTAATAATTCGACCACGCGCTGGGAATCGGCGCCTCCAACGACGTTGACGGTGACTTCAACCGCGCGCTGGCGATCCGAAAAGGTCCAGTTAGTCACCTGGCTCGAGATCAGCGATCCGTTGGGCACAATGATCTCCGAGCCGTCCGCGGTGCGAATGACGCTGGCCCGGATGCCGATGCGACTGACTTCTCCAACATTGCCACCTACCTCGATGACGTCGCCAATTTTAATCGGACGTTCAAAAAGGAGAATCAGGCCCGAAACAAAGTTATTGATCACATTTTGCAATCCAAATCCGATGCCCACGGTGAATGCCCCGGCCAGGAGGGTAACCTTAGTCAAATCAATCCCGAGTGCGCCCAAGGCGACGAACAATCCCGCGAGCAGAATGACATAGTGAAGCATCGTAGAGATCGCGTAGGGAATGCCGCGTGCGAGCCGTAAATGCTGATAAACATCTTCCTCCAAAACGAAGCGCAAGAATTTCGAGATTAGAAAAGAGGCCCAGACCGTGATCACGAATGCCAGGATGTGACCGGGGGTAATGCTGAAGGAGCCAAGACCAAGGTTCGTGTTCAAGGCTGCCTCAATCGTCTCGATCAATGGAGTTCGCAGACCGAAAAAGTTGAGCACGATATTCAGCCAGATCAAAACAGCCAGAAACTCGAGCAGGCGGCACGTTCGCCGCTGCAGCATCTCCCGATGCAGAGTAATCACCCGCAACGAGGCAAGTGGTCTGACCTCCAGGGCAATGACAACCAACCCTTCAATAATTCGAATGGCGGTATAGAGCATGGCCGCGAGGTAGACGCTCCTGAGGAAAATGACTCCCAAAAGGTTGCCCAAGTTGACGTAACCGAAAATATTCGCCAGGAACGCCGCCGGCAAAAGGATAAGCCCGATTTTACCAATCGCTCGGATTGTTCGCCAAACGCGGCTTTGGGTTTGCTCATTTGCCGGCGAGAGATGCCAGCTTCGAAGCAGCCAGACGAGGAAGACAGAGGCGCAAAGCAATTGGGCCAGAAATATGAACCTGGCCAGCACCGGTAGAGACGCCGCGAGAATTCGGAGTTGACCTACGAAATACAAAATGACGATCCCATTGAGGATGGGAAACGAATTCCGATCCAACAGTCGTCGAAGGATCAAGGCGGTTGGGATGAGCGTTACGCCTCCCAGGATTGCGTGAATCAAGCGCGGAGCTTGCTCATAAAGTAAGGGGATGATCAGAATCGAAAGCGCGATGGCGGTGGAGACTGGCAGATCAAGAATCGGTAGAGCGCGTTGCAAATCCGGTTTCTCCTCCGCCAATTTTCGGATTCTGCTTCGGATCCAGTGAAGCACGGTCGCGACAATCGCGATGAAAAGCGCGTGGATCAGGAATGTAAAAGGGAGCCGCCTTATGAAGGCGGCGGATGTTCCCAGCTGCACGGCGATCGACCCACCGCTCTGCTGGTGCCACTCTGCGACCAGACTGGTCTGAAGGCCCCAGATCGGTGCGCTATCTCTGACAAAGACCGTTTTCAATGCCCGGTTTTCTCCCTGCTCGATCGCGGAGAGAGCCGTTCGTACGCGGGCTTGCTGCTCGGCAAGATGGCTTTGCAAGGTCAGAACATTTGCTCGGTCGGATTCGGCCGCCTGTCGCGACCGTTCCACGGAGTCGACCACGCCTTGCGCACTCTGCAAGATTGGCGGAGGCGTTGCGGGCTGTTTGGCCGATTGGAGCGTTACCTGCCAGGTCTTGCTCAATTCATCAAGACGCCCGAGCTGTTCTTCCAGTCCGGCGGCGCGCCGTGTCAGTTCGTCCTCTGCGATCGACAAACGAAGGCCAAAACTTTGCCAGGTAAGCTTGAGCCGGTAAAGCAGGTCGAGGGTCGGACTGCTCTTCAGGAGCCTCGTATCGTCAGCGATCCTCGCATCGATTTCACTTGTCAGTTCCGAAACAGCGCGGGCGATGCCGTCCGCGCTTGACCGATCGCTCGAAACGTTCCCGTCGATCTCTTGGAAGGAGGCAAGCGCAGACTGCGCTTCCAAAGGTATCTTGGCCAGCTCAATGGGCGTGGGCGCCGCACTCGGTTTCGCTACTGGGCCGGAAGCTGCTGGCCCCGTTTCCGCTTCGCCGATGGAAATCAAAGCCAGAAGTATAAATAGAACGATTCGAATGACGGGGTGCATGGAGTAGGGCGGAGAAGCCAGGCAGCCATCGTTGCCAAGAATCCAAGAATGATGCAATGCGAAACCCGGTGAGAGTGAATTTCTCCTGCTCAGCTTCCTTGATTGCTCGACTTCTTGGCTTCCTGGAGAGCAGGAAGGAAGGCAGTTCGAGAACGGAGTCTCCGAGACGTGCCACGCCGGACGCGCGGGAGCGCGTCCCTACCGCGCTATTTTGCTATTTTGGTTGATTGAACAATTCGAAAGAGGGCGAATGGACACGGAGCGAGTTCACAAGTCTTTATTCGCGTGCATTCGCGGTTCACCTTCCTGTTTTGCGGTACACCCTTCCCGGACGTGTGAGCCCGGACCCGCATCTACCGGCGACTCCAGGAGCCCGAACGGCCGTAAGCACCGTGGTACGAGCCGGAGCCGTTATTCCACGAAGCAGTGCCGCCTCGCCATCCAGTGGCGCTTCCGGAGCCGCCTCCCCAGTTCGCGGAACCTCCCCGGGCGCCGTACGCACTTCCGTAGCCATTATTCCATGAAGCTGAGCCACCCCAACGGGTGGTCGCCGAGCCGGAGCCATAATAACCGTTATGGTAGTATCCGTAGCCATTGTTGTAGTAGCCGCCGCCCCATCCGCTACCATAATAACCTCCGCGATAGTAGCCGCCCCAGGGGGCAGCGCCGTAGGCCAGCCCGCCGTAAGCCGGCGTTGCCACCGCGACTCCTCCGTAGTCGCTGCAGCCGATCTGTAACAGGGAAATCGCCGCCAGGAGAGCCGGCGTCGCCAGCAGAAAAATTGAGCGTTTCATAAGCGTGTGGTTAGTTGCTCCCCGTTATTTCGAGGGCAGGGCCTTCGCCTTTAATTCGGGAAGAAAGGCGATCTCTTTCGCTCCTTCCGGTTTTCTGAATTGGAAGTCGCCCTCCGCCAGCCACGGATGGAGATTCCAGTGGGAGAATTCGATTAAAAAGCGAGGGAAGTTAGGCGCGTCTGTGTAAGTGATTTCCAAACGCCGTGGGAGAGCGCGCGCACCACTCTCGATCCAGATTTCCCAATTGACGCCAGGAGATCTGAACGCCAGATGGTAGCACGGTTCACCCTGGACCGTGTCGGAGTCTATAACCACGGCACTGATGAGATTTTTGGTCAGCACGGCGTAAGGATCACTGAACAGGACGTACGCCGAGGCAAAGTGAATCCCGGTCTCTTTCTCGACGAAAGGCAGCATCGCGTCAATTGTGCCGGGGGCTTTGGTAACGGAATACACATTATTTTTCGGAGCGAAGGCCGCAATGTTGTTGCCATCGTAGGCGAATTCAAAGTTGGGCACCTCACCAGTGACCTTGACGCGTAGCTTGTTCGGACGCTGCAGCGCGATTTCTGAGTTGGCAAAGAGCGTGATGTACTGACCGGTTTTCGCGGGCACCTCCACCGTGCTGCTGGTCCTGAAGGTGAAGGACTGGGTTGTGCCCAGTGTTTCGCTCATCCGCTTAAGTAGATCGAGGGCTTTCTGGTCGATGTTTGGGTTGGGCGCCGTTGTCTTAGGCGAGGGAGATTCCTGCGCTGCGGGCAGGACAGCAGGCGACAGGACAAAGGTGAGAAAACTTGCCAACGAGGCGATGTTGAGGAGACGATACATTTTCATGGTGAATGGTGTGGGTTGATCCTATCAGGCTGTACCTTAGGCCCGGCTCAGTCATTTCCGCCAGGAGCACTTTTTCCTCTGGGTGCCAGGTGAAATGATGACCGCTATTTAGTGAGAGAATTTCTGGCTCCTACCGAGCGGCTAACCTCCGCATTTTCTCCAGAGATCACGCATCGGAAACCGGTATGAGACGAACCGGTGTCGGGTGGTGTTCCTCGACGGGCGCTCGGCCGATAACTCTCGCAATAGGAAGGATTGCAAAGGAATGAACCTCCTTTGACCACGCGCTTCGGCGTGTACGGATCGGCTGGATCATAGCTCTCAGCCGGCCCGCCGGGATCGCGACAAACGTTTTTGCTGGCCGCCTCGATGTGGGCATCGACCCGATACCAGTCACTGCACCATTGCCAAACGTTGCCAGCCATGTCGGATAAGCCATATCCATTGGCAGGGAAAGAACCGACCGGCGAAGTGCCTACGAAGCCGTCTTCGCCACTGTCTCGAACCGGAAATGTTCCCTGCCAGGTGTTCGCCATATATTTGCCGCCCGGCTTGAATTCGTCTCCCCAGACGTACCGCTTTGATTCCAAGCCCCCACGGGCGGCGTATTCCCACTCGGCTTCGGTCGGTAGCCGCTTACCCGCCCATTGGGCGTAAGCGGCGGCGTCGTACCAAGAGACCTGAACGACCGGATGATTCTCTCTCCCCTGGATAGAGCTCTCAGGACCTTCGGGATGCCGCCAGTTCGCTCCGTGAACCCAACGCCACCAGGCGGACAAATCACTGAGCGGGACTGGTCCGGAGGTTGGAGTAAAGACCAGAGCTCCGGGTGCCAGAGCACCATCGTCCGGCTTGGGCGTACCGGGCGGAAGTTGCTTCTTTAGCTCCTCCCAGTCAACCTTACGTTCCGCTGTGGTCACATAACCTGTCGCCTCAACGAATTTTGAGAACTCTCCGTTAGTCACGTCATGCTTATCCATCCAAAAGCCTTCCACCTGAACGAAGTGGGCAGGGCGCTCGTTTGGAAAACTCTCCTTGTCGTTAGTTCCCATCAGAAAGGTACCCCCGGGGATCCAGGCCGTTCCTGGCGGCGCCTTCTTGCTCACTTGGGCTCCGGGCGGCGTATCCGGGTTGGAGGCGCTTGCGTTGGAGTTCGTCACGATTGGCCCG
Source organism: uncultured Verrucomicrobiae bacterium (assembly GCA_963789065.1). GTDB lineage: Bacteria > Verrucomicrobiota > Verrucomicrobiia > Chthoniobacterales > JAFAMB01 > JAFAMB01. The sequence goes on along the minus strand of CAWBKA010000051.1, from coordinate 38,253 downwards.
GTAATCAGCAGTACCAAGGCGAGTCCCAGCAGACCGTAAAACAACAACGGGAGTTGGGTACTTCTCGAAATCGTAGCTGTTGCGCTACGAACGAAACTTGGTCCTTTTATTCGCCAGAAATGCACAGGGAAGGGGGTAGAGTTTTGGGTTTTGAGTTTTTGCGTTTTGAGTTTTGGGTTTTGGGTTTTGGGTGGCCCTTGGCGAAATATCGCCACGCAAAACCCAAAACGCAAAACCCAAAACTCAAAACGCTGACCCCGATCACGTCACCCTGCGAAAAAGCGCTCGATAAGTTGATTGAAGACGTCGGATTGCTCGACCGGCGGCAAATGACCGCATTGATCAATGATCATTAGCTCTGAGTTCGGAATGAGGCGGTGTGCTCTCTCAGCCCAGGCAAACGGCACTAACGGATCCCTCGCTCCATGTACGATAAGCGTTGGTACCTGAACTTCGGGAAGTCGGTCCACATAATTTGTCCGAAAACCGTCCCAAAGCATTTCGGTTCGCTGCAACTGCCGGAAAGCCTTGCCAGCTCCGGGTTTCCGCGCGAACCGGATCACTTCGTCGAGTAGAATCTCGGTCGCGATCTCCGATCGCTGAAACAAGGCGGCATGCAGAGTTCTCCGCGCAAGGGTTCGGTTCCAGGTTATGAGAGCCCAGGTCAATTCGCTGACGAACGGGACATGGACGCGAAGATAGAATCCTAACCCTCCTGGCCTCTCTTTTCCGAGGCCGTAGCTATTGACGAGCACAAGCCGCTCGACAAGCGTCGGATTCTGCAGAGCGTATCCCAAGGCAAATCCGCCGCCCATGGACAAGCCCATCAGGTTTGTCCGCTGGAGGCCGAGAACAGGCAAAAGTTCAGATAGAAAAGCCACACAGTCTTCGACTTTCCATCCGGAAGGCATCGCAGCGCTCTCGCCGAATCCGGGCCAGTCGGGAGCAATGACCAGTTGCCGCTTTGCCAACACTGAAATTGCCTTGCGAAAGCTCAGTCCCGCGGCGTCAAGGCCGCCGCCATGCAATACGACGACTGGCTGCCCTCCTGTTCCAGCGGCTAGACAATCAATACGTAGTCCGGCAACGTTGACCCAAAGGTCACGTGAAACTGCAAGCGTGTCTGTGGACATTCGTAGTTCATTCCAGGAATCGGCTAAAACCCTGGCAACTGATCGCACGAAACCCGTTGAAGTTCTCGAATATTGCGCGTCGGGGCAACGTCTGGGCGGAGCGTATCGGCGTGGAGGGGAAGGTGTCGGCGTGGCAGGGGTCGCGCTCTCGCGCGAATCGGTCTGTCAGGAATTGTTGACTGACCCCATTGCCCGAAGGTATTCCCCGAGTGACCACGCCTGGAATGGGCATCCACGGGGAGTGTGGGGCGGCTCTGCATCCGCGATTTCGGAAATATGACCAAGTCCTGCCTCGTGAAGGTGGTCGCCGAGCGGCTCCAAAAACCGTTTCCGCGCTTCGACCTTCGCTTGAACGGTGCCGTCTCTCACGCGGAGCCAGGCATCGACAAACGGCCCGATCAGCCAGGGCCAGACTGTGCCTTGATGGTAGCTGCCGTCGCGCTGCCTAACGCCGCCTTCATAGTGCGGAACGTACCCCGGCTCCGCGGGGCCAAGAGATCTCAGCCCGATCGGTGTCACAAGGTTAGCCTCGACGGTCTGGACAACGCGGCGCGCTCGCTCGTCTTCGAGCAGAGAGACAGGAAGACCGCCGACGGCAAAGATTTGATTCGGACGCAAGGAGGCATCGTTGACGCCTGCACGGTGATCGCAGTCTACCACGTCGAATAGACCGCTGGCAGATTCATTCCAAAATCGGGCTTCGAAGCTTGCCTTCCCTTTCGCGTATACTTCGGACCAGCGGGGCGAGAAACGACTGCCGATCCACAAGGCGTTGAGCCAGAGCGCCTGTACCTCGACCGGTTTGCCAATTCGCGGCGTGACTACCCAGTCACCAACTTTGGCGTCCATCCAGGTGAGCTGAACGCCCGGTTGACCGCAGGCCAGCAAGCCATCCTCAGTCGCGCGGATGCTGAACCTGGTTCCCCCAGCGTAACCACTCAGAATCGCGTCAATCGCTGCAGCTAGCTTTTGCAGATCGGATTCGGAGATCGGCGCACCGGGCTTCATGCTCACTCGTGCGTGCAGGTAATCGTGGACAGCAATGATGTACCACAATGAAGCGTCGACGGAATTGAACTCGGGCGTTTCCCCGCGGTCGGGAAAACGATTCGGAAGCATCCCTTCCGAGACAGCGCCCGCCCATTGGATAAGAATATCATGGGCGTCATCCAATCGGCCCGTCGCAAGACACAAGCCGCGGAGCGCGATAAACGTGTCTCGCCCCCAGTCGCCGAACCAGGGGTAGCCGGCGATAATCGTCTTTCCTTCGCCTCGTCTGACGATGTAAGCATCACCGGCGCGGTAAAGCGCGGACGGAAAGCTTTCGCGCCGGGCTTGCTCCTCAGTCCTGAGCGCATGGTACTGTCCCAGGGCGGCTTCAGCTTCGCCAGTCCCCGCTTCTACTGAGGAAAGAATCCAAACGGCGGGTCCTCCGGAGATTTCCCATTCGAATACGCCTGGAGACGCCAGGTCTTCTGCGCAATCCAAACCGCGCCGCTGTTCCTCACGGTAAAGAAAATTACGATACCAACACGGTTCGTGACTGTAATGGCCGTTGCTGCGGATGCGGATGATCGGCAGATCCTGGTAAGGATGCCAGATGACCGTGTCCAGCCTAAGGGTCGCTTCGAAGCGGAACGAGCCGTTCTCGTGATGAGTCGAGTGAAAGTCCCGGCCCGAAACCAATGGACGGATTCTCAACTTCGCCGGACCAGAAAAATCACCGACCAGTTTCCAAGACAGGGCGACGGTCGGGCTCCCGTGGAGCGCGAAGAGTTCCTGTTCAATGACAAGATCTTCCCGCAGACCAAACCTCCAGACAGGCCAGGGATTGAGCAGGAAGGATCGCAGCCTGTTTGCCCCATCTGGATAGAGAACATCGGGACCATACCGCTGCGAGGAAATTGGAATCGACTCACCAGATATCTCAACCCAGGCATCAAAGCCATTCAGGAGAACCGTGCGCCCAGCCGGGGGCGCGGTCGCCGGAACCAGCAAGCCATGATAGCGCCGGGTGCGAATGCCCGAAACGGTTCCGCTGGCGAAGCCGCCGAGACCGTCGGCTTCAAGCCATTCGCATTCTGGGGCGGGAAGAGCGTTGGTGATCATAGGTTTCTCTTTGCGAGAGAAGATTCACACGCGGTTTGTTTCAATTCTTTTATGCATCAAAAGACAGAATAAGGGTACGGCGCCCCATCGCGGACACGGCGACATGGCGAGGCTCCGTCCGAGCCGGTACGGCTCGATGCTAACTGGTTTACTCACGATATCCCTACCCAAACGCTTGTTGGCAACGGGGCCATACTCTTGCAATTATAATTATTATTTTTCATTGCATTATTTATAAAAATAATTGTAAAGATGAATCTTGCTATGAAATCGCGCTATATCGACTTGTTTACCCTTTGGAAACTCGCCGCATTTCAATCGAGACGGGTTCTCTCTGGAGTTTCATTTCTCTTTTTAGTGCTTTTTCCCCATGATGGCGGTTTTGCTCAGAGCCTGCTGGTGGACAACTCTTTTCAGGACAGCAGCGCTCCCGGTTGGACTTTACCTACGGGAACAGGTCAAGGATTGACCAGTGGCAGCGGCGATCCCGTCGGCCAAGGCTGGCTGCAGCTGACGCGGGCTACACAAAACACGACCGGTTTCGCTTACCTCAATAATCCCATACCCCTTAGTTCCGGCGTTGATATCAAGATCCAATACCAAACCTGGGGCGGCGCGACGACGCCGGGCGCTGACGGAATCGCGCTCGACCTCTTCCACACCGCCGGTAAGCCAGTGGCTGGGCAATTCGGCGGTTCGTTGGGCTACGCTCAAGAAATTCTTGGGACTCCCCCTTCTGGGCCTTCCCAGCCCGGGTTGACTGGTGGCATCGTCGGGATCGGCATTGACGAACATGGCAACTTCTCCAACCCGACGCAGGGTCGTCAGGGCGGAACGGGCCAACACGCAGGGGTGACAATTCGTGGACCAGGCGACGGCGCTGCTACCACGGCCAACAACTACGCGTACATCACGCGCGTAGATTCGCCTTATACAATTCAAACCGGGGCCACAGGGGCGACGACCCGACCGACCGGCGCAGCGAATCTCCGTTTTGCCGAATTTATAATTAACCCCTTGAATTTGGCGACCAGTTCGGAGCTGGTCACCGTCATCCTCTCGAACGGTTCTGGAAGTACCACCGTGATTTCTAACCTGAATATTTACAGTAATTTGCTGGCGTTTTATGGATCGCCCGAAAATATTCCGACGACGTTTCAGATCGGCTTTACGTCCTCGACCGGCACGCAAACGAACGTTCATGATATTCGGAACGTGACGGTGGCGTCACTCTTAACAGTGCCTGGCTTTAGCGCTGTTGATTTAAGCCCCATCGGTTCGGTCAGCCCAATCGTGAATCTCGTGGATTTCGTGGGAACGCCTACGGTATCGACGGCTGCGGAGACGGGAAGCAATTGGAACTTTGGGGTGATTCCGACATCGGCCGATGATGTTTTTGTCAACAATGGCTTCACCGCAGTGTTGACCTCAGCTTCTTCGATGTTGCGGTTAGATATAGCGGGAGTGTCCAGCGTCGCGACTGGAAGCGGATTCACGATCCAAGGTGGCGGCAGCTTAGCGGTCACCACCGACGTGACCGTGGGGGAACTCGAAAGTGGGACCCTGACTGTGGGATCTGGCGGGAGCGGCACCCTGACGGACGTGAACGGCATTATCGGGGAGTTTAGCGGCTCTACCGGCTTGGCGACCGTGAGCGGAGCGGGTTCGACGTGGACCAGCACGGGGAACCTCGACGTCGGCCAAGGGGGCACCGGCACCTTGATCATCCAGTCCGGCGGAACCGTGTTGGTAGATGGAATCCTCACGATTGGTAAGGAAGCGGGATCCACGGGCACGCTCAACCTCTTGGCCGGAGGGTTCCTCAAGCTGGGCGGTGCGAACGGCTTGGCAGCAGGTGCGGGTACGGCGATCTTCAATTTCGCCGGGGGCACCCTCCAGGTCTTCGGAACGAACCTTACCAGTTCGATTAATACCGTGTTGAGCACGCCGGGCTCGACCATCGACACCAATGGGTTACAAGCCGTCTTCTCCGGTGCCTTCACGGGCAACGGAGGCCTGACCAAGATCGGCGCGGGTACGCTGACCCTTTCGGGAGGAAGCACCTATTCCGGCGCGACAACGGTGAGCTTCGGAACCCTTCAAGCAGGTTCGGCGACGGGGTCTTCGATTGGCGAGAGCGCGGACCCAATGAAAAGGCTTTTCTCCGTACTGTTCCTAGTCCTTCGACGCCTCGCTCCCTGGTTCGCCATCGCCGCCGTAACGTTGGCGTTGCTGCCTCGGTCCGCGGAATTGGGTGCTGCTTGGAATCGGCTGCCCACCATCTGTCTGGTGTCTGCCCTTGCCCTGTCTCTGAGCTACCGGCTGCTTAACGCCGGAGGATCAGTTTGGATCCTCGAGTCGTTGAGACAGAGGATTGGATTCTTCGCGGGGACTCGGCTTTGGCTCATTTCGGAAGCACTTCGATGGCTCCCCGGCAGCGTTTGGAATTTTTTCTCTCGCGTGGATGGCACTGTCCGACTTGGTGTTCCTCTCGGCATTGCTTCTCTCAGTGTGCTGGTCGAACTCCTGACGACCATTTTTTCATGGATGGTAGTGGCCCTTCTCGGCCTCTATGGGTCCGGATTCGGCTTTTACCTGTGGTCAAAGTATGCGGTTTATTTGGCAGTGGCGGTGAGCTTGGGCTTTGCTTGCGGGTGCCTGGCCTTCTACTTCTGGCCGGTCCTGAAACGCCAAACCCAACTTCGGCCGGTGACCCAAAGGGTAAGTGCTCTGTTCGCAGTCCATCCTGATTTTCGCATCCTGGGCCGGACCGCCCTCTTTTATGTGTTGATGAACATCCTGAATGGTCTGGGTTTCTGGGTCATTCTGGTCGGGATGGGTTATGGGGAGACCATCAGTTTCACCGCAGCCGTGGGCGCGAACGCGGTCGGATGGCTGATTGGCTTCTTCGCGATCGGAATTCCCGGTGGAATCGGTGTGCGCGAAGCCGGCAGCGCGCTGGTTTTGGCTTCCCTGATGCCTTGGCAAGAAGCGGCGATGGCCGCCATCCTCTGGCGACTGGCCCTGGTCGCGGCCGAGCTTCTCTCTCTTCTGTGTTGCCTTGTAAGTTATTATAACTACAGGAATGCCGTAAAATTTGACTCGGGTCGAACCTTGCGCTCGATGAATACTTGGTGAGACTCACGCCACTTAGAACAATAAAAGGCACCTATGACGTCACCGATAAGCACCTGGCAGGCCTTCTTTTTGTACCGTCGCCGCGCAGGTAGTTCCAAGGGTTCAGTGACCGGAACAACCGCATGACACTGACTCCCACAGATCGCGTCCTGATTCCCTCCAATCCTCCATTTTTACCATCACACCGCTGAAATGAAAATCACGCTTCTTACCTTGCCGACGACCTTCTGTTTCGCCACTTCGGTGCTCTGGGTCTCTCAATGACCCTGAATTACAAAGCCTCAGCTCCATGCCATCCAGCATTCTACTGGCTTGCGGCTCACTTCCCGACGCCCAAGGCAGACAAGGATCCAATAAAACATCGGCCTTTGAGGCGGATGAACAGCGTGGCGCGATGCAGAGCATGACGGCGTGATCGCGCTGCAAAACGACGCTTATGTGGCGAGCGATTGGCTCGCGGTACCCTACGCCTATTCACAACAGAACGCGGAAGGGACCTTCGCCGGATTGAGCACCAGCGCTGCTCACATGCGTTTTTGGATGGCCTGGTCTTGTCATGCCCTGCTCTTGCTCCAGAACGATCCTCATTACGGGCCGATGTACAGCGCCCAGGTGCAAGCTCTACTCCCGAACATCGCGCTTTCGATGGATTATCTCCTGGCGAACGGCGCGTGCACCCTTGACAAGACCAAGACTCAATTAATGGGGGATGTTCTCAGCCCAAACCGCACCCTGATCATCGCAGACGCCTTTTTTCTGGGAGCAGAATTGCTGCAAGGTTACTCACGCCGACTAAAATCGCTGCCTACCGAGCAATGGGACAGAGTTGGCTGGACAATGAATTCAACAACTATTCGGGTGCGAATCTATTCCGGGCCGTAGACGGCGCTTTTCTAGAGCCCGGCGGGGGCTATAACGGCCTCGACACCAGCTACGAAGGGTTGAACTCGCTTTTCCTCGACTACTGGATCTTTTCGTATAACAGGACAGGTCAGGGAAATCTTGTCCATGGCGCCTGACCTGGCAGCGCGAGCCGGGAATCTCTTTTCCAAGCGATTTCAGATGGGCGCAGTCGATGACACCTACAATACTCGATCCGGGCCAAATAACCTCGATGGTGCGGATAAAACGTTAGATAAAAGCACTGCCCGCTTAGCGCTGATGTTCTACTCACGCCATGTACAATCATCCGGAGGTTCTCCGTATGGCTCAAAGCCTGGGCACTCAAATGAGATTAATGGGTTACCTCCGAACCTGATTACGAGTGCGACCATTGCGGGCATTAACCAAATCCCACTCTCTGTCCCAGTTTATTTCACCAATGCCGGCCTGAGCTCACTTGACCCGGCCTTCCAGGTGCAGATCACCGGGCTACCTCCCGGTCTAACCGTCAGCGCGCCGACTTTTCTTGGGCTAAGCACCGCATTAGTCGTCATCACGGGAACGCCTGCTTCTTCTGGTTCTTTCATGGCGATTGCGACAGCGACCAACATGTTTGGTGCGAATAGCGGCCTCAATCTCCAGTTTAACATCGTGGATCAAAACTAAAGGAAAATCCCGCCAGCCCTTCGGCGCCTGATTGGAAACGAGGACCGTTAAGGCAAAGTTAACGGATTGGGAAGCTCGTGCAGCCAAATAACCCAGGGTGGAATGGCGCGAAGATAAGGGCCGTTTGGGATGCTCTATTGCCTTGGCCGACCACAGATTCACCCACTGGGTTTCGCATGTGGTTGACACCGGCCCTACGGCCCGAAGAGCCAGGAGCATAGCCCGGGGTTGCAATCCCATAAACGCCAAGATAATGGTATGCCTTTCGATGGGAGAATGGCTTTGTCCCGGAGGGACAGGCTGATCGTAGCCAGGCACGAAGTGCCTGTGTACCGATGCAAAGAGGGTCCCGTCCCGGAGGGACGGTTGAAGTCGTTGTCAGTCCCACCTAAGCCGAGATCGGTTCAATCGTCCCGCTGGGACGGGCCTATTTTCCTCATGATTCCAGGCACTTCGTGCCTGGCTACGATCGTGCTGTCCCTCCGGACAAAAACCATGTGCGCATCGAAGCGCCTCGCATTATCCTGGCGCTTACGGGTCCTGTTGTGATTCCCCTATTCATACCAGCCTCCCGGCTTTTCGCGAAAAGGCTGATACTGACCGGCATTCCGATCCCAAAGGTAGACACTCCAGAGATAACTGCGAAACACCAGCTGAGAGTTGGAATGCAGGTAAAGCTGGACGCGGCCGGCGGGCTTCCGCCAAAAAATCTGCCTTTCGAACTCATTCCCCTTGAGGCGGTTAACAACGATCCAGAGCCGCTCGTTTTTAGCAAAGGCCTGTTGCAGCCCGTCCAGGTTCCCGATCACGGGCAGCCCCCCCGTTGCGATCGACCAGCTCTCCCTCTCGACGCATGTAGTAGTCGTAGAGAATCGGGACGGCCAGGGCATAATCGCATCTGCCCGTTTCAAAGAGCGCGGCGTGGGGATGCGGTTGGGTGAACGGCGACCCGATCTTCGGGTCGCAGGTTTTCCGCCACATATCTGAGCGCTCCGGTTGAATCACCGATGATTGCTCTGTTGATAGGAATCAAATCAGCCGCCAGGGGCTCCAGGAGAGAATGACGATCGTGATCCACCCGTAGGCGAGCGCCGCCCGGGCGGGAATCCGGGTCGCGAGCCGGGACCAGCAGCCGGGCGCACTCCGCCACGCCGTTGATCGATAAGAGAATCCAGAGCGGGATCAAGGCGTATTCGTATCGCAGGGCTTTGAGCGTGATAAACAGGTTAGCGACGATAATGCTCAGGAACAGATAAGTATAAAGGCAGAGCCAGACCTTTCTGCGCCGGAGCAGTGCACTGACAAAACCGCCCGATCAAGAAAGCGCTGAGCACCAGGTGCAGTCGCGAATAGCCGACGATCAACATCCAAGAAACTAGCCGGATTATCAAATCGCCAGCCGATGGCGGCCTCGACGTTCGGGCGAGACCCCGTCGAGCGCGGTCAGGCACTTGATCTCAAAGAAGCCGACATCCAGAGCGATGATGGCCAGCGCGCAGCCCGCCGCGACCAGGATCCGGATTTCATCGGCCCATGATCTTCGTTGAGCGAAAAGGGCGCAACAGAGGGTGAGGGTAAGATTTGCAGGACCGTGATTTCCTGGCTCAAAGCCGCCGCGCAAAGAGCCGCCACAGCTAAGTACCGGTCGCGCATTCCGGAGTTGGCGATAAAGCCTCGCACGAAAAAACAAAGGCCAAGCAGGTGAAAGAATTGTTGTTGCTGGTAAAAGCGGGCGACATGGCCGGTGTAGGCTAGATAGGGGTGAATTGCGTACAGGAAGAGTGCGACCAAGGCCAGGAGCCGGTTCTGGCGTGAGCTGCCGGACACAGTTTCCAAAGCACCAATGCAGTGCCGCAGGCGAAGAAAACAGATAACAGTCGCAGAGCGAAAATATTGCCGCCGGAAATCAAGGCGACGCCCGCCAGCCAGGTAATGATAGAGCGGACTGCGAGTGTACCAGACCCCTTCCTGATACTCAGGCACACCTTTAGCGGCGATCGCTGTGACCGCCTGGACCGAAGCATATTCGTCGTCATCGATCGGACTACACATCGATTTGCCAGGCGCGCACCGCAAAGCAAAGCATCAGAGCCAAACCCGTCAGAGCGCCCAGGCCCGGAGGCGGTTCCGGGACGTCGTTTTGAGGCAACTGGATGGAGGGCTGGCCGGTCTCGGATGCTCTGCGTCCTTGCTCTGAAAAGGATTGGAAGAACGATAGCGAGGGCCGCACCCAGGAGGCCAACAGCCAGCAATGAACCATGAAAGGGCCGGTAAACGCCAAAACAAGGCCTCGCTTTGCTCGGCCATCGCCGACCGCAGCAAAAGTCCGGCGCCTAACCATCCAGCCAAAACCGCGAACGCGCTTTGATGCTTTTGCAGCAAATTGCCTCAGGCGCGTGAAGCTCGCGCGGCCCCGATCGACAAACACGCCGGCACATGAGAGAAAACAGCCCCAGACTCACGGCAAACCAGGGACGATCGGGATAGACGCATCCCAGAAATCGCTTGGCCGGCAGGAAATCTGCACTCGGAGAATCCGTCCACCTCTACGGGTCACCAAGTCTGCAGGGTGCCCTTTGGAGTCCGACAGATTCCCGAAGAAGCACGAGTTTCTCTCCCGCTGGCCAGCCAGGACTCGTCTCCGTCCACCATTCGAACCGCCCCGTCAAAGGCCAGCATTGGCTCGCCAACTTGAGCCGACGGCTTCCGGTTCATCTTTAGTACAATCCAATCCGAATCGTGTTGCTGCCCTGCCGAAGAAGCGCGCGTGACGCTGTAGGCTAAAAACTCCACGTTTCGCCGATCACGCCGTAAAGCGAGAGGAGCGCTCCTTTTTCCCTTGGCCGCCGGAGCCACGTTTTGCTTGGGGTCTGGTGATTGAAGAAGGGATCACTTGGTTCCGGTCCTGGTCGTGCTGGCCCGGAAGGAGCGTCGCGATTTCATCGGGATCGAGACGCTCCGGCTGCCCTTCCAGGGCGGTGTTGAGAAGTGTCTTTTCCGGGCCTTGCACAAACCAGGAACCGGTTGCCAAGACGCTTCTTGTCAGCGTGTCCACCTGGACTCGGTGTCCATTGATCCAAACCTGAAATGGAGAATCGGTCGCCACTCTGAAGAAAGCCTCGGCAGGTCTTTTGGGCGAGATGCCAATCCTGCTCCATCCAACTCACGGAGTCAGAGGCGCTCCATCGGATTCGCTTTCCGCGGAAAGGCTCTTGATAAACTCCCGCGGGGACGAGTCGCCAAAACGTGCGCTTCCATGGAAGCGCCTTCGCGTGGTTCCAATCTAGAACAGAGAGCTCTAGGCGAAGTCCAATCCTCTTGGGGCGCAGTTTTGGGAACAGGTTCAGCGCTCCAATCCGTACCGGAATGGATTGGAATTCGCTCGACCGGTCTTAAGCAACACCTCACCGGATAGGATGAAGGCCGGGGTCTTATCGGAGCTCTCCACCTCAACGCAAAGCGCGTTAGGTCCTAAACGCAAGACCGGTGTGAGATCGATCCAGGTGGGTAGTTCCGCGTTGTCGTGATCGGACCATTGGTATTGAGGATATCGGTGTGCAATGGCGGCACGGGAGGAGGTCAGCTTTTGATCGCTCTCACTCAGCCCAGCCTGAAAGGGGCTGTGGCGTCCTGAGAAGAGAGCACCGGGCACAAAGGGCCCCGTTCACCAGGATTTCATATCCCCCGTTAGAAGCCACGCTGATCCAGGCGTTGACGACCTTGGCCCGGAGGGAAAGATCCAAGACGGAAACAGCCACAGGACTGCTGAGTTGCCTGGGTCGTAATCCACGAGGTGGCGTCGCTCATCGAGAAGGGCTCAGGGACCGGTTCGGGCGGAGCGGAGGCAACCAGGATGCAGTAAGTCACGCTCGCCAATGCGGCTGAAGCGAGAATAACGGAACGCGCCGGGCCGGAATAAAGCTTCCTGAGTGCTTTCATTGCCCGATCGCGGCGCGCATTTCGTCGCCCAGATGAACGGTGTCTCGAGCGTCGATAATCCAAATCGGCGATCCGCCGATGAGCGGCCGCGATCACGACGTTCTTTTCGATGGATTGCAGGCACCGGTAGACCGCGATAAAGCTCGCCACTTCATCCTCGAGTCGACCCTTGCGGAAACTCCGCAGGTCAGCCAACTGGAGGGCATAGTTCGCCTTGAGGCAGGTCGGATCCAGCACCAAGAGTCGCTCGAAAGTACCGGTCGCGCGGTCGAAAAGGCCGGCGTTGAAGTCGTCGATCGCCAGCCGCAGAGTGCCGCGGAAGGCTTCGTCAAAAACCGGCTCCGGAACGCTCCCGGGTTCCAGCAACGAGAGATAGTCCTGGGCGGCTCGTAATTTAAAGCCTTCGATCTCTTCGCGGATGGCCACCTGAAGCTCGCGCCTCCGGGGTCTTTACCCCTAGTTCTCTGATCAAGCCACCCGCGTTGGTAAATGAAATCGGTGTGATAGGCGAGAACGGGCAGTAAAATCACCGCGGCATCCAGGTGGCGCAATGACTCCTGGAATTGCCCTTCCGCCGCGGCCTCCCGTGCGCTCGCCAATTCACCACCGGCCATCACGATCGACGTCAGACATAGTCAAACAAAGGAGCAACGGAGCTAAAAGAAGCAACGAGACGATCAGCGGTGCTCTGCTCGAGCGCCGGGGAGGCGCATCCAGGGTGTTGTCGGTCCGCGAAAAAGAAAGAGCTAAAAGCAAAGAACCAAAGACTCCGGCAAACCATCCCAGACGCGCAAACTCGGAAAACGCCGAGCAAAAACCTAGCCACTCGGAGACGCTCGGGTAACTTTGCTAAACGCAAGCTGTAAAAAGAATCCATCGGCGTCGAGACGACCGCAAAATTACTCGGAAGGACCTTTTTAAGGTAGACTTCAGGTTCCCCGGAATGATGCATGAATTCCTGGGCGGTGCGGATGTCGCCGTCAAACCGGATCATGCTGAGCATTTTGCATTTGGATCCAAGCCGCATGCGCGGAGAACCTCGCGCAGCGTTGGATCGTCAGAGCCGGATAAGCAATCGTGATGACAAGAAAGAAGAGGTAGCTCAAGGAAGCAATCCATGTTTCCCAGTCGAAGGCAGGCGAGCGCCGGCGCCGATCTTCCAAACCACCAGCCGCCCATTATGATCAGAAGCAATAACGCTTTAAAGAAGAGAGTCGTCGCCGGTTCCGCGACGATCGCGGCGTACCCGACTTGGAGATTTCCATGGACGCCGAATGGCACGCTCATCCAGGGTAGAAGCAGGCTCAAGAAGAGCAGCCCCGCCGCACTGTAACGTAGCGTTCTTAACAACAGAAAAGGCATAGATAGCGCTCGCGTGCCGGAGAGAAATTAATCTTTAGAAGCGACCCGGCGGGTGATGTCGAGTTTGTCGTCGTCTCGCAAGAAACGAGGATTTTGGGTCAATACCCAGGCGGACGAGTCTATGCCTTGGGTAATCTCAACGAAGTGTTCATCCACCGCGCCCAGGGACACAGGTACCCCCGCGTGACGCCCGGAGGCATCCACGGTACGCACCATTCCTTTGCCTGCGCTCAGCGTGGTCACGGCTTCACGGGGCAGGGCCAATGCTTTCTCGCGATAAGCGATGATCCGGGCAAAACCCGTCATCCCAGGTGTCAACTTCGCGCCCGCGGCTTCGACGCGCAGCCTTACTTTGAACGTGGCGGGCCATTCCGGGGATCCGGTTCCCAAGGGACGCACCGGGCGGTTGGTTTCCGGGCCGCCGGCATTGAATGTCACGATCGGAACGATCGCGTTCCACGGTAGCGCGGAAAGTGCGTCCGGCGTAAGCCTCCAGGTTGACGCGTTGCTTCCATGCCCTCATGGACCTCGGCCATCGCCTGTTGATCGAGATTTGCTTCAAACCACAACCCAGAAGCGATGACAAATCCGGGACTGCCCGCGCCCTGATTGTATTCGCCGTCCCGGATCAAAACGCTCTGAATCGTGCCGCTGGCGGGCGCAATCACTCGATAATACCTCATAGCCTCCTTTTGCTGCTGCAGGTTATTCTGGGCCTGCGACAATGGCGTCCCGCGCGATCTGTCTGCTTTCAGGGAACCCCTGACTCGACATCACCGTGTTCGTTCGCGCCTGGCTGTAAGCCGTCCGGGCGTTCTGCAGCTCAATTTCGGCATTCACAAGCTCCAGCCGCGAAGCGGCACCGCCGGCCTGGAGTCGGCGGTACATCTCGACCTTGGCTTGCATCTTCTTCACCACTTCTCCGACTCCTTCGAGCTCGATGCGGTCCTTCTCGGGGCGTTCCGCTCCTAAGTTGTTCACTGAGCCGGCTTCCACCCGCTGCCCTTCAGCTAAGGCCGCACGGGCGGCTAACTCGGCCGAGCTCAAGCTCAGGGTCGCGTTCGTGTCATCCAGTTCAGCGAGAAGTTGTCCAGCCTTTACTTTGTCTCCCTCTTCAACGTGCAAAGCCACCACCCGGCTCGTCGGCACGATCGCCACGTTGTAAAAATTACATTGCATCGTGCCCTCCCCCAGCAACGGCATATCGAAGTCATGCCAGACCGGACGTTCCGCTGTGACTGGCAACCTGATTCCCAGCATCCGCTGAATTTTTAGGTAGCCCAGAGACGTCGTGTAAATCCGGCTTTCCGGGCTGATGTAGGCTGGCCAAAGCACAAATGCTCCCGCCGCCAGGATCAGTCCCGTGGCGACGACGATGGCCGCCAGAACACGGTTTTGCGTGATGTCAGGTTTCTTCATTCAATTTGGCCGCCAAAGCATCAAGCGACGCGCTTTTGCCCTCCCTGCGGGCAGAAAGCCACGAGAGCGGTAGCGCGAATTCGGGGGTAATCTGTGAAATTTCCCCGAGGGCAAACGTTGCGGGGCCGATAGCCAGGTCGATGACGGCGGCCCAGGTGAGCGGGATCCGTCTTCCAAAGATGAAGGATCGAGCGGTCTAGCCAGAGCTATGGGTACGACGACTGTGAGGCTGCGATTTGCGAACAAGCGATCTTTCATCGAGCAGAACGTGCGCCAAAAGCCCTAAATTTGCCAGCTGTTTAAGTATATACTATAAAAACAAGATCTTCCAGAAAATCGAAAAAGCCTTTCTTTTTCCAACATCCCCGCTACTTCCGCCTTGATGAATTTGGGCTTTGAGGAAAAGGCTTCGTCCCATATTGCCTTTAGATGGGGTTCCTTTACCGCATCCGGCCGCAGCGGAACCCCTGGTGAAGGTGCCTATTCTTTCATCGACCTTCTCCTGCAGACATTAGCCGGCGGAGCAGCAGCAGCAGCCTGTGCAACACTTAATTCCTTCGGCAATATCGCCTGCCAACGCCGGTATGAGGATGAGGTCGGTTTGAGAAACATCCGCCAACCTCAGGTCAGGCAACAGCCAAGACACCCGTTTCAGGGGATTAGACTTCCGGAAAATTTTCGTACCTGGGCCGGATCTTGCAACGAGAGAAGTTTGGAGGCGACTTGAGCGGTAACTGAGGCCATATCGAGTTTTCGAATCAGAGACTTGACGGCGGGTATCGCCGCAGCCGTTACGCTGAATTCACGGAGTCCAAGGCCCAGCCAGATTGGAATGGCTTCTGGATCGGAGGCAATCTCCCCGCAGATCGAAACTTTGACGCCATGTTCTTGAGCTCCGCGGATTACCTGTGCACAAATTCGGAGAACCGCTGGATGCAGCGAATCGGAGAAGGCGGCTAAAGAGGCGTTGCCTCGTTCGGCGCACAAAACATATTGAGTGAGATCGTTGGTCCCGATGCTAACGAAGTCGAGGTGCGGCGAGAATTGATCGATGAGCAGAGCGGCCGAGGGTGTCTCGATCATGGCCCCGATCGGGATCGGCCATTTGTGAGGGACGCTGGCATTGGTCAGTCCGGCGGCGATTTCGTCCAGCAGTTTTTTCGTGGCGAGAATCTCTGACAAGATCAGTGATCATTGGGATCTAGCAGGCGAATCGGAAATGAATCCGCCAAACGCAAGATAGCCCGAAGGTGAACGCGAAAAAAACTGGGATTTGCCATCAGCAGTCTGATTCCGCGGACTCCAAGGAAAGGGTTAGCTTCCTTTGGCTGGCGACAGGAACTTGAGCGGCTTATCGCCTCCGATGTCCAGCAAGCGAACGGTGACCGGGAACAATCCCTCTGAGGGCGCCAGAGCCTCCCGGTAGGCCGCGAGCTGCTGTTCCTCGTCCGGTTCAGAATCGAAATTCTGGAAGAGAAATTCCGACCGGAAAAGACCGATGAATTCGGCGCCATTTGTTCGCGCGCTCAAAACGTCCTGCGCAGAACCGGCGTTACCGCCGACTTCGACCAGATCCCATCTTTGGTGATCGCGCGTTCTTGACTCTCCTGGAGGGCTCGCTGGAGCTCCGAGCGCTCGAGTTGCTGCCGGTCGAGCAGGTCAGAGAGAATGTCCGGTGGAGGATCTATCCAGAGCAAACCTTCAGAACCGCTGATGGCCACCCGTTGAGCTGACCGGAGCTGGTCAAGATTTTTTCTGGCTCCGCCAATCGCCGGGAGACCGAGCGCTCGGGCCAGAATGGCTCCATGAGAGGTGGTACCGCCTCCGAGCTGAATCACGCCGGAAATCGAGAGTCGATGAAGTTCCTCGGCGAGTGTCGGGGTGAGTTCCTCGCAAATCAGCAAAGTTGGTTCTGCGAACGCCTGCCCGGCCAAGCCCGATCCCCATTTCTTGTCCAGCAGGTGGTTCAAAACAGTTCGGTCCACTTCACGGAAGTCCGCTGCTCTGGCCCGGAGGTAGGGATCGTCCGCTTTTTCCTGGTCGGCTGCGTAACGGGAAAGGACTGCGTGCCACGCGGCCGCCGCGTTGAGGTGCTGCTCTTGGATTTTTGCCTGGACCTCATTGAGGATAGTCGGATCCGCGAAAATCATTCGTTGAGCATCGAAAATGTCCAGATGATTCACGCTGCAGAGAGGGTCTGAGGCGGTTAATACGGCTGATCGAACTCCGCTATGGCTGTGGCAATGGCCGAGCGAAGTCTCGGCGATTTCCCGCGCGATTTCGGGAGCAGACTCACGGTGTAAGTCGGAACAGAAGCGACGATCGTTTCCAGCAGAAGAGGACGACCGATCGCAATCCCAGGCGAAACGCCGAAGGGCTGGGAAGTGTCCGGCGCGACCATTGGTTTCGCTTGGATGGACGGGCTGAGCGGATTCGCCAAAGTGGCTCTCAACCAGAGATCGGATCGGAGTCGATCACCGGCTTGGGGTCCGGCGTCGAAATTGAAAATCGCACCGAGTCCCCTTGGCGAATCTGTAACCTGGTCACATCGACCAGGCTCCGGGCGAGAACCGGGCCGCGGTTGGCCGTCCGATTTTCGATGAATACTTCGCCGGGAAATCTGGACAGGGTTTTGATCAGCAGTGGCCGCAGGGCGCAAATGCAGACCGTGCGGATTCTGAATCGTGACATCCAGAATCTCGTTTACCGACCTGAAGAGTCGCTTCCCGGATAGACTCGGTCTGGCGCAACGTCTTGTACCTGATCCTGTTTTGGCAACAGGCTTTGCAGCGCGGCTTTCGCTACCTCATCGATCGAGAGCTCCCAGCTGCGCCTGGACTGCCGCAGCGATCCCCCCTTCGACAGGGGTGCGGAAGTGAGACGCACTTTTTCCTGCTGCTCAGGACTCAAAAGCTCTTTCGCCGTCTCAGCGCTCAAGATGGCGCTTCCCATGTCCATCAGGACGAGCACGCCATCATCGGAGTAGACGGTGCTGATCGCTTCCTGAATTTCTATCGCATCGGTGCCCAGTTCCAGCCCGATCTTCGCCGACGCCACCGGAAAAGGTCAGCCGCAGTTCTGAATTGACTGCGCGTCGCACCAAGTCGGCGACTGCTTCGGCCAGTGGACGACTGTGGGACACTAGAACCAAGCCTACCATGGGGACGTGGAGTCGGGTTAGGGTTTTGAGTTTTGGGTTTTGAGTCGGGTTCAGGTGAGCGTCTGTTATCTCCGTGGGCGGTTCGACTTAGCGGGCGCCGGTGCCATGTGGCTTCGCCGACAGACAGGAGGAGGCTATTCGGACGAAATCAAGCCAGGCTTTCCGCGGCCGAGCGAAAAAGGAGGAGGGTCGATGTCGCCCCGGGATCTGGATGGCCGGCGCTTCGTTCGCCCAGATAGCTTGCCCGACCTTTGCGCGCGACGAGCGGGACAGTCGAATTCAGGCCTTCTTCGGCGGCACTGACTGCCTTGGAAAGCGCTTGTTCAAGAGTCTCTCCGGATTCGACTGAACGTTTGTAGGCCTTGATCGCCGGTTGAAGCGCGTCCACCATCGTTTTATCGCCGATCGGCGGCTTTGCCACGTAAAACGATTCCCGCCAGGCCTTTCTCCAGAATCGATCCGAACTCGCTCGGGGAGAGCTCCGTCTTACCGCCCGCCATGGTGCTGGCCTGCAAGAAGAAGGTTCCGTAGAGCGCGCCGCTGGCGCCGCCGACCGTAGAGATCAACGTCATCGCGACCACCTTTGAGAAGCGCGCCGATGTCGCCGTTCTGAAGATCAGCTTTTTTGGCAAGCACCGCTTGAAAACCACGGTGCATATTTGCGCCGTGGTCAGCATCGCCGATCGCCGCATCGAGTTGGGTTAAGTAGTCCTTCTGTTCAGCGATTTGCGCAGCATATCGCTCGATCCAGGCGACAATCTGGTCTGAAGAGATATTTGACATAGATAATAGGCAGAGACCTCCAGATCCGCCGTATTCGGAGCAAACGCTGGAAGCTTCGGCTGCTGTCTTATACACCCCATCGAAGCGCTGGCGTCAGAACCGGCGCGTCCCAAAGTTTGGTCATCTCGTCATCCAACTTCAAGACGGTAATCGAAGCCCCGGCCATCTCGAGGCTCGTGATGTAGGGTCCGACGAGACTCCTGGTCACCTTGATTCCGGCTTTGGTGAGAATCTCGTGCGCCTTCCGTAGACGACAAAGAGCTCGATGAGCGGCGTGCCGCCCATGCCATTGACGAAAAGCAAGACCTCGTGACCCGCCTTGAAGGGCAAATCTTCCACGATCGGAGCAAGGAGCATTTCAGTAATCTCGTCGGCGCTCTTCAGTTTCATCCGGGTGCGTCCGGGCTCACCATGGATGCCGATGCCGATTTCCATCTCGTCCTCCGGCAGATCGAACGTCGGCTTGCCGACGTGCGGCACGGTACAAGAAGTCAGAGCCATGCCCATGCTGCGGCCGTTCGCGTTCACTTTATGGCACAGGGCGGCGATGTCTTTGAGCGACTGCCCGGCTTCGGCAGCTGCGCCGCAAATCTTCTCTGCGAGGACGGTCGTGCCGACACCGCGCCGACCGGCAGTCCAAAGGCTGTCTTTCACGGCCACGTCATCATCGATCACGACCGCCTCCACATCGATGCCCTCGGCCTTGGCCAGATCGGCTGCCATTTCAAAATTCATCACGTCGCCGGTGTAATTCTTCACGATATGAAGAACACCCTTGCCGCCACTGACCGCTTTCGTCGCCTCGAACATCTGGTCCGGGGTTGGACTCGTGAATGTGGCACCGGGACAGGCTGCATCCAGCATTCCTCGACCGACAAAACCGCCGTGCATGGGTTCGTGTCCGCTTCCGCCTCCGGATACCAGGGCAACCTTATTTTTTACGGGAGCGTCTGCGCGAATGATGTAATTCGGATTGGTGTGGACTTTGATCAGATCGCTAAACGCGAGCGCCAAGGCCGGTAATGGATTCGAGAACGATATTCTCGGGGGAGTTAATGAGTTTTTTCATGTTTTGGGGGGTCAGGAGATATTAGGGGAACAAGTTATCAGGATTCTTATCAATAAAAGGGAAAAAGGTGGAATCGAAAAATTGGGGAAGCGCTTCTTTTAGGGGGAAGGGGCGAAGCGTATAAGGTAAACCAGCCGACCGGTATAGTCAAGAAGTATCCAGTATCGGAGTGGCGGCCAGGCTGCGATGAGCGCCGGACGCTGCTCCGCTTTCACTCTTCTCGATACTGTGAATCTGTGCGGTCAAATTCCTCGACCAGTTGCAACATCCGCTGCGTCACTTTACGAATTTGGCTGGGGGTCAGGAAGGAGAGGCCGAGCAACTCCATGAGTAACAACCCCTGGGACGCGAGAAAGATGACCGCGACATCTTCCATCCGCAGATCGAGCTCTTTGCAAAGGGCCTGAAATCGTTTCTGAAAGACTCCCGCATCGGTTCCACCAACTTCGGATCGTTGGCAATCGCCGCGACGACGGCTGTCAGAACGGGGCGCTGTCCCTCGAGGTGTCGGAGTGTTCCGATGATGTTCGCTTTGAGTTTTCCGTTTCGTTCCCCGGTGAGCGATTCGGCGACTTTCGCGTGCTCGGTTTCCAAAAGTTGCATTGAACGGCGGATCATCGCTTCGAGCAGGGCTTCTTTTGATCGGAAATGATAAAAGAGACCGCCCTTGCTGACCTTGGCTTCGTTCGCTGCCGTCTCGAGTGTCAGATGGGCCGGGCCGCGTCTGGCAACAATTTCTTCGGCTGCCTGGAGGATTGACTCGCGAGAATCCCTTTTGCGTCTGGTCGGAATGGCGGCGGAGCTGGGGGATTGGCTCATGGCCGACTTTAAGAGAAACCGGCCGGATAGTACACTAAAATACCGGCTCCATTTCCAATAGCAGCAGCAAAAGTTGCCGTTCGCAATATGCTTGCGCTCCGATCCACCAGCGATTAAATGGAGATTTGTCGGAACGAAGGAGTCATGATGAGTCTGATTGGCGTATTAATCATCGGTTTGATCGTCGGAGCGCTGGCGAAGCTGATTGTCCCGGAAGACAGCCCGGCGGTTGCCTGATGACGATGGTGATAGGCGTCGCCGGGTCGTTCGTCGCCTTTTATCTCGGGAGGGCTCTCGGGTGGACCTCCGGGCATCCTGACAGTTTGCGGCCGGTGGGATTCATACCTTCCTGATCGGTGCGATCATTCTTCTGGTGTCTATCACATGATCCGCGGCAGAGGAATCTCAGACAGCTAATCTACAATCGCGACGGGGGTGCCGACGTCGACGTTGGTGAAGAATATCTCTGCCATTTTGCCGGGCATCCGAATGCATCCGTGAGACGCGGGATAGCCGGGCAAATAGCCTTCATGCATTCCAACGCCTCCTGTGATGCGCATGAAGAACGGCATTGGGGCACCCTGAAAAACTTGCTCCGGGCGGTTTGGGGTCTTTGCCCAGTTCGACGTCCTTCTGAATGACGTTGCCCGCGGCATCGACATACTCTCCGTAAAGATTCGATGCGTGGTCCTTATCTTTTTGAATGATCTTGTAACTGCCGATGGGTGTGTTATGACCTTCCCGCCCAGCCGATACCTGGGATACGCCGACCAACTCGTCGCCCTTATAGAAATAGGCCCGTTGCTCTTTGAGATAAATCTTTGATCGAAGGCGGCCCTGCTACGCCGTCACCATCCCAATAGGAGATTGGATCGTAATCCGACCGGGTTGGGGAGAGTTCGGTTCCGATCCGCCTGTTGCGGGTAGATAGGCGGTGTCAGGATTTGCCAGGCGCGATTTTTCGCTCTCGCCACACCCTGCAAAAAGCAATGCTGCCAAGACTATAAGAAACCATCGAGTACTCATACGCCGGAAATCAGCTCGGAATAAGCTCTCCTCAACGAATCGTCAAGCAACCTCGGCCGAAATAGACGATGTCTGTCGCTGACAAGGCATTGAGCCCAAATAAGGATGCAGCGCGCCGTTTGCCGTTGCCCGAAGGCTCTGCTATATCCTGAGCGTCACCTATGCCGACTTACGAGTACCAGTGCGAGAAATGCAATCAGACATTTGAGGTTTTCCAGTCGATGAAAGACGAGGCTTACAAGGTCTGTCCGAAACAATCATGTCGGCTGGAAGCTTGGGGTGAGGGCAAGGTGAAACGGCTTTTCGGGACAGGCGCAGGTCTGATTTTCAAAGGCTCCGGCTTTTATACCACTGATTACCGAAGTTCTAATTACCAAGAGAGCGCCAAGAAAGAGAGCGAACCGTCGAAGGGCGAGGGAGCAAAAGGAGGTTCGGAAAAATCAACGGGGTCCGGGACTGCGCCATCGACCGGATCTTCGGGCTCTGCGCCATCCACCGGTTCCTCCGGTACTGCACCATCCACCGGGTCCTCGGGCTCTGCGCCATCGACGGGTGGCTAGTCGGTCTGTGAGCAATCGTTGCTCGTTTTTTGACGTGAGCGGCGCTTTGCTGCGTTCTGCGGAACGATGGATCGAAGTGCGAAGGAGGTTGCGGTGAGCGAAGGATGTATCAGCGAGGCAGGCTGCGAGATGACAAAGCAGTTCGATGGCATATATTGCCCGGATGTTTAGGTTGACTCGGGGCGAACAGCTGCTGGTGGTCGGGCTCGGCTTGGCGCTTCTCGTGGGAGCCGTGGTCAAACACGTTCGGGCAACCGTCTTCCAGCAACAGCAGGTTGAGTCCAAGTAAGAAAATGCAGAGATCTTTTAACGAAATCGTCGAACAAATCATCGATAGGGATCCACGTTACGAGAAAGAAGCCTACCTCTTCCTGAAAGAGGCTCTCGAATTCACGATCAAACAAAAGAAGCGGGGAAAAACTGAGGCTGGTTCACACGTGAACGCCGGTGAATTGCTCGATGGATTCCGACAACTCGCTTTGAAAGAATTTGGACCGATGGTGATGACGGTCCTGGAATATTGGGGAGTCCGAGCTTCGAACGATGTTGGAGAGATGGTGTTTAATTTGATCGGCGCGGGCGTTTTTGGGAAAACGGAATCCGATTCGGTCGAAGATTTTCATCGAGCTTTGGATTTCCGCGCGGCGTTCGTTGCGCCATTTGAGCCTCGCGGCTCTAGATCGACGAATTCCTGAAACGTCGATATGAACTCAATGGAGCTCCCGGAGGTTCAGCCGTCATTTTTCGAACTCTCGAATGGCTTGACCGTGATCGTCGCGGAACAACATTCGGCGCCGGTTGCCAGTGTCCAGGTCTGGTGCCAGACGGGCAGTGTTCACGAAGGTGAATGGCTGGGCTCGGGACTTACGCATTTGCTGGAACACGTCCTGTTTAATGGGACCGAGCGGCGTTCTTCGAGGCAGATCAGTGACGAAATCCACGGCTTGGGCGGTTATCTGAATGCCTACACTTCCTTCGATCGCACCGTCTTCTGGATCGACTGCCCGGCAAATGCCGTCCGGCAATCGATCGATTTGTTAGGTGACATGCTCTTTCGGTCGGTCGTCGACCCCGCGGCGCTCCAGACGGAGATGGATGTTATTCGTCGCGAATTCGACATGGGACTCGACGATCCGGACCGTGTTCTTAGTTACCTCACTTTCGGAAGAGCTTTTCAGGTGCATCCGTGCCGCTACCCGGTGATTGGGATTCGGGACGTGTTTGATCAGCTGACCCACGAGGATGTCCTCCGATATTATCGACGGCGTTATCTTCCGAATAACTTGTTTCTGGTCGTGGCAGGTGATGTCGAGCCGGACCGGCTGCGATCCGATGCCGAAGAATTGCTGGGATTTGCCAAGCGTGGACCCCTGGAGCCCGTCGTCCTGCCGGAAGAGCCTCCTCAATTGGGTCGTCGAGAAACGTCGCAATATTTCCAAGCGGATCTCGCGTACTTCAATCTAGGCTGGCACGTGCCCGGTGTTTCGCATGACGACATGGCGCCCGTTGACGCGGCTTCGGTGATCCTCGGCGGCGGCGCGAGTTCCCGGCTTTATAAAGAGCTGCGCGAGAAGGAGGGCCTGGTTTACGGCGTTGGGGCGTACGCTTATACCCCGAGCTTTCCGGGTTTGCTGACGGTCTCCGGAACTTGTGCCAAGGAGGTCGCAGGCTTGGTTCCGGATCGCATTGTGGAGTGCGTCGACGATCGACGTGAACGCTGGATGTCTGACGCGGAGCTGAGGAAAGCGAAGCGGATGATCACCGTGAACGCGATAGAACAGTTTCAAACCGTCAAAGGCGTTGCCTCCGACCTCGGGTCTAAATTGGTTGTATGCGCGGAATCTCGATTTCAGCCGGCAGTATTTGGAACGCCTTCAGGCGGTTACCGTCGCGGACGTGGAACGCGTCGTCGCCCGCTATCTCACGGATTCAAATCTGACCGTCGCGGTGCTGCGGCCCGGAGCAGCCCGAAGCAGGTTTCGATTCTGACAAACAAGGCCGCGGATCCGCAACTTCACGTTCTGAGCAACGGAGCCAGAGCGGTTCTGGTTCCGGATTCGACGCCTTCCGATGATCTACTCTTCCGCGGTGTTTAAAGGCGGTTCCGCTGGATGAGACGGCCGAGGATAATGGAGTCCATCGGCTGCTCGCCCAAGCCATGCCAAAGGGCACCGCCTCCAGGTCAGCAGAGCAAATTGCGGAGGAGATAGAGGGAATCGGCGGTTTGCTTTCAGTCGAGTCCGGATATAACACCCTCCGCGTCGCGGTCAGTTCCTTATCCGACGATTTTAACGATGCATTTGCCGTCCTGATGGATGTGGCCGGCAATCCAATTTTTCCTCCTGAAGCGACGGAACGCGAGCGTGAAAGCCAGATCGCCGCCATCCGAGCGGAAAAGGCGCAACCGCAACTGGTCGCCCGGAACCTGTTAAGGAGCGAAATCTACGGTAGTCACCCCTACGGGCTCAATCCGCTTGGTCGCGAGGAAACGGTACTGAAAATCGCGCAGACGCAACTTATCCGGCGGCATCGGGAATGCTTCGTCTGGCCAGAGGCGGTTTTCGGGTTCTGCGGCAGTTTCGAGTCTCAGACGGATCCTCGATATGATCGAGGCGCAGCTGGCAGAATTTGCGGTCTGAGCAATCGTCCGCCGGACACTTCTCTCACGGCCGTAGACAGATTCAAAAGTCGGCTGGTCACCTCCCACGAAGGCAGGCATCAAGCTGTGGTTTGCATCGGGTTTCTTGCTTGCACGATGGCGAGATCCGGACCGGATCAGTCTCGAATTGTTGGATGAAGCGACGGGTGATTCGAGCTCGCGTTTTTTTGTCAAGGTGCGGGAGGAACTGGGATTAGCATACTCGGTCGGAAGCTCGCTGTTCCTGGGAGTTGCGCCGGGAATATTCAGCGTCCATGCATCAACCGCTCCCGAGAAAGTAGAAAGCGTCTCGCAAATTTTGAAGTACCGAATTGGAAGGTTGGCCGCGCACGGGCTCGAGCAACCAGAGTTTGATCGGGCCAAAACGAGGGCCTTGTCGCAACTCGCTTTCCAGCTGCAAAACATGGATGTCTATGCGCACAGCGTAGCGCTCCACGAGTTTTACGGCCTGGGATACGACTACGTGCATCGGCGCAGGAAGCAGATCGAGAGCTTCAACTATTGATTCCGTGAACGACGCCGCCAGGAAATATTTGATGGATAAACCGGCGATTACGGTCATTGTTAGGCCTTAAGTGAAACGGAAGATCTAATATGGCAGAATACCAGAACACGACTGTCTCTTCAGGCGAGATGACGCAGCGGTTTATCGAGTTTGTGCTGATGCAAGCTCAAAATGCAGCCTTCACGCTGGGCCAGATACCGCATCCTCAAACCGGGAAGGCAGAAGTAAACCTGGATATGGCGCAGCTGCTGATCGATCAGTTGGTAATGATCCAGGAGAAGACCAAAGGTAACTTGAATACCGATGAATCTCGAATCCTGGCCGGAACCATCTCGAATTTGCAGATGGCTTTCGTTGAGGTCGTTCGGCAGCAGCCGTCCAGCGGAAGTCGGAACTCATCCCGAGATAATCTCCGAAGGCTGACCAGAAATCCGAGGAGGAATCGGCACCGGAGCAGACCGAACCCGACGGCAGGAAAGAAATTCGTCAAGAGCTACGGTTCGTGAGTCTGTTTCCTGGTGCCCCGCCGACTAGTGCGCAGATTTTCGCTCTGGCTGTCCAGGGGGGCTTTTGCATGGTGAAAAGCTTCGACATTCGGGGCGTGGAGGTTGGGGGCGCAAGGCCGTTTTATATTCTCGGCCCGTGCGTGATCGAGTCTGAGAACTTTGTCCTCTCTATCGCGAACGATCTTAAGAAGATCTGTGATTCGTTGGGCGTTTCATGGATCTTTAAGGCGTCGTACGACAAAGCAAATCGAACGTCGGTCAAATCATTTCGTGGGGTTGGCTTGGAAGCCGGTTGCCGATTACTTCGCCAGATTGGGGATGAACTCAGAGTACCCGTGACCACCGACATCCATTCGGCTGAGGATGCACAGGCCGCGGGCCAATTCATTGATTTACTGCAGATCCCAGCTTTTCTGAGCCGCCAGACCGACCTGATTCGAGCCGCCGCTGAGACTGGGAGAGCCGTTAACGTAAAAAAGGGACAATTTCTCGCTCCTTGGGATGTGCGGAACATTGCGGATAAACTCGAAAGCTTCGGTTGCTCGTCCTACGTCTTTACGGAAAGAGGGGTCAGTTTTGGCTATAACAACCTGGTCGCCGATATGCGCTCGCTCTATTGGATTCGGGAGCTTGGTTACCCGGTTATCTTCGACGCCACGCATTCGGTTCAGCGTCCGAGTGGCGCAGGGGATCGCAGCGGTGGTGATGGCGTGCTAGCTCCGGTGTTGGCACGCGCTGCTGCCGCTGCAGGCTGCGATGGGATTTTCATTGAGACCCACTATGACCCCAGCCAGGCGCTCTCAGACGGGCCGAATCAGATCCCTCTCCGGGATCTGACCAGTTTGCTGGAAAAGCTTAAACGAATCCATGAACTCAGCCGTTAAAGCTTTTGCGGTGATCGGGTTGGCCAGCAGTCTTGCGGCGACGTCGCAGGCGGACGACCGTTCGCAGAATCGTAAGATCGACTTACCCGTGCCGATTGGACATGAGGTCAAGGGATTGCGGGTTCCTGTTCGCAACGAAGAGGGAAAGATTGAGATGCAATTTGATATGGAGACTGCGACTCGTTTGGATGAGCAGAATGTCGAAATGCACGCTGGTCACGATCCAGACCTACAATCAGCAAAACGGCAAACCGGACGCCAAGATCGACTTGCAAACGTCAATGATGAATATGGATACGAACATCATTACCACGAAAGAACCAGTTCGTATTTCGAGAGAAGACTTCGTGCTCACTGCGGATGGCGGCGAATTTAACTCGAAAACCCGCCAGGGAAAGTGATCGGAAATGTCCATCTGGTGATTTACAATCGGAACGAATTTCAAACAAAGACGAGCAACGAAGGTCAACAAAAAGAGCAATAAGTCAGTGAAGAAATTAGTCACTTTGTTTGGGATCATCATCTGCCTGGCCACTTCCGGGCGTGCTGTCGCACAGCAAAAACACGTTGCCGCCGCGAAGTCTTCCCCGGCGGCAGCATCAAAGTCTCCCGCAACAAAGCCATCTTCGGGCAGTGCCAAAGCAGCTCCGGGAAAATCTGAGGCGGGAGGTGGCGCCAATGATCTCTTCGGGGGAGACAGCAAAGATCGCCCGAAAGGTCCGACCGAGATTACAGCAACCCAGGAGGCTCAGTTCGACACAAAAACGCGGATCGGCGTATTTATTGGCAACGTGAAGGTCGTGGATCCGCAGTTCACGATGACTTCCGACCGATTGACGGTTCATTTGAACAAAGACACCGAAGGCGGCGGCTTGAACGACGCCGAGGCCGAAGGAAACGTCATTATAGTGCATCTCAACCAGCCCAAAACTCCAGCGCCCCCGCCCCAAAACCCAGGTGCGCCAACGCCGGCGCCCCAACCCGCGGCGCCCGGCCAGGCCGGTGCTCCGGCTCAACAACCGGTAACCTCAACTGGGAAAGCGGAAAAGGCTTTGTACGAAGCCAAAGATGGTTCGATCACCTTAACCGGGTGGCCGCAGGTGACACAAGGTGCCAATACGCACATCGCCACGGCCCCCGGAGTGAAGATGGTACTTTACAAAGATGGACGGATGCAAACATATGGCAGCACAAGGACGTTGATTGAGGATAGAACCGCTGCTGGGAGTTCCAACACGAATGGCGCCCACTAGACTAGAAATAATGGAGTCTCCGCTCGGGGAAACAAAGCGGCATCTTGAAAAGCCGATTCTCCGCACGGACAAACTGGTGAAGATTTACGGCGGCCGATCGGTCGTGAACGGGATTGATATCCATGTGAACGAAGGCGAAATCGTCGGCATTTTAGGGCCAAATGGCGCTGGCAAAACCACCACCTTCTATCTTATAGTGGGGCTAGTGCGGCCCAACGGTGGTCGAGTTTATTTTCAGGATCGTGATGTGACTGGGTTTGCGATGCATCGCAGAGCTCGGATGGGGATGGGTTACCTTCCTCAGGAGGAATCCATCTTCCGAAAATTGACCGTCGAGCAGAACATCATGGCGATCCTGGAAACGATCCGGGTTTCCCGCCGGGAAAGAGTGCGACGCTGCGATGAATTGCTCAGGCAATTTGGAATCGACAATCTGGCTAAAAACCAGGCGCTGACATTGAGTGGCGGCGAGAAACGCCGTTTGACGATCGCGAGGTCTCTGGTCACGAGCCCAAAGCTCATGATGCTCGATGAACCGTTCAGTGGTGTCGACCCGATCGCCGTCTCGGAAATTCAGCAGCATATCTCGAACCTCAGAAAATCAGGCTTGGCGATCTTGATCACGGATCACAATGTTCGCGAGACATTGGAGATCGTGGACCGGGCTTATCTTATTTTCGACGGTAGAGTCGAAAGCCAGGGCACGCGCGAATTCTTGATTAATGATCCAATCAGTCGACAACTCTATCTAGGTGAACGCTTTCGGATGTAA
This sequence comes from uncultured Verrucomicrobiae bacterium, assembly GCA_963789065.1. Lineage (GTDB taxonomy): Bacteria > Verrucomicrobiota > Verrucomicrobiia > Chthoniobacterales > JAFAMB01 > JAFAMB01. Next base: position 9,609 of record CAWBKA010000051.1, on the reverse strand, counting down.
CCCAAGAACTATGTGAGCGACTCCCCAGAACCTTCAGCCGACGCCTGGGAGGCACTCTCTCCGTGCGCCGGGGGAACAGTTCCTGCTGGATCGCGCTGATAGCGAAAACGGTTAACGGCCGAGAGCAAATTAGAAAGCGCCCAAATATGCAGATCCAGAATGCGAATCCACCAGTCCAAGTGACAGGGAGACACGTCAGCGTTACGGAAGCGATGAAAGAGTATTGCCGCCGCAGGTTGTCGTGCCTTCACCTCGATTATCCAAAGATTATCGAAGTACAGATGATCCTGGACGTCCAGAAATACCGTCACACGGCTGAGATGGTTTTGCACTGTAACAACCACATTACGCTCGAAGCCACCGCCGAGAGCGGCGACATGTATGCTTCCGTCGACGAGGTCGTAGATAAGATTGCACGACAGATGCGCAAGTATAAGACCCGTCTGATGCGGCAACATCGCCCGAGGAAACACGCAATTCGTCATCTGGAGGAAAAGGTGTTGCGCTGGGAATGGGTTGAGACGGTAGGAGAAGTACCTGAATCAGAAGCGACTGAAGAAGTCAGGCTGGAAGCCGAAGCGAATCGCTCGGAGCCCTCTGTCGTTCAGACCGAGAAATATCCCGTCAAACCGATGTTCATCGACGAAGCTGTTCTGCAGATGGAAATGTCGACCAAGCAATTCCTGGTTTTCCTGAATGCAAAGTCGGAAAAGGTGAATGTCATTTTCCGACGGAAGAACGGGGATTTCGGGTTGATCGAGCCGACCTTTACCTAGACCGCAAAAGGCCGGCATGAGCCGAATCGACGAGTCTCATTTCGGGCTCCAAGCCTCTTGAAGAGACGCTCCCAGCCTGGATCTCGCGCAAATCTCTAAAGATTTGTGAAAGATGCAGGCTACTGTCTTGCCGATGAATGCTCGAAGAGTACCATGATCAGGTTGTGGAATCGGGCCAACCAAGATTGACGCGACGATAGAATGAGACGAGGGAAGTTACCTTTTATCCCAGTCGGCGAATTCTACACGCGGCACGCGGAGGCGCTTCAGCTCAAATTGGTGGGTCCGGCTCTCGGCTTCGAGCGGAAAATCCGCGAACCAACCATCAACCGACCCGGCCTCGCTCTTTCAGGTTTTTTCACCTATTTCGCCGGCAAACGCATCCAGGTTCTTGGCAATGCTGAAGTAAGCTATTTAAAAAGTTTGGCGAGCGATGAACAGCAGGCTCGGTGTGTGCAACTCTGCCAACAGCACATCCCTTGTGTGATCGTCTCCAGGCATTTGCCTGTCCCGAGAGCGCTCGCGGAGGCCGCCGCCCAGATCGAAATCGCGATCTTTCGTACTCCGATGGTTACCATGCGTTTTATCAATGCGGCGACCATCGGTCTGGAAATGGATTTCGCGCCCGACGATCACCGAGCATGGGAGCATGGTCGACATTATGGGAATCGGCGCCTTAATTCGCGGCCCGAGCGGCGTTGGCAAGAGCGAGTGCGTGCTTGGGTTGATTGAGCGCGGTTATAGCCTTGTCAGCGACGACGTGACCCGGTTCCGGGTCCTGGACGGACGTGAACTCGTTGGGACTGCCCCCGATCTGACGCGCTATCATATGGAAGTTCGCGGCCTCGGGATTATTAATGTCGCATCTATTTTTGGGGTGGGTAGCATTCGGATCGAAAAGCGCCTCGATCTCATCGTAACGCTTCGGGACTGGCAAGAGCTTGAGGAGGTTGATAGGATTGGACTTGAACAGGAATTTTACGAGATTCTAGGTATTCGTATTCCGCACATCACCATTCCGGTCCGGACAGGGCGAGACCTGGGTCGGTTGGTTGAAGTGGCCGCGCTCGATCAAAAGCTGAAAAGCCTTGGTCAGAACAGCGCGGTGGAATTTAACCAACGGTTGTTGAATTTAATGCAAATGAACAAGGAGATGTGATGGGTTTGTTGAGTAAGCGACCAGCTTCCGGAAAAATTCAAAAGGAAGTGACTGTTTTGAACAAGCTAGGCTTACATGCGCGTCCGGCTGCTATGTTCGTACGGGCGGCCAACAAACACCGAGCGGACATCTGGGTCGAAAAAGAGGGCGAACAGGTCAATGGCAAAAGCATTATGGGACTTATGATGCTCGCTGCCGGACAAGGGACCAAGCTGATCCTTTCGGCAGAAGGAGCCGACGCCGAAAAGGCGATTCAGGAACTTGAACTGCTGATCGAGTCACGATTCAATGAGGAATAGGACCTGAATGAGCAGTCAGGAAGTTAGATTTCACGGGGTCGGCGTTGCTCCGGGGATTGCTCGAGGGGTAGTCTTTCTTCATCACCCCGACGACGAAGAACCGCCGAAAAGAACGATCGACGATTCGGAGATCGCCAGGGAAATCGCCCGCTTCGAAACAGCCCTGATTGCGACCCGGGCGCAAATCCTTGAGATGCAACAGCGAATTGCCGAGGCCATCGGGGCAAAGGATGCCAGTATCTTCGACGCCCACCTCCTGGTGGTCGAAGACCGGACCTTGATCGATGAAGTGCTTCGCAACTTGGAAAAGGATAAATCCAATGTCGAGTTCATCTTCGCCGAAGTTGCTAATCGGTATGCACGCACCCTGAGCGAAATCGATGACCCTTACCTGCGAGAACGCGCTTTTGATATTCACGATGTCACCCGCCGCGTGATCCGCAATCTGCTTGGAAGGTCCACTAAGACGCTGGGGTCGATTGACCTCCCGCAGGTTGTTGTCGCCCACAATATTACCCCTTCTGATACGGCGATGCTGAATCGCCAGATGGTTCTCGGGTTCGCAACCGACGTTGGCAGCCGTACCTCGCACACGGCGATTATGGCGCGTTCGCTGAACATACCCGCTGTGGTCGGTCTGAAAGACATTTCACAGCGCTTGGGGGTTGGCGACCATATCCTGCTGGATGGGACCAACGGTGTGGTCATTCTCAATCCGAGTGATCAGACGCTTTGGGAATATGGCGAAATCGAAATAAAGCTGGAACGCGTTGAGGAAGTCTTAACCACTCTGCGGGATACGGTTAGTACGACAGCGGACGGCCGCCACGTCATCCTCTCAGCCAATATCGAATTGCCGGAAGATGTACCGCTGGTCGTTGCCGCTGGAGCCGAGGGAATCGGCCTCTACCGAACAGAGTTTTTCTTTCTGAATAAAAACGACTTACCGACCGAGGAGGAGCAATACGCGGCATATCATACCGTGGCGGAAGCCATTTTGCCACAGACGGTTATCATTCGCACGCTTGACCTCGGCGGCGACAAATTTCTAAGTCACTCGCATCTGCCGACCGAGATCAATCCGTTTCTCGGCTGTCGCGCAATCAGGTTCTGCCTTGAGCGCCCGGACATTTTCAAGTCGCAGTTGCGCGCTATTCTCCGCACCAGCGCTCTCGGGAATGTGCGCATCATGTTCCCGATGATCTCCGGCCTGACTGAGCTGCGACAGGCAAAAGAGGTACTGGAAACCTGTAAAGTCGAGCTCCGCGAAGAGGGGGTAGCTTTCGCGGAGGATATCGAACTCGGAATCATGATAGAGGTGCCTAGCGCGGCGCTGGTGGCGGATGCCTTAGCGCGTGAAGTCGATTTTTTCAGTATCGGCACCAACGATCTGATCCAATACACGATCGCTGTAGATCGGGTAAATGAGAGGATCGCGCACCTCTACGAGCCAACTCACCCCGCGATCCTGCGCCTGATTGAGATGACGGTCTCGGCAGCTCACGGGAATGGAATCTGGGTGGGCGTATGTGGCGAGATGGCCGGAGAGATTACGCTGACCCCGCTGTTGTTGGCGCTCGGGGTTGACGAATTAAGTGCGAGTGCAGGTTTGGTTCCGCGGGTCAAGAAAGCGGTCCAGACTTTGGACACCAGGGAGTGCGACCAGTTGCTCGAGGAGATTCGAGGATTGGATTCGGCAACCGAAATTCTGGCCCGCTGCGAAGAAGTGGCGCGACAACACTATCCTGAGCTGCTGAATTAGGGACAGGGGGTGGGCGTTGGGTTTTGCGTTTTGTGTTTTGAGTTTTGGGTGTTCCTCGGCGCTTTACCGTCTGTCGTGTTCGTCCTCGATTTCTACGACTTTACAGCCGGGTATCTCGCGCAACAAGCGCTCCGGGCCGGCAGGCGAGTAGACCACGGCGAGCTTCAGTGTTTCGGGTCCGGTATTGAGCGTCGAATGATAAACGTCCGCCGGAATATAGATGCTGGCGCCCGGTCCGACTTTCACTGGAGGCTGGTCGTCCACCATCTGTTCTCCTTCGCCGGATACAACGTAAATGATCTCTTCCGAGCCGGGATGGTTATGTCGTGCGTGACCTTTCCCGGCAGAAAGTTCGACAATTCCGAAACTGAAGCGAATGGCTCCCGTTACCGCGGGTTCGCTCAGGAAATGAATTTTTCCCCAGTCGAATTCGAGACGATCAACGTCCTGAGTGGTCGTAACGACGCCGGTTCCAAGTTTGTGCATAGTTCTGGGAGGTAATTTTTTCGGTGATTGGACTGGAAAATAGAACTCGAACCAAGTCAATTTTTTCGCGCAAAAATCTTAGAGGAAAGGGCCCGCGAAACACGCCAAGGAACGCGAAAGAAAACAGGAAATTGCAAACACTGACCGCTGGATCCCTTTGAATATTTTCCGCGTCTTTTCGCGTTTTTCGCGGGCAGAAATCATCCATCCTTAAGTGCCTTGTAATAGTTTGTGACCCGCGCGAGGCAAAGAAGACGATTAGACTCCTCGTGCATGATTTCAACGTTGTGCACGGCCAGTGCAGAAGAACGGCGGATGACTTTGCCATTGGCCAGAATGTGACCCTCGGACGCCGACCGGATATGACTTCCGTTGATCTCTATTCCAACGGGAACGAAACGGGAGAGATCAACATCCCAACAGGCGTGGAGGCTCGCGGCGGTTTCTGCGAGAACCATGCTGATGCCGCCGTGCAACAAGCCTAAGGGTTGACAAGCGCGATCCGACATCGGCATCCGGAGGACGATTTGTTCGGCGTCTACTGAGACGATCTCGACTCCGAGCGCCGCTGGTGCAGTTTTCGGGAGCAATGCGCGCAGCTGTTCAACGGACACAATCCGAATAGAGACAGATAACATCGAATTCAAGGTGGCAAGAGTTAAGGAAATGCTGAAGGCGGCGAGAGTTCGACCGCAGACTACGCAGATTTTACCGATTCAAAAACCCAAAAGAACTATCTGTGAAATCTGCGTTTAGTAATCTGCGGATACTCCGCAGCTCCTGAATTCCTGCAACTGACGAATTCTGCCGATGGCCAATTACCGTTCTTCCGCCAGCAGTTGCACCGGGTCGCCGACGGCTATTTTCAACTCGCGTGCGGCCGACGAGCACTGGACAGAGATTTCTAGAAACCCTGCGCTGCCTTCGATCAGGAACGGCGCACCAGGTTGGGAGATCGCTTCGCTGTAGGATCTCCGCAGCTGATGGATTTCGTACCCTTTGACACGCAGGCAAAAAGATTGCGTTGCCCAAAGATGCCGCAGTTGCCTCCAGGAAAGATTTGTTACGCAGTTTCCGAAATGATCGATATGGATGACTCTGCCGACGATAGTGCCGTCCTCCAGAGTTTCACATTCGAGAAATCCAGATCGAACGGGATCTTGAATTACCGGCCCCAACTCCCCGGGGCGGACGCCTTGTGCCAGGGCGGCGGCGACCGGAGCGAAGATATCGCGACCGTGGAAAGTTGAACTCGGTCCGGTAAGAAATAGTCAGTGTTTGTTAGTGTCGCACTTTGGCGCCCGGAACACGATAGAGAACGATGGAAAACACACCGTTGTCCGGTCCGACAAACAGATAATCGGCCGCTTCGATTAAGACCGGACGACGATTTGAACCGACCCCGGATCGACCACCGCCAGATGGATCGATCCGGCCGGGAAGTTATCATACACCGCGCTCAGCGTGAATGCTCCCGCTCGCACATCCTGAGGTGGAATCGAGTGAGTTATGTCGACGAGCAGGGCTTCAGGGCTGCGCGTGAGAATCACGCCTTTCATCGCACCAACGAAATAATCGTCGGTTCCAAAGTCGGTAAGGAGAGTGATAATCCGGGAGACACAGCTTTGCCGCGATACTCCATCGCGGCGAATTTCTTTAGGGTACGGAAGGATTCTCGATCAACCACTGCAGGGTTTGTTCCGCACTTTGGTCTGGCGGAAACACCGGATAGAAGACTTTTGTAATGCGACCGTCATCAATGATGAGCGTCAAACGTTTGATCAAAGTCTTTGAGTCGAATCGGAAAGTGGGCAGTCTGAGCGCATTGGTGAAACGCAGCTCTCGATCACTCAAAAGAGAAAAGGGAAGATGAAGTCGTTCGACCGCCTCCCGTTGGTAATCCGTGTCCTGGGTGCTCAAACCGAACAAGTGCGAGGCGCCCGCGTTGACCAACTTCTGGTATTGGTCTCTAAACGAGCAGGATTGCGGAGTGCAACCGCGCGCGCCTGGTATGGCATCCCAATTTTTAGGAACAGGCTGGACAGGTTGCCCCGTCCGGGGATAGCAGTAGACCACTGTCCGGCCAGGAGTCTCGGCCAGATTGACCAAGGATCCGGCAGTCGAATCGAGGGAAAGGGCCGGTGTCATCATTCCTGGCAGATGAGCACACGCTTGATCGTCTTCCGGCACGGGCAGATCAAGAGGCAATTCCAAGAGGTTTCTCACGCACTGAAGATAAGTGGCCTCCGGCTTCCAGGCAATCAAGACAACGACCCGCGAAAAACGCTAAATCGATTAATACCGCCAGGCTGCACCGACGAAGGTGAACAAGGCATTTGCGGCCTTGGTCACACCGATGTTAACACCCGCGTCCAACTGCCAGTTGTTCACCGGTTGATAGACCAGAGCCGTATCAATGGTGCCGATCCACCCGATGTCCGCGGCAGTGCTGACGTCGCTAGCGAATTCGATGTAGGTGCTCAGTTTCTTTGTAATCGGGTGCGTAAGGCAAATGGAATTGAAATAGTCGAGATTGGAACCTCCTCCCGGTTCGTGGACCGTTTGCATAGTGGTTTCAACCGTTAACTGAAAGTTGGCGGGAAGAGCAAACTGGACGGGAAGGCCAACGCCCCCCGCAAAACCCCGATCGCCCACACCATCTGAGCCAGTGGGAAATGTGATAGACGGAATGAGCCCAATCGCAAAGGAACCTCCGTCATCGCCAGAGAAATTAATTTTGGATCTCAACGTCAGATCACTGAATCCGCTTTGCTTCAGATTCGCGCCTTGCTCCCTGGTCTTAGAATAACTGTAGACGGTAAATAAGAGATCAATCTCCGCATTGTTCGTCACGCCGAGTCGGACATTTGTGTCGCCAACCGCGAAGCCATCAAATCGCCCATGTTCACTGTGGTCGTACGTGTACTCGAACAAGCCGAGTTCCAGCAGGAAGTGACCAGGATCAACGGTGTAGGGGGCATCGGTGAGACTTGGACGGTCTGGCGCGAAGTCTCGCATCTGAGCGGGCGGGGTAGGTCTAAAAAGATTATATTGGCTTCGGTCAATTGCTTTCGCCGGTGATGTCTCCGCACTGCCTGCAGGGGCTTCTGGTGTGGTTTCGCCCTTGCCACCGGCGCAACAGCGATCAAAAGAACAAGGCTGATAAAATGCTTCACAGGGTTAGTATTCTTAACTCATCGTTCAAATGCGCTATTTGCCCCGGCTAAGCGGTAAAGGTCTGCCACAGGAGGATGGCATTTAAGACGGCGATGACCGCGCCAGCACCCATCCAGTCACTTTCATCCAGCCCGGATTGACAAATTGGCCCATTTTTAGCTTGTCGCTCGTCAACATTACGAGCGGAACAACGGCAAAACTGAGCATCAGGCTTAAAATCACCTGGCTAAGTATCAATAGTCTGAGCGGTACCGCTTTCGCCCATCAGGGCCGTGACAATGACCGCCGGGATAATGGCGACCAGCCGGGTGATGAGGCGCCGCAAAACGGGAGGTAACCGCATCGCAAAAATCCTTCCATGATAATTTGGCCGGCGAGTGTTCCGGTCAGAGTGGAGTTCTGACCGGAGGCCAGGAGGGCGACCGCGAAAAGGGTGCTGGCGGCTCCGACGCCCAGCAGCGGGCTAAGGAGCTTATAGGCATCCTGAATCTCAGCGACGTCGTGATGGCCGCTCCGATAAAACGTTGCCGCAGCGACCATCAGAATCGCCGCATTGATGAATAGAGCAAAAAAAAGCGCCAAGGTGGAATCAATCGTACCAAAGAAGATTGCCTCACGCTTTCCCGCCGGAGTCAGCTCATAGTGACGCGTTTGCGCGATCGAAGAGTGCAGATACAGATTGTGCGGCATCACTGTCGCTCCCAGGATGCCAATTGCGACGTATAGCATTTCGCGGTTGTGCAGTAGTTCGGACGAAGGAAGGATGCCGAATGCCATGGCGCCGAAATCAGGCTTGGACAAAAACAACTGGATACCAAACTCACGGCAATCACCCCGATCAGCGTGATCACCAGCGTTTCGACCAGTCTGAAACCTTTATTTTGCAGGTAAAGAACGGCGAACACGTCGCAGGCTGTCAAGCAAACGCCCCAGACCAAAGGCAGGCCGAAGAGTAAATTCAGCGCGATCGCAGAGCCGATCACTTCGGCGAGGTCGCAAGCGGCGATAGCAATCTCCTGGCCCACCCAGAGCATAGAGGGTGACCACCGGATGGAAATGGTCCCGGCAAGCTTGCGCCAGGTCGCGCCCGGTGGCGACGCCAAGCTTTAAGGCCAGGTGTTGCAATAAAATGGCCATCAGGCTCGAGATCACCACGACCGAGAGCAGTGTATAATAAAACTGCGATCCCCCGGCCAGGGCTGTCGCCCAATTTCCCGGGTCCATATACCCGACAGCCACCAAGTAGCCTGGTCCCGAAAAGGCGAGAAGCTTGCGAATGAATCCCCACCAACCGAGAGCGTTTCTGGGGATGGAACGGAACGGTGTACTTCGGGCAGCGATGGTTCTGTTCGGCGAAATCGCCAGCCAAGTTCATGAGGGGCCGGTTCAGTCGGAACAACGGTTCGCTTCATGAGTTCATCAATGTCTTTAGCTTCGCTTGAATGAATTAGGTGAAGCTATATTCAATAGCAACAACTAAATCATCGCTGCCACTACTGTAGGCGATGCGTCCCACTTTGCTTCTTTTAAACTCGGCAGGGGAAGCAACCTCTCGGCGTATCGGCGCGTCGGCGAGGACAGAAACGTGTCGGCGTGTTCGCCGCTCAGCGTTGAGCGCCAAGCGCCACTCTTCAGCAGGTTCGCTCCAATTTGCTTAAGGACCCCATCCGAAAACAGAACGCCGCCTGGCGGACACGCCGACACGCCGAACCCGATACGTGTCCCCCCTCAGCCCCAGGAGGCGGGCCACCCACTCGAGGTTATCGGGCACGACTAGCCGTTGCTGGCCGACCCTATCGCGGATTAGCGCCGTCAGCCATTCCCGTGAGGTATCGATCTTGCTACCGTCGATGACCGGAACGGGTTTTCCGTCTGCCCTCGACAAGGTGTATTCGTGCAGGAATGAATTTGAATTGGAGAATTACCTCCCCCCTTTAACTGGAGGGTAAA
>CAWBKA010000050.1:0-93233 GCA_963789065.1 uncultured Verrucomicrobiae bacterium | reverse complement strand
GGGGGGATCTGCTGCAAGTTCCGACGTGTGGTATCACGTCGTGCCGCGATAGCGCCTGTTATTGTCGGCATCGCCTTCAGCAACTCGTCCGGAGTCTGGAATCGCTGTGCCGGATCTTTCTCAAGGATTTTCTCAAGGAGAACGACGACAGGTTGTGGAACATCTTTGAGTCGCTCAAGCGGTAAAGGCGCGTGCTGATGCTTATACATCACCTCAGCGGAAGTACCTCGGAATGGTGTTTGGCCGGTCACCATTACCCAGAGCGTTACCCCAAGCGAGTACAGATCCGAGCGTATGTCCACGCCAACGCCAGCGAATTGCTCCGGACTAGCAAATTCGGGTGTCCCGGCAAACGCCCCTGGCGATGAAATGCCCGCTTCAGAAGCCGATTCGTCTACTGTCTTCGCCAGGCCGAGGTCGATAATTTTAGCCGTTACACCGCCTCCCTCCTTCAACGTCACCATGATGTTTGTTGGCTTGATATCCCGGTGGACAAGGTTCTGTTCATGAACTGCAGCCAAACCGGCAGCCACCTGCGTCGCGATTTCGAGCGCCAGCTTTACTTCCAGTCGGCCGGAGCGTTTGATGAGATTCTCAAGCGTTTCTCCCTCGACAAACTCCATGGCATAGAAGTAACTGCTTCCAGTTCTGCCCAGGTGCAATACTGAGGCAACGTTTGAATGCCGCAGCCTCGCCGCCGCGCGGGCTTCGCGTAAAAAACGAAGCCGCGCCGACTCATCACCGAGATACCGCTCGCCGATGACTTTCAGCGTCACGGGGCAGTGCAGATCGACGTCGAACGCCTTGTAAGTGACCCCCATAGCCCCGCGACCCAACTCGATCGGTTTGCCATCGGCATCCAAGACCACTTCATAGTTCTCGAATCGCCGAACCTGCGAGCCACCGTCAGCCTCCTCAGCGCTGTCGGCAGAGCCACATCCTGGACCCGGTTCCCCGATCGCGGTAAGTTCCGCGCCGAAAGCTCTGCGCAGGAGACAGACTGGACAGAACTGCCTATCGGCGGTGGCAAAGAACTTCATGCCGCAGACCGGACAGGTGAGTGCTTCCTGCTCTACCGATCCCAGTTGGCCATCGGGTTCACTCACTGGTTTCTCCGACTCTCCTTTCACAGCTTTAGCCCTTCGGCAGCGATCAGCGCATCGCAGAGCGCGCGAATCTCGCTCTCAATCTCCGCAGGATCAGAGACGGTGCGGGCGACCTCCTCGCGCACGACGGCCAGGTATCTGTTTCGTAGGCGGTGGATGAATGTCTTAACTGTGCCAACGCCTATGCCCAGTGCTTTTGCGGCTTCTTCGTACGAGGCTTTAGAGGTGTTTTCGCCGATCCCTACGTATCCCTTCAAGGTATTGAAGACCAATTCTTTCCCCCGGCCAACGTATTCCTCGCGCAAGAGCGTCATCGCGTGATCCAGCAGTGTTAGCGCCCAGCGGGCCTCGAAGATCTTCTCGGCCGTTAAATAATCCTCCGGCTCGTATTGATAACGATTTTCGGCAGATTCCAGATCCAGGGAAACAAACTGGCACTGACCCCCTCGCTTGAGTCTGTGGGCTCGGCGCGTCTCGGCTGAAAGATAGTTCTGAAAGCAGGCCAGCAGGAATGACCGGAATTTGCCTTTGAGCCGGTCCACCCCGCTCAGTGCCCTACGCTCCAGAAGGTGCAGGAAAAACCCTTGCGTTAGATCCTGGGAATCGTGCGGGGAATGTCCGCGCCGGCGAGCAAACGCATAGAGCGGATACCAATAGATCTGGCAGAGGGCGGCCAAGGCCGCTCGGCCCGTCTGGCTTTGGTCCCGTGCCGAAGCCATCACCAGCGTCCAGCGCGTCGTGTGAAATTGGCCCGCCTCACCACCAACAGAGCTATCGCTCACTCTCATCGGGATCCCGCTTGCAGGGTCAATACTAGCGGCTCAGAGAAATTTTTCACTTTTTTTCCTCAGCGCTGACACTTGGGCCCCACAAATCAATTTGTAGAGCATAGCAGAGCGGAAATCCCAGAGCCGCCGAACAAAGGAAGACCAAACGCTATGGACGCCACTTCTAATTTCGGTCTCAGGTTCGCTCCAGCATCAGGATCGAAACCCGGAATGCCCGAGCGGTTGCTCAGGCGACAAGCCTTGGATCGAACCGTGACCGGACTGAGCCTGATCAGCCAAGGTCTCGCTTTCTCGATCTTCGGGATGCTGATCATAGCGAACCGGCATCAGGCAGACCTGAATGATTTTGCCGGCGGCAGCTTCGTTGCAACGGTTGGGGGGCCGGGGCTATCTTAGTGGGTATTGCGTTCACTATTACCGCTTTTTTCTACCGGAGGTTCTGCGCCAGGCGTTCAGCTGGGTTGGCGGTTATCCGCAAGACTGCCCGCCTAACTTTCGCGAGACCAGAATCAGCCACAGCAATTGCTTTGCTAGCTTGAGAGGTGTCGGCGTTGATGGAGAAATTTATGGCCGTCGAAAATCAAGAAAATAGAGTCCGGAGAGCTCCTCTGATTTTATTGTACCTGCTTTGGGTTTCGTCGTGGCCACACGTACCAAGCCGTTCCAGTTCATCAGAGCACTAGCGAACAAACACGTTGCCCCAGCGCGCAGCGGTTGGTGGCCGACCCTACCCGCGGAATCCACCCGGAACAGAGCCTGAGGGAGCTGCGCCGTCAGACCGCCTCTTTAAAGCCGGGCAGGGACGATGAGCTCTGTAGCGCGGAGCGGAAGGAACCGAGGGAACCGAAGAGCAAGGCACCAATCATAAAGCTCTTATGGATCAATTAGCCCCATCAGCGAGGTCCAAACTGGAAAATCAAGTGGCCGTCGTTACAGGCGGCGCCAGAGGAATAGAAGCAGCTATTGTCCGCCGTTTGGTCGACGAAGGCGCTCGGGTTGTCTTTAGCGATCTCTTGAACGAAAAAGGGCAAGCGCTCCAAGGAGAACTCGGCAAAAAAGTAGCGTTTTATCGGGCAGACGCGACAGTCGTCCGAAACAGAAGCGCTCATGAAATTCGCCGTGGAATGTTTCGGCAGGCTTGATTGTGTCGTGAACAACGCGGGAGCGGGGGGCGAAGGTGGGACCTATTGCCGAAACATCAGTCGAAGGTTTCGATCGATCAATTGGCCTTTTGCTCCGTGGCACCTTCTTGGGAATTAAATATGGTGTGCCACGCCTGCAAAGTGGCGAAACCATCATCAACATCGCCAGCGTAGCTGGTTTGGTCGTTGGGTGGGCTCCGCATGCCTATTGCGCTGCGAAATTCGGTGTCGTCGGTTTAACGAAATCGGTGGCTTTGGAACTTGCAGAACGCAGGATTAGAGTTAACGCCATTTGTCCCGGCGGAAGTGCCACCGCAATCTATGCCTCAGTTGCCGGGGAAGTGTCGCCAGAGCTGATCGAGCGAACGCCAGAGACCTAAAACCCTTCTTGGCTCGAGGGGCACCGCTGGGCAGGTCTGGATTTCCGTCCGATATCGCCAACACTGCGCTTTGGCTGGCCAGCAACGAGTCAAGTTTTGTGACGGGGCATGCCCTAGTGGTCGATGCGATCTAATGTCGGGTCCTCCTTGGTCGCAAATGCTTCATCGACGGGAGTAACTTCACGAGCGATTCAAATCCGCTACGGGTCAGACTGCGGTCACCTCGTAATTTCGGATTCCGTTGCGAATGCTTTGGCACGCGCACGGGGCTGGAAAATGCTGGAAATGGGCGGACGCGCTATCAAATCTGCTATCACCCAACGCAAGGATATCCGTAAGTGCTTCAACATCAACAGAATGCACGATGAGGGGATCGAACCCCGAATTTTTTTCGGCACTTATTCTTTAGATTCATAAAGCTTCGAAAGCAGTTTCACCGGTTTGCAGTCATAACCGTGATCATTAGGTGTTGGCGCTTATGGCGGCCAAGTGTGCCAGTGCCAACCCCCTATAGGCTTTGGCACGTGGCACAGTTGAAAGTTTTTACGTTAAGTTAATGCGTTGTCTGTGCCACGGCACGTGTCTGGCACAGTTAAGATACGACATAAACGTTTTTCCCTTTGCAGAACTTGATTAATCCGGTTTGCTCCGCTTCATCAATTCGACGATAAGCAGTCCTCCTGGACGTTCCTTTTCCTCAATTTTTACGCGCAAGATATAGCATGCCAGACTGCCGCCGTTTTGAGTGATGATTTGCGGCACAATTTCGACGCCGACAATAACCGATTTTCCATCCTTATTCCATGCTTCCCAATCGAAATCTCTTAGTGCATCAAAAAGGCCGTTTCGGCGAATCCAGGCGGATCGTTTTCCCAGTTCGCCATCGTTGTTTTTACAGCAAGTCCAGACTATCCGATCATCGGTGACGTCATCATTGGCCGCCTGCATTACGAAGACGGTTCTCGAAACGGACCCTAGAACAGAAGAACCGGCAAGCAAATTCAGCAATGGGGCCGTTAACTCGCTCGTCCGATTGAGGCTTACGCGTATGCGCGACAATACCGATTGCCGGCCCGTCATCGCCGGCAGGCACGACTTGTCGAATCAAATTGAAAGTATCCTGGTAATTTCGAGCCTTCTCGTCGCGTGCCGCGGCATTCCAGGGATCGATAACTACAAGGTCGGGCCGGAATTGAGCGATGATTGCTGAGAGATCCTCTCGGAATTCCGAGCCCTCAAAAGTTAATCCAAACGGCGGCGGCTCACTGACTCTCACGAAGCGATCAAGCAGTCTTGAATCTGGCTCGGAAAATTCCTTCTTTAGGCGGAACCGTCCGTTTTCATTTTGAACGATCAAGGTTTTGAAATGAACATGGACGGGGAGCCCGAACCAATTGCGTTTAATTGCACCGGCTTCAGCAAGCGCAACTGATGCGCGGCTTTTACCTACGCCTGGCGCGCCTCCAATGACGAAAACGCTTCCGCGCGTGATGTGATTGTCTCCGACTGAGACAATGTCAGGCGGCGGTTCATAGGCTAAGATTTCGGAGGGAGATCGGACGGTGATTTTCGGCTTTCGTTTTTTGCCTTCGATCGCGCGCAGCAAATCATTTGCCGAGGCGCCGGCTCTAGTCCAATCGTTGACATCCCCGAATTTTTCTGGGACCGCAGCGATAGTATGACGACTGGTTTTCGGTATAAACTCGGGAATCTGCGCGGCCCATTTTTGGCCTGGCTCGTCGTTTTGTTGCCAAATGCGAATATCAGAGATCGTCGCGGGAATAGATGCGACAAGCTGTACATTGCCAGTCCCGCGCGTACAAAAGCCTGCAAAGCCAGGCGTGGAATGAAGCGAAAGCTTGTCCGAGACAGCTAGCATGTCCCAGCTGCTTTCGAAAATATGTACCGTCTCAGCTTCGCTGAGATTTCCAATAGTCAAGGGTTGAAGCCCCAGCCCACCGTCTCTTTTGCTGGGCCATATCTTCCACGGACATCTTCCTTCGCCTTGCCAATCGACAGGCCTGCTGTGAGTACCTGCAATTTTCCCATTGAAATGGACGGGAAAGACAATCCTTGCATTTGAATCTGATCCGTGGATGCGCAACAACTCATTGTCTGAAAGCCATTGGACGAATTCTTTAGAATAGCCTCGCCAAATCGCGATTTTCTCTGACTCTAAATCTGTGAGCTTATGAGAGACATCCCATGTGATTTCGTTTTCAGCGGACCTGCGCTCGTTCCCATTTACTTTAAAATCGATTCCAAGATAGCGGCTGATTTCGTCAACCGCCTCTGGAAATCTCAAAGCGCGATTGCGCATGATAAGATTTGGGAAATTGCCGCCTTCATTGGTCGCGCGGTCTCGCCAAACGCCTGCTTTTTGCGCTGATAATTCTATTCCGAGTGAATTTCCTTTGGCACCCGACACGTCGGCAATTTTCCATTCGCCTCCGTCTTTATGGCCGGCCGGGAAAAAGTGACGGCACAGAGTTTCTATGTTCGACCGGACGATCTCATTAAGCCTGTTGCCATCGATCATAGAACCTCCCTGTCGGCGCATTGCTCATAAACCCATCGGTGTTTGGAGTCGTATCCGAGTGGATAGAGAGCGGCCCGGTCGCGGCGTGAGCAGTGAAATAGCGCCAAGAAGCCAACGAAATGCCGAAACCTAAACGCGCATAACGCCGCAGAGTTGACTCGGCGTGTAAAGTGTAGGATATACGGCTAGCATTCGGAGTTATTTTTTGCCCCAGACTTTGACCAGTCTGGGGTTCTCCGTTTCTGGGCGGACCGGTCCAATTCATTGTCCCTCCTCCTTGCAGATTCCAAGAGCTTTGCGGACTGCGATTACATCGAATCTCGTGGTGCATCGACCTATGATTGGTTCTCAACAGCTTGTGAGGAGGCCGAATTCTTCGGACGCTGTTCGTTTGCGAGTCCCATCAGATAAGCATTCAGCGATTCCAAGCTAACAAGCCGCACACCGCATTTTGATCCAGGCCGGCCGACAAGAACACTGAGAAGAACCCCTTTTTTGCAAAGATCATCGGCCAGGGTCCGCCGGATCGGTAGTTCGGCCATTCGCAGCCAGCCCGAGGGAGTTATCTTTTTATTAAACGATAAAACGTTATCATTTTTCATTGCGCCCAATAATAGCATTCCGAAAATCGCACCAGAGACGGTTGCGAATCAGGGCACATAAGGGTGCATAGGAGTTCATTGAAGTCCATAATCTCACCTTCGTGCGGTCGAAAAGACGTTTTTGGACGAAAATTCTGTCAAGCGATTATTTTTCGGACATTCGGGCAGGCGAGAAAACCTTCTCCAATGCTTGGAGGATAATCTGAAATTCGTGATGGCTGTAAAGGTCGTGGCTTTTGGTATCGGCGTGACCGCTAATCTTCTTGCGCAACTCTGCCGGCACGCCTGCATTTGCAAGCGCCGAAATCAGAGAATGTCTGAAAGAGTGGTAGGATAACCTGCTTATACGGTGACCGCGCTTTCCCGGCCGTTCCCTGGCGGTTCCATCCTCTATGCCTGCCCTTTTCATGAGGCGTTTGAAACGCATTGAAAGTCCGTTGCGGCCAGGGCCGGGCAGATGGCACAACGATGGGAAAATAGGTTTGCCTCGATCGGCGGGCATCTTAAGCGATTGGAAATATTCCAGGAGCTCGGGATGAATCGGGACTTTGATTTTGACGTCCGTTTTATCCTGGACAAACGTGAACGATCGTTCCACGAGGTCTATATTCTCCCATTTGAGCCGCGCGAGATTGCCTGGAGGGCCCCGGTGAAGTACCCCGCGAGGATCATTCCGCGCCATTCCCGATCGGCGGCATTAAGCCGTTTGAGGATCTGATCTGGAGTAAAGAGGCGACGACGAGGCTTGGCGGATCGTGGACATCCAGGGGGCTCTTGGGATCGCTGCGGAGGGAAACATTGACCTTGCGGGCATCTTGATCTGGAACCCGACTGTATTCCCGAGGATCCCGTCAGAGACCAGGGTTTCATTTGTGCCGATCCTGATCGAGTGGATGAAACGGGGAGGCAAAATCGGAAGGAGTGGAAGTCGTTCGGTCGTTAATGCTTCAAGCCGTATATCGGCGCGGGTTCTCAAGAACCTGAGAAAATCGCGCACAACCCTGACGTGTAGCGGCGAATTGTTCCCGGTTTGACTGTCACCTTTCTCGGTGGCGAGCCAGCGTTAACAGCTTAATGGAGAGAACAAGTCCAATAAACACCGTGACGGTCGCCGTGGATGTTAGCGCCGCTCATTTTCAGCTATCTCAATGAAATCGATTAACCTCTTTACGATCATCGCCTTGGAATTGTCCTCGCGAGTTCACCGCCGGCTCGCGCAAACGGGAGCGGATTTCACCGTTTCCGAGGTTGGATCAAAAGGTGAAATGCGGTCACGAATAATAAAAAGTGATTACGATCTTATTCTTATTTTATTCTTACCTTGCCTCCTTTTGCGAGCTCCGAATCCGTGCGGATTGGCTCTGGAACTTGATTGAGAGCGGGCAACGAGAATCGAACTCGCATAGCCAGCTTGGAAGGCTGGAGCTTTACCATTAAGCTATGCCCGCACAAAACCGAATGGGTCACTAGGGTGCCATGATGTTGCCGGTTGGCAAGCCGTTTTTACTGGAAGATGCGGGGTCGAGTAGCCACCTTCCAGGATGTCCCGCTTACCGGATCCGATTGAACGACCAACCAGGTCAAAGACTTACCACAATCGCCCCCCGGTCGGTGATCTGCGAGAATGTCCAGGTACGCCACGGCGCAGCAGCAGACCGGCGCGGAGGAACTCATAGCCGAGCCGTTAGCGATCGAAGCGCGGGCTTACCCGCAATGAGCCGAAGGCCTTTCAGCTTTCCTGACTTCAGCGGCTTCTCGGCTACTGGCTACTTGTTGCGACTCGGGCTCGCGCGATTTCCCAGCAGGGATTACACTTCTCATTAGTGGCTATCGACTTTGCGGAGGCAATCGACCGTTTTATTTTATATCTCGCGACGGAGCGCGGATTGTCAGAGAATTATCAATTATCCACTCGGCGGTCGTTGGAAGACTTCGCCGACTGGGCGAGCAACCAAGAGCAGATTTCATCTCCTGACCAAGTCGAACTGACTGAGCTGACTCAGTACCTTGCTTCCGAGAAAGCGAGAGGCCTCGCTCCGGCGTCGATGAAGCTCATCGTGGTGGCGCTGAAGATCTTTTTTCGATTCCTCAAGATGCGTTCCATGACCGAGAAAGATCCCTCGGAGCTTCTCACGTTGCCGCGACTCACGCGTTTCTTACCCGAAACCCTGAACCAAGTGCAGGTGAACCGGCTATTGGAGGTCAACGTCCAGGGCCGGTCGTTTCCATTGAGGGATCGGGCAATTCTCGAGTTGTTTTATGCGTCTGGATTACGGATCAGCGAACTGACCGGCGCACGCCTGGAGAACCTGAACCTGCCGGAGCGGATCATCCGGGTTATTGGCAAAGGTTCCAAGACCCGACTGGTGCCGGTTGGACGGGCAGCCTGTGACGCTATCGACCAATATTTGACCCAGGAACGCGTTCACCTCGTGGGGCGAAAGACTGGAAGTGAAGTCTTTCTTTCCCGGCACGGCAAAAAGCTGACCACCCAACGGGTTTGGCAGATCATTAAGGAGATTGCGGCGAGCGGCGGCTTTGATACCAACGTCTATCCGCATCTCCTGCGGCACTCTTTCGCGACACACCTTCTGGCGAACGGCGCCGATTTGCGAGTCATTCAAGAACTGTTGGGACACGCGGATATTTCGACGACGCAGATTTACACGCACGTGGACCAGAGTCGCCTGAAGTCGATTCACAAGCAATTTCATCCGAGAGGGTAGCGGGGAAGTGGCGGCCAGGCCGCGGTAGGGACGCGATCCCGCGCGTCCGGCGTTGCCTGTCCATATAGCATTGCCAAGGCGAAAAGGGAAAGGCTGGCAGGTATGGGCAAGTGGCGACTGCCGAAAAGCGAGGGTGTAATTTCGCGTTGGCGGCCCGCATAATCACTTCGGGGCGAGCGGCGGCCGAAGGAGGGAACTCATTGCGGATGAGAAAGTTTCAGAGCAACCTGTTTTGAAATGATTGAATTGAAACAAACTTTTTGAAACTGTTCTCTTGCAAAAAAGGA
Source organism: uncultured Verrucomicrobiae bacterium (assembly GCA_963789065.1). GTDB lineage: Bacteria > Verrucomicrobiota > Verrucomicrobiia > Chthoniobacterales > JAFAMB01 > JAFAMB01. The sequence goes on along the minus strand of CAWBKA010000050.1, from coordinate 83,663 downwards.
GCGGAGTTTCCGGCGCCGCCGGGAAATTTTGCTGTCACGACCTGTATCGCTGACGATTAAGGATTTAGCCCATATTTGAATGAGCAATTTTCGGTCGACGCTCGGTGAAATCCGCGATTACAGCATTTATCTGATTTACCGTGCAGTCGGGTGGTCACTTGGCTGTCTTCCCTTGGTCTGGGTCTTTCGACTAGGGCAAGCGGCGGGCTGGCTCGGGTACAATATTCTTGGCAGTTACCGTCGACTGGCCTGGGAGAACATTCAAATAGCGTTTCCAGATTGGACTCGCGAAGAGGTCCAGCATTGCGCCAGGCGGCACTTTGAGGAGATGGTGGCGAATCTTCTCTGTTCCTTTGTCCTGTTGGATAGACCCTGGTCCGAGGTAAGTAAGCACCTGGACGTGTCAAAATTCGAGCGGGCAAAAGAGCTGATCAGCGGGACCAGGAGCGTGATCTGGACCATCAATCACATCGGGAACTGGGAGCTTTTTATCTTTTGTGCAAACTTCGTCCGTCCGGGCAAGCATGGTGTTATCTACCGAGCCCTGCCCAATCGATATATCGACGCGCACGTTCGGCGTGCGCGAGAGAGTACAGGTCTAAAGCTCATCGAGCGTCAGCATGGACTTTCGCAAAGCATGCACATTTTGAAGGATGGCGGGATGTTGGCAATCCTGGTGGACCAACACGCCGGGGACAAGGGCGTTTGGACGCCCCTTTTTAATCGCTTGGCTTCGACAACCTCTCTGCCGGCAATGCTCGCCACCAAGACGCGCGCTGAGCTCCTTCCGGTTGCTATCTTTACGGTCGGTCCCGCCCAATGGCGTTTGGAGGCCGGTGAATTCATTCCAAGGCGTGGTGCTTCCATTGAAGAATTGACCTACCGGATTAATCGCGCGTTAGAGTGGTTGGTTATCCGACGGCCCAGCGACTGGTTCTGGGTGCACCAAAGGTGGAAAACTCCAGCTCCACGATTTTTGCTGCGAGAATACAAACGGGGTGTTTATATCCCGAAGGACTGTGGCCCCCTGAGACCATTTCGAATTCTGGTGCGTTCCAGTAATTGGTTGGGCGATGCCGTTATGACCACGGAGGCTATTCGCCGACTCAAACGAGGAAGGCCGGATGTTCGATTGACAGTGTTGACCCGGGTGAAATTGGCCGATTTCTGGCGACTTGTTCCGGAGGTCGATGAACTGATTACGATTGATCCCGGTGACTCCATTTTTCGGATCGCGGCAAAAATTCGGGGCGGTTTTGAGGTGGCAATCCTCTTTCCCAATTCCATAAGAGCCGCTATTGAGGTGTGGCTGGCTCGAGTTCCTCGGCGAGTTGGCTATGCTCGCCCCTGGCGGAATTTTTTTGTCAACCAGTTCATCGCCGACATCCCGTCGCCGGCTCCATTGCGTCACCAGACAGCTCACTACCTGCGCATCGTGGATCGCGTCGGGGCGAATTTAAGTGAACCGCTGCTTCAGGAGGTGCATCGAGCTGCGGAACCTGGGCTGGCCGGACTTTGCCCGGGTGCCGAATATGGCCCGGCCAAGCGCTGGACGGAATTCGGCTTGGCCGCCAGGCAGCTCTCGGAGCGGCGGGGACTACACTGGCTAATCTTTGGTACCGCGAGCGAGAAGCCGCTGGCGGCTGACATCATGAAAGACCCGGGGATGAAGGCAACCGATCTGACCGGCCGTACTTCCCTGTTAGAACTCGCTAGGCAGCTGCGCCGTTGCCAGTTGTTGCTGACCAACGACACCGGGACGATGCACTTAGCGGCGTTTCTAGGCGTACCAACGATCTCCATATTCGGCTCGACGGAACCACAATTGACGCGAGCGATCGGGGAGGGGCACGCGGTGATCCGCCACCACGTGGAGTGCAGCCCATGTTTCCTTCGCCGGTGCCCGTTGGATTTTCGATGCATGAAGGCGATCACGGTGGAGGAAGTGGTGCGGGAGGTCGAGCGAGCGTTGGGGGGGAGACGTATCGGCGTGTCGGCGCAGGGGGATGCATCGACGTGACGGCGTATTCACCGGGCGGCAGGGCCGGGAGACGCTCTGGGCAGTTGCAACACGCCAAGGAATACCGTAATTGAAACTCCACTAATTCCCGGCCAACGAATTTGCCTACTGAATGAAATCAAGCTCAAGGTCTGCGGTGTCGACGTTTGCGGCCAAAGTCACGGAGTTTCTTGCCGACACGATCACTCATCGAACCAAGACTTTAGTTTTCCTGGCATTCGCCATTGCCTTTCTGGCCATCTTTACCGCAGTCAAGCGAAGCAATCTGGACTCGGAAGTGCTCGATCTGTTGCCGTCGAAGTTTGAGTCGGTGATCGGCTTGAAAGAATTCAACAGCAATTTTGCCCAGGCTCGGCAATTGGTCTTCGGGTTTTTGGGTGACCAGGGACACGCGGAAGAGGTGGAGGTCTTCAGAACGCACTTCATGGAGGAACTCGGAAAACAACCGTGGGTGCTCAGGACGTTCGACCGGATTCCGCTGGAAACCCAGGAAGGACTCAACGAAATCCAGGGGGTCGTGCCGGTTCTATTGTTGAATTTACCGCCGGAAGAATTCAAAGACGCCATGGCTCAGCTCGAGCCCGGAACAATTGACGAACGCTTGACGCGCATTCGAGACACCATTTCGGGCGATTCCATCCGGACGCAAATGGAAGCGACCCTTGATCCGCTTGGTCTGTTCGCTCGGGCGATGAAGCCGTTTAGTTCAGGTGTTTCGATGGATCAGGGGAGCGCTTTGGCGTCGGAGGATGGTCTATTTCAGATAGCCCTGATTATCACAAACCAGCCGGGGCTGGATGCTCGCTCGTGCCAAACCGTCATGGAGCAGGTGAACCAATTCAGGGACCGAATGTTGAGCGAGTGGACGGGTTATAAACCCAGGGTCTACGTCACTGGACGAACGGCGTTTGTCGCCCAGATCTCCCGAAGCATGGAGGGAGACGTTTCACTTAGCGCAATCTTGTCCATCCTTATCGTCAGCGGGTTGTTCTATCTGGCTTTTCGCCGTCTTCTGCCTTTGATCGGGATTGTTTTGATTCTGTGCTTGTCGGCCATCGTTGCCCTCGCTCTGGGAATGTTGATCTTTCATCAGCTCAACGTGGTCGCAATTGGGTTTTTCTCCATCCTGGCAGGTGTCGGAGTTGATTTCAGCCTGCTGCTTTTTGGCCGGTACCAGCAAGCGCGGCGCACTGGCGCGTCCCATAGTGACTCAGTGTTCGTCGCGGTACGGGATATTGGGGCGGCAATTTTTTATGTTGTCATTACGACCGCTATCGGTTTCCTGGTCTTGAAGTTCAGCCAAAGCTCCGGTTTCGCCGAGCTAGGGACGCTGGTAGCGCTCGGGGTCGCCTTTGCCGGTCTGTTTATGGTTCTTTTCCTGTTCATGTTCTTCAAGCACACCAAGCCGCCGGCGGAAACGGATTTTATTCTGGCCGGTACGACCCGGTTCGTGGAAGCCATGTTCCGCGAACCACGGCCGATTCTGGTTGTTTCACTGAGTGTGCTGATCATCGGTGCACTGGTTGCCGTGGCACCATTTGTTCCACTGCATTTTGATACCAATCCAGTATCGCTCCAACCCAAGAAAATTCCCGCGTCTGTCGCGCTCCAGGTGCTCTCCGAAAAAATGAGGCAGGAATCCGACCCGGTCACGATCTTGGTCAAGGCAAAGGATCAACAGGAGTTCCATGACCGGTGGGAGCGCCTGTCGGAGCGGCTCGAGCAAGCGCAGAAAGACGGGGAGCTCAAGTCTGTCAGCACGCCGGTCGCCTTGGCGCTTTCTCCCGCCCGCGTCGTGGAAAACCGCAAAGTACTGAAGTCGATGGACTTCGACAAGGTCGATAAAGCAGTTCGAGACAGTCTGGAACGAAACGGATTCGAAGTTGACTCCTTCAAAAGCATCTTTGTTCTGCTCGATCGGCTAAGAGCTGAACAGGGCCAGACTGGCGTGCCTGATTGGTCTGAACTGTTTCCGCCGAAGTCCAGCTGGTGGTTTCTGATTGACCGCTATTTCGCCAACAATCCGACGACCGCGGTGGGTTACGCAAAACCGATCAAGCCGATTCAATCCCAAGAACAGCAGAGGCAGATCGGAAATCTTATCCACAGTGCGGATCCCCGGGCAATTGTTACTGGGTGGTCCTACACTTTGTGGGACCTTATACCGTGGGCCAAAGGGGAACTTGTGGAGTTTACTTCGGTAGTCGGCATTCTGATCCTGGTTCTTCTTTGGATTGTCTATCGCAGGTTCTCTCTCTGGCTGGTGCACGCCGCTGCCTTGATGCTCTCGATGCTCGCCTTGGTGGCATCACTGAAACTGTTTGGCGTGAAGATCAATCTGCTCAATACGCTGGCATTCCCGCTCGTTTTAGCGATCGGGGTCGATTACGGTATCCAGTTTCTGGTGGTCAGCCGACGGGAGGGGGACTTGAAAGAGAATCTGGCCAATGTGCTGAAGCCGCTTTCAATTTGCGGCCTGACCACGTTTGCAGGGTTTGCCGTGTTGATTCCCACGCAAAATCCGGCTTTGAGCGGTTTGGGAATCGTCTGCGCGATTGGGGTGCTGTGGTGTTTGCTGACGACATTTTTTTTCATGGTGCCTGCCTTTGCATTCTTGCAACGTCGCGGAATTCCGGCCGCCATTGGGGATCGGACCACCGAATCGATCGCCAAATGATCGGGCATCCTTTAATTTGATATGAGTTATTCGCATCTCCGATTTCTTACCGGCGGCTTTTCCTGCCTCATGTTCGTCGCGCTGTTCGCAGGCTGCGCTACGAGTATCCAAACCGGCAATCAACCAGTTCCTGGTGCTAGTTTCGCGCGGCGTTCCACATTCAGGTTTCTACCTGATAAGAGCCGGGAAGCGGTCTCGAACACTCCTTATTGGCGCGCCGAGATCGGTCAGGACATCCTCTCGGCCATGAATGCGAGGGGATATCGGTTTTTCCCGAACCGCAAAACTGACCTCCTGGTTGCCTATCACATCGTTCTGGTGGAAAACGAGGCGATCACAACGCTGGACAACTATTCCGGCTATAATTTGCCGGAGAACCAGGCGGCGCTGGTCCAATTCCAGGATCCAAAGCGTCCGGGTCAAGCGGCCAAAGGAATTCTGATCATTGACTTTATCGATCCGAATAAGAAGCAGTTGCTATGGCGCGGCTGGGCGAAGGCTGACATCGACCAAATCCTGCCAGGGCCGAGTCTCAACAAATTCACGAAATCGGCGGTCGATCAGATTCTGGCCAAGCTCCCGAGCAGGCGTTAGCCCGAAAGCGCTCCAAGTTCTCTAATTGCAGGCCAGGAACTCTGAAATCATCGAGGCGGCTGTTGCTCTGTTTTCTACGCTCAGACGATAGCGCTCCAAATAAGGCGAGATTTTGATCCCAACCTCTATCGGATCGTTCTGTTCGACCAGCGCGGATCTGGAAGAAGCACGCCGCACGCGCCTTCCGGTTGGCGTTTGCCCGCATCGTCACCCACTATTGGCGCCACAACGCCTGGCTCGAAGATGGTATTCTCCTGCGAGAAGCGAGCCGCCTTTCGGGCATTCCCGGCGTCTTGATTCACGGCCGCCTGGACCTCGGTGGGCCGCTCATCACGCCATGGCGGCTCATGCAGCATTGGCCCGGCAACGAACTAGTCATTGTGGGCGGGGCTGGGCACGACGCAAGGGACCCCGGCATGAGCGAGGCCTTAGTGGCCGCCACGAATCGCTTTGCGGTCGGCCAATATGTCTGATGACCTCTGATTGGGAACCCATGCTCAGCAAAACGAGCAATATTCCTGTTTGCGCGGGCCACCCAGCCGTAGCCGAAACCGGGAGGTTTGGTTCCATCGATTGCAGTTTTCTTAGCCCGGACGCGTCTTTAGCCGCAGTGGTTAGAAAACGAGAACGACGACGAGGACGAGTACGAGGACGATTTTAGGAGCGAGTGCGAGAAAGGAGAGCCTCTGCTCATCGGCTCATCGTTAAATTAAACGGGCCGTGACGGCGGTCGCCGAAGCACCTGGCTTCGCTCGGTTTTCAAAAAGCAAGGCGGGACGCTTTGCTTACGCACAGGAATGTCTCCACTCGAGCGGATTGCTCTCGTTCCTAACTAAAATCGTCCTCGTCGTCGTTCTCGTTCTCGTTCTCGTTCTCGAGCTTTGATCACCGCTGGCTAAAACGGTTTGCCCTCAAAAGAGACTTCGGTGCGGGAATCGCCGCACGCTCTCAAAAACGACGGAGCTAGCCGTCGTGTCGCCGATTAAAGGCAGCCATCGTGCGATCGGTTTCACGCTTAATGACCTTCTCTTTGAGGTCGTGCCGTTTGTCGATGGTCGATTTTCCTCGTCCGACTCCGAGCTCAACCTTGACATGCCCGTTCTTCCAGTAGAGTCGGAGCGCGACAAGCGTCAGGCCTTGTACCGCCGTGGAGGAAAATAATTTAGAAATCTCCGACCTGTGCAACAGGAGTTTGCGGCGGCGTTTCGGTTCGTGCTGGGTATGACTCGCGCGCTCGTATGGCTGAATGTCGGCGTCATACAGATAGACTTCGTTATTCTCGACCCGGGCGAAGGCGTTGTTGAGGTTAGCAAAACCGGCCCGGATGGATTTAACCTCCGTTCCTCGCAGCTCGATGCCGGCTTCTATCTTTTCGGTGATCTGATAGTTGTGGAACGCTCGGCGATTGCTAGCGATTTCTGCGGACATAATCTCCTGTCCGCAAAGCTTAGACTGCGGCGCCAGGTTCCGGCTGGAACTCGAATGTCAGTTTGCCGTCGATAATCTCTTTGAGCGCGATGTCAGCGTTCGACATCCGCGGCCCGACTTCAACGAGGGGTCGGTGACCCATGGTCAACTGCCGCACACGCTTGGACACAAGATTCACCAGCAAAGCGGTGTTGGGAATGACTTTGGAAGCTTCCTCGAGAAGTTGGCTAGACATAATTAGGCTTTCCTCGACCCGGCTAGACGCCGATGGCACAGGGAGGAGGAAGGTTGAGAGAGAACGTTCATTTGTCAAGGAGATTTAGCCGAAAAGAGAAGATGAGATTTAACCGCAGATGACACGGATTCCACAGATGATTGCAGATAAGAGGCTTGGCTACTTGGTTACTTCTTTACGTATCCGCGGTGAGGAACTCCAGGTGGTCAGCCGTCAGGTCCACGTCGGCCGCTCGAATGGATTCGTTCAGATCCGCAACTTTCCGAGGCCCGATGATGGGAAAGACGGGAAAGGGTTGTCCAAGCAGGTAGCCAAGGACGATCTGTCCCAGATCGTAGCCAGTTTCAGATTGGAGTGCCTTGATTCTTCGATACCGATTTTCATTTTGGGAATGATGAAACAGAACCTTCACAAGGTCGGAAGCCTCCGCAATGGTGCCTTTGTCCAGTCGTCGGAAGTATCCATTCGCTTGAGGGGTGTAGGGAAAGGCCGCGAAGCCATGTTTCGTGTGCCAATCGATAAAAGATTCATCGATGTAGGCCCAGGTTGGATCGCCGTGTGAAGCATCCGCTTTCGCTAAGCTCCATTGATTTTGGCTTCCGATGAACGCCGGGACGTTCAGCTTCTCCGCCGCAATCCGCGCCGCTTCTGCACGGGCTTGTGTCCAGTTCGAAAATCCCGCGTACCGAATTTTCCCGGATTTTCGAAATTCTTCGAGCATCCGGAGAATCTCTTCGACCGGCGTGGAAACATCATCCCGGTGCAGCCAATAAATGTCGACGCAGTCAACTCCAAGCCGTCGAAGACTGGAGTTGAGGTCGAATTCGACGTCTTGTTTGGACATGCGAGGAATGTCCATCGAATTGACTTGAGGATGGGCGCCTTTGGTCGAGAGGATAAGACCGTCACGGCTCTTTCGTTTGCGGAGCCATTGGCCGAGGAATTCTTCGCTGCGATGACTTCCGCCCGGTAGCCATTCAGCATACACCTCCGCGGTATCCAACACGTTGCCACCGGCTTCCAGATACCGATCGATAAGAGCTTCGGAAATCGAGTCTTCGATTCCGGAGCCAAACTCCGCTGTTCCGAGGCAGAGCACAGAAGCTTGCAAGCTGGTGCGCGGGACTAGTCGAGTTCTCATTGGCTACTTCTTTTTTGCTTTCTTTGAGGGGTTGATGGTTTTTCAGATTCAGCCGGCTTCTTTTCGCTTTCTTGCCCTTTTCCGGTGGGATTGGTGGTACCAGATACGCTATCCTTCTGTTTCATTTCGTAAAAAACCTTGAGGTAATCGTAGGTAGGATAGAACTCCGTTCGGAAGGCTCCCCAAACGCCATGTTCAAAGGCGAGGTTGACTTCGCGAAGTTTATCGGGTGGCAGGCGGAGCGTGATAATGTGCCCTATGCCCATGACGATATTGTAGGAGACGATCTCCACGCCATCGGGCGGGAAAGTTTTTCGGAAGCCGGTCTTTTCGAGGTGGTCGTTGATTTCGTCGAGCGTTTGCGTCTGGTCATGGCGAAGGATCACCGTAAGCATAATTTTGCCATCCGCGTCCGCTTCCTGCGCCGGCGCCGTGGCGGCGAAAAGTAACAATAGTAGTGACAATAATCGCTTCATGCCAAGAGAGGTTTGTGTTCAACGTAGTCGGCAACAAATCGCTCTCTAAACTCCGAGAATGTGCCAACGTCAATCGAGTCTCTGATTTGCTGCATCAGGTTCAAGTAGAAATGGAGATTGTGTATCGTAATGAGGCGGAGGCCGAGAATCTCCTCTGCCTTGATCAAGTGACGAATGTAGCCACGTGCGAAAGTCCGACAGGTCGCACAGGAACAGTCTTCTTCAATTGGATGTTCGTCAAGGCGGTAAGGGTTGTTTTTCAAGTTGAGGGTACCGAATCTGGTAAACGCGGTGCCATTCCGAGCTAGTCGGGTTGGTAATACGCAATCAAACATGTCGATTCCCCGCGCGACCATCTCTACGATTTGCGCGGGAGTCCCGAGGCCCATCGCGTAGCGTGGCCGCTCCGCCGGCAAGAAGGGCTCGCTGTTCTCGATGGCGCGCATCATTTCGGACTCCGGTTCGCCGACGCTGACGCCGCCGACCGCGTATCCATCGAAATCCATTTCAACAAGCGAGCGAGCGCTCTTTTCCCGCAGATCGCGGTAGATGGCTCCTTGAACGATACCAAAGAGGAGCGGTCTTGTTTCATTCCTCTGTCCGGCGGCCCAGGCTCGACAACGTTGTGCCCACCGCAATGTTCGCTCCAGGCTGACAGATGCGGGCTCGAATTCGCACGGATAAGGCAGACATTCATCGAAGGCCATGGCGACGTCGGTTCCCAGTGCGGTTTGAATCTCCATGGAAATTTCCGGGCTCAGAAAACACGGAGAACCATCGATGTGATTATTGAAATGAACGCCCTCCTCGGTGATTCGGCGGAGCTTCGCGAGAGAAAAGACCTGGAACCCACCGCTGTCGGTGAGAATAGGGCGGCTCCAGCCCATGAATCGATGAAGCCCGCCAAAATGCTGGATAACTTCCAGGCCTGGTCGCAGGAACAGGTGGTAGGCGTTCCCGAGGATTATCTGCGCACCAACAGAATGGAGTTCATCGGGAGCCATTGCCTTAACGGTGCCTTGGGTGCCAACTGGCATGAAGATCGGCGTTTCGACAATCCCATGCCTGGTGAGCAGCCTGCCCCGACGCGCGCGCGAAATGAAATCGGTCTTGAGAAGCTCGAAAGACATCCTGGATCCGCCACTCAAACAAATTCCCGCCAGGGTTCAACTAAGAAAAGCATCGGGCAAGCGTAGTTCGGCTAAGCGCGGGACACTTTAATAAACACGCGGAGGTAAAGCGGGACGTTTGTTTGTGTTTAGCTTAGCGCCGGTACGGCCTGAAGTGGCCAAGAGAGCATCGCCCAGGGTTTACCCCATAAGCGCTAACTTAATCAAAGCCTCGGCGCGGAGAATGCCTTCGTCCCAGAGGGACAGCAAGATAGTAGCCAGGCACGAAGTGCCTGGACTGCAGTTTGGACATTTTGAGAAGGCCGCGCCGGGCGGACGCGAAAAGGGATCGGATCCAAAAACGGCTTAGCCGGAAGGAGAATGGCTCGCACGGAGGGCACGGTGGGCGCGGAGGTTCAGAGGATTTTATTAGAGTTTGCTATTAGAGTTTGTTTTGGGTTGTTCGAGTGATTTATGGCGAGGCACGGCTGAAAACCAACGCACGCCTTTGATCTACAACTTAAATTTCCTCCGTGATCTCCGTGTCCTCCGTGCGAGAATTTCCTATCTTCCTTTCTGCAGGCCAACCTGTGAAAGATGAAAGATGGAGGAAAGGCGGGACGCTTACTTGGACGCGCGGGAGCGCGTCTACGCTTTTTTGGTCACTTCGGCCCGCGCCCAGAAGGGACAGATTTTCGGGTCGCCCGCCTCGGTTTTAAACCTTGTACTTGATAATCATTTTGCCGGTCTCAAGTTGTTGGGATGAGCGCGAACACACCTCCAGAGAAAAATCGACCGACAGAGGAACGTGCGGGCAGTGACCCGGAGGAGTTTCAAATCGAGGAATCGTTGGAAGAATCTTTCCCTGCGAGCGATCCTCCGGGCTGGACGCTTGGGCGCCAGGATGAAAAAGACGTCGCGAAAGAAGGAGATTCTTGATCGGGGGAGTTTTCGGTTTTGGGTTTTGAGTTTGAGTCGCGATAAGCCCTTGGTGTGATACGGGCGTTCCGCCCGTGATCGTGAGCGAAGGTGATGGGTTTTGGCTGCGGTAAGCCGCCAGAAATCGCGCAGGCAGACCGCACCAAAAGCTGTTTCCGTCCTTGGTGGGCACGAATTTGCCGTGGAAGCATTGCGCGAAGGAAAACGGCGCCGACCGGTGTTGAAGTGTTGGCCCTGCGGCCCTGCGTCGCCGAACGCCAAACGCCAAACGCCAAACGCCAAACGCCAAACGCCAAACGCCAAACGCTTCCTACCCCGTCAGACGCTCGAAGGCCTCTCTATATTTCTGGCTGGTTTTTTCGATTATTTCTGGTGGGAGTTTCGGTGCGGGCGGGGTTTTATCCCAGCGAAGAGTCTCGAGGTAGTCGCGAACGTATTGTTTATCATAACTGAGTGGATTCGTTCCGACCTCGTAACAATCGGCTGGCCAGAAGCGAGAGGAGTCGGGCGTCAAACACTCGTCAATTAAAAGTATATGATCGTCGTGAAGCCCAAATTCGAATTTGGTGTCGGCAACGATAATGCCACGTTCGCCGGCGTGCACGCTGCCGTCGCTATAGACGGCCAGACTGAGGTCTCGCACGACGGTGGCTCTCTCTTCGCCGAGTATTTCGCAGTATTCTTCCCAAGTAATATTTTCATCATGTCCTGACGCTGCCTTGGTCGCCGGTGTGAAAATTGGTGCAGGCAGCTGGGCGGCAAGTTCCAAACCAAGTGGCAGGCTGATTCCGCATACGCTGCCGGATTGCTGGTACTCTTTCCAGGCCGATCCAGCGAGGTAGCCTCGAACAACACATTCAACGGGCAGTGGATTGGCCTTTTTGACCAGCATCGAACGTCCGCGGAGTAATTCAGAGTACGGCCGAACGGTTTCAGGAAATTCCTCGAAATCAGCCGTGATGAAATGGCTTGGCACCTGGTGAAACTTCTTAAACCAGTAGGCAGAGAGCTGCGTAAGGAATTTGCCTTTATCCGGGATCGGATCAGGGAGAATGCAGTCAAACGCCGAGATCCGATCCGTGGCCACGATCAGAAAAGCGTCGCCTATATCGAAAATCTCGCGAACTTTTCCACTGAGCACCTTTTGAATGCCGGGAAGCTCAACTGACACGATACCGCTCACGGTGCGACCTCTTGCAGGAGTTGGACTATTTTACGTTCGATTTCCGGTAAAGCGTGCTCAAACGAACGGTAAGGAATGTCAGGGACATCCCAGTACTCGATCTTGTCGGTCCAGGTCGGGAATTGATTTCGCATCATCGGGTAATGTTCTGTGCGATCGAGGGCGATTCTGCGATCCGCTTGCCGGAGATCGTCTTCAGACAGCTGAACTCGCTGCCGGCCGGTGTGGCGAAGGTCGATTTGACGAGTGAGAAGCGCTTCGGCAGTGAAGGACGAGAGGTATCCTTCGGCAAGGTGGACAGCCAATCCACGGGAGAAGGCGGTCCACGGAAGCCGCTGTTGCTCGGAGTGATAGTTAAATACGGCTTCGGCAAAGCGGCTTCGGTAATAGTTCCCGGTGCAAATGAAAAGGATCCGGTGATTCACACGCATGGAAATAAACCGAAAGCGCGGGAAACTCAAAAGCGGAGAGAAGAAATTAAGAAGCCAGAGGTCGGGATGAGAGGGATTGCCGGCTTGTACCTCTCGAAGGAATTTGCTTATTTGACGGAATGCACCTTAATTCCAGGGCGTAATGAGTTTTCAGGATCTTGGGGTGGAAGAATCAGTGGTGCATGGCGTGCAGTCGTTAGGGTTTACCGAGCCGACGCCGATCCAGGAGAGATGTATCCCTTTGATTCTGCAGGGAAAAGATGTCGTTGGGTCTGCTCAGACAGGGACGGGGAAAACCGCGGCGTTTGCCCTTCCGGTATTGACCCGGCTCAAGAAGCGAGGAGGAGCCCCCAGGTGTTTGGTACTCGAGCCGACCCGCGAGCTGGCGATCCAGGTGGAGACAGCCTTTCAGTATTACGCGCGCTTTACGGAGATCGAGATTGGCGTGTTTTATGGCGGCGTTGGGTATGAAATCCAGAAAAAGCTTTTGGATTATGGTGTTGATGTGATTGTGGCCACACCGGGTCGTCTCTTGGATCTTCACCAGCAAGGCCTGCTCAAGCTGGATTCAATAGAGATACTCATTCTCGATGAGGTCGACCGCATGGTGGACATGGGATTTCTACCGGACGTCCGCCGCATTGTGAAACTATGCCCGACGTCTCGTCAGACCCTTTTATTTTCCGCAACTATTCCGCCGGAGATTGAGAGCTTATGTTCCTGGGTGCTGAAGGATCCTGAAGTGGTGGATATCGGGGAGCGCAGTTCGGTAGCGGAGACCGTTACGCACGCGTTTTACCCCGTCGCCTCCGCGCAAAAATTTGATTTGCTGGTCTCCCTGCTCGAAGAGACGCACTTTGAAAGCGTCATCGTTTTTACGCGAACGAAACATGCCGCGGACAGTATCTCGGACCGGTTAAAAAGATTGGACCATTCCGTCACGGTCTTTCATTCAGACCGGAGCCAGAAAGAACGGATAACGGCGCTGGACGGATTCAAGTCCGGCAAATACGAAGTGCTGGTGGCGACTGACATAGCGGCTCGCGGCCTTGACGTGGCAGGCGTCACGCACGTGATCAATTATGATATCCCGCTCCATCCGGAAGACTATGTCCATCGGATAGGGCGCACCGGACGGGCCGAACAGGTGGGAGACGCGTTCACTTTGGTAATCGCGGAGGAGCTCAAAGCAATGTTGGACATCGAAAGATTTCTTGGGCAGAAGATTCCGCGACAGAAGTTGGACGGGTTTAAATACGTCTACACCGCCCTTTTCGAGGAAGCAAAAGGGCCTGTCCGACCAGTTAAAGGATTTCGGACCAGCAGGGGATATTCTTTCGGGCGCTACGGCCGTTAGCTTTCGAATTACCCCCAGCCCGAAGCGACGATCTCCTTGCGGGCCGGTAGCACAATCTTGTCGATTGCCGCGGAAATCCGGCCTCCGTGATTCAATCGGGCTATCCAGGTCCGCGGGATTTTGCCAATTCCCAAGTGCGCTCCCAGCCAGGCTCCGAGCATTGAAGCCCGTCCAGCGTTGTCGCCGCCGGGGCAAGCGTGGTCCGATCTAATTCATCGTTGGCTTTCTCTTGAGACCGGGGCAACACTGGCTGATATATTTCGGCTCAACTGAACGGTTCTCGATGCGTAAGGCGAAGATTTTAACGGCCATCCTTTTCCTGTTATCCATCGCGACGAACCCCGCTTCCGCAGAGACGTCCAGCGGAAGCAAGCATAAAAATACCAGCAAGCACTCCAGCTCGAATAAGCACGCGAGTACGACCAAGCATACCGCCTCGAGCAAGCACGCCAGTTCGAGCAAGCACGCCAGTTCGAGCAAGCACGCCAGTTCGAACAAGCACGCCAGTTCGAACAAGCACTCCAGTTCTAACAATCGCGCGAGCTCGAAGCATCATTACGCAAAGCATTATCGGGCAAATAAATCTCAAGGTCCGACCGTCGAACAGGTTCCCCAAGAGATTTTTCCGCCGGGCCATAAATTCACCCCGGAAGAAAAGGCGGAGGCGAGCGAGATCGGCGCCCTGGTGCAAAACGAGATGTGGAAAGAGGCCTTCAAAGCCGCCACCAAAGCGGGTAAGGCGCACCCGGAAAGGTGGTGGCTGCAGGCCGCTCGGGCGGCTGCTGCCTCAAATTTGAACAAACCAAAGGAGACGATTGAGGCCGTAGACGCGGCGATTTCGAACAATCGAGGCGACGCCAATCGGTTGAATTTGGCACAGCTCTATACCTTGAGAGCAAACGCGCTGAGCCGGCTCGGTCGGAAGAGCGAAGCAATGAACGATTTCCAGAGTGCGATCAAACTGTCGAAAACTGATCCGATCTGTCGAGCGGGTGCCGCGTGGCTTTACGCCACCTCGGCGGATGCGCAAATTCGGAACGGAGCGAACTCGGTTGCACTGGCGACCGAAGCCGCAAAGCTCACTCTCTGGAAGGACGACACCGTGCTGGACGTCCTGGCGGCCGGATACGCGGAAGCAGGCGATTTCAAGTCAGCACAGAAATGGGAGAAAAAGGCGATTCTACTTGGATCACAGCAGGATGTGCCATTCTATCAGCGCCGGCTGCAAAGCTACCAGAGTGGCAGGCCGTGGAGGGAGAATTCGAACTGAACGTGTCGGTGTTTTTAAACTTTTCTCTTCAGAAAGCAGCGGAATTTTCCGGCGTAGCCGGAGAGTTTCGCTGCCACAGCCTGCGTCGCTGACGAATCTCTAAGGATTTGTCAGCGATGCAGGCTATCGCCATTCGTGCTTCGGGTACTTGCGTTGCAATTCCTGTTTGACCTTTGGATAGGCGTCTTTCCAAAAATTTGAGAGGTCCTGCGTGATCTGGATCGGGCGATGATTGGGAGCGAGGATGTGGACAAGAACTGCCACACGTCCGTCGCAGATTTTCAATGATCCGCTGAGTCCGTACAAATCCTGGATCCGCGCGGCCAGGACCGGTGCCTGATTTTCAGCGTACTGCAATTTGGCGTGGCGGCCGTTTGGCAATTCGTACCGTGCAGGCGCGAAACGATCAACCGCCTGCTGCTGCGTGGTTGAGAGCCACGATCGAACCACTGGCCAAACGTTGCGATCCTTAATCTCTTTGTAGCTGATTGCGCCGTGACATATTTGTTGGATTAAATAGAGCCGGGCTTCCGCTTCAATCACCGGCAGCTCAAGTTCGGGGTACCATCGGGACAAACAATTGAGACGAATAATCCATTGGTCGACCTCGTGAGACCAGTTCGCCAGAGGACACCGGCCGGCGATGACCTCTTTGGCCAGGAGCTCGGATGCGACTTCGAGTGGCGGCTTCTCTAGTTTCGTACTTTGCAAAAGTAGATCTCGGAAGAGAAGGTCTCTCTTTGCCTGGACGCGGCGCGTGGCCGGATCGAAGAAAACCTGGTCCGAATGACGGAAGTCGCTGGGGAATAGTTCACGAAGCCACTCTTCGCGGACCCCGGTCACCTGAGAGAGAAGAACGATCAGTTCATCGTCCCGGCCCTGGATTTCGCGAATCTCGCCAGCAACGAACAACGGGCTCTTTTGCACCGCGCTCTCTCGAGCGAGGACGCCGCGCCTCCCGTGAACAAGATCGCAGCGAAGAGTTCCAGCATCGATCCGTTTAGCCAAATGATCCGAAAACCCGACCAACATGGCTTTACCGAGCGCTTCCGCATCGAACTCGTCGACTCGCTTGTCGACGTTGAGCCCTTCGCTCCTCGCGATGTCAATGAACTGTTCAAAAACCTGAGCTACCTGCTGGGCCACCGCGTAGCGAATGCCAAGGCGGCGAGCTTTATCTGCGCCGTGACGCTGAGCGTAAAGCCAGGCGCGTATTAAGACGAAGAAATCTGACTCGACTTCCTTGCCGAGTAACAGTTCCCGATCATGCTCCATTTGGTCGTTTTCGCTCCGTTTGAGCAAGTGCCGCTCCTGGGTAAGTGCGGCAATAAGGGCGACCGTCGGAACACAACCGAGGTCATCCGCGATCAAGAGCATCCTAGAGTACCGCGGATCGACTGGGAACGAAAGCATGCGATATCCCAGCTTAGTAATCCGGCCAGTCTCGCGATCCAGCGCTCCGAGATCTTCCAGCAGCTCGATCGCGCGTCGTAAAAATTTTGGATCGGGCGCTTCGATCCAACCAAAGTGTTCGAGGTCGGTTACTCCGGCCGCTTTCAGGGTCAGCAAAACCTCGGCGAGATCGAGCCTCTTAATCTCGGGCAGGTCCTGTGGGCGTCGGCGCGATTGATCTCGCTCTGACCAAAGTCGGATGCAGCGCCCCGGAGCGGTGCGGCCGGCGCGTCCGGCTCGCTGGTCAGCCGATGCCTTGCTGATTTTCTCGGTAATGAGCGTATTAATGCCTCGATGCGGATCATATTTTCCGATCTTCGCCAGTCCGCTGTCGATCACCAGGGTCACCCCATCGATGGTTAGTGATGTTTCGGCCACGTTGGTAGAAACGACGATCTTTCGTTCGGGATAAGTTGCCACCGCGGCATCCTGCGCTCGCGGGGACAGGTCGCCGTGCAGAGGTAGAACAACTCCATCGAATTTCGAGTGCTTGATCTCCTCGATGGTCCGCGCAATTTCGAAGGCGCCCGGCATAAATATCAAGACGTCGCCATCGTCTTGGTGAGCCTGAGCGAAAGCATCAGCAGCAAGCTCCCACGGAGGCTCATCAATCGTCTCGCGCTTCAAATATTCAATGTCGACCGGGAACATCCGCCCCTGGGAAGTCAAGACGTTGCACGGCCGCAAATGAGACTCTACCAGATCGGTGTCGAGGGTGGCGGACATCACGACGATCTTCAGATCCGGACGGATCGTACGTTGAATATCGAGTGCGCGGGCCAGCGCTATATCGCCATAGAGGTGTCGCTCATGAAATTCGTCAAAAATAAGCACGGTGACGCCGCCCAGTTGCGGGTCACCGACCATTTGCCGCAGTAAAACTCCTTCAGTTACGAACCGGATGCGGGTATGAGCGGTGGAGACATTGTCGAGCCGGATCTGATAGCCGACCGCTTCGCCCAAGCGGACATTTCTTTCATAAGCGACTCGAGCCGCCAGCATCCTGGTGGGTAAGCGGCGCGGCTGCAGGACGATAATCTGACCGTTCCCGGCGAGACCGTGATCCAGGATGATCTGGGGAACTTGAGTCGATTTGCCGGAGCCGGTCGGCGCCTGAAGAATAAGGCGAGGCAAAGACTGCAGAGATTCAATGACTTTCCGCTCAAGCTCGTAAATAGGAAGATGGGACTGCACGAGATGGGACTTAAGGGCGGGAGGGGAAGAATTCAAGGAGCGGAGGAGACAGGAGGCAGGAGCCGAGTAGCCAGTAGCCGGGAGCCGGGGGCCGGGGGCCGGGGGCCGGGGGAGCCAGCCAGGAGGCAGGAGTCGGGAGTCAGTCCGCACGCGCTCCTAGCTGCGGCGGTTAGAAAACGAGAACGACGACGAGGACGAGGACGAGAACGATTCTAAGAACGAGAGCGAGAAAGGAGAGTCTCTGCTCATCGTTACACGGACGTGGTGGCGGTCGCCGAAGCTCCTGGCTTCGCTCGGCTTTCAAACAGCAAGGAGGATATCTGTCTAGCTGGCAAGCCCATCCAGTTCGCGACTTATTTTCGTTCCAGGCTTTTCACCATGGTCCAAAGAACGAACACCCGCGCGGCAGACCGGATATTTTATTGGACCATTTTCGGGCCACCCACTGGAAAGGAGGTTCCTCGGCTACCAGCTCCCCGGCTACCGGCTACCGGCTACCGGCTACTGGCTACGGGCTACCGGCTACTGGCTACTGGCTACTGGCTACTGGCTACTGGCTACTGGCTACTGGCTACTGGCTACCGGCTACTGGCTACTGGCTACTGGCTACTGGCTACTGGCTACTGGCTACTGGCTACTGGCTACTGGCTACTGGCTACTGGCTACTGGCTACTGGCTACTGGCTACTGGCTACTGGCTACTGGCTACTGGCTACTGGCTACTCGACTACTGCCTTCTTGACTTCTGCCTTTCTTGCCAGAAGTAAACCAAGCGATGCGAACGATCCTACGAGTTTTCCAATACATTCGTCGGTACCCGTGGTTGGCTCTGGGAACCGTGGGTTTCGCTGTCCTGGCGACCCTGATGGTCATTGTGTTTCCCACCGTGACGCAGCTGGTAATTGACGACGCAATTCGAGGTCAGAAACCGGAGTTGATCCTGCCGCTTGCCCTGCTGGCGGCGGGGGCATTTTTCGTTGAAAGTCTGGCCAATGGCATTCGGATACTTCTGAATAACACCTTCGAGCAGAAGGTTATTTTCGACCTTCGCAGCGACCTCTACAACCACATCCAAACATTGCCTCTAGGCTGGTTTGACGGACGCGCGACCGGGGACATTATGACGCGGGTACTGGAAGATGTGAACGCGATGGAACGCGTTCTCATCGATGGCGTGGAGCAGGGAACGGTCGCCGTTCTGCAGGTGTTGATCGTCGGCGTGTTGCTTTTCTTGCGCGAACCTTGGCTCGCGACCCTGACGATGCTACCCGTCCCGCTCCTGGTGGCCGGCGCTTTGATCTTCACCTTGTCGGCCAAATCGCGTTACAGACGTCAACGGCAAGCCGCGTCCGCGATGAACTCGTTGCTCCACGATAATCTGTCCGGCGTCCGCCAGATCAAGGCCTACGTACGCGAAAGGCGGGAACACGATAGATTCAATGAGATGAGCGAGCGATTGAAACAGGCGACACTCAGGGTGATGAAGGCCTGGGCGCTTTATTCGCCTGGGATGGATTTTCTGACCTCTTGCGGTCTGGTGATCGTTACCGGTTTCGGAGGACTGGCTGTTCTGCATGGGCGCATGGCGATCGGTCAGTTGGTGGCGTGTCTGATTCTGGTGCGTTTCCTTTACGAACCGATCGGGAAGTTGCACGCGTTGAACCAGATGCTTCAAGCCGCGCGGGCAGCTGCAGATCGGGTATTCGAAATTCTCGACGAGCCTGCCGAGAGCGATTTTCGCGAAACTGAGCCTTTCAACCCGGTTGGCCGGATTGAATACCGCGACGTATCGTTTTCTTACGCCGAAGGGCAACCGGTGCTAAGACATGTCACGCTTGTCGCCGAACCGGGACAAACGGTGGCCCTGGTCGGCGCGACCGGTGCCGGTAAATCGACTCTGGTCAACCTTCTGTTGCGTTTCTATGAATTGGGTTCGGGCGACGGAGATATCGTAATTGATGGCCAGTCGATTCGCGACCTCTCCAAGCACGCCATTCGCAACGCAACCGGCTTCGTCAGTCAGGAGAGCTTCCTCTTTAACGGAACGATTCGTGAGAATCTCTTATTCGCAAAGTCCGACGCCAGCGAGTCTGAGATTTGGAACGCTCTTCGGGCGGCGAATGCGGACGGGTTTGTTTCACGCCTGCCGGCGGGATTGGATGCGAACGCAGGTGAGCGCGGGATACGGCTGAGCGTCGGTGAAAAGCAGCGGATCTCGATCGCTCGGGCGATTTTGAAGGATCCACCAATCCTGGTTCTTGATGAGGCTACCGCTAGTGTCGATACGGAGACAGAACGCCAGATTCAGGAGGCGCTAAACCACCTCTTGCTTGGACGAACAAGTTTCGTCATCGCGCATCGGTTGTCGACAGTGCGGCACGCCGACCAGATCCTCGTTTTGGACCGAGGTCAAATCGTTGAACGTGGCGATCATGAACAGCTGCTGGCCTTAGACGGTATCTACGCGAGGCTCTGTCAGAGTGGGCTGTTCTTCGCCAGAGAGGAAGAGGAACTCGAACACCCTGAGCTCCTTGAATTGTAGTGTCGCTCCCATCTTGGACAGGGTCCCGATTGGATTTTTTCTTGCCTCGCGCTGCCCGAAGTCCGATTCATATGGGTTGCTCTACAGGATTGGTTACCTAACTCGGCGCGCTCTTATCTACATCGGCAGTATTCTATGGCTCTTCCTGAACACGCTGGAAGAAATCGGGGATAGCATTCGCCGCGGTCGGCCGCCCTTTCGAGCTTCCATGTTGTTTGCGCAAACCGATCGAACCGGGGTCGGATCTGTCCCCCTGGTTCTGATGGTCTCTTTTTTTCTTGGTCTTACCATGGCGTTGCTGACCGGGTACCAGCTGCAAAAATTTGGTACCGAACGGTTGGTCCCGACCCTGATCTCAATCGCCTTCACCCGTGAACTTGGGCCGTTGCTGACCGGCATAGTTTTGGCGGCTCGCATTGGTGCTGCCTATACCGCTGAACTCGGTACCATGCAGGTTTCGGAGGAAGTGGAAGCGATCGAGGCGATGGGCATTGGACCGCTCCGATTTCTGGTAGCTCCTCGACTGGTGGCGATTTCCAGCCTGATGCCATGCCTGTCAGTGCTTTCATGCATTGCCGCACTCGTTGGGGCTTGTTTAATTTCCTGGGCTGCGCTGAACCTGGTGCCTGCTGCATTTTTTGATGCTGTTATGACGAGCCTGATTGTCAGCGATATTGTTATCGGGTTATTTAAGGCCATGTTCTTCGGACTCCTGATCGGCCTCATTGCCTGTTTCCAGGGTCTTACAGTGACGGGAGGTGCCGAAGGTGTCGGGAGAGCGACGACCGACAGCGTGGTAATCTCGATTACTACCGTGATCGGATTCGATACATTGTTCAATGTGATGGTCACCAAGATCACCGGATGAGCGAAACACCGTTGGTTCATCTCGATAACATTGTGCTGCGGTTTGGGGATAAGGCCGTCCTCGACGGAATAGATCTCAAAGTCTTTAGCAAAGATCGACTGGTGGTCCTCGGTCAGAGCGGGAGTGGTAAAAGCACGACGCTGCGGCTTATCCTCGGCATCTTGAGACCGACCTCGGGCGTGGTGAGATACCGGCATCTCCAGGTGCAAAAATTGAGTCGAAGTAAATTGAATTTGCTGCGGAGCCGCATCGGCATGGTTTACCAATATTCCGCTCTGATCAGCTCTATGACGGTGCGAGAGAATCTCGCGCTGCCGGTCGATGAACTGGGTCGCCGATCGAGAAAAGAGACCAATGCGCTGATAGAGCAAAATCTGGCAATCGTCGGGATGAGCGGCACGGAGGAAAACATGCCGTCAGAGCTCAGCGGTGGGATGCGAAAGCGGGTGAGCCTGGCCCGCGCTCTGATGATGGAGCCGGAACTGATCTTGTTCGACGAGCCTTCGGCGGGACTCGATCCGGTTATCAGTTCAGTTATTGACGAACTGATTATCAGCCTGACCGAGAAAACGAATGCCACATCAGTGATTGTCACCCACGAGATGGAAAGCGCATTTCGGATCGCGACGCGGATGACGATGCTTTACCAGGGAAGAATTATCGAGGATGCTTCTCCAGATCATTTTCGCAACTCGGGGAATCCAGTAGTTCACCAATTTGTTACCGGGACGACGGAAGGGCCGATAATGGAGACGCCAGCGCATGCAGATTCTCCGAAATGAAGTTCGCACCGGGCTTTTGGTCATTTTGACGCTCGGCCTGGTGGTCGGCATTGCGTTGTATATTTCTTCTCCTGGACTGTTCAGGCCGCAGAAAATGTTTCTCGTCTATTTTGATAATGCCGCGGGCGTCAAGCCGGGAGCAGCGGTGATGTTAGCTGGACGCAAAATCGGAACAGTGGCCGATATCCGATCCCCGGTACCGCTGAACGATCGCCCGGAAAACCACCTCAACTACGAGGCGATGGTTCGAGTTCAGGTCGCTCAGGATGCCCAGATTTATAAAGAGACCACCGTTTCGATGCGAAGTTTCGGCCTTTTGGCGGAGCTCGTGATCGACTTTACCAATGGGAATCCCTCGTCGGGGTTGGCGGAACCGAATGACAAATTTGTCGGCACGCGCGCGCCTGATCTTGGCGAATTAGGTCCGCTGATCATTCAAAAGCTCGAACCTGCCCTGAAACAGTCGGAAGTAACATTGGCCGAATTGCAGAAAACCTCACAAAACCTGACCGCGCTAACCGCACGCGACTCACTTTTAACGGGAACCCTGAAGAACTTCGAGGTCGTTGGCGCAAACCTGAAAACCATAACCGAAAAAGGGGGAGGCATCGATTCCGCGTTGGTGAAATTTGACGGTGTGCTCTCAAACGTCAAAGATGTGACGGCTCAACTGGAGAAGGACAGCAATCTCGAAAAAACTTTGGCAAACTTTAAAGCCGCCTCAGCCCGGTTGAAGACCATCCTCGATTCGCTGGATAAGACGATGGATTCTGTTTTGCCAAGACTGGATTTCATCGTCCAGGACCTGAATCAATTGACCGATAAACTGAAGCAGCAACCTTGGCGCATAGTGTGGCCGACGACAATCAAGTATCCGGAAGGCCAGCAAGGTGAGGAAGCGTCGCGTGCCCCGCGCAAGAAGCGAAAGAAGAGCCCGCAATGAGCTCGTCGCTTCAGCTTGCGCGTGATTTTTGCGGGCTAGAATTAGGATAGCTCCCCTTGACGGTTTGGAGGGATTTTGATGCCCAGCTTTTCATAGGCTTTTGGCATGGCGACGCGACCTTGGGCAGTTCGTTTGATGAAACCCTCCTGGATCAGATACGGTTCGTTGACCTCCTCGACCGTTCCAGATTCCTCTCCAACTGAGACGGCCAGGGAGCCGATACCAACCGGACCTCCCTGGAAGCGGACGACAAGCGCCTCGAGGATGCGTTTGTCCATCTCATCTAACCCGTCACGGTCGATATCGAGCATTTCCAGGGCTCTGTCGGCGATGGGCTGCGTGATGAAACCGTCGGATTTGACCTGAGCGTAATCGCGGACCCAGCGCAAAAGGTTGTTCGCCACCCGTGGCGTGCCGCGGGCGCGCGAGGCGATCTCGTCGCAACCGTCCTGATCGATGCCGACACCGATCAACCCCGCGCTTCGTCGGATGATCTGACTCAACTCCTGGAGCCCATAATAATCAAGCCGGCTGGTCATCCCGAAACGAGAGCGAAGCGGTGCGCTAATCAACCCGGCTCGAGTGGTCGCACCGATGAGGGTAAACTTGGGCAGGTTGATCCGCACGCTGCGCGCGTTCGGTCCCTGGTCGATAATGATGTCCAGTCGAAAGTCCTCCATCGCGGGATAGAGATATTCTTCGATCGCCGCTTGTAAGCGGTGGATCTCGTCAATAAATAGAATATCCCCGCGTTCCAGGGTGGTCAGGACTCCCGCGAGGTCTCCGGCCTTTTCGATCATCGGGCCGCTGGTGGTCTTAATATTGACTCCCATGGAATTGGCGAGGATGTAGGCCAAGGTGGTCTTTCCCAGGCCGGGCGGGCCGCTAAGCAAGACGTGTTCAAGGACATCGCCTCGTTGTTTTGCGGCCTGCACCATCAATTCCAGCCGCTCGCGGACGCGCGTTTGGCCCTGGAACTCGCTAAATAGAGGGGGCCGCAGGGATAGATCGAAGGCGGTCTTCGGACCTTCGACAGTTGCCTGATAGAAATTTTCCGCCACAAAAGATGTACATTCAGATTTCTGGTCCTCAATTCAACCAAATGTCGGTGAGTTCGATAAATAAATGTATCCAACGAGTCGAGAGGGTCGGCGCACAATGAATTGGGTCCTTCGCCGCTCGATGGCCCTGGTCAGTGGCGTCATGATGCTGGCCGGTTGTGGTCGACGGTCGGAATCTGTGAGCCTGATTATTCTCCAGACCGGCGGTCTTTACGGGAACGTTTACCCGGTCAGCCTCAACTATGCGGCGCCCCGGCAGAGCTATCAGTATATCAGCGCCTACGTCAGGTCGGTCCGGGAAGAGGCAGCGAAAACGGGCGCTGAAGTAGTTCTGTTCGATTCGGGGAACAGCCTTAATGGATCATTCGCCTCACAAATCCTCGACTCTGAAAATGTTGCTACCTTTTTCAACAAGGTGGGTTACGACGCCATTATTCTGGGAAATCAGGACATTGTTTTGCCAATGAAATCCTTGAGCAAGGTCCGCGAGCCAATGTTGAATCCGTTTCGCGCGGCAGATTCGGACCATCGACCCGCCGTTCGGAGTGATTCAATCGTTTTGAAAAAAGGAAGGCTGGAGATTCGGCTCTTCGCGGTATTTTGCCCGGACCAATCGTCGGGGTGGCCATTAACGCCGGCTGGTATCCCCGGTGGCTTCGAACCGGGCGTCTTGCCCATCGTTAATCAAACCGGGCACACCAATCATGTGCTGAATGTCTGCGTGGCTTTGAACGGAAATTGTTTTCCTTGGCCGGATCTTGGTACTATCCTTGGGCAGACCGGCGCGGATGTTTGGTCGGGACAAGCTGCAGGCGGAGAGGCAAATCTTCCGCCGAATCCGTCCCATCCGGATTTGGTTTTATCGCAGAGTTTCTGCTCCAAACGCGGGGAAGATTACGTCGCGCGGATCGATCTGCATCAAACGCACAAAGGCTGGAGAACAGATCGGCGACAACTTGTCCGCGTGGATGGCGAAGTCGTCCACGCGGACAAAGTGGTCGTGGAGGAACTCCTTCCCCTTAGCCAAAGGCTCGCTCGATCGAATCGCCTGGTGGTTACGCTCAATCAGCGGATTGACCAGGGTGCCATTCGAGAATTGGTTGCCAAAGCGCTCGAGAAAATCGAGCCCGGTGCCGGCTGGATATTGCCGAAGCCAGATGAAAGTGCCACTTGGGAGGCGGGCCCACTCCACCTCAGTGAGATCTTCGACCTCTTTCCCTGGGACGACGAGGTAGTCCTCTTGACCGGCTTGCAGCCTGACTTTACGGAGTTGGCAAAATATTACTGGATTCGGCCCATGGGCGAAAAAAGCACGATTATCACGCTTCGATCGATCGCGGACCGTCTGTCTCGCGATCGGAACTTCAGTAGAGGCGGTGTTTACATAAAGGGCACCGGCCAAAAAGTCTATGAGACGGTTGCCGCGCGGTTATCCGAGTAATCTTCTCCTGTTCGATCTGACCCGCGCTTACCTTTCGTTGAGGATGGCGAAAAATAACGTATTATAAGCTTCGCTAATGAATGCCACGATGTCCGATTCGCGAGTAGTCGACAAGGTCCTGGATGGTGCACGGATTACGGCCGAAGACGCCATGGAATTGTATCGGATGCCATTGACTGAGCTTGGGCAACTCGCTGACCAACGTCGGCAGCAGGCTAAATCCGAGGCATTTGAGGGCCGCGGAACCGAGATTGTCACCTACATCGTCGATCGCAATATCAATTACACCAACGTTTGCAATGTTTACTGCAAGTTTTGTGCATTCTATCGAACCGAGAGGGACACCGATCATTACGTTCTGAGCCATGAGGATATCGATCAAAAGATCGATGAACTTGTTTCCATCGGAGGGATTCAGATATTGATGCAGGGCGGCCATCACCCGAAGCTGGGCATCGATTATTACCTGGACTTGCTGAATCACATTCGAGAAAAATATCCGCAAATCAACATTCATGCATTCAGCCCCCCGGAGTTTAATCATTTTGCTGAAGTATTCCGGATGCCATTGCGTGAGGTGATCCTGCGGTTTAAAGAGGCTGGGCTTGGATCGATCCCGGGTGGGGGAGGAGAAATTCTGGTTGATCAGGTGCGTCACCGGATTGCGCCCCTGAAGTGCAATAGTGACCAGTGGCTGAACGTCATGAAAACCGCGCATGAGCTCGGCTTGAACAGTAGCGCAACGATGATGTTCGGGCATGTCGAGGCCGTGGAAGACCGGATCGAACACCTTGAACGACTTCGTCAGCTGCAGGATCAGACGGCGGGCTTTAGCGCATTTATTTGTTGGACTTTTCAGCCCGGGAACGTCGTCCTGAAGGCTACGCCGGTCGGATCGGCCGAGTACCTGCGGACGCAGGCTCTTTCACGTATTTATCTGGACAACTTTGAGAATATCCAAAGTTCCTGGGTGACCCAGGGGCCGAGAATAGGACAGATCGCCTTACGATACGGCGCGAACGATTTTGGTTCGGTGATGATGGAAGAGAACGTGGTGAGCAGTGCGGGAACCTCTTTCCGAATCACACGTGACGAAATCGAAGAGCTGATTACCGAAGCCGGGTTTGAACCGCGTACGCGGAACAATTGGTACGGTTTGGTCGGGTAGCGGAGTTTTCCGAAGAAGATAGAACTGCTACACGGCATTCGGGTTTCAGGCATTCTACCCCCTAGTCTTAAGAAGAGTCTACGCTCGAGAAGCTGTCTGAGCAGGAGGCAGAGATCCGGGACGAAGGGTCTTTGAAACTGAAACCCTTCGGCCGGATCCTGACCTGATATCGATGGGTTAGCGAACGCCACCGCCAGCGAGGATTTGCTCACCGGTAAGCCAAGCGGAATCGTCCGAAGCCAGGAAGACTGCGATGGAAGCAATATCGCCTGGCTGACCGATCCGTCCGAGAGGCGTCTGGGCGATCGTTTGCGCCTCGAAGTCAGAGCCGATAACGCCGCCGGTTTGCGTTCCTTCGGTCACGACCATGCCGGGATTGAGCGAGTTGACGCGGATTTTCTTAGGGCCGAGCTCACGTGCGAGCACGCCGGTGATGGCGTCGACCGCGCCTTTGGTCCCGGTGTAGACCGAGCTGCCCGGTGGCGTAATGCGGCTGGCCACCGACCCAACGTTGATGATGCTGGCACCTTCGCCGAGATGCTTGACGGCCGCTTGGGTGGTGAGCAGAAGGCCGAGCACATTGATGTTAAACATCTTGTGGAATTGTTCTTCGGTAACCGACTCGATCGGACCGAACTCGTAGACGCCGGAGTTGTTGACCAGGATGTCGAGGCGGCCGTAATTGCTGACCGCTGCCTCGATGATGCCTTGTGCCTCGGCAGCCTTGGAGACGTCGCCCCCTACGGCGATGGCCTTGCCACCGGCCTTGGTGATTGCTGCGACGACAGTCTCCGCGCCGGCCTTGCTGGAGGCGTAGTTGACGACTACCGACGCGCCGGCTGCGGCGAGAGACTGGGCGATGGCGGCTCCGATACCTTTTGAGGCGCCAGTGACGACTGCGACCTTACCTGTGAGTTTGCTCATCTGTGCTGTTTGAAAAGTTCAGGGTGTTTCTAGTGAGAAGTTAAATCGGAGGTGCCGAGCAGCTGTCGATTACTTCCATTGTTCGGAACATATGAACTATTGAACAAGCTGTCAAGTGCGGTATACTCCTTCTCTATGAGGCCTCTCTTTCACCCCTCGGTCGAAGACGTTACCGTCGAAGCCATCCTCCACGCGCTTTCCGACCCCGTCAGGGTGGCCATCTATGTGCAAATAATAAGCTCGGACTGTTCGCGCAGTTGCTCGAACTTTCTCAATGTCAGCGAGAAAACCATTCCTAAATCAACCCTCTCCCTGCATTTCAAAGCCCTCAGAGAGGCAGGCTTGATTCGGAGTGAGCGTCGAGGGGTCGAGATGCACAACACGTCCCGATGTTCAGAACTCGAAAAGCGCTTTCCGGGGTTGATTGCGGCCATCGTCAACGCTCACCACCTTCAGTCGGAACAGAAACCTGCCAAGGCGAGAAGGGATAGACCTGGCGACAGGAATAAGCTCTTGGGATAATTGCGTGCAAGGCGGGTCAGATGGCCTGAAACTACGAACCAACGCCAAGCTGCTCAACCGCAGTCTGCCGGTCAAAATAGCTTTGATCCGAACGAATCTTATCTCCCTGGACCTGGATAATGGAAGCGCCCCAGATCGCGATGGTGCGACCAGTGGGCGGACTGCCGTCGGATAGTGGGCCGGTGTTGGTGCCGCGACATAACCATTGGTGGGCAACCAGGTCCGTCCCAATTTCACTGGCGTTGACCAGCTCGATCGAGAAGTCGGGAAAGGCCGCCCAGAGACCTTTGGCATAACTGGCAAGAGCTTCTCCGGTAACACCCTGGTCGGTGTGGGGATTGATAAAAGTTCCCCCTTGCGTGAATGCGGCGACAAGGGCCTCGGCATCGCGACTGTTCCACGCATCGTGGTAGCGTTGTGTAACCTCGATAACCTTCATTGTTTTGAAAGCGGATCTTGACACTCAATGTGATCGGGAGAACCCACCAGCCTGCGTCGCTCGCAAATCCTCTAGAGATTTGCGAGCGACGCAGGCTGAGGCGACAGAATTCCCCAGCTGCGCCGGAGAATTTTGCTGCTTTTTGCGATAGAAGAATTTTCAAGCAGTTTCAATTCATTTTATTTGAAAACCGCTCCCTTGCGGTACGGCGAGTTATTACTCGCCCCTCTTGTGGTTTTTCTGTTGACGTTTGTGACGCCATCGTCATGAAATACGCCCATTCGTCTGATCTGTTGTCGATTTTCCAAATTATGAATTTTTCGAGTTCTTACTGCCGCACCTGGATCTTGGTAACGATCATTCTGGCGTTCCTTGGTCCGCAGGGGTGGGCCCAGCAGCCTGCTGCCGGACAACCTCCGTTGCCTCCCGTGGGGCAGAATCCGGCGGCGCCTCCCGGGCAGGGGCCGCCGGCCCAACCAGAGAAGCCGCAGCAGTCGCCGATCGTTCGCCAGATAGAGATTCAATATGCCGGTCCGGCGACTTTGAGCCGTCAGAGAATCTTGTCGAACATGAAGACGACGGTGGGGCAGCCATATTCGGAACAGACAGTCGAGGATGACGTGCGCTCACTGTACGGAACGGGCCTGGTGACCAATGTTCGAATTTATGGCGAACCGCTTCCGGACGGCGTGAAGGTGATTGTCGTGGTGCAGACGCGCGTGACGCTGACGGACGTGGTGATTCAAGGGAACGAGGCCGTAAATACGAAACGTATTCGGCGCGAACTGAATATAAAGACTGGCTCGCCTCTTGACGAGCAGGCTCTGGAACAGGCTCGTCAAAAGGTCGTCGAGATGTATCAAAAGCGCGGCTTTCCGGACACGGATGTTCAATATAAAGTCAACGTCAACGAAGAGCGAGGAACCGCCTCAGTCACCTTTGCGATCAGCGAAGGACGGAAAGCGATCGTCAGGAGAATCAGATTCGTCGGGAACACTTCGATTCCGTCGAAGAGGCTCCGTAAGGAGATGAAGACGAAAGAGAATAACATCCTGGGATTCCTGACCGGTGCAGGCCGCTTGAACAATCAGCAACTCGACGGCGATGTTCAGAGAATCAAGGAGCTCTTTCAGGATAACGGCTACGCTGACGTCCAGGTTACGGATGTCAAAATTGATCGATTGGATAAGAAGAACGTCGACATTACGATCTATATAAACCAAGGCGAGCAGTACCATGTCGGGACGGTGACGGTGGAGGGTCTCCACATCGTGACTGAGCCAAATTTTCGAAAGGTCATAAAGGTCACCGAGGGCAAAGTTTTTTCGCCGCAAAAGCTGCAAAAGGACATTAAATCGGTCGAAGACGCGTATGGCGTCGCCGGCTATGCCGATGCGAAGGTGAACGTACAGACAACGCCTGGAGGACCGACTCTGGTGAACCTTTCCTGGAAGGTGGATGAAGGTATCCAATCGTTCGTTGAGCATATCAACATCAGCGGAAATTCTCGGACCAAAGATAAGGTCATTCGCCGGGAAATTGTGCTATCGCCCGGCGACGTCTTTGATACCGTTCGCGTCGATATCAGCAAAAAGCGTTTGGAAGGCCTGCAATATTTCGAGCGGGTCGATACCTACGCCAGCGATACCGCGGTTCCGGGGCGTAAGGATCTGAACGTCGTGGTGCAAGAAAAACGGACTGGAAATTTGAATTTTGGTTTGGGTTTCAGCACGACCGACGGCTTGTTGGGATTTGCTGAATTGTCGCAGGGCAACTTCGATATTACGAACTGGAAGACATTCACGGGTGCCGGCCAGAAGTTTCGAGCTAGAGTTCAGCTCGGCACTCAGACAAAGAACGCTTCGCTGGAGTTGAGCGAACCTTATTTTCTCGACCAACGGCTGGCCGTTGGCGGGCGACTGTTTTTTGACCAGTACAATTACTTCAGCAATGTTTATGATCAGGAGGATTACGGATTTGATATTTTCGCCCGCAAGCCAATCACGAACTTTCTGTCTGTCAAGCTGGACTACACCCTCCAGGAAATAGGCATTTACAACATCAATCAGAGCAGCATTACGCAACAGCTTCTAGACATCATCCAGGAGCAGGGTGCCTACAATCTGGAGAGTCGTGTGACGTTGGGCCTGACCTATGATTCCCGCGACAGTGCCTTTCTCACCCGAAAAGGGACTCGAGTCGACTTAACCACCTACGTGGCGGGTGGCTTCCTCGGAGGCCAGGTCAGCGTTTACGGTTTCGATCTAAACGCGGCCCAGTATTTCCATTTGCCATACGATACGATTTTGCTGTTGAACGGTGAGGTGGGTGTCGTCTCAAACTGGAGCGGCGATCCCATCGTCCCGATTTTCGATCGCCTCTATCTTGGTGGCGCGAGCACTCTCCGCGGATTTCGATACCGTGATGTAGGACCTAAGGATGACCAGGGGAACGCGCTCGGCGGAAATACGCTGGCCCGGCTGACGGTCGAGTACACCATCCCCATCATTGAACGGGTACGTTTCGCGATTTTCTGGGACGGTGGATTTGTTAATCCAGGCTCATGGAGTTTTAGTCCGGAGAAGATTCCGACGATCCCTCCTGGCGGCAGTAACGCTGGAAAGTTCTCCGGAGGATTCAATCAGGACATTGGTATCGGAGTGCGTCTGGACTTGCCAATCGGGCCAATTAGGCTTGATTACGGCTATCCGATCGAAGAAGACAGTTTCAGCAGCAAGAGCGGCCAGTTCCAGTTCAGTGTGGGATACCAATTTTGAACGAAGCATCTGTCCTGCGGTCCTACCCAACTCGAGTTCCCTTATCTTATGAAGAAATCCTCACTGTTAACGATGATCTGTGTGTTGGCCCTGGGCGGCAGCTTGGCATCGCAGGCGCACGCCGATATGAAGATCGGCACGATCGACATGCAAAAGGTTTTCACCGCCTATTATAAGACTCACGATGCCGAAGATAAGCTCAAGGAGGCCCAGAAGGCTTACAAAGACGAACTCGATCAGCGGATGGATGCTTATAAGAAGAATCTCGACGCGATCAATAAGTTGAATGAAGAGATGAATAAGCCGGAGTTGAGCGGTGCGTCTAAGGATCAGAAGGCGCAGGAGCGTGATTCCAAGATTGCCGAAACAAAAGGTCTGGAAAAAGAGATTTCCGACTTTCGGGCAACCCGGGAGAGGCAGATTCAAGATCAGTTGAAGCGGATGCGCGACGGGATCGTTGAAGAGATCATGAAAGTCGTCAATGATCAGGTAAGAACGCAGAACTATGACATCGTCTTCGATCGGTCTGGATTCAGTGCAAACAATATCGTTCCGGTGTTGCTCTATGCGCGAGACAATTACGACTTCAGCGATTCGGTTATTACAAAGCTAAACGCGAATCGTCCGCCGGCCAGTGTATCGCAAGGCACCTCGCAGAAACCGGCAGCCGCCGCTCCGACGAACACCCCGGCGACTACGGTCAAACCGGGAAGCGATTTAGGAAAACGACCCTAGCCCGCAAAAATCACGCGGAAGCTGAAGCGACGAGCTTATTGCGGGCTAGAAAGCTCTTAAACAGACGCTGCGCGTCTGTTTAAGAGCCTTTTTAAAAATTGATGCAACGAAGCAAACTGTTTCTAAACTTGGCTAGAATTTTTTGCGCGAGCTAAAACTACGTTTGGCATGCGAATCGACGGAGCATGAACGATCGTTTTCACTACCAAGGACAACATTCAAGGTTACTTCTCGCTGATTCGAGGCTGCGCAAATAGAATTTACTCACGTCAGGGCGTCCAAGGGGTCCTCGATTGGTAGGGCGAGGCTCCGCCCGAAGCCGGTAGGCTGGCCCGCGTTCCGGCACCGCACGCCCAAGGATAGGGACGCGCTTCCGCGGTCTGGGCGTGCCGCTTCCTCAAGGATCTTTTTCGCTTCCACCATACGTACCGCCGACCAGCGATCCAGATTAGAGAAGAAAGCGGTCTAGATTTTCGTCCTCCCAGCGCCTGGCACGATTATAACAGTGAAACTGACGCTCTCGGCGGTAAAACTCACGTGTGTGAACTCTTCTCCGCCCGTAATCGTCGATCTCCTCCGGCACCACCGCGTGGAGCATTTCATGGTAAATGACGTATTCGAGGAACCAAGTCGGAACGAATGGGGCATCCAGTAGAGGATGGATGCGAATCATTTTATCCTCTTCTTGGATTGTTCCGAAGACAAAGTATTCCTTTGGGGGGTGTTTTCGCTTGCGGCCCCAGGTGATGGTATAACCTCGCAGGGCGTTACTGAAATATTCGGCGTTTAGTTTGTCGAATAGCGCCTTGAGATCGAAATACTCGCCTTCCGGCGAAAAGAGAAGTTGCCGTTGAGCGGGAAGCTTTTTGAATGACAGTTTCCTCTTGCGCTTTCCCATAAGAGAAGTGTCTTAGTCTAGAGGGTAAAAATCGTGTCGCAACCCTAAAGAGATAAGTTAGGAACAAAATATCTTTTGCGGTCCGGAGATCGTTGCGGTCACAACTCCGGCAGACGTCTCGCCTGGCGGATATGGCTTGCCGGCTGATTTTCCCGCCCCTCTTGGGCTGAGAACGCCAAGGGCAGCGTGGTCTTATTTAAGTGGATTATTCTGAAAGAGTTGCTCAATTTTCTGGAGGACGTCGGGAGTAATCTTTTCTGCGGCTTGGGAGGCTGTTAAAGTCTCCTCGAGTTGGTGCTCCTTTGAGGCGCCGAGAATCACTGTACTGACATTGGGATTTTTCAAACACCAGGCGATGGCGAGGACAGCTTGGGAGATTCCCAGCTCGGAGGCCACGGCTCCGAGTTCTCTGACTTTAGCCAGCCTTTCGTCGCTCACGACATCGTCTCGAAGCCACTCGTTCTCTTCGAATGCCAGACGGGTCTCTTTCGGTATACCGTGGTTGTATTTGCCGGTCAAAATTCCGCTTTTCAAAGGAGACCAGATAGTGGTGCCGAGGCCGATTTCCGGATAGAGGCGCGCGTACTCCTTTTCGACTCGTTCTCGCACCAAAAGACTGTACTCAGGTTGCTCCATGGTCGGAGGGACAAGGTTAAACTGAATGGCGACGGTGTAGGCTTGCATGATCTCCTGCGCGCTCCATTCGCTTGTACCCCAGTAAAGGACTTTTCCCTGAGCGATAAGATCGCTCATGACGCGGACGGTCTCCTCGATCGGGGTCTCGCTGTCAGGCCGATGACAGAAGAAGAAGTCGAGATAGTCGACCTGTAGCCGGCGCAATGCATCGTGGCAGGCTTCATAAACATGCTTTCGACTGAGCCCATATTGATTTGGCTTTTGGGGTTGGGGGGCGGCCCCGAAGAAGACTTTGCTCGAAACTAGCCAAGTGTCACGAGGCCACCCGACCTTCTTCAAGATTTTACCCATGACAAGTTCGGAGCGCCCCTGTGCGTAACCCTCAGCGTTATCGAAGAAGTTTACTCCGTTATCATAGGCCTTTCGCATCAAAGCTTCGGCCAAATCGTCCGAGATCTGATTTCCGAAAGTCAGCCATGAACCGAAAGAAAGCTCACTTACCTTTACTCCGGCTTTGCCAAGTCTGCGGTATTTCATTGGAGGCAAGATGATCGAACGCTGGCGAACGTCAACGAAGGTGATTTGCCGCGCTCAAATTTCCGTGTTTGGCTCGAGATCCACTTCCTCTTGTGAGACGACGGGTGCGATGTCCTGAAGAGTTTCGCCTTCGCGAAGATCCACCAGCTTCACCCCCATGGTGTTGCGGCCAGTTTCGCGCACTTCGCTGACTCGGATCCGGACCATTTGACCGCCGGTAGTGATGAGCATCAATTCGTCAGAATCGTGGACGGTTAAGGCACCGACGACGTCGCCCGTGCGCTCGCCGGTCTTCATCGTGATGATGCCCTTACCCCCACGAGATTGGACCCGATACTCGTCAAAGCCCGTCCGCTTCCCGATCCCGTTAGAGCCGGCCACGAGCAGTTGTGCGTCAGGAATGACCTTGGCAATTCCCACGACTTCATCACCGCTTTCAGGCCGAATGCCCCAGACGCCAACCGCATTTCGTCCCATGTCCCGAACCTCGCTTTCGTGAAATCGAATACTGATGCCACGGCGTGTGATGAGCACAACTTCATCCAGCCCGTAGGTTAGAAGCGCATCGATTAATTCGTCTTCCTGCTCAATCTGAATCGCGATGATGCCACCTTTTCTGACATTGCTAAAGTCGGCCAGATTCGTCTTTTTGACGATACCGGATCGGGTGGCAAACATGATATGCAGGGCTGAATTCCAAGTGCCGCCGCTCCGATCGGAATCCCCGCTCTGGTCGACGGCTTCGATTCGAAGCGTGGCTGCGATCTTTTCTTCAGGCCGCAGTTCGAGCAGATTCGCGATGGATCGACCTTTGGAAGCGCGACTCATTTCCGGGATCTCGTAGACTTTTTCCACATAGCACCGACCCGACTGCGTGAAGAACATCAGGAAATCATGAGTGCTGGCCGTGAAGAGGTGCTGAACGAAATCTCCCTGATCACCTCGAATCGGGGCGTCGCGGGTCCCCATGCCGATGACGCCCCTTCCACCGCGCCGCTGGGCGCGGAATTCACTCTCGGCGGTCCGTTTGATGTAGCCTCCGTGGGTAATGGTGATAATGCACCCTTCTTTGGCAATCAGGTCCTCGATATCGATTTCGCCCTGATCTGGAAGAATCTCTGTGAGCCTTTCGGAACCGTATTTATCCTTAATTCGCAGGAGTTCTTCTTTGATGATGGACATTACCCGGTCCGCGCGTCTCAAAATATCAAGCAAATCATCAATCTTGCGAACGATCTCACCGTACTCATTAATGATTTTCTCGCGCTCGAGTCCGGTCAATTGGTAGAGGCGCAAGTCCAGGATCTGGTCCGCTTGATGTTCGCTGAAAATATACCGGCCATCAACCAGCCGGGCTTCGCTTCGGATCCGAATGCCTATTTGCTCTACTGTTTCACGAGAGAATTCGTATGCGAGAAGCTTTATTTTTGCCTCCTCGCGATTTGAGGAACGCCGAATAATACTAATAAAATCGTCGAGGTTGGCCAACGCGATCAGGTAGCCTTCGAGCGTTTCAGCCCTTGCCTCTGCCTGGCGGAGAAGAAAACGGGTCCGCCGAAGAACTACGTCGCGCCGATGCTCGATATAGCAGTGAAGCGCTTCTTTGAGAGAAAGGAGTTTAGGACGGCCGTGATCGATCGCCAGCATGTTCACCGCAAAGGAACTTTCCATCGCGGTGTGCATATAGAGGTTGTTGAGAACGACTTTGGCGTTCGCGTCTCGCTTCAGCTCCAACTCGATTCGCGTATTCTCGTCGGAGAGATCCCGTACGTCGGCAATATCGGCAATGACCTTTTCCTGAATGAGTCCCGCAATGCGTTTGATCAGTTCGGCCCGATTGACGTTGTACGGAATTTCACTGATCACGATCTGTTCACGCCCGTTCCTGGATTCTTCGATGGTGGCTTTGCCACGAACCTTCAGGCTGCCTCTGCCAGTTTCGAAGTATTGCCGGATCCCGCTGGAGCCGTAAATGGTACATCCGGTCGGGAAATCCGGACCCTTGATATACCCCAGCAGCCGATCGGTGCCGAGGTCCGGATCGTCGATCAGCGCGCAAATTCCGTCAATGACCTCGCTCAGGTTATGAGGCGGAATGTTGGTTGCCATTCCGACGGCAATCCCTGTTCCCCCGTTGACCAGCAAATTGGGAAATGCGGCGGGGAAAACAGTTGGCTCGGTCGTCGTCTCGTCGTAGTTGGGGACGAAATCGACCGTATCCTTTTCCATGTCCTCCATGAGGACCGAGCCGAGATGGGTCAATCGTGCCTCCGTATACCGCATCGACGCCGGGGGGTCACCGTCCATTGACCCGAAGTTTCCCTGGCCTTCGATCAGAGTGTCTCGCATCGCCCAGCGCTGAGCCATATGCACGAGCGTGGGATAGATAGCCATATCGCCGTGCGGGTGATAATTACCCATTGTCTCACCCACGATCTTGGCGCATTTGCTATGTTTCCGATTCGGAAGAAGTCCGAGACCGTTCATCGCATAAAGAATCCGACGCTGCGAAGGTTTCAACCCGTCTCTGGCGTCCGGAAGCGCCCGCGAGATGATAACTGACATCGAGTAGTCGAGAAACGACTTCGACATCTCTTCGGCGACGTTTACCGGTTCTATTTTTTCATTTGGATGAATCGGCATGGAGGAAGCAGCGTTGAGTTTAGCGTTTAGCGTTTTGAGTTTTGGGTTTTGAGTGTTCCGAGGCGCTTACTCAGACACGCAAAGCTCAAAACGCAAAACCCAAAACGCTAAACCCATTAAACGTCGAGATTTCTGACGTTGAGCGCGTTGTCTTCTATGAAAGCGCGGCGAGGTTCGACCACGTCGCCCATCAGAATAGTAAACATCTTGTCGGCCTCGCCGGCGTTGTTCTCGTTCAAATCGACCCGAAGGAGTTTGCGATGGACCGGGTCCATCGTGGTGGAGAACAACTCCTTGGCGTTCATCTCACCGAGCCCTTTGAAGCGCTTGATCTGAACTCCCCGGCGACCAATTTCCTTAATCGCTTCGAGAATCTTCGGAATCGAGAATAGCGGAGTGACAGTTGTCCTGTCTCCTTCTCCTTCGATCAGCTCGAAGAGCGGTTTATCGCTGGCAGAGTAATGATCGATCATCATCCCGCGCTTCTCAAGTTCCTGAAAGACTTTGGCGACCGCATTCGATTCGTGGAGCTCAACCCGTCGCGCCCTGCGTCGCAGATGAGGAGCTACCGCAACGCTTCCGTTGCCATTGGCAGCGGGAGCGGCGCCTGGTGCCGGGCCGTCGCCGTTCTCCGCGACAGCCTCTTCCTCGTAGAGATTGAGATCCAGGTTCTGTCCGGCAAAATCCCGCAAGGTGCTCTCGTCGTGGAAATACTTCACGTACTCATTGTTCCCTTCCCGCACTTTCACCAGATACTCAGGAAGTTTTCCAAAAGCGGGATCCCGATGAGAGAGATAGGCTTCGAAATCTCCGCCATGCCGCCTGATCGAATCGCTCAACTTCGACAACCTTTCGAGCAAATCCAGAACTTCACCGAGCTGTTCCTTGGTAAACTCTCGACCGTCTGCCAAGTGCTTCAACTGAACCTCCTCAGCCCCGAGTGAGATCAGGATCTTGTTCAATTGGGAATCGTCGTCGACATATTCCTCCCGCTTCTTTCTCTTTATCTGGTAGAGCGGTGGCTGGGCGATGTAAATGTGGCCGCCGCGTACAAGTTCCGGCATCTGGCGGTAAAAGAAGGTGAGCAGAAGCGTCCGAATATGGGAACCGTCCACATCGGCGTCTGTCATGATAATGATCCGGCCGTATCGGAGCCTATCCAGATTGAAAGATCCTTCGCCGTCGCCCTCTCCGATCCCGGTTCCGATCGCGGTGATCATCGTTTGGATTTCGAGGTTCTGGAGCACTTTATCCAACCGGGCTTTTTCCACATTCAAGAGTTTACCGCGAATCGGAAGTATGGCCTGGAATCGCCGGTCTCGCCCCTGCTTGGCGGAGCCCCCGGCGGAGTCACCTTCCACAATGTAGAGCTCTGTCAGGGTGGCATCGCGTTCGGAACAGTCGGCGAGTTTACCGGGCAGGCCACCTCCCGTAAGAGCGGTCTTTCGAACTGCTTCCCTGGCTTTTCTGGCAGCCTCCCGGGCGCGTGCGGCCATCAGGCATTTGTCGATGACTTTCTTGGCGATGCCCGGGTTCTCTTCGCAAAACCGGCTCAACCCTTCGTAGGTAACGGATTGAACCACCGGCTTGATCTCGTTATTGACCAGCTTCCCTTTCGTTTGGGAGCTAAACCGCGGATTAGTCAACTTTACGCTCAGAACGCAGACCAGACCTTCCCGTAGATCGTCTCCGGTGAGGTCAGGATCTTTCTCCTTCACCAGGTTATTGGCCTTCGCATAGTTTTTGATTGCGTTGGTCAACCCTGTCTTCAGTCCCTCAAGATGCATCCCACCATCGCTATTGGCGATTGAATTGGCAAAGCATTGAATGTACTCCGAGTAGGCGTCGGTGTATTGGAGAACGACATCGACGTAGCAAACTTCCGCCTTCTCGTCGACCTGGAACTCGCGCATCCCGCTGATGATGATCGGCTCGGGATGAATGAGCTGTTTAGTTTCACCGAGTTCCTTTACGTACTGGCGAATTCCATCTTTGTAATTGAAGGTTTCTTTCCGGTGCGGTTCCGTGCGCTCATCGGTAAGATGGATTTCCAGACCCTTATTGAGAAACGCGAGTTCCCTCAACCGAGTCGCAAGGATATCAAACTTAAACTCTGTCGTGATGGTAAATATTTCGGGATCCGGCAAAAACGTGATCAGAGTGCCGGAATACTTCTTGTTTTGGACTTCGCCGATGACTTCGAGTTTGCGAGTCGTTTTGCCCTTGGAAAACGCGATCAGGTAGACATAGCCGTCCCTGGTAACTTCGGCCTTGAACCATTCCGAAAGAGCATTCACGCACTTCGCGCCAACCCCGTGCAAGCCGCCGGAGAATTTGTAGGCTCCCTGTCCGAATTTGCCTCCGGCGTGCAGGTTGGTCAGCACGAGTTCGATGGCTGGCATCTGAAATTTCGGATGCATCTCGACCGGAATTCCCCGGCCGTTGTCACGAACCGAGACTGACCCATCTATGTGAATATTTACATCGATCTTCGTGCAGAAACCCGCGAGGTGTTCGTCGATCGAGTTATCCAGGACTTCAAACACCGAGTGGTGAAGCCCACGCTCGTCCGGATCCCCAATATACATCCCGGGCCGTTTCCGAACGGCCTCCAAACCCTCCAATTTATCAATTTGCGCTGCGCCGTAATTCGAAATATCAGACATATCCGAGAGACAGGCCTGAACTGATGGATGAGACCTGATGACTATTGGGTTACTGAATTAAGCGAATATAGTAAGACTGAAGTCAACGATTTGCAAGCAATCAAGAGACACAAGTTATAGTGGAACGAGATACCGTGCCACCCAGTATTTGGGGGTTTGGGAAAGATTCGCCACGGCAAAGTGACATTGGCGTCCTGCCTGCGTTCCGTAGACGTTTTTTCCCTTATCACGGCCTGCCCCTGATGAATCCTTAGTATTGGGCGCGTTGAACAAATGAGCTGGTTTTCCGACAGCTTTGCGGGTGGAAGTTGTCGAAGACTTCGCTACATGCACACTGCATACAATCCCTGAGGATTTGTCGGCGATGCGGGCTACCTTGTCGGCGCAATGGAAAGCTATGACTTTGTCGTGATTGGCGGAGGCAGCGCCGGCTACTCTGCGGCAGCAGCGGCGGCTCGTGCAGGCTTGAAAACTGTTTGTATCGAAGGCGGGGAGCAGATTGGAGGGCTCTGCATCCTCCGCGGCTGTATGCCTAGTAAAGCGTTCATCGAATCCGCAAATCGCTTTTTGACTCTGCGGCGAGCGGCGGAGTTTGGGCTGAGCTCCGGGCAGGTGGCGTTCGATTCGAAGGCGATCATCCAGCGGAAGCGAGAGTTGGTTTCCGAGTTCGCTGCTCACAGGGCGGAGCAATTGACTGGCGGCAAATTTGAGTTCAGGCGGGGTCGTGCCGAATTCACGGACTCGACCCACGTGAAGGTGAAAATGATGAGTGGGGGCCAAGAAGAGATCGAAGGAAAGACTTTTCTGATCTCAACTGGTTCTGTCCTCAACCTGATTGATTTACCTGGCCTATCCGAGGTTGGATTTCTTCACAGCGATACGGCGCTAGACAGTTACAACTTTCCCCGTTCGGTCGTTATTTTAGGCGGTGGAGCGATCGCGCTCGAGTTTGCTCATTTTTACAACGCGCTCGGCATAGAGGTTACGATTCTGCAAAGAAGCGAACAGGTCATCAAGGGAGCGGATTCAGACATCGCGGAGGCGCTGGTTTCAGCTTTCCGAAAGCGCGGGATCAGAGTGATCTGCGGCGTAAAGCTAGTGGGCGTCGAACGGACCGCGACGGGAAAGCGTGTCCGGTACGAACGGGAAGGTGAAGAGCAGGCTGCGGATGGGGAGGAAATATTCTATGCGCTGGGTCGTAAGGCCGCGATCCAGGGACTTGGGTTGGAGAAAGCCGGCGTCAAAATCACGAAAGGAAACGCGGTGGCGGTTAACGACGCCCTCCAAACGTCGCAGCCGCACATCTTTGCCAGCGGCGACGTTACAGGTCTCCAGGAAGTCGTGCATATGGCGATCCACCAGGGCGAGCTAGCGGCCGGGAATGCGAAGCGGCTTCTGGAAGGAAAAGTTCTTGCGACGATCGATGATCGTCTCAAGGTGTTCGCGATGTTCCCCGAACCCCAGTTCGCCGTGGTGGGAATCGGTGAGCGAGAGGCCGCGGCACGAAACTTGAAAGTCCGGACCGCAAAATACTTCTTCAAAGACCACGGTAAATCCATCGTTCGGGGCGAACTCGAAGGTTTTGTCAAACTGATCGCTGACGCCAAAAGCGGTGAGATCGTGGGGGGCGCGGTGGTTGGGCCAGAGGCTTCGGAACTTATCCACGAGATCGTTGTCGCCATTCATTTCCGTGCGACGGCGGCAACGCTGGCCTCGATCCCGCATTATCATCCGACGTTGAGCGAAATCTGGACCTACCCTGCGGAAGAACTCCGGGACGCGTTCGCGTTTTGAGTTTTGGATTTTGAGTTTTGGGTTTGAGTGGACGGAGCGTGAGCCGCAATGGCAACGCAAAACTCAAAACTCGAAAGCTTCGTTGACACTCCTTTTAGGGCCCTACATAGTTGCGGGCGTGCTGAAGAAGTTTATCCCCCAAAGGCCAGGACAAGCGCCATCTGTGGAAGAGGCTGGATCTTGGGAGAATCCGCTACCTCCGCTAGCCGCTGAACAGTTAACACAACCACCAACACCCGTTATGGATACACCCAATAAGAATAACCTCTCGAAGGACGTCGAAATTAAAGGCTCGATCAAATTTGTAACTGAATTCGTCTTTGATGGAAATCTTGAAGGGGAGATTTCGTCTGTCGACGGTGTTCTGACGGTGGGCGAGAATGCGGACGTTCGTGGCGAAGTGAAGAGCAAAACGGTGATCGTAAAGGGCAAAGTGCACGGTAATATCACGGTGCAGGAGCGCTGCGAGCTTCATTCACGCTCCCAATTGATCGGAGACTTGAAAGCTGCCCGACTAGTGATCGAGGAAGGTGCTACGTTTGTCGGCAAATCGGAGGTCACGCCGAATAAAGGTATTATTAAAGAATTAGGAATTCCGCACAAGGAAGAGCCGCAAAGAATTGGTGCTCCACGCTAAGGAGTTCGGAGTGGCTGCTAAAGGGCGGATCGAAGTACAATGTCCTCATTGCGGTAATATTCAGTTAGAGCCCGAGCTTGCGAGATCGACCTACTGCAGAAAATGCAGCGGTTACATTCAGCTGGGCAAGGGTCGAAAATCGAGTGAACCGCAGGAGGCGAGGAAAGAACCTGGCGTCTTCCAGAAGCTGGAAAGCCTTTTAGGGGTTCAGCGTACTGCTGTAGCCCGATGCTTCGAATGCTCAGGTAAACGCGAGGTTCCCGGTAATGCCACTTCGACGATCTGTCCCCAGTGCGGTGCCTACATAGATCTCCAGGACTACCGGATAACGGGCCATTACAGTCGCTCGATTCGGACTCGAGGAAGCCTGATTATTACCAGCAAAGGCGACCTGAACAGCAATCGAGTCATCTGCGAGTCGGCTGATATTCAGGGCTCGATGCGAGGAAGTCTGATTTGCAGCGGTAAAGTCCACATTAAATTGAAGGGCAAGTTGAGCGGCAGCATCGAAGCGAAGACCGTCCATATCGATAAGAAATGTGAGGCGGAATTTGTGCGCCCGATTCGCGCAGAGTTGGTCGATATCGAAGGAGTGATTTCCGCCAGAATCGTTTCTACGGGCAAAGTACTGATTCAAAAAACCGGCAGGCTCACGGGCGCGGTGTTTGGTCGTGGGTTTTCAGTTGAGAAGGGAGGCGAGTTTTTTGGTGAACTTTCCATCGGAAACGTCGAGATGACGCAGGGCGAACTGCTTAAGGTACCGGATCAGCCGCCGGCGTCGCGCGGAGAACCTGACGCCGGCGCGAACTTCAGGCTGGTTCCGGCAACTTAGACCGCTGGTCTCTTTACTTCGCACGTCATCGGATCGTCGTGTCGGCGTACCGGCGAGCGCCGCGGAGATCGCGTCTGCGGCGCGGTAGGGATGCGCTCCCGCGCGTCCGGCGTGGCGCGTCTCCAAGGCTTCCGTTCTCGAATCGGCGCGGTAGGGATGGCTCTCGCGCGTCCGGCGTTGGCGCGTCATGGGATCGCCGTGTCGGCGTATCGGCGGTCCGCCGAGCGACACGGAGATCGCGCCATTCGAGAACGGAAGTCTGGAGACGGTCCACGCCGGACGCGCGGGAGCGCATCCCTACCGCCCCATTTGAGAACGGAAGCCTTGAAGAAAAACTGCGCGGGAGCGCATCCTCACGCCGATACGCCCATACGCCGACCCGGTCTCCCCAGGCCCCCACGCGCACACGTTTCCACCCACGCCGACATGTTCCCTTAGGACTCGGGTAACTTGGCACCCGAAGGTGATGATAGCGGCGAAGCGGTCTTTTCAGCCGGTGATTTCGGGATTTGCTGCGAAAGCTTGTCCGCTAATCTGCCTGCCTCTCGCCCGGCGACACCGGCGGCGACGCTTTCCGGGTATCGTTTCACGACACTTTCGAATAATTGTTGAGCTTCTTTAGTTTGACCCTTTGCCTCGGTGAGTCGTGCCTGATGGAAGAGTGCCATCGGTGCCTGGTATGAATTGCCAAATTGAATCGTGATATTTCTGTAATACTCCAGCGCTTTGTCGGGGTGCTTCTCCAACTCCGCATTGGTGGCTAGCCCCATGTAGCCATCGACCAGCAAAGGGTGTTTCGGGAACTGGCGAATGAACGAGTCGTAGGCGTCGTCGGATTCCTGGTATTTACCCTCTTCTCTCAGCTTGACCGCGATTCTCAAGTAAGAGTTACCCGCGGCGATTG
The DNA here is from genome assembly GCA_963789065.1 of uncultured Verrucomicrobiae bacterium. Lineage (GTDB taxonomy): Bacteria > Verrucomicrobiota > Verrucomicrobiia > Chthoniobacterales > JAFAMB01 > JAFAMB01. Next base: position 40,409 of record CAWBKA010000050.1, on the reverse strand, counting down.
CGCTCGGAAACTGGCGAATCAAGGACCGCCAGGCTTCGACTGAATCGGCCGCGGCGTAGGCCGTCTGTGCCTTCTGGCTCTGGATCGCCTGGAACCCGAAATAGATACTGCATCCGAGCAAAGCGGCGACCAAGAGGGCCGAGGCGAGGAGAATTCTCTGTTTGTGAAGCGTCCAAAAGATTTCGAGGTCGAACGTAGAAACTGGTTCAGACGGCTGGGCCGCAGGTTGGCTGCTCATTAGGTGAGGTAATAGAGAAATAAGAGCTAACCACCGACCTCGGCTCTGGCTTCATCGGCGAGCGCCGTACTGAGGTAACGCTCCCCGGTCGAGCAGGCTATCGTGACGATTAGTTTGCCTTTGTTTTCCGGGCGGTTTGCTACCTGGAGTGCCGCATGAACGTTCGCTCCAGAGCTGATTCCAGCCAGAATCCCTTCTTCCTTGGCAAGACGTCGGGCCATGATGAAGGCATCCTCGTTTGACACTGTTATGACCTCATCGACAATCTTCAGATGCAGATTATTCGGAACAAAACCGGCTCCTGTTCCCTGAATCTTGTGAGGTCCCGGTTTCAGCGGTTCACCGTTTAGGGTTTGCCGAATTACGGGCGAATCTTTCGGCTCAACCGCGATGGCTTTAAAGGACGGTCTCCGTTCTTTAATGACTTCGGCTACGCCCGTGATTGTACCCCCCGTTCCGACGGCCGAAACTAAGAAATCGACTTGCCCATCCGTGTCGGCCCAAATTTCTTCGGCGGTCGTTGTCTGATGAATCGCCGGATTGGCGGGATTATTGAACTGCTGAGGCATCCAGGCGTTCGGAGTGGTTTTCAACAATTCCTCCGCCCGTGCGATGGCCCCTCTCATTCCTTCGGTTCCGGGGGTGAGGATCAATTTGGCCCCGAGCATGGCCAGCAGCGTGCGTCGTTCCAGACTCATCGTTTCGGGCATCGTCAAAATCAGCTTGTACCCCTTCGCGGCACAGACAAAGGCCAAGGCGATACCAGTATTGCCGCTGGTGGGTTCGACGATCACCGTATTTTCGTTGATGATCTCTTTTTCTTCCGCGTCGGCTATCATGGACATGCCGATCCTGTCCTTCACGCTGCCGAGTGGATTAAAGAACTCGCATTTGATCGCGATTGTTGCTTCAACACCTCGGGTGATGCGGTTCAATTTGACCAGAGGAGTGCGACCTACCGTCTCAACTATATTATTAAAGAGCTTTCCGTTCGTTTGCATGGCCTGGATGGATTAGTTTTAGGGACAGGCGGAACTGCTTTACTTGCACAAACCCGAGGACCATTCAAGTGGCGAACGATTCTGGAGGAGGGCCCCGTGCCTTCAAGTTAGCCCACGAGTGGACCTGAATCGAATAAAAAGGAGAAAGGAATCCCCATGGCGGAGTTGTTAAAGCCAGAGACAGTTCAAGCATTACTAAGTGAAGTCCCAACCTGGAAACTGGGCGATAACAGTATTGAACGCACGTTCAAATTCGACGGGTTCCTGCCCGCGATTGAGTTCGTCAACAAACTGGCGAAAGAAGCTGAGGGAATGAATCATCACCCGGACATCGATATCCGATGGAATAAGGTGAAGCTTACCCTGTCGACGCATTCGGCGGGCGGATTGACCGACTCGGATTTCATGCTGGCTACGAAAATCGACAAGCTGGCGCAGTAGGAATCGAGGCCCGGATCGGTTGCGCCGAACGGGCCTCGATTTGTGGCATAAGCCGAATTCTGTTCCCGCTTTCGCGAGGGGCGATCATTTATCTCACTCGGTTTCCCGAGCGCCCAGCTCCACGTTCAGTTCTTGCGCAAGACCCGATGGGATCTCTCGCCAGGCCTGAAAGTGGGGCTGGGTGCGACTATTACCCGAGGGGTTCTTCCCGCATTCGCAGGAAAAAACGGACAGGCGATCCTTCCCTCTGCTCTGTCTTGCACCGCATGGGGTTTTTCGTGCGGCTTCGCTTGCGCGAACACCCGGTGGGCTCTTACCCCGCCTTTTCACCCTTACCCAGCTGGTGCTGGGCGGTATATTTTCTGTGACACTGTCCGTCACCCGGGATTCTCATCCCTGGTGCCCCCGCTTTCACGGGGCATGCTGCCTTCTGGTGTTCGGACTTTCCTCTGGCAGAACAGGTGTTAGGCCAGCGATCACCCGCCACGATCAAGAGGATAGCACGGAGCGAGTGCCGGTGCCAACCGAGCCCGAATTTTCATGAGGGATTTGTATCTGCCTGGCACAGTGGCCTTAGGATCAGAATAGCCACGAATGGGCGCGAAGGGAATCGAATCCCCAAGCGGTTTCTCTCGGTGTCAATTCGTGCCCATTCGCGGTTAGAGTTGCTCCTGTTCGACCTCGTCCGCACTATAATACATACAGTGCTTTTGATAGGTGAGGTTTTCGCGCCAACACCAAAAGCGCGATTTTATGATGAAAGGCCCGAAATTTGTGCTAATCTTTCCGTCCCGTTCCCCAGGGGTTCTGGCAAGGGCGATCAGGAAAAATCTCTTGCGCGGAAAAGGAAAGCTAATATAGTCCCCGCTCCCCCGCGTCTGGCTGAGGAGAAGGTTGTGCTGCCAGAGCGGCTTTTTTAATCCCCGAACCAATTGGGACTAAAGCAGATTTTGTTAAATGCCAACGATTAACCAGCTCGTAAGAAAGGGTCGCAGGAAGGTGGCGGTGAAGTCTAAGTCACCGGCCCTGGCAGACTGTCCGCAACGACGCGGGGTGTGTGTGCAGGTGATGACACGTACGCCAAAAAAGCCAAACTCGGCGTTGAGGAAGGTTGCCAAGGTGCGCTTGACCAATGGGTACGAAGTGATCGCCTACATCCCTGGTGAAGGCCACAACCTTCAGGAGCACTCGATCGTGATGGTTCGCGGCGGGCGAGTGAAAGATCTGCCCGGCGTTCGGTATCACATTGTTCGAGGTACGCTCGACAGCCTTGGGGTCGATGGACGTCGCCGCAGCCGTTCGAAGTACGGCGCAAAACGTCCGAAGGAAGGGGCCGAAGCGGCCGCGGCTGGTAAGGGTAAAAGTAAGGGCAAGAAGAAGTAAATTTGGCGGAGACGGGCCTTTAGGCCCGTTTTCTGGCGAAAGAATATATGTCACGTCGTCGCAGAGTCATTCATAAGATTGAATCATTGGACAGCAGGTACGGTAGCCCGGTGGTGGCGCGTCTGATCAGCACCGTCATGCGGAGTGGCAAGAAATCTGTTGCCGAGCGAATTGTTTATGAGGCCATCGAAAGGAGTCGGGAAGGTTCGGACTCTGTTGATCCGCTCGATACGCTGCACAAAGCTTTAGAAAATGCCAAACCTCGCCTGGAAGTGAAATCCCGGCGAGTGGGCGGCGCAACCTACCAGGTTCCGATAGAAGTCCCGCAGGAGCGTCAAGTCTCACTGGCGATGCGGTGGATCGTCAATTTTGCAAAGAATCGCCGAGGGACCATGGTGGCTAATCTGGCAGCGGAGATTAAAGACGCCGCGCTGGGCCAGGGAAACGCAATTAAAAAGCGTGACGACACGCACAAAATGGCGCAGGCCAACCGAGCCTTTGCGCACTTCAGGTGGTAACCAATATGAATACATCTGTTTTAGAGATAGAGAAGGCCAGTGTTATGACGACCAACCCTAATTCTCCAAACCGTGCTTACCCCCTGGAACGTACTCGGAACATTGGTATCAGCGCGCACATCGACGCTGGTAAGACGACTCTGACCGAGCGGATACTTTTTTACACCGGAATGATTCACAAAATCGGAGATGTGGATGATGGCAATACGGTGACCGACTGGATGGAGCAGGAGAGAGAGCGGGGAATAACGATTACATCCGCTGCGACGACCTGCTTTTGGAATCAGCGCAAAGAGGAAGGCGTTTTCAAGCTTTTTGAAAACCAGAGGCAGCGGGTCAACATCATCGATACTCCTGGCCATGTCGATTTTACGGCGGAGGTCGAGCGTTCGTTGCGCGTTTTGGACGGAGCTATCCTGGTTTTCGATAGCGTAGCAGGTGTTCAGCCGCAGACCGAAACGGTCTGGCGCCAAGCAAACAAGTATGACGTTCCTCGGATCTGTTTTGTCAACAAAATGGACAAAGTTGGCGCTAATTTTGACAATGTTATCAAAGAGATCCGCACCAAACTCGGCGCGAATGCCTGGCCGGTTTTGATTCCGTTGGGTAAGGAAGATTACCTGAAGGGTCAACTCGATGTCGTTAACAAAAAAGCGATCATCTACTCGGACAGCGATGCCTTCGGATCGACCTACGAAGTCACTCCCGTGCCGGAAGAGTATCAAGATATGATCGATCAAGCCTACGACGACCTCGTAGAGCAGGTCGGCAACCTTGACGACGAAGTCGGAACTCTCTTCCTCGAAGAAAAACCGGTCACCCCGCAGGATCTGAAAGCTGGAATACGTCGACTGACCATCGCCAACAAGTTTATCCCGGTCGCCGGCGGTTCTGCATTTAAGAACAAGGGTGTTCAGTTTCTGGTGGACGCCGTGGTCGATTATCTGCCCAGCCCACTGGATATTCCGCCTGCCAGAGGGATCGATCCGGATACGCACGAGGAAAAATTCGCTCCAACCGACGACAATGGGGATTTTTGTTCGTTGGCGTTTAAACTATGGAGTGATCCGTTTGTGGGAAAGTTGGTCTTTTTCCGTGTCTATTCAGGGAAGCTTTCCAAGGGAGATACGGTCTTTAATCCGCGGACAAACAAGCGCGAACGCATTAGTCGTTTGATCCAGATTCAGGCGGACAAGCGCGAAGACGTCCAGACGTGTTATTCGGGCGACATCGCGGCGATCGTCGGCGTCAAGAACATCACAACCGGCGACACGCTGTGTGATGAATCGGATCCGATCCTCCTCGAGCCTCCATCTTTTCCGGATCCGGTCATCTCAATGGCGATTGAGCCGAAGACAAAGATTGATCAAGAGAAAATGGCGACCGCGTTGCAGAGGTTGTCTGAAGAGGATCCGACTTTCCGCGTTTATACGCACGAAGATACCGGGCAGACGATTATCGCCGGCATGGGCGAGCTTCATCTCGAAATCATCCGGGATCGTATGTTGCGCGAATTCAAGGTCGATGCGAATGCGGGAAAGCCGCAAATCGCCTATCGCGAAACGATTACCAAAAACGCTACCGGAGAGGGCAAATTGATCAAGCAATCTGGTGGCCGTGGCCAGTATGGACACGTGGTGGTGAACGTGGAACCACGGGAGCGCGGAAAGGGTGTTTCGATTGAGAACAAGATCGTGGGAGGGGCAATCCCGAAGGAGTACATCCCCGCGGTGAAAAAAGGGATCGAAGAATCGGTGACGAACGGAGTGGTGGGAGGGTATCAGGTTATCGATTTTTACGTAGAGATAGTCGATGGCTCCTATCATGACGTCGATTCGAACGAATTAGCCTTCAAGCTGGCGGCAATCTTCGCGATGAAGGACGCCTTCAAAAAGGCAAACTCGATCCTGCTCGAACCGATCATGAAAGTGGAGTGTGTGACGCCTGATGAGTATCAGGGCGACATCATGGGAGACTTAAATCGGCGTCGCGGCCGGATCGTCAGCATCGAGGCAAAGAATTTCGCAACAGTCGTTCATTCCGAGGTGCCGCTGGCCGAGATGTTCGGTTATGCCACCGCGATCCGGTCGCTTTCAAAAGGGCGCGCCTCCTATTCGATGGAGCCGTCTCATTTTGAACCTGTACCAGCGCAGATCGTGGCGGCGGTATTGGATCAGAAAGGAACTTAATTTATGACGAACGGTCAACGCATTCGCATCCGCCTGAAAGGCTTTGATTACCGTATGCTGGACCAGTCTGCGGTGGAGATAGTCGAGACGGCCAAGCGCACCGGCGCCAAAGTGGCCGGCCCGATTCCATTGCCAACAAAGATCGAAAAATTTACGGTGAACCGTTCACCGCACGTCGACAAGAAGTCGATGGACCAGTTCGAGATGCGCACCCACAAGCGGTTGCTCGATATTATCGAACCGACCGCGAAGACGGTGGATGAGCTGCGAAAGCTTAATCTGCCTGCCGGGGTCGATATTACGATTAAGATTTAACCGTTGTCCCATAGAGAATGAAGATTGGACTATTAGGCAGAAAAATCGGGATGACGCGCGTCTACGACGCGAAAGGAAAAGCGACGCCGGTCACCGTGATTGATGCTGGTGGCAATACGATCCTGCAGATTAAGTCCCAGAAGCAGGAGGGGTACGACGCCGTACAGATAGGCTTTGATTCGCAGAAGGAATCACGGGTGTCCAAGCCATTGCTCGGACACTTCAAGAAGGCAAACGCGGAACCCAAGAAATTCCTGAGAGAGTTTCGGTTGCCCGACGGTACTCAGGTCGACGCGGATCTCAATCTGAGTGTCAATCAGTTTGTGGCAGGTGAGTTTGTCGATGTGATCGGCCGCTCAAAGGGCAAAGGCTTTCAGGGTGTCGTGAAAAAGCACGGATTTGCCGGCCAACCAGCGGCTCATGGCTCCAAGACTCATCGCCGGAACGGAGCCATCGGAAACCGTTCTACGCCTGGCCGGGTCTGGAAGAACATGGGGATGCCCGGGCACATGGGCGATGATCGAGTGACAGTGCAAAATCTGCGGATCGCTCAAGTGCGCCCGGAAGAAAACATCATTCTTATTTGCGGCGCGGTTCCCGGTTCGAACGGGAGTTACGTGGTGGTGCGGCCGGCAAAGAAGAAACAAAATGCCGACGACAGAGGGAAGACTGAATGAGCGCGACCGTTTTGACAATTGCAGCTGCCAAGGAGGCTAAGATTGACGTGATCGAAAATGGTCGCGGCACTCAAGCGGTACACGATGTGGTTGTGGCCATGCGAGCAAACCGCAGAAGCGGTTCCGCAAACACCAAGACCAAGGCCGAAGTCGCTTACTCGGGAAAAAAGCCATGGCGCCAAAAAGGCACCGGGCGCGCGCGTGCGGGATATGCTTCATCTCCGGTCTGGGCCGGGGGTGGCGTGGTTTTTGGTCCGAAGCCGAGGGATTACTCGAAAAAGGTATCGAAGAGTGTAAAAAGGCTCGCCCTTTTGAAAGCGCTCAGCTCTCGGATTATCGCGGGTGACGTTCTGGTCACCGATGAAATTAAGGTTTCTGCGCCGAAGACCAAAGAATTTGTAACTTTCCTGAAGACACAGACCGAGGCGCATAAGGTTCTCGTCATCTCCACGCAATTTGATGAGGCCACCTATAAGGCGGCCAGGAATGTTCAACCAATTCTTTTGAATACGGCTTCCGAGGTGAACACCGAACAGTTGCTCGCTTTCCAGAAGATTATCGTAACCAACGAAGCTCTGGCCAGGCTGGCGGAGAGATTAGCATGAACGAACCGACGAATATTATTCAGAACATTCGGCTGACGGAAAAGGCTAGTCTACTGAGCGAAAAGAACAATCAGTACGTTTTTCGTGTCGATACCGGGGCGAACAAGCTGCAGATCAAACAGGCCATCGAGCAAATTTTGGGAAAGAAAGTCGTTCGGGTAAATACTTGCCAATACGCCGGGAAGAAGAAGCGCGAACGCCGGGCTGATTTTGGCCGCCGGGTGCACTGGAAGAAGGCCATTGTGACTCTCGCCAAAGGGGAGAAAATCGATCTCGTATAAGTGAAGGATACGGAAATATGGCACTAAAGAATTTCAGACCCCTCACTCCAACCCAGCGTTTCAAGCAAACACCGGGGTTCGACGAGATAACCAAGGACACGCCGGAGAAGTCTCTGCTGGAGCCGGTCAAACGGACGGGTGGGCGCAACAACCGTGGGCGCTTGACTTCGCGGCACATTGGAGGCGGCCACAAACGCAAATATCGCGTCGTCGATTTCAAGCGAAGACTTCGTGACGTCGAAGCGACCGTGGTGGCGATTGAATACGATCCAAACCGTTCGGCGCGCATCGCCCTGATCCAATATCCGGGCGGGGAAAAGGCCTACATCCTGGCACCAAACGGGCTTGCGGTCGGCTCGAAGATCATCGCGGGCGATAACGCTGCTCCAGAACTTGGAAATGCGCTGCCTTTGAAAGCAATTCCCCTGGGGACGGCCATTCACAATGTAGAGATTATTCCTGGGAGGGGAGGGCAGGTGGCCCGGAGCGCAGGTCAACAGGCGATTTTGAGCAACCGTGAAGCAGGTTACGCGCTGGTGCGTATGCCTTCGGGGGAAATTCGGCGCATTCACGAAAACGCCTACGCGACGATCGGCCAGGTCGGAAATGTCGAACATATGAACGTCTCGAGCGGCAAGGCGGGACGAAGTCGTTGGCTGGGTCGACGTCCGCATGTCCGCGGTATGGCAATGAACCCGATCGATCACCCGATGGGCGGTGGCCAGGGCAAGAGCAAGGGTGGGGGCGGTCGACATCATCCAGTCAGCCCGTGGGGCCAACTGTCAAAGGGGTTCAAAACTCGCCGCAAGCATAAGCCGAGCGACTCGGTGATAATCGAGCATCGGAAGAGTAAGAAAAAGACGAAATAACGTATGGGTAGATCGCTGAAAAAGGGTCCTTTCGTGGACGCAAAGCTTGTCGAGAAAATCGATAAGATGAGTGGCGGTGGCGTAAAGAAGCCGATCAAGACCTGGTCGCGCCGCTCGATGATTACGCCTGATTTCGTCGGTCACACTTTCCTGGTGCACAACGGGAAGATCTTCAACTCGGTCTTTGTGACGGAGAATATGGTCGGGCACAAACTAGGTGAATTTTCCCTGACCCGAACCTTTAAAAAGCACGGAGCCCACACCGCGAAGGTGGCGAAGTAAGGAGCATCTGATGCAGGTAACATCAACCTATCGATTTGCGCGAATCTCTGCCTTCAAGGCGCGCGAGGTGACGCGGGAAATTCAGGGCCGATCAGCTTCAGATGCCCTGGACGTCCTGTCATTCAGCCCGAAGAAGGCCGCCGTGCTGGTCAAGAAGACTTTAAAAAGCGCAATCGCCAACGCTGAAAACAATGCCGAGTTGAAAGTCGACACTTTGCTCGTCAAGGAAGCTGTTGTTGGTGAAGGGCCGACGTTGAAACGCTTCCGAGCGCGTGCGCGAGGGAGCGCCAGTCCGCTCCGGAAACGGACGAGTCACATACGCATCGTGCTCAGCGACGAACTGACGCCAAAGGCTCCAATTAAGCGTGCTAAACGGCGTGTGGCGGGTCGCGAAGGCTCGGTCGGGCGAAGGTCGAAAGCGACTCGAGATTCCGTCAAGGGAGCAGCGGGCTCAACGGCTCCGCAGGAAAGAGCCTCCGAGAAAGTTGAGGAGCCCACAGCATCGGCGGAGTCGCTGAGTCAGAGTAAGCTGCCAGCAGAAGAGAAGGAGTAATTATGGGACAGAAAGTTAATCCGATTGGTTTCCGACTCGCGCTGAATAAGGATTGGCGGTCACGCTGGTACGCGTCGACAAAAGAATTTCCGGAGTTCCTTCATGCCGACCTGAAAATCCGTCGCTTTGTGAAGCAGAAACTCGCGATGGCCGCGGTAGCGAAAATTGTCATCGAACGGGCCTGGAACAGCATACGCGTCACTATTTTTACTGCTCGGCCTGGAATCGTGATTGGTCGTAAGGGTGCGGAGATCGAGAGGATGACCGAGGAGATCACCCGGATGTCGGGCGGGAAACAGGTCAAGATTGATATCCAGGAAATTAAGACGCCTGAGTTAGATGCGCAATTAGTCTCCGAAAATGTGGCGTTGCAGATTGAGCGCCGTATTTCGTTTCGTCGAGCGATGAAGAAGTCGGTACAGACGACGATGGATTTCGGTGCCTTGGGTATCAAAATTCGTTGTTCGGGCCGGCTTGGCGGGGCGGAGATATCGCGGGCCGAGTGGTATCGCGAAGGAAAGATTCCGCTCCATACTTTGCGTACGCCAATCGATTATGGCTTTGCCGAAGCCAATACCGTGTACGGAAAAATCGGTGTGAAATGCTGGATCTGTAAGCCTGAGCCAGTGGTGGATCAGCAGCCGCAGAGGAAAGAGGCCGGTCGCGAAAATGCGCCTGGTTCCAGGTAATTAACTCTTACGAAGGATCCGACCTATGCCATTATTGCCAAAAAGAGTAAAATACCGTAAGACGCAACGCGGGAGTCGCTCAGGGAACGCCACCCGAAACATTTCGATCGCATTTGGGGAGTACGCGTTACAAACCCTTGAGCGGGCGTGGATCACCAATACGCAAATTGAAGCGGCTCGAGTCGCGTTGACGCGCAATATGAAAAGGAAAGGGAAGCTCTGGATCAAGATTTTTCCGGACAAGTCCGTGACGCAGAGGCCGCCGGAAACCCGAATGGGTAAGGGCAAAGGTAACCCGGAGTATTGGGTAGCGGTGGTTCGCCCCGGAAACATCCTTTTTGAGTTGGACGGTGTCACGGAATCGGTGGCGCGCGAATCCCTTCGCCTGGCCGCCACGAAGCTTCCGATTCGGACCCGATTTATTAGTCGGCAGCACGCTGTGGCTGCTTGACGACCGGATAAAGCAATGAAGATCAAAGAATTGCGCGAACTAAGTAAGGAAGAACTGCTTGCTCGTCGTTACGAATTGCGGAAGGACGCGTTTAACCTCCGATTGCAGCAGCAAACTGGGGCGACCGAAAAACCGAGCGTGATCCGGATCAATCGTAGAGAGGTTGCTCGAATTGAGACGATATTGACCGAGCGTACGAAAAAAGGTGGAGCCTGATGAGCGAGGGACAACCTCGGCGTTTTTCGTAGGAAAGAAGAAAGTGAGAAGATGAGCGAAGAGACCGTAAATGCTGAAGTTACTGCCACCGAGGTTGTGAGTGCCGGTTCGTCCGACGCGCATCCTGTGACGTCGGAACCTCCTTCGAATGGAGGTCCGGCGGCTCAACCGCGGCAGGCTGATATTCCGAAGCGGCATCTTCGGAAAACCCGCGTTGGAGAAGTGGTGTCCAATAAAATGGACAAGACGATCGTGGTCGAGGTGGTACGTCGAGTCCGACACGCGAAATTTGGGAAAATTATAAAGCGGACCAAAAAGTTCTACGCACACGACGAGCAGAATCAGTGTGCGATCGGGGACTTGGTGCGCGTCGAGGAAACTCGCCCTTTGAGCCGGCTGAAGCGCTGGCAGTTGGTGGAAGTATTAAAGCACTGAAGAGGGAGGAGTTAAGACCATGATTCAGATTCGTTCCAGGTTAGATGTGGCCGACAACACGGGCGCCCGCATGGCGACGATGATAGGTGTCATCGGGAAACAGACTCCTTATGCTTCAGTGGGTGACGTGATCACGTGCAACGTGAAAGAAGCTGCCGCGAACGGCACGGTAAAGAAAGGTGAGGTCGTTCGCGCAGTCATTGTTCGGACCAAACAGCCGGTAAAGCGAGATGACGGCTCGTACCTGCGCTTTGATAACAATGCCATCGTCATCATCGACAAGGATCTGAACCCCCGGGGAACCCGTATTTTCGGGCCGGTTGCTCGGGAGTTGCGCGAGAAGAATTTCATGAAAATCATTTCGCTCGCTCCGGAAGTATTATGAACAGACCGAAGTTCCACGTAAAAAAGGGAGATGAAGTGCAGGTGATCTCTGGCAACCATCGGGGAGCGTCCGGAAAAGTGCTGCAGGTTTTGGCGAGCAAAGAGCGGGTCCTGATAGAGGGCGTCCGTCTGATCAAAAAGACCCAGCGTAAATCGCAGGATAGTCCAAACGGTGCCATTATCACTCGCGAAGGTCCGATTCATATCTCGAATGTGAAGCTGATCGCGACCCATGGTGCGAAGCCAAAGAAAAATCGGGGAGAGTAGATGATGCAGGCCGAACTTTATAAAGATTATCGCGAGCGAGTGGCGCCGGCGCTTCGAAAGGCGCTGGGCTACAAGAATGCCCTCCAGGTGCCGAAGGTCGATAAGGTCGTCGTCAACACTTGCATTCCGGCCCAGAGCGCCGACCTCAAACAAGCTCTTGAGGATGCCAAGAAGGAGCTTTCATTGATCACCGGCCAGAAACCGGCTGAAACAAAGTCCAAAAAGAGCATTTCCAACTTCAAGCTTCGCAAGGGTCAAGCGATAGGCGCAAAAGTCACTCTGCGCGGGGATCGAATGTACGAATTCCTCGAGCGACTCATTAAGATGGCGTTGCCGCGAATCCGTGATTTCCGCGGAATCTCCGCCAAAGCATTTGACGGCAAAGGGAATTACACGCTGGGTGTCCCGGACCAGGCGATTTTTCCCGAGGTGGACCTCGACAAGATCAAGCGCAATGTCGGATTTGACATCACGATCGTCACCACGGCGAATACGAACGAAGAAGCGAAGGCTCTTTTAATCGAGCTTGGCATCCCGTTCAGTGATAAGAAGCAGCCCGTAAAGGCCCCGTCTCAGGAGAACAGTAAATGAGTAACCTCTCAGATCCGATAGCAGATTTTCTGGCGCGACTCCGTAATGCCGCGCGTGCGCACCGAGGAGATGTATCGGTGCCTTATTCTCGAATGAAAGAGGAGATTGCCCGCATCCTGAAGCAGGAAGGTTATATCTCTGAGTTCGAGGTCGACACGCAGAGCAAGCCCGCGCAAATCAAAGTGGCGATGAAATTCGTCAATCGTACTTCGGCATTGACTGGCCTTAAACGGATTAGCAAACCCGGGCTGCGAAAATATGTCGGCTCAAATGACATCCCGCGGGTACTGGGTGGAATGGGGGTCTCAATTCTTTCGACGTCACGTGGGATTATTACTGGTCGGGAGGCTCGCAAAGAGCGTGTGGGCGGTGAATTGCTGGCCCTCGTTTGGTAAGGAGGTTTAGGTATGTCGCGGATTGGAAAAAAATCGATCGAAATCCCTGAAAAAGTGAAGATGGATATTTCCGATGCGGGTTCGATCAAGGTGGAAGGTCCAAAGGGCAAGCTGGAGTGGGTTTTGCCAAAGCAAATCAAGCTGCGCATTGAAGGAAAGCAGGCGGTTTTGGATCGAAGTATCGAGACTAGAACTGTCAAAGCGCTGCACGGGCTTTCTCGCAGTCTGGTTCATAACATGGTGATAGGGGTGAGCCAGGGGTTCCAGAAAGGACTCGAAATTCACGGGGTCGGATTTCGTGCGCAGGTGCAGGGCAAAAATTTGAATTTGAATATAGGTTTTTCGCATCCGGTAGCGTTTCCGATTCCGGATGGGATCAAAATCACGGTTACAGAAAACACCAAAATTTTGGTCGACGGAATCGACAAACAACTGGTTGGTCAGGTCGCCGCCGACATTCGGTCGTACTATCCGCCAGAGCCGTACAAGGGTAAGGGGATCAGGTATACGGGCGAACAGATTCTCCGAAAGGAAGGCAAGACGGTCCAGTAACCACTATCCAAGAGAGACAGTTTCGATCTGTCTTTTTGATTTAAGACAATGGCAACGATTGATCGCATCGAAGTTCGACATCAACGAATTCGCCGACGAGTTACTGGCACGTCGAAGCGTCCGCGGCTCGCGGTGCACTTCTCCGGCCGGCATATTTATGCGCAAGTGATCGACGATACTGTCGGCAAGACCGTGGCTGCCGCCTCGACTGTAGAGTCGGGTGTAAAGGGAAATCGCCGGACGAATGCGAACGTGGCGATGGCGGAAAAGCTCGGGGCGCTGGTCGCTGAAAGAAGCTTGCAGAAAAACATCAAGGCTGTGGTATTTGACCGAGGAGGGTTTAGCTACCACGGGAAAGTGAAGGCGCTAGCGGACGCAGCGCGCGCCGGAGGATTGGAGTTCTAATTTAGTAGGCCGGTCTTGCACCGGCCCCGATGGCAGAAACATTATGGCAATGGACGTAAGAAATCGTCGTGGCGACAATTCAGGCGATCGCAACGCGCAAAAGGGCGATACCACCGAAAAAGTGGTTTTCATTAATCGCTGCGCAAAAGTGGTAAAAGGTGGACGCCGTTTCAGTTTCAGCGCGCTGATTGTAGCTGGGGACCATAAAGGACGTGTCGGCTATGGCTTTGGCAAGGCGAACGAAGTTTCGGAAGCCATTCGCAAAGCGTCTGAATCTGCTCGCAAATCGATGGTCTCTGTAGCTGTCCAGGAAAACACCATACCTCACGAGGTAATCGGAGAATTTGGCGGTGGAAGGGTTCTTCTGCGGCCTGCATCTCCGGGCACCGGGGTGATCGCGGGTGGAGGTGTGAGAGCTGTAGTGGAAGCCGCAGGCATCAAGGATGTCCTGGCCAAGTCGCTTGGCTCGAGCAACCACGCCAATGTTGTTAAGGCTACGATCGAAGCATTGCGGGGACTGCGGCGCCGCCAGGATATATTGAAGCTTCGCGGTAAGGAAACAAGGTAGATGCGCTCCTGCGCGCGAGAATTTAAATTTTATGCAGTTACACGAATTGAAACCGCGCCCCGGATCGAAGCACCGGGTTAAGCGGCTCGGGTGCGGCGAGAGTTCCGGCCACGGGAAAACCAGTGGCAAAGGTCATAAGGGGCAAAAGGCTCGTTCAGGCGGTAGTATCCGACTCGGCTTTGAAGGTGGCCAAATGCCACTTATTCGGCGGTTGCCAAAGCGCGGATTTAACAACGCTGAATTCAAGACTTCGTTCGCGATTGTCAATCTCGGCGATCTCGAGCGTTTCGAAGAAGGCACGCACGTAACCGAAAAACTTCTGCGCGCAGAAGGATTGATCAACGGACGCTTTGATGGCCTCAAAATTTTGGCCCGCGGCGAGCTGACCAGGAAGTTGATAATCGAAGCCGATAAATTCAGCGATGCAGCGCGTCAGGGAATCGAGAAGGCTGGGGGATCGGCGGTTATTCGCGGTTAATCTCCAGTCGTTCTCCAAATGATATCCGCATTCACGAATATCTTTAAGATCCCGGAATTGCGCCAGCGGATCCTTTTTACGATCGCGATGCTGGTGATCGTCCGGGCAGGCGCGGCAATTACGATTCCGGGGGTTAATGCCCACGTCTTAAATGAGTGGTTCCAAACCTCCATGGCCAAATCGTCCAGTGGGGGAGTGGCCGCACTTTTTAACATTTTCGCTGGAGGTGCGCTGGAGCATTGCGCCGTCTTTTCCCTGGGTATAATGCCGTACATCAGCGCATCCATCATGATGCAGCTGCTCACTGCGGTGGTCCCGCGCCTGAACAAGCTGGCTCGGGAAGATGGTGGTCGGCAAAAGATCACTCAGTATACCCGGTATGTGACGCTCGGACTTTGCATCTTTCAGGGATATTTGCTGGCTGTCTCGATGCAGAATCCTTCTTCAAATCCCTTCTTGCAGGGAATCGAAACCGTAACGGCGCGTCTCGGTCCGCTGGTCGAGAACCCGGGTCTGGGCTTCCAGTTTGTTGCTACGCTGACATTAAGTGCGGGAACGATGTTTCTGATGTGGATCGGCGATCAGATCACAGATCGAGGGATTGGCAACGGTACTTCTCTCATCATCACCGTAGGGATCGTTGCCTCGCTACCAGGCGCTTTGGTGCAGGTTTGGAATACTTTCGTCCCTTCAGGTGGATCTCCCAGCAGGGTGAGCCCGATAGTTTTGGTTTTGATGATCGCGTTCCTGGTTTTGGTTGTCGCTTCCGTCATCGCCCTGACCCAAGGCCAACGAAAGATCAGCATCCAATACGCCAAACGCGTGGTTGGCCGGAAGGTCTATGGGGGACAAACGCAGTACCTGCCTCTGAAGGTCAACGCTGTCGGGGTGATGCCGCTCATCTTTGCCCAGGCCATTCTCCTGTTTCCTTCGACGATCTTGAGCATGGCATTCCGGAATCAGGAATGGGCGGTAACGCTCTCCAATGCGATGGCAGTTGGCGTTTGGCACTATGCTCTAACCGCCGCTCTTATTTTCTTCTTCAGCTATTTCTGGGTTGCCATTCAGTTTCAGCCGACGCAAATCGCGGACGATCTGAAAAAGTACAATGGTTACATTCCTGGGTATCGGCCCGGGAAACCGACGGCCGAGTTTCTCGAGTACACGTTGACTCGCTTGACTTTCGCGGGAGCTCTTTTCCTGACGGTTATCGCGGTGATTCCGGAAACGATGATTACCTGGCTCGGAGTTCCGCGAATGACGGCTCGGTTTTTTGGGGGAACGAGCCTGCTGATCATCGTCGGCGTCCTGCTGGACACGATGCGCCAGGTCGAGACCCATCTTATTCAGCGACACTATGACGGCTTTTTGCGGAAGGGTCGCATCCGAGGCCGCTTCGAGCGGGCGGTAGGCGGAACGGGGAGAGTAGTAAAGGAGAGCGTTCTGCTGTGGATGTGGTTGGCGTTTGCCGTGTTGGCTCTCGCAGGCGTGGCCGTCTCGATTTTTGTCAACCAGAGATAACGCGTTGGGGTGAAGAAACGAATCAGGGTCAGAAAAGATGATAACGAGCCTTGGTGCGTCAGCGGCATATGCGGGAGTACCGGGAGAAAACTCTTCCGGTGACAGATTTTTACGAGAGACGAGGTATATTGGCAAACGTTGACGCCGACCGTGAGGCCGGGTTGATTTTTCTCGACGTGAGTCGACTGATAACCGAATGATCCCGATAAAAACGCCGCACGAGATAGACAGGATGCGAGCATCTTGCAAGCTGGCAAGCAAAATTCTTGAGGAGCTTTCCTCGATGCTGTGTCCCGGGGTTACGACGCGAGATGTAGACCATTCCGCGGCGAAGTTGATGGAGATGGCCGGTTGCAGAAGTGCCTTCCTCGGTTATAGAAAGTTTCCCGGTCACATCTGCATTTCGGTGAACGATGAGGTCGTTCACGGGATTGGCGGTTCCCGGCGGATTCAATATGGGGATATCGTGAAATTGGATATCGGCGTGGTGTTGAACGGTTTTGTGGGTGATACCGCGGCGACGATCCCCATTGGGGTGGTGAATGACGACGTGCAACGTCTCCTAGGCGTGACCGAAGAGGCTCTTTACCGGGGAATTGAAAATGCTCGCGAAGGCAATCGTCTCGCCGAAGTCTGCGCAGCGATCCAGGATGAAGTCGAGTCTCACGGATTTAGCGTAGTCAGAGAATTTGTGGGCCACGGAGTTGGCCGCCACCTTCACGAAGAACCGCAGATCCCGAACTATCGCACATCCGGGCCCACGGCCAAATTGAGAGCCGGAATGACTCTAGCTATAGAACCGATGGTCAACTTGGGTCGTGCCACGGTGAGAGTCTTGGACGACGATTGGACGGTCGTTACATCCGACCACTCTCCTTCAGCACATTTTGAACATACTGTTTTAGTGACGAAAGGTGAACCGGAGATTTTGACATGGCGCGAAAAGACGTCATCGAAGTTGAGGGCAAGATAGTAGAATTGTTGCCTAACACGATGTTTCGGGTGGCGCTGCCGAATGGGCATCGGGTCTTGGCGCATATCTCCGGAAAAATGCGTTTACACTTCATTCGGATCTTGCCAGGAGACAAAGTTATGGTAGAGATGTCGCCTTACGACTTGACGAAAGGCCGAATAACCTTCCGGCAAAAGTGAGGTAAAAATGAGAAACGCTCCTGAGAGGGTAGTCTCCTCGGGATGCGTTTTTTTGTCCCCTGAAAACGGATTTGGATGAAAGTGCGACCGTCAGTTAAGCGACTCTGTGAGAGTTGCAGAATTATAAAAAGAAGAAATGTCGTCCGTGTGGTTTGTAAAAATCCACGGCATAAACAGCGACAGGGTTAAGCCGTTTGATTCAACAGCTCGGCTGATTGAACCACTCAGTGGGCCCGGATGATTAGATATGCCTCGAATACTTGGAGTTGATATACCTGGCGATAAGCGAATCGAAGCTTCGTTGCCCTACATCTACGGCGTCGGACCCAGGACAGCGAAAAAGATCCTGGAGCAGGCGAACATCGACCCGAACCTGCGCGCCAAAAACCTGACACCTGAACAGCTAGGTGAAATTGTTCACGCGATCAATGCCAGCGGATTACTGATAGAAGGTGATCTTCGGCGAGATATTCAGGGAAATCTGAAACGTTTGCAGGCGATTCGATCCTATCGGGGAATCCGTCACATTCGCGGTCTTCCGGTGCGTGGCCAAAGAACTTCGACGAACGCTCGTACGCGAAAAGGCCCACGGAAAACCGTCGGCGTGCAGCGCAACAAAGATGCGAAAGCAGGGAAAGTCTAATCCCAGGAAACTTTAGGAATGGCTAACGAAAATACGACACCCACGCCCGGTCCAAAAAATGAATCGGCTTCTCTTGCACCTCCGGTCACTGCAGCCGAGGCACCTGCACCTCCTCCTGCTCCGGGACCGGCACCGACCGCTGAACCGGCGAAGGTAGCACGAACTCCCAAACCGAAAACGAAGAAGGAGACGACCGGCGCGGAAGCCGGCAAAGTGACTCTCTCACTTGACGGTGGGGAAGCTGATAAGCCGAAAATCGTCAAAGCCAAAGGCAGTAAGAACGTGGCTGCGGGAGTCGCTCACATTCTGGCGACTTTTAATAACACGATCGTCTCGATTACCGATCTGAACGGTAGTGTGATCGGTTGGTCAAGCGCGGGTAAAGTCGGCTTTAAGGGATCGCGAAAGAGCACGGCCTACGCTGCGCAGTTGGTCGCCCAGGACGCATGCCGTCAAGCCATGGGACATGGATTGAAGGAAGTTGAGGTGCTGGTTAAGGGTCCAGGCGCCGGACGCGAGTCCGCCGTTCGCGCGATTCAAGCGATCGGTCTCGATATTTCGGTAATCCGGGATGTGACACCGGTGCCGCATAACGGCTGCCGTCCGCCCAAACAGCGCCGCGTCTGATTCGCGAGGGAAATTTTATCATGGCTCGTTACACAGGTCCTAAATCGAAAATTAGTCGTCGGTATGGAGTCGCTCTATTTGGTCCGAGCAAAGCCTTGGAGAGGAAGAATTATCCCCCTGGGATGCACGGCCCAAAAGGTTCGCGTCGGAAGCAATCAGATTACGCGACCGCTCTCGCCGAGAAACAGAAACTGCGCCATATGTATGGCCTGTTGGAACGGCAGTTTCGCCGTTACTTTGAAACCGCTTTGAGAAAGCGCGGCGTGACCGGTGAAACCTTATTGCAGATGCTGGAGACGCGGCTCGACAACGTCGTTTATCGCCTCGGATTCGCGAACTCTCGTAACGCGGCTCGCCAGTTGGTAAATCACGGACATGTCACCGTGAATAGTCGAAAAGTGGACGTCGCCTCTTATAATCTGAAAGCGGGAGATGCTGTCGCGATCAAGGATAAACCGGGTTCCCGGCGTCTGATCACTCGCAACCTTGAGCTTACTCAGATTCAGCCGGTGCCGGACTGGCTTGTCGCGAATAAGGATCAATTCCAAGGTAAAGTGATGCGAATTCCCACCCGCGAAGAGATCGCACCGATTGTCAATGAGCAACTGGTCGTTGAGCTTTATTCCCGATAACTTCTCGGCCTACTTTCTGAATACTCGGCTGAACTGCTCCTCGATATCTTTCTGCGTCATCTCCATATAGGCTTCGACCGCGTCGAGGATCGATAGCTTGCCCGCGCGAAGGAGCGGCCCGAGCAGGTACTGAAAGGGTGTAAGATGAGGGCGGGCGGATTCCAGTTCCCGGCGAATCAGATAGGAAAGGGGGCCCGCCCCTTGATAAAATTTAACTCGCTCGAACTCCTCAACAACTCGGTCGACAGCGTACTCGATCCGGCGAATATCAACCTCCCAGTGATTGCAGTTCCACGTAATAAGCCCGTAGCACGCACGCCGATCGCCGTCGAAAGGAAACCCAACCGAACCGACATTGACTAAGAGAGTAGCGTTGATCCGTCGCACCAGAGGGATATGAGAATGCCCGACGCAGAGCAGGCCTGGCGGGTCGTCGCCGATCATCTCTTTGGCCTTGGCCTCTGGAGTACCGGGAAAAAAGCCTTCGTCATTCGACCGCTTGGAACCATGCGCGATGGTGATTAGAAGGTTGTCCGGGCCAGTCAGCGTGATGGCAATCGGCAACTGCTTGATCAAATCGACAAAATCGCGGGTCAAGTCGGCCGTCCACCGCGCAGGCAGCCAGTTGTAATAGTCCGTGACGTCCTGAGTACCAAAATTCTGGCTCTGGCGGATAACATAATCTTCGTGATTCCCGCGTAAAAGTGTCCATCCGCTCTGGGCAACGAACTTTGTTACTTCGCGAGGATTCGGTCCACGGTTCTGAAAGTCACCGGCCACAAATACGAGGTCAGGATTCAGGTGCTGGATGTCCGCTGCAACTGCTTCCAGAGCCGGCAGATTTCCGTGAATGTCCGCAAGCACAGCGATTTGCATCGGACGACAACATTAGCGGAGGTAATGATTTTGGACAAACTCGAGCGCCTTGCTGAGGCTCATTCGATCCAAATAATGAGTGAGCATCGGATCGGTGCTGACGGGCAAATCTTTTCTCAATTCATCGATCCGTTCAGAAGCCTGCCGCAGTTTTGCCAGGTGGTCCGCGGAATTCCGCTCCCGAAGTTCCCGATCCGAGATGACATCCAGCCGCTCCCGTAACGCCGCTGCGAGTTTGACGTAATACTCGTTCATGGCTGCAAAGTGTCACTCACCCAGGTGCGCGTTCAAGATGTTTTCCAGGAGATTGAGCGCCCTCCTGCCAGCAGTTCGTTCGGTTCGGGCAAAATGAGTTGGAAACGCTCATCGGTGAGTTCTTGTAACAGCTGTTCCAATGCCTTCAGGCAGATCTCCGGCTGCGGTCTTTCATGAAATAGAATGATTGTGCCGGAAACAACGGAACGTTTGATTCGCTCAACGATTTTTGCGGAATCATCGATCTGGGTGTCATAGGCTCGGGCGCTCCAGCCGACTAGTCGAAGACCCCGGGCCGCCAAAATCGGATGCAAGAATGGGTTTTTCATGCCGGTCGGCGCACGAAACAAGAATGAGGGAGCAATCCCGAGGGAAGTGATTGTACCTTCGAATGCGTCAATCTCGCGCGCGAGAGCCCTCGGGCTGAGTCGCCAAAAGCTGAACTGCGGGTGCGTCTGAGTGTGATTGCCAATCGTGTGACCGGCGTCGAATATCATGCGGGTTAAGGCTGGATATTTGGCAGCTTTCGCTCCGATCAAAAAGAAGGTCGCGCGAGCGCCAAATTTCTCTAACAGGGCGATAACCTGCGGTGTTGTGTCAGGATCGGGCCCATCATCGATCGTCAACCAGGCCGTTTTAGATTTAGGGCAATATTTTGTCACGACCGGGCCGAATCCTTGCAGCGAGGGAACAACGGTTACGCCTACCAGCAGTACGTGAGAGAGAAACAAGATCGACAATCCCCAGAGATGACCGGCCGCCAGCAGCGTCAGACTTAAAAATGGTGCCAACAGGATAAACCAGATTGTTGTTGTTGTTCGGAATCGCACGGCGCCTTTCAAACAGAAGCGAAGAGAACTAGTAAGTCCAGAGAAAGGTACGCACACCTCCCGGCTCCCGGCGCGAAGCCATGCCGAAGAGTCCTACCGTTCTACTGAAGAACGGAACTCTATTGCTATCTGAATGGAGGCGTCAAAATCGGTACCGCTTGCTCGTAGGTACGCTTGATAAACGACGACGAGGACGAGAACGATTCTAGGACCGAGGGCGAGAAACGAGCGCCTTCCTCCCGTCGTGACACAGGCGCCGCGGTTCTCGTCTAAGCGGGACGCTTTGCTTACGCTCGTGAATCTCCACACTCGAGCGGATCGCTCTCGTCCCTCCTCAATCGTTCCCAAATATCGTCCTCGTCGTCGTCCTCGTTCTCGTTCTCGATTTCTTACGCCTCGGATGAACCAACCGTTCGGTTCTAACGATCGCGGTTTTGTTGGCTCGCGCGCGCCTTTGGTCGCGGCGGCTGGAAAGCGAGGGTCGGCAGGCGTTCCTTTGCTCCTTACGAGAATCGCGCTAGGGTAACGGAATGATTCGACGGCCTGAACTACTGAGTCCCGCGGGCAATTGGGAATGCCTGCGCGCGGCCGTCACAAATCGCGCCGACGCGATTTACTTCGGCTTGGAACGTTTCAATGCTCGTCTGCGCGCGGATAACTTCCAGGCAAAAGAGCTGCCGGAGATCATGGGGTACCTTCATCGCTTCGGTGTCCGCGGTTTCGTGACTTTTAATACGCTGATTTTTACGAATGAACTTCAGGATGCCGCGCGCACCTTGGTGGAATTAGAGCAAGCCGGCGTCGATGCGATTATTGTGCAGGACATCGGCTTGGCGCGACTCGCGCGCGAGATCGCTCCAGAGTTGGAGTTGCACGCGTCGACGCAGATGACTATCACTTCGCCGGAGGGACTGGAGCTTGCCAGGGAGCTAGGCATTACCCGCGCCGTACTCGCTCGGGAACTTTCCTTGCGCGAGCTGAAAAGATTTCCAACGGACGATTTTCCTGTCGAGGTTTTCGTGCATGGTGCGCTTTGCGTTGCCTACTCTGGTCAGTGTTTGACCAGCGAATCATTAGGCCAGCGCAGTGCGAATCGTGGCGAATGCGCTCAAGCTTGCCGGTTGCCGTACCAACTCCTCGTCGACGGTCTGCAGACCGATCTCGGCGACAAGAAATTCCTTCTTTCTCCCCAGGATCTCGCGGGGATCGACGAGATCCCGGAGTTGATCCGTCTGGGAGTCGCAAGTTTTAAGATCGAGGGACGGCTAAAGTCGCCGGAATATGTAGCCGCCGTAACGCGAGTTTATCGGAATGCGATTGATCGTGCGATCGAGGCGCTCCGCTCCGAAGAAGAGGTCGCCGCAGTCCCGGCGGAGGATCGTTATAGTCTGGAGATGACTTTCTCACGCGGCCTCTTTTCCGGATGGCTACATGGAGTCAACCATCAGCGGCTCGTCAACGGGCGGTGCGGCAAAAAAAGGGGACCCTTTGCTGGATTTGTCCGGAAAGTTGGGAAGGATTTTGTAGAACTGGATCCCGAAGTGCAACTCAGGCCCGGTGACGGCGTCGTGTTTGATACTGGAGGTGATACTGAGCACGAGCAGGGGGGCCGCATCTACGAGATAAAATTCCGCCGGCTCTATTTCCGGAACGGCCAAATTGACTTTCAGCGGGTGGAAGTTGGACACCGTTTGTGGAAAACAGATGATCCCGTTCTCAACAGGCAGCTGCAGCAAACCTTTGCCCGCGATCCCGAACGGGTTCGAACTCCCATTGATATGGAAGTGTCAGGGAGGGACGGTGCACCGCTAAGGCTGCGTGTCAGTACAGGAGATCGTTTTGCCGAAGCCGATTCAAAGCTGGAACTGAGCTCGGCCAGAACATCGCCTCTGACCGAGGTGATTTTGCGCGAGCAGTTGGGGCACTTGGGCGATACAGGGTACGTCTTGCGGAGATTCAAAGTAAAACTGGAAGATGAGGTGTTTATTCCGATCCGGTTCATTAACCAGCTCCGGCGTGATGCGATCTTAAAATTGGATGCTGCAATTTCCGAACAACGATTCATCCAGGATAAAGTGACCGAAACAACTTCTTGCAGCAATCTTTCGGACCTGGAACCTGCGCGCTCCTTAAATCAGCGACCTGCGCGCACTTCAGAGTCTGTTCTATCCGGCCTCCTGGTTGAGGCACAGGCCTCCAAAAATGAGTCTCCCGAACTTATCGCGCTTTGCCGGACCTTTGAACAGATCGATGCGGCGATCGAAGAAAAAATCGAAACCGTCTACGTCGACTTCGAGGATATCCGACTTTACCGGCAGGCGATTGAACGGATAGGTGATCGGGCGCACGTCTTCCTCGCCACGCCGCGCATCCAGAAATCTGGCGAACAAGGCTTTTTCCGATTGATTGAAAATGCTCAACCGTACGGCGTCCTGATTCGAAATCTGGGCTCAATTTCTTTCTTCCGCGACAAGGGTTTTCGATTGCACGGAGACTTTTCGCTGAATGTCGCCAATCCTTTGACGGCAGAGTTTTTCGCGCAACGAGATCTTCAACAGCTCACCATTTCTTATGATTTGAGCATTAAAGAGATATTCTCGTTGCTCCGGTACGAGCCGGCGAGCCGTTTTGAACTGACGATTCATCAGCACATGCCGATGTTTCACATGGAGCATTGCGTATTCGCTGCATTCCTTTCGGATGGTACCGACTACACAAACTGCGGTCGGCCTTGCGATCGGCACGTGTTGAAGATCCGTGATCGAGTGGGCTCCGAACACCTGATTAAAGCTGATGTGGGCTGCCGAAACACGGTCTTTAACGCCCGAGCACAGACCGGCGCGCAGTATGCTCAAGCATTGCTGGCGGCCGGATTACGACGGTTCAGGATCGAGTTTCTCACGGAGAATCGTTCCGAAGCCTGCCACCTGATCAGCGTTTACCGGCGGCTTTTGCGAGGGGAGATTCCCGGGGTGGAAGTTTGGCGTGATTTGAAGGTGCATCTTCAATTGGGAGTGACGAAAGGCACCCTCGAATGAAGTCAATCGTCGCACTTTTTATGTGTGTGTCCCTGAGCATATTCGCAAATTTCACGGCATGAAGAAATCACCGCTGGCAAGCATTCTTTCGATTGTTTTTATCGATTTAATCGGATTTGGAATGATCATTCCGATTCTGCCTTTGTACGCCCAACGATTTCAGGCGACCGAATGGCAAATCGGGCTCCTGCTTGCTTCTTATTCGTTCATGCAGTTTCTCGCGTCGCCGGCCTTAGGGTGGCTATCCGATCGCTATGGCCGTAAACCGGTTCTGCTGTGCAGCCTGGTCGGTTCGGCCGCAGGCTATGTGCTGATGGCCAATGCTGCATCGCTCGCGATATTGTTCGCGGCGCGAATTCTCGCCGGCATCGCCGGCGCCAGCGTCGGTACCGCCTCTGCCTACATTGCTGATATCACGCCTCCCGAAAATCGTTCAAAACGAATAGGATTGATCGGAGCTGCATTTGGAATTGGTTTCGTTCTGGGTCCCGCGATCGGCGGTATCCTTAGCCACTTCTCGGTGATCGCTCCGTTCTGGTTCGCGGCGATCCTCTCGGTTTTGAATGCGATTCTGATGTGGATAGTTCTTCCGGAACCGGAGCGGCATGTGGCACGTCAAAGCGGCCCTTTGAATTTGCGAGACACCTTCGAGCAAGCCGGCAGTTGGCGACTGGGGGTTATCACGGTTACTTACTTCATCGCCATTGCTGGTTTCGCGATCGTGACGGTCATTTACGCGCAAGTCAGTCATCGACGGTTCGAGTTAAGTCAGAGCCAGATCAGTTATATTTTTGTAATGATGGGTCTGATCGGGGCTGCTATTCAGGGCGGAGCCATCGGGAGACTTTCGAAGCGATTTGGGGACGTAAACCTGGCCATCACCGGCTTTGCCGTGATGGCTGTCAGTATGATGTTGATGCCGTTTGCGGGCTCAGTTCCCATTTTCCTCCTGTTCAGCGCCGGGCTTGCCATTGGTAACAGTTTGTCGCAGCCCACCGTTAACGCCATCGCTTCCAAGGGTGCGAGCGCCGCGCTTCAAGGGCGCGTCTTGGGTGTCATCCAGGCGGCGGGAAGTTTGGGGCGCGTCTTTGGTCCGGTAATCGCCGGCGTGCTGCTTACCGGCGATCACCGGCGGCCAAACGCCCAATATGGTAACACGCCGTTTCTGGTCGGTGGAGTCATCATCGCCTTGGCGTTCGGTTTAGCGACGACTTTGCGCCGGTCGAAGCCCGCGACGCCTCAGATACCTTCACCCGTCGGAGCAGAAAAAAAGTAGGCCTGAGGGGGAGCGTGAGGCTACAGAAGATAAGAGAAGAGAATTTGCACAGAAGGCAGCAAAGGAAACAAAGGGATTAGAAATTGGGTTGGCTGGGCGATCATTCGCTGGGTTCTAATGGGAGCGCGACCTCGCGTGTTCCCCGTGAGCCTGTCGGGGGTCTCCCGACAGAAGAGAATTTGCACAGAAGGCAGCAAAGGAAACAAAGGGATCAGAAATTGGGTTGGCTGGGTGATCATTCGCTGGGTTCTAATGGGAGCGCGACCTCGCGTGTTCCCCGTGAGCCTGTCGGGGGTCCCGACAGAAGAGAATTTGCACAGAAGGCAACAAAGGAAACAAAGGGATCAGAAATTGGGTTGGCTGGGTGATCATCCGCTGGATTCTAATGGGAGCGCGACCTCGCGTGTTCCCCGTGAGCCTGTCGGGGGCCCCGACAGAAGAGAATTTGAACAGAAGGCAGCAAAGGAAACAAAGAATTAGATTAGATTAGAGATTGGGTTGGCTGGGTGATCATCCGCTCGGGAGCGTAACCGCGCGCGCCCCCTGGGGGCCGTCAGGGAAGACGAGCCTCCGGCAGTAGGACAAAGCGGGGACGCTTCGCCCACTTTTCAGCGCGTTAGTTAGTCAAAGGTATCCGGTCGGACCCGCCCACCTCGTCGCCTGGCCTCGTCTTGATGCAATGTCGGTGTGACAGGAAGCGAAGGATCTTAAGGTTCGAAACGGCGGAGCAGCCAGGACGTCTTAAGGCGGCCCGTCCGCTCGAGAGGGAGCACGCTGCGATGAACATGCCCGCCAACCCAATTTCTGATCCCTTTGTTTCCTTTGCGGCCTTCTGTGCAAAATCTCCTCTCTTCTGTCGAGAGCCCGACAGCCCCCGGGGAGCGCGCGAGGTCAGGCTCCCAGTAGGATCGAGCGAATGATCACCTGGCCAGCCCAATTTCTGATCCCTTTGATTCCTTTGCGGCCTTCTGTGCAAAATCTCTTCTCTTCTGTCGAGAGCCCGACAGCCCCCGGGAGCTCACCTTAACCAAGCCGCCAAATCTTTTGCCCAATAAGTAATGATCATGTCGGCGCCAGCTCTCTGAAATCCGGTCATCATCTCCAGGACGGCACGCTTTTCGTCCAACCAACCGTTCTGAGCCGCGGCTTTAACCATCGCGTATTCGCCGCTGACGTTGTAGACCGCAGTCGGTAATTCAAAGCGTTCCTTCACGCGTCGAAGGATATCCAGATACGGCAACCCTGGCTTTACAATAAGCAGTTCCGCGCCTTCTTCGATGTCCAGAGCGACTTCGCGCAACGCCTCTAACGCATTCGCCGGATCCATCTGATAGGTGCGGCGGTCGCCAAACTGAGGCGCACTTTCGGCCGCCTCTCTGAACGGGCCATAAAACGCGGAACAAAATTTTGCGGCATAACTCATGATCGGAACTTTCGTGAATCCGTCTCTATCAAGTGCCGTCCGAATCGCGCCGACCCGGCCATCCATCATATCGCTCGGCGCGACAATATCGGCGCCGGCATTCGCGTGGCTTACCGCCGTCTTCGCCAAGAGTTCAACGGATGCGTCATTCAGTACCTGAAAATGCTTCCCGTCTCTTGCGACGACGCCGCAATGGCCGTGAGACATGTATTCGCAAAGACAGACGTCTGTGATCACGATCAAATCCGGGGCGGCCTGCTTGATCACTTGGATTGCCCGCTGAACGATTCCATTCTGAGCGTAAGCCTGGGAAGCGTGTTCGTCTTTCTCCTTCGGAATCCCGAATAGTAAGACCGCGTTGATGCCTAGTTCGGCAATCGATCTGACTTCAGCCTCCAGCGCACTCACCGAGAGTTGAGCGACACCTGGCATACTGGAAATATCGCATCGGCCGGAGACTTTTTCGGAGACGAAGATGGGATAGATCAACTTGTCAACGTCCAGGCGAGTTTCCTGAACCATTCTTCTCATTGTCTCGGTCGAACGGAGCCGTCGCGGCCGATGAGTAAGGGGAAGCATCCCTAATCTTAGCGGAACTCTCCGGCTACGCCGGAAAATTCCGCTGCTTTTCGGAGAGAAGAGTTTAATAACGGTTTGCTGCGATTCATTTATTTTAAAAAAGTATCTAGCCCGCATATTTCATAAGCCGTCCGGGTAGTAAAATCTTATATTTTGCTAGCGTTTGAAGGGGCTGTTAAGCTAGCTATAAAGCTAGCTTAGAATCTGATTGGCCGCGGAAGCTGATCGGAGCGGCTTTCCCATCGGTTGAGGAGCCGTTGGTATCCGAATTTCGATCGATTCCGGGCAGGCTCCGCCCTCTCCAGCGGCTTGTGGCGCCCTTTGGAAGTAGTGAAGTTGGAGAGGAAGTAAAATTACCCCTCTTCGGGTACCCATTCTGCCAGAGCTCGATGGGCGTGTGCGAAGACGTGCTGAAGTGGAAAAGCCGAAGCCAATCGAATGTAAACCCGGCGCGTGCTGACCGTGACCATGGCCCCGATCTTGAGTAACCGTTGCCGGATCGTGCCTGCCGTCGCCTTGGCCAGTTCGGTGCCCTGCAAAGCTAAAGTACGCAGTCTGTGGAAGAGCAACAGAGCGAAAGCGCTCAACCACAACCGTAACTGATTGCTGGCCATCCAGTGGGTGCTGGTCCGATCGGCGTCCAAATCCAGATACTGCTGCTTGATCTGGTTTTCCATGTTCCCGCGCGCACAGTAAAAGTCTTCATAACACTTTTGGGCGCTGAAGCGATCAGGCGAGTGCTGGTCATCGTCAAAACCTTCGGCAGAGAGGTTAGTCACGATAAAACGCGGATTGTCCTTGTCCCCTAAGACCTCCGCTTTACCAATGACCCGACGACTGAGAGTCCAACTTTTGAGGGTCTGATATTGGAACTCTGTAAAGCCGCGCGCCACCCCGCCGCACAAAACGGCCAACTCGCGGACCCGAGCAAATTTATCGTCTAACAAATCCCGGAGCCGGCTGTTGCGAGCCAGCCCCAGACAATAATAGACCTTTGGTTCTTGAGCCTCGCACCAGGCCATGATCTCCTCGCGACAAAAGCCGCTATCGGCCCGGACAATGATCTTGGCCTTGGGGCAACGTTGACGCAGCGCCGCGACGATTTTCTGGAGTGCCTCGACGGCGCCCCGGGCCGCGTCTCCGTCGCTGGTGCGCAACTCGGCCCAGAGCGGGACTGTAGCCGACAAAGGCAAAGAGGGGCAGATAACAGTAGCAGCCATAGAAGCCGTGAAAGAAACGTCCTTCCTGCTGGCCATGGAGCGGATCGTCACTGGCATCCAGATCGATGACGAGCTCTTGGCTATGCTTATACAAACAGCTCACCCCCTTGCGCAAAAGGGTGTCCCTCGATCGCCTGGGGTCGCGCTGATCTTATGACAACGTGTTTTTTTATTGTTACCGAGTTCCAGCCGGTTGAGGGTCGAAGCGCTGGCCAGCGCCTTGCCTTGATCCTGGGGAGCACGCCCAGTTCCAAGCGGATCCTCTTTACCGACGGCTACGGCAAAGAGTAGGATCGAGCCGCAAAAGATTATGATCATTCAGATCCTCGTAGCCAGCGACCAGTCCCAGCTGCAGGGACCGATCTGAAATTGGTCTGATTCTACCGGTTTGAACGAGGACTTTCAGATCGGTAAGCGTGCCGATCTTCTTCCGGATTCGGCATTTTCTTCTGTCCCCGTATTCAACAAAAGTTCTTCTTCATCTGGTGGTTTTTGTTCTGAAATGAGGCTAGCGAGAGCTTGAGTGTGGCTTGGCGATGGGGTGGTGTTGTGGCCCCCCGCCATGAGCTCGCCTTCATCGTGTAAGTGTCTCCATTGTAGAGAGTTCTTCATTCCCTCCCCGAATAGCCGACACGCTCAGCGCTACTGCGCAAAAGCCGAATGTCGCAAGGCCAGCAAGGCCGCTGCCCAAGCCAAATGGCTCAACAAACCAGAAAATCGTTCTTACTTTCGCGGGCCGGAAAATACTGAGCGGGTGCGACGTTGGCGAGAGCGACGTCCTGGTTATTGGCGCAAAAAGAGATCCTCATCGGATGCGTTACAAGATCTCGCCCCCACTGAAGTCTCACCAAATCAGCCAATTACGTTTAATGAAACCGGTCACTTGGCAGAGGATTTTAGCCCTCGGGAGCCCTCGAGGACTCTCAGTGGGGATGCGTTACAAGATCTCGCCTGTGTTCAAGTGCCTCTGCTGGCGGGAGTTGTGTCGTTGCTCATCGGTGATGCGTTACAAGATCGCTTTGCCACTTTTACCCGGGAACTCGTAGACAGGGGCAAACGCGTGTTGGCCACTGAACGCTAAAACGGCGGCTTTTGGCTGATCACGTCAACCTGAGCAATACCCGACAATGCCCATCAAACGACTCATCGATCCCAGGCGAATGCGCAAAGCGCTTCCGCGCGGTTTTGGCTGGATAGACCACCGTCTGCTCCGAGACGGTTACCTCAGCCGTTGCAGCCCACAGGCCCTGGCTCTTTATGTTCTTCTGGTCTGCGCCTCCGATGCGCAGGGTTTAAGCTATTACTCCGCCCCGCGCCTCGCGCAGTTGCTGAGTCTGGAGCCGGCAGCACTGTCAGAGGCACGCCGGGAACTGATCGGCCTGGGACTGATCGCCTATCAAAAACCTCTCTATCAGCTACTGAGCCTGGAAGGCGAAGTGCCTGATCTCAAAAGCCAGCCTCCGAAACGTTCTGTGGCCGACTCCGAACCCCAAGCCATTGGAACCATTATTAAGAGTGATCTGTCGCTCAAAGCGATGGTCGAAAGTCTTCTGCAAAAGGGAGGAGCTTGAGCAATGATTAACTTTGAAACCTATCACGAAGTGCGCCGTTTGAGCCGGGAGTTGAATCTGACTCCCGCTCAGATCGCCGCCAAGAGCGGACTCAATATCAAGACCATCCGTAAATGGTTGGACAAGCCGCGCTACGAGCCGCGCAGCAAGGGATCCAAGCGCACCAGCAAGCTGGATCCCTACAAAGATCTGATCATCTCCTGGCTGGAAAAACATCCCTATACCGGAATGCAGATCTTTCAACGTCTGCGCTCTGAACATGGTTACACCGGCGGCAGATCCATCCTGCAGGACTTCATTGTCACGGTACGGCCGGTCCGCCATCAGGCTTTCCTCAAACTGGCTTTTGAACCGGGCGATTGCATGCAAATCGATTGGGCCACTCATGGCCTGATGCGCATCGACGAGTGCTTGCGCAAACTTCACTACTTCGCCGCGGTGCTCTGTTATAGCCGCTTGCTCTATGTGGAGTTTTTCCTGAGCCAGAGTATGGAATGCTTCCTGGCGGCCAACCGCCACGCGCTGGAATACTTCGGTGCAAGCACCAGGCGCGCCATGCATGACAATCTTAAGACCGCTGTGCTGGAGCGCCTTCCAGGTTACGCTCCAGTCTTTAATCCGCGTTATCTGGATTTTGCCGCCCACTACGGCTTCAAGCCGGTGGCTTGTAATGTCGGGAGGGGCAACGAAAAAGGGCGGATCGAGAACTCTATCGGGTATGTCCAAAAGAACTTCCTCAATGGTCTGCAGATCAGCTCGCTGGAAGCGCTCAATGCCCAGGTACGCCGCTGGCTGGAGCAGGTCGCTAACGTCCGAGTTCATCGCGAGACGGGCAAACGACCCTGCGACGCCTTTCAAGAGGAAAAGCCAACCCTTCAACCGCTGCCGCTCTCCGGCTACGATATCAGTTGCCGCCGTCGAGTACGTGCGACTAACCGTTGCCGGGTCGCCTTCGAATCAAACCGTTACACCGTACCCTTTGAACACGCCGGGGCCTTGTTGGAACTGCTCATCACGCCCCAGACGATCGCCATTTTCCGAGGCCAAAAACTGATCGCGCAGCACCCACGCAACTACGGACGCAACCAGGACATCGAAAATCCCGATCATCTCAGCCGTCTCTTAGAGGAGCGCAAACGAGCCGAGGATGCCGCTTTACTGGCCCGCTTCCTGGCCTTAAGCCCCAAAGCCGAGGCATACTACGCGGCTCTGCGTCAGCGAGACCTTCACGCCATGGGTCACGTTCGCCGGATCCATCTGTTAGTGGATATCCACGGACGGGACGCGGTCGCTCAAGCTCTGGAGGAAGCCATCGAACTCGGCGCCTACGGATCCGATTACCTCCACAATATCCTCGCCCACCGCCGTACTCTAGCCCCACTGATTGGACAACTTCACCTCACTCGAGGAGCTGACCTCCTCCAACTCGAAGTCCAGCAACCCGACTGCGCCCGCTATTCAGATCAACTCTGAACATAGCTCCCAACAGTGTTAAGCCGAACAACGCAATCGCACCAGAGGTCCTAACCAGAGCTGGCACTCCCCCCCAGGCACTCACCGATTAAACATGAAAACTAACCTGTCTCAATCAGAAAAGATATTTGCTAAGGCCTCTGCCATGACACCAAACTCTACTCTGCAGGACAACCTCCGCAGCCTCCGGCTGAGTTATCTACTCGAAAATGCCGTGCCAGCCGCCGAACACGCCGCTGGCCACGGGAGCGGCCATCTCCAGTACCTTCAGGAACTTATCGCCGGTGAAGTCGCCCTGCGTCATGACCGCAGCGTTCAACGCCGCATCCAGGACGCCCGCTTCCCGGTCATTAAAACCATGGCCGGATGGGATTGGAACTGGCCGGCCAAAATCAACCGCATGCAAATCGAACACTTGCTCGAACTGGACTTCATCAACACCTCCACCAACGTTATCTTTGCCGGTCCTACCGGTATCGGCAAAAGCCATTTAGCCGTTGCACTGGGCTATGCTGCGTGTCTGCGCAACCATAGCGTGCTCTTTGCCGCCGCCATTGACGTGGTCAATCGCTTAAGCGCCGCCGAATCCAATCGTCAACTCGCCCGGGAGATCAAGCGTTACCAGAGCCCCAAAATTTTATTGATCGACGAATTAGGGTACATGCCCTTGGACAAGCGCGGCGCAGAGCTGCTCTTTCAAGTCATCTCCAAACGCTACGAGCGCGGCTCGATTATCATCACCACCAACATCGCTTTCAAGGACTGGCCGCGCATCTTCGCCGGTGATGCCACCCTGACTTCCGCTCTGTTGGATCGTCTCCTGCATCACGCTCAACCCGTCTTCATCGAAGGCGACAGCTACCGCAGCGCCAAGCGCAAATAATCCAACCCGTTCCCGCCTATCCTGCCGAAACTAGTCCAGTCCACTTTTAAATCGGTAGAATCAGTCCGTTTTCACGCCGGTGCGCGCATGGCGGTGCCTCCAGATTCGATTGCCGCACCGGCGGTCGCGACGCGTGGTTGGAAAAGATCGATCGAATCGAACTCTCGATGCTCACCCCGGCGCTCATCCAAGGTTGGAAAGTCGATTATCTGAACAAAGCCGCCAAATCGCCATCAGCACAGAAAGCCGCCAGGATCTCGATTAACTCTAACCTGCGACAAGCACGCGCCCTTTTCAGTAAAGAACGGCTCGCCTTCGTCCAGCTGCCACCAGGATTCGAATCACCCTTTGGGCATGTGCAATTGGAGCCCGGCCAAAGCATGCGCTATCGCACTTCGTTCGACGTCTCCAAGCTCATTGCCCAGGCCAAAGATGAACTGGCTCAAGCCGAGCCTGAGGCGTTCAAAATCTTCTTGCTGGCGCTCATGGCGGGTTTGCGACGCGGCGAGATCGATAAGCTCCAATGGACCGCGTTCAGTTGGCAGAATCTCAAGTTGCATGTGGAGATCACCGAACATCTGGCGCTCAAGAGTCAGGATTCGATCGGGGCCATTGACTTGGACCCGGAAATGATCAAAGTCTTCCAGCAATTTCATGCTCAAAGAACGGGCACGTTCGTCATCGAATCACCTCGCTCCTCACGAGTCGGCACGAATTATTTGAGCTACCGCTGCGCACCCCACTTTAAAAGACTCTCCGCATGGCTTCGCGCTCATGGTGTTGCTTCGTCCAAACCAATGCACGCCTTGAGAAAAGAGTTCGGCTCTCAAATCTGCGACCGGCACGGTATCTACAGCGCCTCAAGGGCGCTCAGGCACGCCGACGTCAGCGTCACCGCGATGCATTATCTGGATAAACGTTCACGGGCCACCACCGGACTGGGCGCGCTATTGTAAAATATTTTCAGGCCCTAACCCGTTCAGTACCAACGCTATCCACATCTCCAATGCGCAACGTTTACAACATTTTGTGTTGTATGTTGCGACTTGTGGATTTATGTCTTGATCTCTAAAAGGTGAAGACCAAAACCGCTAAGACTAAGAGTAACGAAGAAGATAGCTCGATCGGTGACTTGATTGGACGAACCGGATTAGCCAAACGGTGGAAATGTCATACCGAGACAGTTAGGCGAAAAGAAAAGCTAGGCTTGCTCCACCCCCTTAGAATCTCGTCCCGCTTGGTGCGTTACAAAATGGATGAGGTGCGGGCCCTCGAACGTGAGGCTATGCAGTAACAGCAGAACATCACTCTGCTTCCAGAGAGTGCAGGCCCTCGTCAAAACACCTGTCTGGTCATGTCAAGTTCCGGCCCGTTAAGTATCTCGTCTGTGTCGCGTCAACCTGCGTCGCGCGAGCCCGTATCGCGCCACAGGGAGGCCCCATAACCAATTTCCGCAACCTGCTGTGGCTCGGCGGAGCCCTGGGAACGGAACTGCCGGTTGAGGCCAATCCTTAACCGGCAGCAACGGTAACTATGAACGACGAATGCACCCTCGTCATAAGGCGGGAAAAAGCTAATGGCACCAAGCGACCCGGTGACGCTCAGTTTCGACTGGAACGCGGAAGTAAGGGACAACCGAGCCACCTTTCATGTCTGGGTGGACCGGGGTGACCGGCATAACGCATTCGACATCAACGTAAATCTGGCCCGGCTCCAGCAGCCTCACCTCGAAGCTTTACGGAACGTCTTGGCCCGGCGCCACGAGGATCTTTCCAAGGCCCCTGAGATGGCAGCCACGATCCGCTGGCTGCTAGGTATCGCCTTGGCTCAGCAAGGCCTCGGACCGGATGAACGCGCTGCTCGCATTAGAGAGCTAATGTTATGCCCACCCGAGTTTCCCTCTCCCAAAGAACGTCTCTTCGAGGCGCACGACTCAAATTTCCTGCAGCAATCAACCCTCAAGGATTGGTACGAACAAACCAAGCTCCTCCGCGATTATCCCGAAGTGCGAGAGTCCTGGCAGCCAGCCGTGCGCGCCTTCAACATCGGCACACCGAAGCTAAAAGCCGACTCACCCGAGGAACAGGACGAGCTCGAACTCTTCTTTCTGAGATTGCGATATGAGTCCATGGCAAGCGCCTTCGCCGTCCATGCTTCGCTGGCCGACAAATGGTCGTCTAATCCGCGTTTCCGCTCTGCCGTAGCTGACATCATCACCCGCCAACCGGAGCAAAAGGAAATGCCTCTAGAGTATTATATTCTGTGCGGCTGGCTAACTAGTTGTCTCTGGCTGTTAGACAACGACGATCGAGCCATCCTCCTGAACAGAGTTTATGGGGTAACACTTGTTGCGGCTGACCGCATTCGCAAGGCGGTCAAACAACTTGCGCTAAAAGACTGGACCGATTTCCAACCTAAAGGCACCAAGGCACCTTGCCACGTGGAAGTATGGACCGAAGAAGGACAACAATGGTGCCAGATCAGTCCCAAAATGTAACAATCAAAGTAGCGGAAAGAATTAACAAAAAAGATTCCGATAGTTTTGGGTTCCTTGCATGAGCGATAGTTAGTTATGCAAGAACTGTTTCAGGTCGGCAGCCAGAAAATCGAATACCCGCTGCGGCTCGGCGACCTAATTCATAGCCAAAACGCGGTCCTGGCCCGCACCGAAGAAATTATTGCCCTCTACGGCTTGAGCTTTCAAGGGTTGAGCCCTTCGCCTGCGGTTTTCAGGTTAGACCGCGCCTCTCGCCACGGTTCACCAATTGGGCGGAAACCCTGCGCGTCAGGCGCCATTTATGGTTGGATTCAGCGGAGCTGGATTTGTTCGGAACCACCTGTCTGCTTTTCCACGCATTCACGGATCCGGGCGACAATCCGTTCCATAAACCTATCCATTACCTCCTTGGTGCCTGTACCGTTCTCTGCCTTGGAACCTGTGTCACTGAAGCCGCCGCCCGTCTCCGGCGCGAGGTGCTTGGACCGCTCTTGCTGTACACCTATGGAGCGACCGACCTGTGCGCACTCACGATACGCGAAATCACTAAAGATCTGGCCCTGAGCGAGGGCTCGCTCAATAGCGTCGCTCTGCCCCATTTCTGCAGGGGTGAAGGGGGAGAAATTATTCTCCGAAGCGATTGGCCCAACGTCGCGAGGATTTTGGATTACCTCAATATAGAAGAACCGTCCGACGACTCTATTCCGAGCGTGATCACGCTAGGCGGCCTGATCCACTGTGTTTATGCCGCTGGACCTTCGGAAGTCCGTATCGCCATCTGCCCGGAACATTGTGCGCCGATGGTAATTGATGATCTCTCGCGTTGGTTGCGGGGGACAAAATCGGGCGACAAAGCAAGAGAAAGCAATGTTCTGACTACCTCCTAAAAAAGCGTACGCCCCCGATCCCACTAACACCTCACACCAAATCGTAT
Organism: uncultured Verrucomicrobiae bacterium; assembly: GCA_963789065.1. Taxonomy (GTDB): domain Bacteria; phylum Verrucomicrobiota; class Verrucomicrobiia; order Chthoniobacterales; family JAFAMB01; genus JAFAMB01. The sequence continues at coordinate 4,196 of CAWBKA010000050.1, read as the reverse complement.
GCAAGACAACACGCCGTCAACAAACCAACGCACCTCAGACGGGGTGCATAAACCAAGTGAAAAAGCGACCCGCCGAGAGTCACTCAGGCGGGCCACACAAGATCAGATCAACATGTCTTTTATACATCCGTTCCCTCCCACGGCGCAAGCTCAACGTGGCTGCCACGCCAATCCCAGTCCTGCTCCCGACGGCAGTTTTCAGGGTCTAGTCGATCTTGAGGATAACCATCCTTGCCGCGTCCAAGCCATCCTTCGCAACAACAGGCGGCTGAAACTGGATATTGTTCCGCTTGTCTCTCTGGATGGGTGTCTACCATCCTCGGACCGGCGGCTTCGCCTGATTTTACCGGCCAATTGATTCTATGGGACACCCGCCGTTACGAAGTCGGTGCCCGGGTGTCCGGAGAGCGTTTGACGATCTCCATTTCTTTAGACCGCTTCACCTTCATGCGGTAAACACCGCCCCACTGGAGGTCCTGCGATGAACCTCGACGCCCTGCGTCAATTATCGCCCGAGCGGATGGAGGCCCTCTGCAGCTACCTCTTGCCAGGGGGTCGCAAAGAAGGATGTCGTTGGCTGGCCGGTTCGGTGTTCGGTGAACCCGGACGTTCCTTCGACGTCAATCTGAACACCGGCGTTTTTGGCGATTGGGCCGCCGACGATAAAAACGACGGGGCCTTATTGATCTTCTTATGGAGGTCCGTGGCGTCGATTTCAAAACTGCCGTTCAAGAACTCAGCTCCTTGATAGGCCTGCCGGTGGACGTTTCTCCGCCCAGAGGAACTGGACCCACAATGGCACAGCGAAAAGAAAATCTTCTTCCCACCTAATCTTGCCAAGCCCACGAAAAAGATCTTCCGGATTTTGTCGCAGAGCCGCTCGATCTGAACTCTTGAAGCCTTGCGTATCGCGGCGGCTCGCGGGTTCCTGCTTTGTTTCGACGATGAGCTCAATGGCCGTTGCTGGCTGTACACCGACCAACGGCGCCGGTGCGGGCTCAGGCGCACGCTGGACAACCAAGCTTTTCGCTTGCGAAGCGGCGGAGCAGTTAAATGCGCCGCTTGCCAGGGTTCGGACATGCGCGCGCCAATCGGATACCAGGAAGCGAAGATTACCCGTGTTTCGGTGTCGCAGAAGGCGGCCCTAATGCCCTCGCGATCCTGGGTCACGCCTGGGCCAGCGAGGTCGAAACGCGGATCGCGCCGATCTGTATGCCTTCCTCGCTGCGGATTTCAGGAAGCTCCCTGGCGCACCTCCAAGGCAAACGGGGCAGAATTTTTATCGATAACGACGCCCCTGGCCACGAGGCGGCGAACCGCTGGGCGACACAACTCGCGAGCGCCGACATCACAGTGGACGGCTTTTCCTTTGCCGGATTCCTCACGACCGACGGACAGCCGGTCAAGGACCTCAATGACCTTTCTTATATCGACTACGACTGCTGGGAAGAGTTCCGAAACCGCATCGAATCCATCATGGACTTCACACCTTGAAAGGAAAACCTATGCATAAATCCGCAGTCGGTGGCGTTGTTCAATTCCCGTTACCGAAGAATTCCAGGACCTGATCACGCTGACAACGATAACGTCTGGCTTAACGAATACCCGATAGCCCACCCGGATGCCTTCTATGGAATCACGGGCCGCATAGCGCGTATTATCGAACCGGAGACCGAAGCTGATCCTATGGCGATCCTGATTCAGCTTTTAATCGCCGAAGGCTGCGCCATCGGGCATGAACCTTTTTTCAGAGTCGGAGCAACCAGACATCACCTGAACCTTTTCGCCTGCTTGGTTGGCCGCACTTCCAAAGGACGAAAAGGCAGTGCCCTGGATTTACTTGGGTAATGGAGCAAATCGATTGCCCATGGGTTGGCACTTGTCTGAGTTCAGGTTTATCGAGTGCGAGGGGCTGATCTACGCCGTGCGCGACCAGCTTATCAAAAAAGAGCAAATCAAGAAGAACGGTAAAAACACCGGCGAAGAACAGGAAAACATCGTCGATTACGGCATCGAAGATAAACGGCTCCTGGTTACCGAGGGTGAATTCTCTCGAGCACTCAAAGCGATGAGCCGTGAAGCCAATATTCTGTCCGAAGTTCTCCGCTCGGCCTGGGAAAGCGGAAACCTGCGTTCGATGGTCAAGACCAATCCTTACCGGGGCGACCGACGCTCATATCTCGATCCTCGGCCACATCACGAGCGAAGAACTCCAGCAATCGCTTAAGACCTGCGACTTTTTTAACGGATTCGCGAACCGTTTTCTGTGGCTTTGCGTTCAACGCAGCAGGGTTTTGCCCTTTGGCGGGGACATCGGAAAAATCAAAGCAAAAATCAAAGAGGAAATTGCCCTGCTCACATCCGCCATCAACTGGGCGCGCGACGTTGGTGAAATACACCGCTCACCGGAAGCTAATGAAGATCGGGCTTCCATCTACGGAGAGCTAACGGCGGAGATCCCAGGCCGATTCGGTGCCGCGATCGGGCGAGCGGAAGCACAGGTATTACGGCTCTCGATGATCCTTGCTCTTTTGGACCAATGTCTGAAGATCGAAGTGGCTCATATTAAAGCCGCGAAGGCGCTTTGGAATTATTGCCTGGATTCTGCGCGCTACCTGTTTCTCGGCGAGATCGATAATCCTCAATGTCATTATACTCTGTGGCGCTCCGCCAGACGCAACGGCAAAGGACTGACTCGTGCAGAAATCTCTAGCGAGGTATTTCAACGCAACTTGACCAAGAGCAAAATGCAGGCGGCGCTCACCTATCTGCGCCATCTCCGCCTCGCTTTCTTCGACCGCTACGAAACTCCAGGCCGACCGGGAGAACGATGGTTCGCAACCGCAAAAAAGGATCTGGCCGATGAAGAAGATCCAATAGGGCCAACCCGAGCTTATTTGAAAAATCGTATTTTCGTAACAGCTCGTCGATCCGCTTCTATAGAGCTTCTTCGTTTCATTTGTTTATTTCGTACCAAACCGCACAGCCAATAAGCAAAGATAAAGCTGGTCGGCTGTGTCTCTAAAAACCATAAACATATTAAGCGAAGAAGCTCTTACAGAGCGGATTCGCGAGCTAAAATAAAAATTACTGGCCAACGGGTGGTACGAAATAAACGGTTTAAACGAAGAAGCTCTGCCAGAGCTCGATTCGCGGGCAAAAATGGAAACCTCATTTTACGAATTAAGGGGGAGGCAAGAGTACCCAGAGGCCGATTATCCCGTTTCTCTATACCCTTTATGAAAATTATCACTCTCAGCCTTAACGCACACACAGACATCCTAAACTGATGAATGCATTCCAGAGTTTCGAACAGGCTAAAGCGACGATGGCTAAGGACGTCGCCGCGCTCAAATTCGAGGGCAGCACTGTCCTCGGCGGCCACGGGTTGATCAATATTGACCTCTTGTCTGGAAAATTAAAAGCCCGCACCGCGCCGGATGCCAAACCCTGCTGTTACATCAACCTGCCAACGGCGGCTGGAAAGAAGAGGCTGGACGTCGCCTGGAGGAAGTCATGCCGACCATCCCAAACTGCTGCCGTTGCTCCTTTCTTTTGAGGCCCTCGATGATCTGACAGGTACGATGTGGGCTTACATCAACATCCGTTTGATGGAACATCCGGCAGAACTTGTCGGCCATCAAACTCTCACCCGAAGCCGCCGCATTATTCGAGTCCAGGTTCCCGCATCATCACGAAATGCCCCCAAATTTGCCAACCAATACAGAGATTGATATCCTGCAGTTCGACAAGGCCGCCGAGGCTAGCCACATCCCGGATGATCACTTCAAGCTCGGCCTCGACCGGCAAACCGGTGAGACATTCGGGAACCCCTTTCCAGAGCCTCGACGCGCTTCTGTGCGCTGCTCATGACGGCGTCGAGATAATCAAACACGGTAAAGCGGTGCTTTTGCCGCTGGCGTTCCTCTACACGGAATATCCCTCGCGGCGAAAGCTCTGGATGCCCAGCGCGACGCCCTGCGCAGATACGCCCAGAAAAACGACCTTCCGTTCACCGAGCCGTTCTAACGACCAAAAGCAAAAAGAACACACCTTATGCAAACTGCTACCCTTTCACAGAAGGACGACCTCGCCCGGATCTGGCGGCGCCCACGCTGATCTCCGAGAAGTGATCGAGCGGCTGGCCAAGTTCTTGACTGAGCACCTTGACGTACCGGTGTACACACGCCGGAAAT
>CAWBKA010000049.1:0-50747 GCA_963789065.1 uncultured Verrucomicrobiae bacterium | reverse complement strand
CATCACCACGTAGGTCCGGACCCGGACACCGCTGAAAGCCTCCAGGCGGCGCATCAGCTCGATAAATTTCTCGGCCTCAAGAGACCGACCCTCAGAAGACCCGAAGATGAAGCGGCCCTCCACGACTCTTGAAATGCAGTGATAAAAACTCTGACCCTCAGCTTTGACTCGCGGAAAACGCATAACGAGAATCAACGTACACAACATATAATAATAGTGTAGTGTGTTTTCGATATTCAGCCAATTAATTTTGACCTGTCAATCCTCTTGTTCTCTACTCGCGTGTCAGCCGCTCGTTCTCACCCGCTGAATACCGCTGACTCCGCTACGTACGGTCGCCCTTGGCTTGGACTGTTGCTCGTCGCGCCCTCCTTCGCGGTCTTGTGATGGATTGAAGATTGAAGCCCAAATTGATGCCGGCGGGTAATCCTCGGCACCTATCGCTTGCCAAAACGGACACCGTTTTTGTTAACAGCGATCGAAATTATTCATCTAATAGTTAACCGGACGAAGACGAGCGCTAGTGACTAAGACCTATGACGGCTTTATTTTATTCTCTGCCCGTGTTCTTGGTACGCTCGGCCTCGCCCTTTCATGGCGCGACGCTTATTTGGCCTGACCCCCGTTCCGCGTGCTCTGACCCCCGTTCCGCGTGCTCAAAATAGTAGGGACAGGTCAGTGGGTCGGAATAGAAGAGGACAGGTCGGATGAAAAGATGGAACAGTAAAAACAGTAGAGTCGGGACAGGACAGGTTCGGAAGACGCGGCGCCCGATATTTGACCATTGGACCTGACCCCCGTTGGATGTCCTCCCAGCGAAAAGAGACCGCTGGCGGAGAAAAAAACCCTCCGTTTGCTGCGGGATTGGAGAGCGATTTTGCTGCTGCTGGGAATGATGGTGATCGGTCTGCGGACGGGAGTGAATCGACTGATAAAAACGAACAGTTCAGCGACCTGAATGAATACCCTCAACTTCATCCTGACGCCTACTATGGCGTAATTGGGCGGTTGACTCGGGCTATAGAATCACAAACTGAGGCGGACCCGGCTGCTATTCTTGTTCAGCTCTTAATCGCTGGTGGGTGCGCGATTGGTCACGGGCCTTATTTCAGTGTAGGAGCCACCGCTCATCACACCAATCTGGACGCCTGCCTGGTCGGGCGAACATCCAAAGGGCGTAAGGGCAGCGCGTTGGATTATGTCGTATGGGTCATGAAAGAGGTCGATTGCCCTTGGGTCGGCACCTGCCGCAGTTCCGGTCTATCGAGCGGCGAAGGGCTGATCTACGCCGTTCGCGACCGGCTGGTGAAGAAAGAACAGGTCAAAAAGGGCGGCAAATACACCGGCGAAGAGCAGGAGTACGTTGCTGATTTCGGCGTTGACGATAAGAGGCTCTTTGTCACTGAGTCGGAGTTCTCGCGTCCGCTCAAGGCGATGAGCCGCGAGTCCAACATCCAGTCGGAAATCATTCGTTCGGCTTGGGACCATGGGAACCTGCGGTCGATGGTAAAGAACAACCCGTACAGTGCCAGCGACGCTCACATCTCAATCGTCGGCCACATTACCCGTGAAGAGCTGCAGAAATCGCTCCTGGAAACCAATTTCTTCAACGGTTTCGCCAACCGGTTCCTGTGGTTGTGTGTTCAGCGCAGCAAGGTCTTGCCCTTTTGGCGGGAACATCAGCCGGGCTGATTTAGACACGGATATCAGAACTCTGAAACGCGTCATTGAATGGGCTCGCGACGTCTCAGAGATCTGGAACGCGACCAGGAAGCCGATCAGCTCTGGGTATCGAATACGGCGAATTGACCTCCGATATTCCCGGCGTCTTCGGTGCCTCCGTGGGCCGAGGAGAAGGACAGGTTCTGCGGCTTTCCATGAATTACGCGCTTCTGGACCAAAGCCAGACAATCCGAGCCGTTCACTTGCGAGCCGCGCTGCTCTTTGGAAATACTGCGTAGACTCAGCTCGCTACCTGTTCCTCCAGAGTTTCGACAATCCGCACGCTCAGAAAATCTACACGGCACTTCGGAAATATCCTGCCGGAATGACCCGGTCAGAAATCAGCATCAACACGTTTAACCGGCACCTGAACAGTTTGAAGCTGAGTGAAGCTCTTTTCTATTTGCGCAGGATCAAGTTGGCTCACAGCTCCACAGAACCAACCGAAGGCCGGTCAGTTGAACGCTGGTTTGCCAACACCCGGACGGCTGAAAATTAAGAATACGACTGATTAGGGGTGCGAAATAAGCTAAATATGCGTAGGCTCTGGTGGCTGCACGGCGGTTCATTTTGATGAAGCGATTTGCGAAATAAGCCCCCCGGCGTTTTGGGGCACCCCTTATTTCGCAAATCAGGTGTTTTGATTTCAGCTCGCCAAGCCGCTCTGGGAGCCTTTTCTTCGCTTAATACGCTTAATTCGCATCCCCCCCGAGGTTTACCTGGAGTCCAGCGCGCCAGTGAAGCTGGTGGTTCGCTAGAGAAGTGGTCGAGAACGCTAACGATTTGCTCACAGGCAGCGGGCGAAAGGGTTACGAGAGTTTTTCTTTCCGCCAGCCTCTTAACAAATGAACAACCAGGAGCAGGCGGAGAAGTGTTTCCGTCACGCTCGCTCGCGTCTGCTAGTACCCCCTCTCACAGCTTATGAGGTAATTTGGCCGGTTGCTCCAGGCTTAGAATTCGTAACAAAATAAGTGTATCAAATATCTCAGGTATTTGGACGTATTGTATAGTTCCATTCTCCGTGGAACGAGTCGGGATGAATATTGATCTCTGCGATCTGCTTTTTTGACACCTTGGCCCCTGCGGAGTGCCTCGGTATCCAGCTTTGCCCGCACCTTTAACCCAGTCTGAGTGGTGGTGGCGGAAATCAAATTCACAATGACCTCGTGGCTCACCAAGGGCTTGCCACGCCAATTCTGGCTGATGAAGGAAAACAAACGGTGCTCGATCTTGTTCCACTTGCTGGTGCCCGGAGGTAAATGACACACCGAGATGTGCAAGCCGGTTTCATCGGCAAACTGTTGCAATTCCAGTTTCCAGAGCCTGACTCGCGAGCCGTTGCTCCCGCCCGAGTCGGCGGTAATCAGCAAGCGCTGAGCTTGGCGATAGACGGGTTTGCCCATCGAACGCCACCAGCGCCGGATGCTCTCAACGGCAAAGGTGGCCGTGTCGTGGTCAACACCCACACTGACCCAGCCTCGATTCTTGCCCACATCGTAGACGCCATAGGGAGTGACCCGTCCCAACTCGGGAATGACGAAGTCATGAACCCGCACCTGCTCCGGATCCCCTTTTGGGCCGAAGCTCTCCGCCTCCGTTCTTGAAGTCCCCCACTAACTCCTTGGTATCCACTGAGATGACTGGCTGACCCTGCTTGAGGAAGCGCCGGACCTTGCGGTGGATATGCTCAAACTGAGCATTGCGATCCGGATGCGAAGAGCCTTCCAAAGTCTTGGCGTTGGCCTGCAGGCTATAGCCTAACTCGTGCAGCAACTCAGCCACCAAACGGTGGCTGACCCGATGACCACCTCGGCCCAATTCCTGGGCCCAGTTTGCGCACGCTCTTGCAAGTCCAGCGCAGCGCAGACTCCGGATCGCCACGGCTCAGCGGTTCGATCAAAGACTCCAAATCTCTCACCAGCGTCTCGTCCTGTTCGGCTGTGCGCTTACGTCCTCCGCCGGGTTTGCGGATGGCTCCGCCGGAAGACCGCGGAGGATTGCCTAACTCGACGAGACCACGCGCAATCGCACGCCTGGACACTCCAGTGGCACGAGAGACAATAGAAATACCCCCGTAATCGATGGCCAGACTCTCCGCCGCGGCAATCAAGCGGCGCATCCGCTCATCCACTGCGGGTAACAAACTCTCGAAGCGGCGCTTTACCGCGTCTATATCAACCATTAACCCCAATGTATCAATTTCGAAGGATTATTGATACACTTATTTCGTGACAGACCCTTACGGAATATCGGGGAACATGGTATTCCAGTCGTAAATGCCACAACGCAGGCCGATAGAATTTTGGCGGAACATCCGGGGGTTGGTTGAGCGCGGCCTTTCAATAAAAAGAAAGCGTCGAAAGAGTTTCACGTATCCTATTCGCACTTGTGTAGCCGTGCCCGGCTTGAGGGCTGGCGTGTTCATGGGCGAGGTCGCCCGAGGATTCTGGACTACCCTGACGGATCGGAGCGTGCGGAGGCCGCTGCGCGTGAAGCCCAGTACGATGAGGCGCAAGCTGCGTTGGAGCGCGAGGCTGGCGTTGTGACAATCGACTTGCAGCGGGCGGAGAATTTAACTCATCGAGTACTGGCGACACACAGCGCGAAGCTCAAAGTGACGCTGTCGGAGTTGATGGTGCAGACGGCAGAGGAACTGCGTAGCGGTGATGTAAAGCCTAAGGACCGCGCTCTTGCGATGGTGGCCATGAAAACCGTCGGCGACCGGCTGTACGGCTGGCAGGATGAACCATCGGAGGCTGAGCTTTCCCGGATGAAGACCGGGATGATAAATCTGGACTTAATCGGACCACCCCTAGCAGCTCAAGAAGTTGGCCCTTGAGAATCGTGGATTGAACGGGGAACGGGACCACAAGGAAATAACCCGACCGGCAGCTTCAGAACCCTTGGCCAGAAGGGACCTCCCGGAGACCCGTACCCCGGCGCTTCGGCCTGCGGAAAAGCAAAAAAGCGGGCCAACGGGGGAACAGTCTGAACGTGGATCGTCCGTAGACCGGGAGCAGCCGCCGAACAGCTCCGCCAGCCAAAGCTACGAACAGGCCCGCCTGGAACACCGTCGGGACTGCCAGCAAAGGTTCCGGTAGTCACCAGGCCGCGAGGAAAAAGGGGAATTACCGCGCTTGGTGAGGTGCCGGTGGCCGTCCGAGCAGAGAGCCAAAGAATCCTTTCGGGGGGGGAAATAGAGGCCGCGTCGTCGGGCTTTTTTCTGGGGGGCGTCAACGGTGGGGCGGCGATCGTTCGGAAATATATCTCCTTCATTCGTTCCGATGGATACCGCCACACCCCGACGGTTTAGCCCAACTCATTTTTAGACCTCGCGGCGAAAAACTCCCAGAGTGCTCTCCAAGCGTCTCCCGCCGCGACGCCGGTCTAAAAATGCTCTGCATTATGTTTACAGTTGGGGCCTCCTGACGAGGCCCCGGCGGATGAGTATCTCCTCTGGTGCCGGCGTCGTAGTCGAACCTATACCCGGCAGTCGGAACTTTTTCCGTCGGGGGCCGACAGCAGCAACTGCGCAAATATTTACTGTAGCGTATTGTATGCATGTTTAACTCGGTACTTAGCCTCTTCGGCCAGCGTGCAGGCTGCGGGCACTGCTGATCGCCTGGTCGACCGGTTGCAGCTTATACTCCTCTTCATCGGGCTTGTCATACACCGGCTTCTTCTTCTTCTTTTTTTCTTCTCTTCCTCTTCTTCTTCTTTTTCCTCTTAGCTTTACTTTCGCTTGAACCGGCGCCTCCGCCAGATCGGGGTTCGCTCGTAGAATTCTTGTGGTCATCTATATCGACAATCACCCAGCCGTGGCACTTTTAAGGTCACTTTTATACACGTTGAGTGCGTCGTCCAGAGAGTTGCTCACGGTCGTCATACAATAATCGGGGTGCGCCAGGATGTGGCACAACCCGGGCGCCCGGTCCGGCTTGACCTCCGTCGCCCGATTCATACCGGGAAAAAGTTTGTCTATACCTCCCGCTGTGACGTTCATATCGCCCAAGTAGATGACGTCCTTCATCTTATCCTTAGTAGAGTTCACTTGGTGAGTGTTCTTGTCATAGCCGCAAATCGCCAGCCGGAACAAAGCGTTCGCGGCGGGGGCAGTTTGGCCCCCGCTGCCGGCGCCCATGCTCGCACTAAAATCTGTGTTGCCGCGCTTATTCAGCCCGACGCCTGGCATGTCGACGCTTCCACCCAAAGGCGAATGGACGAAGAAAATCTTCAGGTCATCTACCTTCGATTTCAGGAGCTTCGGCCGCTGTTGGCCAAGCATATTAACCCGCTTCTGAGTCTCGCGCCTCACCTCTTCAACGATCCCCTTTTTGCCCTCCGCATCCACAAGGCATGGACGCCTTGTGGTTCCTCCCCGCACTATTTTTTCTTCCTTGATGGCCTGGGATACCGGCTCTTCGATCCAATTCCGAATCGCCGGATTCTCTGCGTAGTCTACTGCTTGTTTATCGTCTACGAGTTCCCACTTGTTCGGGTCAAAAATAACGTTGTAAGGCTTATCAGGGCGAGACGTGCCTCCATTCGACTTAATGACGGTTGAACCGAATAAGGCCGCGAGGTTACTCTTATCTTCAACCTCGAAGTCGTTCGACCCGGCATACTTCTCCGAAACGGGCTTATGATATGCCGTATGTCCCTCTTGAATGAACAAGAGGTCGATGCTCATTCTCTTTATAAACTTATCAAGTCTTGACGCTTGTGTTTATTTTCGAGGCCGTGCGTGTTCCATGTCATAATCCGCAGTGAGGATGGGCCTTTTTTACTTTTGGACAGCTGGGACTGGGACCAGTCGGAATTTTTAGACAGAGATGACGAGCCAGCGGTTAGAGGGGGTTGCGTTAGGTTGCTTTTCATCATTTGGGGTTAACCAGGTTAGTTTTGAGCGATCCTTTGCTACCCGATGGGGGCGATTCTGGCTTGCAAGCGCCAGCAGGTACCGGGCGAGCCTACGAGCCGGTGAGTGGTGAGCTTAGGTACGCACAAATGGTTGCGCGTCCTTTCTGTGGGGCGTTACTGCTGGGGTTTAGCGGGCTTGGCTTTCTTGGTTTCCTTGGCCAAACAGCCGCTGCCAAAACGTGGGCTGCGGTTGGGCCGGGCGGCTGCCGGGGTCTGTACCCATGCAACCCTCGCGCCTTGGGCCTTAAGGCAGGCGGGGTGACGGCGGGGGCCTCATCGTGCTGCTCGCCGCCGCCTTCCGAAACTTTGTCCGGGGTCGCATCAGTGCCCCCCTCCTGGACGGGCGTCATTCGACGCCCGTTTCCGCCGACGAAGGGCTGGGGTTCACCGCTGCCGGTGGTAAGGTCACTGGCAAGGCTTCGGAAGTTGCTGGTGTCCGATATTCCTGCTGTGGCTGAGACTGGTCCGCAGCGCTAGCGACGTCCTGCTGCGCTTGCACCGCATCGCGCTGACTCATCTCATCCAGCTGCGCTTGACTTATCGCAGGATCGGCATTGTTTTGCGCCTGCCGCGCAGCTATCTGCGCTTGGGTAGCCGCAATTTGCTCGCGTGTTTGCGCCGATGCCGAAATGGGTATTGCCGCGATGAAAAAACCGGCTCTCATCAAGGTTCCGATTAAGCTCGAGCGAGTGAAAAGACCAAAGCTCTTTCCTCTGCTAATTTCCAAGCCGTGGTTGATTTTGTCAGCGGTTCCATGGCTCGACACGCTTCTCTTTGCCAGTTCGATGCTGGCGCAACTACATTCCTTCCTTTGCATATTTGACTTCGATGCTTTGGGACCGGTTAATTTTAGGGGTTGTTGCGTTTTAGCTGCACTCGCATCGCGAGTGCGGCCCTATTCGTTCTAACGAAGAAAATTGCCCGATCCCTCAAACCCATTGCACTCTCTGGTTTTTTCCGAGGATTTAAGAAAAAAGGTGAATATCTACAATTACCCGATTGGGTGAGATCGAGGCAGGCAAACTCACTGTCGCGATGTCTTTATTAGTGGAATTTGCACTCGCGGCCCTGAAATTTGCCATTAATCGGTGGAATTTAACATTTTTGATGCCCTTAATTAGTGGAATTTAGTGCCGCTAATCTGTGGACTGGACTGCTAGTTTGCCTGTGGCAAAGGGATGGTTTTGTCGAGCTTTCCAAGCAGCTGCCGCAAACACCCTCGCCTGCAGGCCCTCGGGCCAGCGGGGCACCTGCTTCCACGTTTCGATCCCGAGATTTCACTTAGAAGCTCATGCTCTCCTCTGAGTCTTTTTTCATGGCTCGCCCGAAGTCATCCTGCAGCCTTTTCGGCAAGTTCGGGACGCTGTAAAAATATGAATGATCCTCCCAAGGAAGGTCTTGCAACTGCTCAAAGAATACCTCGGAGCTATCGGGCAAAATGCTGAGCAATTCGGAATTCCCTGTTCACCAAAAATGACCTTCGCGATACTGAAAATGACGACCACGGCCCTTTTTTGCCGTGGAGCTCAAGGGGTCAGACGGCAGACGAACCCAAGACGGCTTCCCTATCTTTTTGTCCGCTCGCCGAAAAGCGGCGCTAACTAATTCTCCGTCTAGAGCGTCTAGAGCCGCAAACCGGCAGAGCGGCATCACTGGACAAGCACCGCTTAACCGGGCATGTCAGCGGATAGGTGAGATCAGCCGGGACTTGGACAAGGCAAAATTCGTTCCTGGCAAAGATGCCTATGTTCCCAGCGATGGGAAGACAACCAAATCTGACCAACTTTCCAAGGCCTGGCATCTCGACCCAGCACAGTGCAGCGCTACTCTGGATCTGGCCGATCGCTTATTTTGATCGGTTTCCTCGGTGAAATGTCATCTTGACTCCTGACTGAAGTTGATTGGATCGGCACGGCTCTCGATCCACACCTGCCGAAATAGAGGCGTCGGCGGCAGGCCCTGCACCCGGCCAAAAGAATCCTTTCGCGGGTGGGGTAATAGGCGCCATCGCCCTTTTGGTTTTTCTGGGGGCGTCAAGGGGTCATACGGTCATCGTTGGCAAGACGACTTCCTTTTCGTTTGGTCCGACTTGGCGAAACGCTGAGCGTCTAGTTCTCCCGTCTAGCCCGTCTACGCTCGGTCTATCCAAAGGAGAGACCGAGACCGGCCAGGCTGTACCGGGCAACACGCGGGTCCTCTCGGGTCCTCCAAGCCCGTCTTATTCGGGGGTTTAGCTTGTCTGCACCGGGATTTGATAGCCCTTCCAAAACAGGCGTCTGAACCCGATAGGAGGCAAAGAATAGGCAAAGCATCTTCGACCGCTTGTGAATCTTCACTAGTCGCGAAAGGCCGCGAATCCTTTACCAGAGCCGTTTACAAGGCTCCAGCGGGCCGTCGGGTTCGAACCGACGACCTGCTGATTACAAATCAGCTGCTCTACCAGCTGAGCTATGCCGGCCTTTTGAAGTGGTGTGAAAAGAACCATATCTTGGCCGTAGCGGCCACCTTATGCTTCCAAAACGCCACGGCCAAAATACACTTCCGAATTCCCAGCGTGACGATCTCCAACCATCCAAGCCCGAGAACTAAGGCCGAACGGGACCTAATTCAAGGCGGATTTGCGACAAAACCTCCCGCGCGATCCGTTCATGGATCCGTTCGCCGAGACCATTGGTACCGTCGGCGCTGGCCGATCGAAAGCCCGCGCAAATTTGGTCTGATTTCTCGCCAAGGGTGGAGAAAAATCGACCGTGAATGAAGGCGCCGCTCGATTAGAGTTCACCAGCGATGCAGCGCTCAAACGGGTGGAGAAGCAACGCGATTTGTTCATTTGTTCGCGCCTTTGCTGACGCTATAACAGTGTCTGCCAAGCCTGCGGCCAGCGAATGACAGTGGCTATTTGAGCAGCTGGAGGAGATCGGACTTTTTCTGCGCAAGTTGATCCATCGTGCATTGCACGGGTGGCTTGTCTGGCCGCCAGCGCAGCAGTTTCGTACCGTGGCGGAAGCGGTTGCCAGTGACATGATCGTAGTAGATCCTCTCATGACAAGTTTGGGCTGCAGTGGCTGCCACGTATTTTCCTTCCCTTGATTCCAGCGGCTTGGGCCGCCGGGAGCGGACCCTGTGAAACCGGGCGAGGCGATCAGCTTTTCGAGCTTTTTGGTCAAAGGCGGGCGGTCAACCGCGGCGATGCCGGACGTGAAGCCGACATGATGCAGCAGGCCCTCCGCGTCGTAGAGGCCGAGGAGAAGAGAGCCGACGACCTTTGACTTCGCGCCGTAACGAAAGCCGCCGATGACACAATCCGCGCTGCGGAAGTTTTTGATCTTCTGTATCCCGTCATGCTCGCCGGCTCGGTAGTCGAGGTCGCGTCGCTTGGCGATAATGCCGTCAAGTGTAGCGCCCGTTTGAGACAGCCATTTCTTCGCCCGGGCCAGCTTATCGGTCATCGGCGACAAGCGGATCAAACCGCCCTTTCCGAAATACTGAGCTCAGAATCGCTCCAAGCGCGCGCGGCGTTCCCGCAGGGGCATCGAGAGCAGCGCCTTGCCATCGTCGACGGCGAGAAGATCAAATACGATGTAGATCGCCGGTGTCTCCGCCGCAAGTCGCTTCACGCGCGAAGCCGCGGGGTGAATCCGTGGCAGAAGCGCATCGAACGAAAAGCCTCGGCCTTCCGGAACGGCGATTTCTCCATCGAGGACGAAATGCTTCGCCTCGAACTCAGCCAGCGCCTCCGCCACCTCAGGGAAATATCGCCCGAGCGGCTGCAATGACTTGGATTTGAAGATGGATGCTTCCACCATCTCGAAATGCAACACAGCGAAAGCCGTCCCACTTAGGCTCGTATTGCCAGTCCCCACCCTCGGGGATGGCCTCCACGGAGAGAGCTTCCATGGGCGCCAGCGGGAACGGAACATCGAGCGGCATACTCGTTATTCGCGTGTGAGGACTCGCCTAAGCTCACCGAAGCACGGAAACTTCGTCGAAGTCGCGACGCAACCATCTGTGGTTCGTTTGCGTCGTTGCTCGTCGGTCACGTATCGATTCAGATATGCTCCCTTAGTGCCAGTCCGGCGCGGACCGCCTTGCCGGTGGCCCATTTTTATCGCAACAATACGCCTGCTTCGGGGACAGGACACTAACATCCAAACTCTTTTGCAGCCAACGGTATGCCTCCCACTTATGAGACGATGCACTAGAGCACGAACGGAATATTCAGCGAAGGTGGCGCAGTTGCTCACCTGCGTGTTCGGCAACCGCGCTCGAAGGAGCGTAGCTAACGGGTGATGGCCAAAGCGCTCGACGAACGTGGAAGTTTACGAGGAGGTTGGTCCGATCAATTATGAATTGGATATCCTCGCCAGGGGTCTGGACGTGATTTTCTGCGGTCTCAATCCGGCTTCGAGCGCCGCCGTCGCGGGCCACAATTTTTCACATGGAACCAATCGCTTCTGGACGGTGCTGCATCTCGCCGGTTTTACCGATGTGCGCCTCCAACCGCAAGACGAGCGGCGTCTGCTCGAATATGGCTGCGGCATCACCGCCGTCGTTCGCCGGCCGACCAAGAGGGCGACTGAGGTCTCGCCGGAGGAATTTAGACAGGCCCGACTCGGATTTGAAGCCAAGATGCGGCATTACGCGCCTCGTTCGATCGCCTTTCTCGGAAAGCGCGCCTTGTCGGCCATGATCGGTCGGCCAGAGGTCGACTGGGGTCGCCTCCCAACGGAGTTTGCCGGGACGATGGCCTGGTTCTTCCCAACCCAAGTGGTCTTAATAGGGGCTTCACGCTTGATGCTCTCGTAAGTGCCTACAAGGAATTTCGGATTGCGCTGGCTCAATCGACCGCAGCATGATCGGCGCGACCCGCCATGGGGATGCTGGGACAGCGTTCAGCTTCCCGGCATCTGCAAAGGTCGCACCTTTTATTAACGGTTAGGAGTTCTTGAATCACGGACAATGACGGGCTCGAATGCCGGAAATTTGCCACAGTACCTTCTTTTGAATGGACGGTGGCAAGCTCCAGAAGGGCGGGCTGAGCAGATCCGCGACAGGATCGGCAATTTTCGGAAACCACGGACGCAATTTTTGAAAGATGCGCACTCGTTTGTTCAACCACCAACGGGCAAGGCGGTTTCGGTTCAGGAACTCATAGTGGCTAACGATGGCGGGCGAAGAATGCCGGCGCACGACCTCCAGCAGTTCGATCCATCGTTTTTCACCTCCGAGCCCTGTTTTTTGAGCCTCATGAAAGCGGTAGCGGGAGAGCAGCGCGTCCGTCGCGACAAAGCGGCAGACCTTGCTCGCCCGGAGGAACCATTCCCAGTCGAAGCAGTAGCAGAGCGTAGTGTCCAGAGGGCCTACGACCTCCCATGCTCGTCTGGTCCAGAAAACACTGGGTTGATCCAGGAAGTCGACCATCTCGAGTAGGTCACGACTGAACGAGATCGCCGGACGAACCTCTCTCCAGCGTGCCTGGTTATTAAACATTTCGCAGCCCCCATATATAACCACGGGCATATCGAGACTGGGACCCAACAATCCGGCGACCGCCATAAGGGTCGTCGCCACATGGAGATCATCACTGTTCAGCCAGCAAAGGATATCGCCAGTCGCACGCTGAAAGCCTTCGTTGATCGCGGCCGCCTGACCTCCATCTTTTTCCGATTGCCAGAAGCTCAATTGAGCATCATACCGCTGTAAAATCTCGACGGTCCGATCGGTGCTGCCACCGTCCAAAACCAAATACTCCAGATTTGGATATCGCTGTTCAAGCACGCTCCGAATCGTTTCCTCGATAAATCGTCCCTGATTGTACGAGGGCGTAACGACCGAAATTCTAGGATCGCGCACGGTTCACTCTGACATCGACCATGGCCAGAAATCCAGTCGAAGCGCGGAATTACAGGATCAGCGCTACCTTTAAGCCCTCGCGCTCGGCGAGGTCTGACTGACGCCGGTCACTCGTGATGAACTCTCTGGCCTCCAATAAAGAAGCGGCCGCAACGTGCAGCAAATCGAGGGTCCGAGTGCCGAGCTGGCGCGAATAAATCGAGGATAGTCGCAGCGCGCCATCGAACACGAGCGCCCAAGCTAGTTGCGGCCGGTAGAAGGCACCGGCCTCCACATCCGCACGCACGGCGCCCAGCGTCGCGGCAACCGCTGCTTCCGTACCTTCCCCACGAAAGACCTTAAGTTGTAGACTGTTCGTGAGCTCCAGCTCGTGTAGCCACGTCAAGGGAAGACGCGTTTGGCGACTGCGGAGATGGGCCTCCAGGCGTGCGGTTTTGGCTTCTGGATAATAAAGCGCGACGAGCGAACTGGTGTCCAGGTATCTCACGCGCGTTCCTCACGCGCCTCTAGAACTGTTTGGGTCAAACTCTTTCCAACGGGCGTTTTGCCCCAGATCTGACGCGCGCGGGCGGCGAAGGCTGGCAAAGTGACGCTCGTTCCTTGCGCCTCTGCAGGCACGATCTTTGCGACCAGTTTATTACGTCGTGTAATCTGGACCTCCTCACCCTTCTCCACCCAGGCCAGCACTTTGCTGAAATGATGCTGCACGTCACGTACGCTGGCAGTCTTCATGTCTAACATTATGACGCACTTATCTCGAATAGTCAAAAGCGGAGGCTAGCGGTCATCGCGTCCAAACACCTCGTCAACGATATAGAGCGGACGTCGCTTCACTTCGTCGAGCACAGCGCCCAGATATTCACCGACAATCCCGAGGACCGTTAATTGCAAGCCTCCCATGAATAAGACGACAACCATCAAGGACGCAAATCCTGGAAAAAGATGCCCGCCAGTCAAATAGGCTCCTATCGCAAAAAAGCCGCAGAGGGCACTCAGAGCCGAGATCACGAAACCCAGTACCGCGGCGGCCCGGAGCGGAATCTTGGAAAATGAAGTAATGCCGGCGATGGAAAAGGCCAAAAGCCTCAATAATCCATACTTGGTAGCTCCTGCGGCTCTCGGGGGACTAACAAATTCCACCCTAGCCTGGCGGAACCCTACCCACTGAAAGAGGCCCCGAAGGAACTGGTTCTGCTCGCGGATGGAAGTCCGGAAAACATCTCGTACTTTGCGAGTAATCAAACGGAAATCAGCAGCTCCAGCGGGAATCTCGATCGGGGATAGCCAGTTCTGAACCTTGTAGAACATATGGGAAGACCATTTCTTTCCCGCGTGGATTCGTGGATCGTAGGTCCGGATGGCCTGTGCGACGTCGTAACCTTGCTCCATTTTTTCCAGCAGTTTGGCGATAAGTTCAGGAGGGTGCTGCAGATCACAGTCCATCAGAATTGAGGCATCACCATTGCTATAATCGAGGCCCGCGATCAGAGACATTTGGTGCCCAAATCGACGTGACAAGTGAAGTACCGTTACCCGTACATCCCGGGAGGCAATGCCTTTGAGAACGGTAAGCGAGTTGTCAGGGCTCGGTCGAGCACATAAATCAATCGAAAGTCGTATCGTGGTGAAAGACCAGTCAGGGCGACTGAAAGCGCCTGGTGGAAGATGGCCAGCCCTTCCTCCTCATTGTAGACCGGTAAAATAATATCGATCGTCACCTTCAGAGCGCATTTTTGCCCGGCGGATAACCCGGTTTGAAACCCTGAGCCAAACTTTTTTTCCCCTTCAGATCGGGTGGCAGCAATTCGTGCTTGCGCTGTTCGAATTCATCGATCGCGCGCATATAATCTTCAGGTCTCCCGATATCGAGCCAATAGCCTTCGAAAGGATCGACTGTTACTGATTCGCCCTTTTTGAGCAGGTCGTTCATCAGATCGTCAAACCCATACTTGGAATCCGGGTGGCACGAAGTCAAGGACCGCGCGATTGACGGCATAGACTCCCATACTGACAAGATATTCCGTCCGCGGCTTCTCGCAGAATCCGGTCAATCTATGTGAAGAATCGACGTGTAGAACCCCATAGTCGATGAACTGTAAACGGCGAGCCGCGGCAATCGTGAAGAGCCTTCCCGCCGTCACATGCCGCTGAAGAAAGCCTGTGAGGTCCAAGTCGGTCAACACATCGCCATTCATCAGCAAAAAGTTGTCCGGCAAATCTGAAATCAAAGAAAGCGGCGCGATCGTGCTCATCGGCTTGGTTTCCAATGAATAATCGATTGGACACGCCCCATTTGTTCCCATCCTCAAAAAATGCCTTGATGATATTTGCCTGATGATTGACGGCCAGGGTAATCCGCGTGAAGCCCTGCCAGACGAGCTGACGGACAATCACCTCGAGAATCGGGTAATCGCCGATCGGCATGAGCGGTTTCGGAAGGACGACGGTGTATGGCCGCAACCGGGTTCCAATTCCGCCGGCCAGGACGACAGCACGTTTAGACATTGTACAAAAATCCTTTGTAGCGACGAAGGTTGTTCGGGTTTCTAAACCAATCAATCGTCCGCCGCAGGCCAGCTCTCGCAGGGAAATCTCAGGCTGAAACCCTGAGGCTTCTCGCAGTTTTTGATAAGTGCAGCGCAGGCGCAATACCTCACTGCCGATTGGGCGAAGTCGATCCGAGTCCATCTCGATCTGGGCCTGGCTGTTCATGCTCTGGGCAATCAAGCTGAAGAGATCGGCGATCGAGATCTCCTGGTCCGAACCAATATGGAAAACCTCGCCGAACCCGCTCTCCAGGCTCCCAATAGCCAGGAACCCACGGCAGGTGTCATCGACAAACGTGAAATCTCGCGTCGTCGATAGATCACCAAGCCTGACTTTCTGTGCACCGGCCGCGATTTGCGAAATAATGGTCGGAATAACCGCGCGGGCGGATTGCCTTGGACCATAAGTGTTAAAAGGACGAGCGATAACCACCGGCAGCTGAAACGAACAATAGAAAGCTGGTCGCAATGGCATCGGCGCCAATTTTGGAGGCGCTATAGGGAGACTGACGCGTGCAGGGGATGCTTCTCGTCAATTGGGACGTACTTCGCGGTGCCGTATACTTCGCTGGTCGAGGTGTGAATAAATCGCTCAACACCATTGGAGAGAGCCGCCTGGCACAAGTTGAGAGTCCCTCTGATGTTCGTGTCGACGTAACTGTCCGGGGCGCGATAGGAGTAGGGAATCGGAATCAACGCAGCAAGATGAAATACCACATCAATATTTTTCAAAAGGCTCAGACAAAAATGACTGTCTCGAATATCGCCGGTCACCACCTGGATTTGGTTCAGGGTCGGAATGTCCTCCAGCCAACCCCAGAAATTGAAAGAATTGTACTGGGCCAGGGCCGTTACGTGCGCTCCAGCGGACAAAAGGTGTTCGACCAGGTGAGAGCCGATGAAGCCGTCAGCCCCCGTCACAAGCACTCGTTTGCCCTGCAGGTTCATCTCGCAGGCGCTTACAAAACATTGCAACCTGTCGTTGTAAAGCCGATTCTGCGGTTTAAAGTTTTGGGTTTTGAGTCTTGCGTTTTGGGTTTTGAGTTTTGAGCCTGCGTTTTGGGTTTTGGGTTAGACCGCAAAGGCGCCCAAACCGAAAACTTTCCCTGATGCAAGGGCAGGACGCCCATATCACGACGCTCCATCGTTCGTCTTTCGTTTGGGAGCAAGGCAGCCTACCCGTGCCGAAAGATTTCTTGAAGCGCGATTTCCAATCCTGGCAGGAGCAGCGAACTCGCCTTGTCTTGCCCGCTGAGTTTTGCCACTGGGTCAGTGCGATCTTGATCGAACCGATAGACGGTCACGTCTTTTTGATCCGGGTCGATAATCCAGAGCTCTTTGATACCCCTTCGTGCGTAGACCCTCTTCTTGTGAACCAAATCCAGCTGCCGGGTCTTGGCTGACAAGATTTCCACGACGAAATCCGGCGCGCCTTCCGCGCCTGCGTCCGTCAGTATTCCACGGTTCTCGTTGAGCACGATCAAGAGGTCCGGCTGGAAGACGTCGGTCTCGGTGAGATAAACGTCGAAAGGAGCGTCGTAAAGAACCCCGATCGGATGCGCCGAAAGGTAGTTTGCCAATATCACCGCCAAATTACGCGAGATGTCCTGGTGAAAACGGTTCGGGGCGGGCGCCATATAAAGATCTCCTTCGATCAACTGGTAGCGCGGGCCAGTTTCGGGCAGGCTTTGGTATTCCGCCACGGTCAGGGGCGGCGCGTCAGGGCGCACAATCATGCTCATTGAGCTTACTTCCGGTCAGGTTCAGTCACAACCCGCGAATCAGACGTCGCACGTTCAGGAAAAGTAACCGCGAATGCACACGAATTGATAGGAATAAGATCGTACGAGCATTCGCTTCTTTGCGTGTTCATTCGCGCCACGCCGGACACACGGGAGCGCATTTCTACCGCGCCCACGTCGGTTTTGAAAAAACTGGACTTTTATCGATTAATCATCAGTATCATACGAAATGTCGCCTTTTCATAACCACTCCCATCCTGGCCGATCTTGTGGTGCAAGCTGTCGAATGAAAAACCGGTATGACTGAAATGGGGGGAAGAGCGGATTTCGACGGTAATGACGAATGAAATATGAAAAGAGTTCAGCGCGACTGATCACGGTTGCAGCCCCGGTGATCGGAGAGACTGAGAAACGTTACGTGAATGACTGTCTGAACTCCGGCTGGATCTCCTCCATCGGCAGTTATCTCGCCTGCTTCGAAGAAGGCTTCGCTCATTTTTGCGAAGTGAAGCACGCCATCACCACGAATAACGGTACCGCGGCGATTCACCTGGCGTTGGTTGCTTTGGATATTGCTCCTGGCGACGAAGTGATTATCCCGACTCTGACCTATATTGCGGTTGCCAATGCCGTTCACTATTGCGGTGCGACGCCTGTTCTGGTCGATTGCGACGAGGAGACTCTAAATATCGATGTTCGAGCGATCGAGAGAAAAATAACCGGGCGGACGCGGGCGATCATCCCGGTGCATTTGTATGGTCACCCGGCGGACCTGGACCCGATTCTGGAGCTATCGAAGAAGCACAATCTCCACGTCGTAGAAGACGCGGCCGAGGCGCACGGGGCAAAGTACAAGGGCCGGAGCGTTGGCTCGATCGGGACTTAAGCGGCCTTCAGTTTCTACGGAAACAAAATAGTGGCGACGGGTGAGGGTGGCATGGTCACCACCAACGATGACGAACTGGCGGCGCAGCTCCGGCTCTTCCGGGGCCAAGGCATGGAACCGGACCGTCGCTATTGGCATTCGGTGATTGGGCATAACTATCGAATGACTAACATCGCGGCCGCCCTTGGATGTGCTCAACTGGAGCGCGGCAACGAAGCAGTCGAGCGGCGCAGGCAATTGGCCTCCTGGTATTCGAGCCGACTCTCGCAGATCCCTGGCCTAGTGCTGCCGGTTCAGAAAGAGTACACCGAACGCGTTTACTGGATGTATACGGTTCTGCTGCCCAAGTAGCGCTGATGCCCGCGACGCCGTTCGCGAAATTCTTGCCGGCCGCGGTGTGGAGACCCGACCGGTCTTTTATCCGATGCATCTGCTCCCTCCATACGAAGAAGACTGGACACGCTATCCCAAAGCGACCGAATGCGCACCACGAGGAATGACTCTACCGACGCATGAATTCCTCACCGAGGAAGATGTTGCCTATATCTGTGAACAACTCGAAATCGCCTTCCAAAGGGTTGGTTTGAGTCTCAGGGCCGTGGCTTAAGCCTATGCGGATAGCGCTATGTTCTTCGTATGTGCCGTTCGTCTACGGCGGTGCGCGATTCATCGTCGAATGGCTGGAACAGAAGCTGTCAGAACGCGGCCATCAGGTCGAGCGCATCTACTTGCCATTCTCGGATCACCCCCGAGATCTCCTGACGCAGATGGCAGCCTACCGATCTCTCAAGATCGACGGCGCAGATCAGGTGATCTGCTTCCGGCCGCCGGCCCACCTGGTTCGGCATCCCAAAAAAGTGCTCTGGTTCATCCACCATTTTCGCGCCTTCTACGATCTTTGGGACAGTGAGTGGGCGCCAGCTCATACACGCTACAACCAGTCGCTGCGACGCGCCATCTTTCATGCCGACGGGATCGCCTTAAGCGAGTCGCGCGCCATTTTCACTAACTCCCGCCGTGTTCAGCAGAGGCTTAAGAACTTCAATAATGTCGAGAGCTCCGTTCTCTATCCGCCTCTTTTGGATCCAACGGTTTACCAAAACGCGGGGTATCAAGACGAGGTCGTTTATGTTTCTCGCCTGGTTCCTCACAAACGCCAGCACCTGTTAGTAGAAGCGATGGCGCACGTAAAAACCGCCGTGAAGGCGCGAATTTGTGGCGAAGACCTCGGCGGGAGGTATGGTGAAGAGTTATTGCGCCTGGCCTCAACCCTGGGTGTTTCAGGCCGGATTTCCATTGAGAATCGATGGATCTCTGAGCAAGAGAAGAGGGACTTCATGGCTCGATCGCTCGCCGTGGCTTACTTTCCCCTGGACGAGGACTCTTATGGCTATCCCTCGTTAGAAGGCACTCACAGCTACAAACCTTTACTCACCACCTCGGACTCTGGCGGCGTGCTCGAATTCGTGATCCATGAGCGTAACGGCTTGGTCTGCGAACCTCACCCGGAAGCCATTGCCGCGTCTCTCGACCGTCTCCATAGCGACCGCCCACTGGTCGAAGAGCTGGGTCTTGAAGCAAATCAGACAGTGGAAAAGTTGCACATCAACTGGCCTAACGTGATGGATCATCTTCTCACTTGAACGTCCTTATTGTTAATAATATGGCTCCATTCGTCAGGGGTGGGGCTGAAGAACTGGCTCACCACCTGAGCGCGCGGTTAAACGCGACCCGCGGTGTACGAGCTGAAGTTTTGCGGGTCCCTTTCTCTTGGGAGCCATTTGAGCGACTGGCGGATGAGATCTTTCTCAACAGCACGTTTCAGCTTCCCAATGTGGACAGAGTGATCGCTTTGAAATTCCCAGCCTACCTGATTCCGCATCATAATAAGGTTCTTTGGCTATTGCATCAATACCGCCAGGCTTACGATTTGCGAGATCGTGGTGAGTCTAACATCCCTGCCACTCCCGGTGGGGAAAAGATCCATGAATTGATTCGTCGCGCCGATGCGGAAGCCTTTTCCAAGTGCCGCAAACTTTTTACCATCTCCAAAGTCACTCAGGAGCGGCTAAAGCGCTACAATGGGTTTGCCGCCGAGGTACTGGTACCGCCACTAAACCATCCAAAATTGTTTACTAATCGGGGAGACAGCGGCTACATCTTTGGGGGTGGCCGGATCAATTTGGGTAAGCGCCAGCATCTCCTGGTCGAATCAATAGGGTTAACGAAGTGCGAGGCCAAGCTGATCGTGGCTGGACCGCCCGATGCGCCTGAAGACGCCGATCGGCTGCGAGCCGCAGTTAAGCGGCTCAAGATTGAGGACCGCGTAGTGCTGGATTTTGATTCCA
Source organism: uncultured Verrucomicrobiae bacterium (assembly GCA_963789065.1). GTDB lineage: Bacteria > Verrucomicrobiota > Verrucomicrobiia > Chthoniobacterales > JAFAMB01 > JAFAMB01. The sequence goes on along the minus strand of CAWBKA010000049.1, from coordinate 30,730 downwards.
TCCCGTCGAAAAGATCGCACATTACGTCGCTCACGCCCGAGCGTGTCCTTATTTGCCGGTCGATGAAGACGCAATTGGTTATGTAACGATGGAAGCGGCGGCGGCTTCCAAGCCCGTCATCACCCTCACCGATTCCGGCGGAGTTCGACAACTGATCGTGGATAGCGAAACCGGCTGTGTGGTGGAACCCGAGGCAATAGCCATTGCTCGGGCGATCGATTCGCTTTGTTCCGATCCTGCCCATGCTGAAAAGATGGGACGCGCCGCGCGACATCGCTTGGATTTACTCAATGTGACTTGGCCGACGACGATCGAGAAGCTGCTCTCATGAAGATTGCCTGGTGCACTCCATATGGTCTAGATTCAGCGATCGGCAAATTCAGTTCTTTGGTCGTCGAAGCTTTGGCTGGGCGTGACAATTCGATCACCCTGGTTTCCTCCGACAACGATCAATTGACTGAACATCGTCGCACTCCAGAAGGGATCGAGCTCCTCCATTGGTCGCGTTTTGCGTACGCTCCCGCAACTCTGGATGCCTACGATGTTGTCGTCTATAACATCGGCGATCACTTCCGGTTTCACGCTGGTGTTCTCGGATTAATTGATCGTTATCCAGGAGTCTGCATCTTCCACGACTTCTATCTGGTTAATCTCTTTCGCGCCTGGTGTGAGAGGGGCCTTGAAAGGCCGATGGCCAATTCCATTGTTTCGTCGATCTACGGCGAAAAGGTCGCCAATGAATTCTGGGAGCGCATCGGGCGCCCGGATTTCGAAGAGTGGTCCGCTTTGCACGCCCCGATGACTGGTTGGGTAGCTCGCAAAGCGCTGGCTGCTGTCGCGCACGCGCCATTTTATGAGCCGCTCTTATCGGAATGGTCTGCCGGCCCCGTTCGGGTCATTCCGCTGGCTTACGCTGCGTCCGCGTATGTTCCACAACTCCAGGTGCAGCGTGAAAACCGACGTGTACGCCTCCTTCCAGTTGGGACGGTTAATCCAAACAAAAGGGTGGGAGCAGTCTTCCATTCGGTGGCCGCTTCACCCCTTCTTCGTGCCCGCTGCGAATACGACATCGTGGGTGATATCGACGCTCCGGAAAGAGGCAGGCTGCAATCGCTTATCGACCAGTGCGGTCTGCGGGAGGTGGTCCATTTGCACGGAGCGGTGAGCGACTTTGAACTGCGCTGGCGATACGCCGAAGCAGACATCGTCTGCTGCCTGAGATGGCCTGCCCTGGAAGGATCCTCTGCTTCGTGCGTTGAAGCGATGCTCCACGGCAAGGCGGTCATCGTCACAGACACCGGCTTTTACAGCTCCATCCCTTCGGATCGTATCCTGAAAGTCAGGCCCACCGACGAAATTCGGGACCTGATTGAACACTTGGAAATGCTGGTCGTCAATTCCGACGTCCGGGATTCCTTGGGCCAGCGGGCCCGGGACTGGGCTGAAGTTGAATATGCACCAGACCTCTACGCTTCCAGGATTGAGCCTTTGCTCGAGATTGCGGCACGGGAAAGGCCGGTTACCGACGCGCTCAGGCAAATCGGTCTCACCTTTCGGGCCATGCGCGTGCAGCCCGAGGAACCGATCGTTGAGCGGATCGGATCTGAGTTTCGCTCACTCTTCTGCGGAAGTGACAGCTATACCGAACCGTCTAGATCAATTTCCAACCTGCTTCGGGAGCCAAAATTGCCGGCAGAGAGCGAAGGGCCTGTCGGCATGCTCCCGCTTTCCTTGGAAAACGACTTCTCCGGCGCTTCGGTGAAATCCCATTCGCTGAACGCCGCCGCCAAGGCCCCCCTCAGATTCTCGTCGGAGAGTGAACCACATGATGATTTAACACTCCAACCGGCGAACATCCCCTTCATTGTTTCCATGAGGCAATTTGCTGGACGGTGCGCAGCAGCAATTCTCCGACGGGCCAGACGTTATTCGGTCAGGCACTTTCTCTTCCGCTGCGCAGAGCCAATCCTTTCCCATCTAAGAGGGTATTTGATAGGCGACCTGTTCAACCTCACCAGAGCCGTGAACCAGCGGGTCGTGGCGATCGAACAATCTCTTGGGGCTTTTGAGCAGCAGTTGGATGATATCTTGAACCAAATCGAGACCCTCGCTTCCCAAGAGGAGATCGCAACTTTCGCGGGTGAATTCCGGATTCGAATGGAGAACCTCGCTTCGCGAGGGACCTCGCTTCTCGAGGGGAAATCGCAATTTTCGCGAATGACCTCCGCAAGCAGATCGAAGGACTCGCTCCTCGAGAGGAGATGGCGAATTTTGCGGACGCTATTCGGATTCGTACCGACGCTCTCGCGGCGCGAGCAGCACGACTAGAATCGCAATCTGCTAAGGCCCTCGGTCTGATCGAGACTCTGGCGAACCGCAATATTCTAATCTTTGGGGACTGCTTGCCCGCACTCCCTACGGCTACCTGTTGGCACCGACAGACGATCTTGGCCTCGCCACCTTCCTGGCTGAAGGGGTGACTTGGGAGCCGGAAACGTCGAACTTACTCGACCTGACGTTAAGGGAAGGTATGACTTTTGTCGATGTCGGAGCCAATATTGGCCTTCACACCTTGCGCGGCGCGCGAGCGGTTGGACCGAGCGGTGTTGTTTTTGCGTTCGAACCGACGCCAAAGGTATTTCAGCTGCTGCAAAGATCCGTCTATTTGAATGGACTGGGTGACATTTGCCGATGCACGAATCTCGCACTTTCCACCTCGGAAGGAGTGGCCACGTTGCACTTGTCAGATGTTTGCGGCCACAACTCACTATATCAGCTGGCCGAGAAGGAAGAGAAGTCGCAATTGACGGTCAAGACGGCCAGCTTCGATGCCGTCCTTCAGGAAGCTCCACGAATCGACGTCGTCAAGTTAGACGTCGAGGGCGCAGAGCTCGACGTCTTGGACGGTATGAAGCATCTCCTGGCCAAACACTGGAACATCCTGCTGATCGTTGAATACGGTGTGCCACATCTGGAACGCCTGGGCATTGGCCCTGCCGAATGGTTCGGCCGCTTTTTTTTGCTCATGGTTTCGCGCTGTTTGCTTTCAATGAACAAGCCGGTGCTTGGCGGCAGGTCGCTGAAGAGCAAACGACCGAATTGGTTTCGACCAACGTGGTGTTTGTCCGACCCGAAACCAGCCTATGGAGAGTCCTCAAGCAGCATGAAGCCTGAACCGGTTGTCATCGTTGGATCGGGCGGCCATGCCAAGGTCGTCATCGAGTTGGTGAGAGCAGTAGGAAATTATCTGATCGTGGGTTGCACCGGGTTGGCCGAAGTTGGGTTCGTTCTGAGCGAAGTACCAATTCTTGGGACGGATACGGTGCTGCCGGCCCTCGGGCCAGGCCCTTCGGGCCAAAGGCGTGAGAAACGCTTTCGTGGCCATCGGCAACAATCGACGGCGTCTACAACTCTTGGCACAAATCTCGGAATTGGGCTTCGACTTCATCAACGCGGTCAGCCCGAAAGCGGTGGTATCTCCATCCGCCACGCTCGGCCGCGGAATCGCGGTCATGGCCGGCGCGGTCATCAACGCCTCGGCTCGGATTGGCAATGGCGCGATCATCAACACCAACGCCAGCGTGGACCACGACTGCCGCATCGGGAACGGTGCTCATATCGGTCCAGGCAGCACGTTGGCGGGAAATGTTGAGGTTGGATGCGAAGCTTTCCTTGGAGTCGCCACCTGCGTTATCCCGGGCATCCGGGTAGGAAGCCGTACGATCATCGGCGCGGGATCAGTGGTCGTTCGGGACATACCGGATGACGTGACGGCCATGGGCGCGCCCGCCCGCGTCATCAGCGACATCTGGGGAAACGTGTCGGCGTAACGGCATGTCGGCATCTCTCCCTCAAATCGTCCTCCTCGTCTATGCCTCATCACGAAATGTAAAGCAGCCTACAAAAGAGCGTGAGAGAAGGTATGACGACTGTAGAGGCCTCCAAGAATTTCCAACGAAGATCGATCCGCCTCGCGGCAATCGCTCTTTTGTACTTTGTCATTGCCTGGGTTTTTCACGCCGGCGCTATTAACCCATTCACCAACTTGATCGGCGGTGGCGACGGCTTCATCCACGGCTTACCGTCCAAAGTTTTTGCCGGGACGTTCTCTGCCTGGAATCCGGATGTTCAATCAGGGAAGTTCGTCTACTCAGACGTTCAATATCAATCCTTTTATCCACCGTCACTCCTCATTCTATCGATCATTCCAAAAACTTTCGGCTTCAATTTCTTTTTGATAGTGCATTATGCGTTATGCGGGCTGTCTCTGTACTTGTATCTGGGTTCCCTTCGACTCACTAAATATTCAGCATTTATCGGTGGATTGATCTTTATGGTGAGTGGGTTCTTGACCGTTCACAAAGGTCACGAAATCATAATCTGTGTGGCTGCCTGGCTACCGCTGACCCTCTATTTCATCCATCGCTATGCGAAACAGCAACGAAATATCGACTTGGGCTTCGGAGCAATATCATTCGCCCTCAGTATCTTGGCTGGTTTTCCTCAGCTAACGCTTTATTCCGCGCTCCTAGTGTTGTCGTATTTACCTTTCTGCATTGCCGGTTCCCCGTTGCTACGGGGATGGAAGGTCAAGCTCGCACACGCGGCTTTCGCCGCCGTCGTGATCCTGGGAATCGGCGGGCTGTTGGGCCGCCTGCCGCTGTTTTCAGTTGCCGAGACGTTGCCATATTTGACTCGAGAACGGATAACGTTTCAAATGTTCACTCTTTATAGTTTTGAGCTCTATGCGCTTTTCGCATTTTTTATTCCAAATCTGTTTGGAGGGATCGATCGCCACATCTTGTCGTACGCTCCGAATCCAGATTGGGGCGCGTGGTATCCATACGTAGGGCTATTACCGCTCGCTCTGGCCCTGGCCGGCATGGTCGCGTGGCGGCAGGCTGGTCGTGAACTTAGATTCTGGATCCCGGCGACCGCCGCAGCCCTTTTGCTCTCGTTCGGTGCGACTACCCCGATCTATCACCTCTTGTACTACCTTCCAGTGTACAATCTGTTCAGGTCGCCTGGACGGCACCTATTGGAAATAAGCCTCGCGCTGAGCGTGATAGCCGCCTTTGGATTAGACTTTCTACTTAGACAGTCCGAGACTTCCCGCCCTTACCATACCCTTTTCGTTCGCCGAATTGTCGTCGGGTTTTCTTTGCTTTTTGGTAGCGCGATTTTGACCGCGGCCTTCCTCAGATCCCTGGCTCAAGGTTCATTCTCCGGGCTCTTCGCGGTTCCAGACTCCACGGTGATAAACTTCATCTACACGTTCGCCACTGCCAAACCGGTTATCCTTCAGAATTTGTCATGGAGCAGTCCAACGATGCTGATGCCCCTGTTCTTCTTTATTTTGACGCTCGGAACGCTGGCGAGCCTAGCTTGGAGCCGGCACCAGACTATCGTGATGTTGGCAATTCCTGTGCTCATCGTTTCCGATACCTTCCTGGCATCCTATCAGATGTATTCTAATCCATCCACCTTGCCCCTCTACCGGCGGAGCGAGCGGCCGGAGTTAACTGTTTTGCGCGAAAGAAAGTTCGATAGTGTGCATTTTCGTATCTTTCCCGCAGACCTCGCCCTTCAACCGATCTATCCGCTGTTGAACATGTTTTATAATTTACCTGTCATAAACGACTACAGTCCGTTTTGGCTGAAACGTTACCAGGCGGTCACCGGATTTAGCGCGGATGGCGCCATGCCGCTAGAAAATCTGCAAAACTATAAAATCTTGTCGATCCTGGGAGCCCGCTATTTGCTAGCGGTTTCACCGGAAAGTAGACGCTCCATCGAACAGGCGACACTCGAGGGAGCGGAAACCGATGCGACTCCGCTGATCCGCGGTGCTGATGGCTGGCTTGGATACGGCGCTTCCAAAGCCGCCAGAGGCAGATTTATTCTAAAGAAGCCGGCCAGCGACGAGGTCAGTCTGATCCAGGCTGAGATCCTGCTGAAACCGAGCGCTAACTACGAAATCAGCTTTATCGCTAGTGCCAATGCGGATTTGAGCCAGACGCCTTGCAATATCGACCTGTATGCTTTGCCTTCTTACATCTCTGCCGAGACCACACGACAGCTGTCTAAAATCGGCAATGAATCTTGCCACTATCGAGTCGTGATCAATTCCGGGGCAGTCGCTCCCGTCCGGGGATTTGTCCGACTGTATACGCAGTCGTTGCAGCCCATCGAGGTTCGCGATCTCGAGGTGAAAGAATTGGGTGATGACAAAGCTTTCCGCCGCGTGGCAACGACAAGCAACGGAGTCGCGATCTTTGAAAACCCGAACGCGCTACCCCGGTTCCGTTTCGCGCATCGCGTCGTTCCCGCTCTGAATCTGGAAGACGCAATTTGCCAAATGCGGCAGTGCGAGTTCGATCCCTCCGATCAGGCTATCGTGGAAGGGATCGGGAGCGGCGGAGAAGCGGCGCCGGGCAGGTTCCTCAGTGAGCGTCTGGAAGACACGCGGTTGGAGTGGGATGTTGAAACATCCGGGCGGAGCTTTCTGGTGGTTGCGGACTCGTTTTTTCCCGGCTGGATAGCTACCGTGGACGGCAGTCCGGCAACAATCTACCCTGTGTACGGTTGTCTCCGCGGCCTCTGGGTACCAAAGGCTGGGCGGCACCACGTGGAAATGCGATTCGTTCCGCACACGCTCTACGCCGGACTAGGAGGTACGAGCGTTGGTTTTTTGCTCCTGGGGACTCTTTTGTTTCGCGATCGGTGGGGTCGTCGCCCTGGTGCGTCGAAAGGTAAAGGTGAGCGGGGAGAGTGAGGGAGCGGCGGCGAAGCCGCGGTAGGGCGAGGCTCCGTCCGAGCCGGTAACGGCAGCAACGCGGGTGGAGCGATGAAACGAACGCCCAATCTTGAATTCTGAACGACGAAAACCAAAGTTGCAATGCCAGTTCTCTCAGGCGAGACGAATTAATGATGCCTAGGCGAATTGCCATCATCGGCTCGCCACGGAGCGGTAATCGCTGGGCCCGAATGGTGCTGGCGCGAACCTTGGGTCTGCAAGAGTTCGCGATCCATAACTGGACGGATTTGCCGAGCGAACTCCCGGAGGAATGCATCTTGGGCATCCACTGGTATCGAGAGCCAAACTTTCAGTCGTTCCTGCGGAAAAATGAGTTCCGCCTGGTAGTTTTAGCGCGCCATCCGCTAGACGTTCTCCTCTCTGTTTTGCATTTCATTCGGTTCGAGCCAATGACGTCTCGTTGGCTCGAGGGCAATTGCGCACTCGCATCTGAATTGATCGGAAGCTCTCCTCTCTCCGAAGCGTTCAATCGATACGCGACGAGTTGGGGAGCAGAAAACTTGCTTTCTGTTGGTTATCAGTGGTGGCATGACCCCCCGATATTGAAAGTTCGTTACGAGGATCTGGTGGCAGATCCGAACGACGAATTCACCGCGATTGCCAGTACTTTCGGTGGATCCACGAGCGGACTAGAAGCCATCTTGCGGGAAATTAGCTGCGAATCTTTCCGAGCGTTGCCCAATCGTCATGGCTGGCAGGGACGGCCTGGGCTCTGGCGCAGGTTGATTCCGACGATCAAAGCGCTGAAAATTTACGCCTACCATCGGCGCGTTTTCAAAACCCTTGGCTATCCCCCGCCTCTCTCGCTGCTAACGCCTGCCGAGGCGAAACGCAATTGGGACCGCCTCAAACTGTAAGGACCCATATTTTGGCGTTCGAGTGCGGTGCCGCACGTGGCCAGCAACGCCTCTTCACTCCCAAAAAGCAGTGGGATTTTCCGGCGTAGCCGGAGAATTCCGCTGCCTGAGCCTGCATCGCTGACAAATCTCTCCGGATTTGTCAGCGATGCAGGCTAGAGAAACTACTTTACAAAGAAGGATGAACAGGGTTTGTACGCCTCTGTACCAGTTATGGCCGATACGCCAGACACGAAAAACACCATTACGGCTGTCGATTTGGCCCCGCGGCCGCCCGAGGGCGGAACCGGAGGCGTAAAACCGCCAAAGCCCACCTATGTCGTCGACGCAGACAAGCTGCTGAGCAGCCATCCCAGAGAGCTCTGGGCGTACCGCGAATTGTTCCTGTTGCTCGTAAAAAGAGATTTTGTGGCAGTCTATAAGCAGACGGTCTTGGGCCCACTCTGGTTTTTTGTGCAGCCGTTCCTGGCTTCCCTGGTATTCATGGTCGTCTTTGGCCAAATAGCCCGGTTACCAACAACCGAATTGCCTCCGCTGGTGTTTTACATGTCGGGCATCATTGCCTGGAGCTTCTTCTCGAACTGCCTCAGCCAGGTCGCCGCCACTTTTCTCAGTAGCGGCCCCCTGTTCCGCAAAATCTATTTCCCGCGATTGATCGTGCCGCTGAGCCAGGTCACCATGAACTTCCTTAATTTCATCGCTCAATTGCTGGTGCTCTTTGCGGTCATTGCTTATTTTGAACTCAAAGGAACGAAAATTGATATCGGTCCAAAGATTCTTGCTCTTCCCGGAATCCTGCTCGCGATGGCACTTCTTAGCCCTTGGTCTGGGCTGCCTGATCGCTTCCGCGACCGTCAAGTATCGAGACCTCAACATTGTGGTTGGATATACTCTCCAGCTCTGGATGTTTGGGAGCTTTGTGATTTATCCACGATCACTGGTGCCTGACAATCTGCAATGGCTGATGAATCTGAATCCGATGGCGAGCTTCATCGAGTGCTACCGATCCAGCCTTTTCGGGACGGAACATGCCCAGACGGGCCAGCGATCGCCGCATGCGTCATGACTGTCATTCTGTTGGTGGCCGGGCTCTGGTGCTTTACCAGAGCGGAAGGGACTTTTACGGACTCAATCTGATGTCAGTCGTCATCGAAGCAGAGAACATCTCGAAGCGATTCTTTCTGGGTGAGCGAAATCAAAGAGCCTTTTTTGAAGACGTCACGGTCAAGAGCGTACGCGCATTCCATCGCTTGACTTCACCCCAAAGAAGCCGAAAAAGAGAAGACTTCGACCAGAGATTTTTGGGCGCTTCGGGACGTTTCGTTCCGGATTATTCAAGGTCAGACCTTAGGCATTATTGGCGAAAATGGAGCAGGCAAATCGACTCTTCTAAAGATCCTGTCAAGGATCACCCAGCCTACGACCGGTACCGTGAAAGTGTACGGGCGCCTGGCGAGTCTCCTGGAAGTTGGGACCGGTTTTCATCCCGAATTTTCCGGTCGGGATAACATTTACTTGAACGGAACCATGCTTGGGCTTTCCAGAAAAGAAGTGCGCAAACGGTTCGATCAAATCGTGGAATTCTCCGGACTGGAGCAATTCATCGATGTTCCAGTGAAAAATTACTCCAGCGGGATGTATGTTCGACTGGCCTTTTCTGTCGCGGCCCACCTGAATCCGGAGATTGTCGTTCTCGACGAAGTGCTGGCGGTAGGAGATGCGGTGTTCCAGAAGAAATGCTTCGATCGCATGGAAGAGATTATCAATGAAGGACACGCCGCGATTTTGGTCAGTCATGGAATGACGAACGTGCGACGGATGAGCCAGGTCTCCATGTGGCTCAAGCACGGCCGCGTGGAAATGTTCGGCCCCACCCACGAAGTCGTTTCTTGTTACGAAAAAGAGACCACCCATGAAGTCGTGTCGCATTACGAAAAACAGACCGCTGGGCACCATCTTGCCACCCAGACGGAACGCCTTGGCCAGCCTCTTGCATTGGTCTGTGCACAGTGAGCTTTCGACAGACCATCACTCAATTATTTGCGGTCTGGCCAAAGTGACTTTTCGGTTCGAAATTGAACTTACCGCGATGGTGGCCAACGGTCTGATCTCGGTTTCGATCGCCGATGCCCCGGGGCTGATTCTTTTTACTCAAGAAACTGCCCTTCGCCAGACTAAAGCAGGAAGGCTTTTGTTAACGCTGGAACTGCCGTTTCTGCCTCTTAAGCCCGGTGAATATATCTTTACGTGTACGATTTCGGATCGTAAACATCCAGTCGCTTTCCTTCGTGCTACCCCTGAGCTAACGGTCCTCGAGGATAAGAGCATCGAACACACCGGCTATCATGGCATCCTGAACTTGCCGGCGAAGATGTCGGTGGGAGTGGGGGAAGAGGTGAGAGGTGAGAGGTGAGAGGTGAGGGTGGAGTGGCGGCGAAGCCGCGGATGCGCGTCCGAGCGTGGCGCTCCTTAGGAGTTCTTCAGAACGCCTGCGGTTCTTTTTGCCACAAGGAACCATTTGGTTTCTTAAGAGCTAGTACTAGTAACTAGTACTAGTTGCGAAATGTCCTGGAGGGACGCGCTCGCAGACATTTCGCAACAGCATCTGGTTTCTTAAGAGACTAGCGAGGCTTGGATCAGAAACGGCGACAGGCTTTTGATCAACAACTTAATGCAACCTCCGTGATCTCCGTGGCCTCCGTGTGAGAATTTCCCCATCTTCGCGGCCTTCGGCCCAAGGACGGGAATGGCTCGCACGGAGGCCACGGTGGCCGCGGAGGGTTTGAAAGATTGCTTCTTGGATTCTCGACTTCTTCGCTCGAGAACTCTCATCAGACTGGGTAGGTAGAGTTGACTTGGTCCAATCATGGGTGAGGTTCCTGGATGGAGCGGATTCTGATTTCCGAGTTCAAGGCCAGGTGCATCGAGCTGATCAGACTCGTGCATACCACACGCCAACCGTTGATCGTTACGTTGCGGGGCAAACCTTTGGCCAAGGTGGTTCCGTTCGACGAGCCAGGGGAAACTGGCGTCAAACTCGGTTCGCGGATTGGCAATGCGATTTTCAAAGGTGATGTTGTTCATTTCGATTTCGGCGATGAATGGGAGATAAGCCGATGACTCTGCTGTTGGACACGCATGTCTGGCTGTGGGCCGTTGAGGCACCAGATAAATTGGGACCGCGAACCAAGACTCTCCTTCTGAAATCCGCTAACGATCGATTGGTTAGCGCCATTTCAGCGCTCGAAATTGCCCGTCTTTGCCAGGACGAAAAAATCATCTTTTCGGTCAGCCCAAAATCATGGATTGAGGATTCCGCCAGAGACCTGCGCCTTCAACACGTGGATATCGATTATGCGATTGCCGTGGAAGCATACTCGTTGCCGGACTCGTTTCACCACGATCCTGCTGATCGGGTTTTGGTGGCCACGGCACGCTCGTATCAAGCGACCTTATTGACCGCCGACGAACGAATCCTCGCGTACCGTCATTTAAGGACGGCAGACTGCAGAACGTGAATGTAACATAGGCGTCCCGCTTGTGATCTCGACCCAACCACGGGCGAGACCCACGTGCAGTTTGGACATCCATGTCACACCAATCCAACGGGTTAACTTACCGGCGTGTCGACCTCTGTGCGCAATGTGACATGGACGTTCACCTCTCGCTAACTCCACCGCTCCATCACTCCATTACTCCATTACTCCACACGCGCCGGCACGCCGATACGCTCCGACTGCTGCCTTCCTTCTTCGAAACCTACAGATTTCACCTGAAGGGGTTTATGGCGTAAACGCCATGAAAGCTTTGTTGATCTTGCAAATCTTCGGTCAGCACTTCGGAACACCCTAGCTAAACTCCGCACTGCTTCGATAATCGCAGCGTCCCAATAGGAGATGCCAAAGCGCCGATGCGCTGAAAATGCCGCAAACATCAGATCGAGCGTCATCGATTGGACGGGAAAGCGGGGCCAGGAAGTAATGAATCGAACTGCAACCTCTGGAGCTACCCGCGCTCCGCTCAGTCGCGTGGCTTGCACGTAGAATTCCTGAAACACCTGAACGGAGAAGGTAAGATCGGTTCGCAAAAGGATTTGTCGGGCAATCGTGGTACCCGGACAGACTTATTACTTCGTTGTCAGCACCTACGACACTCTTGGCCTTGTCAGTCGACCCTCTAATCAGGTCTCGTTCAACGCCTCGGCCAATGGAACCGGCTCCAATCTGTCAGCGAGCTCCAACAAGGGCGGCCGGGCGGACCTCGTTTGGGAGAATGCCACCACCGGCGAGCACAGCATCTGGATCCTAAATAACCGCGTCCCCTCCTCCGTTATCAGTCTGCCCGCTATTCCCACGGAGTGGCAAATTGTAGATTAAGGATAGGTGCAGCTCCATGAGTTGCAATCAACGCCCCTCCAGGCGCCTTTGGGCTACGACGTTCAAAGATCTGGATCCACCGAAAAAAACAGTCTGGACGTTTCTCAATTTCCTGTAGCCTAAATCGCATTTTGAACGGATCTTTTTACAATGCAGCGAGATCTAATAGCCGCCTTCGAGCGTTTTCTCTTCTTCTAATAGGATTTCTTACACTGAGTTGTGGCCGATCAGTTAATCCGGTGCAGTCGCCCCCTCCAACTCCAACACCTACTTTAACTCCGTCCCCCACTCCAACATCGACGCCCCCTCCAGCTCCAGCACCTACTTTAACCGCGTTCCCCACTCCAACGTCGACGCCCCCTCCAGCTCCGGCGCCTACTTTAACTCCGTCCCCCACTCCAACGTCGACGCCCCCTCCAGCTCCGGCGCCCACTTTAACTCCAACCGCCACTCCGGCACCGACATCTCCGCCAGCATCGACGGCGGCTTCCCCATCAGCCTCGTTGATGACGACCATGCCCGACGAGGCCAGTATGTCCAAAGCGGACAGGCTGCGAGTCCAAGACATACTGCACCGCCTGGGTTACTACAAGGGGCCCGTGGACGGCGTCTTTGGTCCGTTGAGCCGTGCGGCCATCCGCCGGTTCCAGCATGGCATCGGCACCGAGATGACCGGGCACTTGACTGCGGACGAGGCCAGCCGCTTGGTCAGCACGAACTGATCGCCCCTGGCACGCTATCGCACTTGCGCTCTTCTTCTTATCTACGCTTCCAACGAAGATGCGTCGGAGCACGCGAAGGCTCAGAAGGTTGTTGGGAAACTCCTGGCTACTCCCAACGAGTGGATCCTTGCTGACCAAGTTCTTTTCGAGTTCTACCGTGCACTTCGAAACCCGGCGGTATTTGAAAATCCCGCAAGTGCGCCCGACGCTTGGAAAATGGTAAATTTCTACCGGGAAGAAGCCGGCTGTCAGCGTTGCTGTTTCGAACTTGAAATGTGGCGCCAACTCGAACTCCACTTAAAATCGAACCGATTTGCGGCGAAAAGGACTTTCGACGCTGTTCTCGCCGTAACCCTCATCGGCAACGCAGTTCAAGTGTTTTATACGCGCGATACAAAGAGACTTTAAAGGATTTGGATTCGCTCCATTATTAATCCGATAGAGTAATGCGCTGCCAGAGTGGGCATTCTCCATCTTACCTCTCGAATATCATTGCGGCACCCAGGCTGAATCCCGGCAGTAACTCGGTTGAGAGCGTACCGTCTTCATTGACTTGCCGGACCTTTTCGACTCCGTCGAAAGCGAATTGATGGATCATGACGGTGCGAGGTTCAGGGTCGATGATCCAGAGTTCCTTGACTCCGGCACGAGCATATTCCTGCTTCTTGTTCACCAGATCCAGGCGACGGGTCTTTGGCGAAAGAATCTCAATAACGAGGTCGGGTGCACCCTCCGCTCCGGCTTCGGTCAAAATACCGAGCCGTTCGTTCAGGACAATAATTATATCCGGCTGAAAAACGTTGGTCTCGTCCAGATAGACGTCAAACGGAGCGTCAAAAAGTTTACCGATGCGATTCCGATTCAGGAAACTGTGCAATTCGAATTGCAGGTTGCGGGAAATTTCTTGATGAAAACGGTTCGGTGCAGGAGCCATATAAAGATCACCTTGGATCAATTGATATCGCGGACCCGTCTCCGGCAAGAGCTTGTAATTCTCAACCGTAAGCGGCGGAAAATTAGCGTTCACAGGCATACCCCATCAGTACGATCAAACCTGGCATTGTTCAATGTCCCGCTTTGCCGCTTCAAACGGAAAGTTCGATTGCGATGGGAGAACGCTTTGCGAAGGCTTTAAGGATTTGGTTTTGCTCCACTATTAACCCGCTAGACTAATCCCCTGCAGAACTCGGAATTGTTTTCGATTATCCGCCGACAACTTGCGGTCGAGACGCTTCACCGTGTCTTCGTTCACGTGCGAAATTAACGCTGCGCCAGCCCCCAACAAGAAGCCTACGGCGGCGCGCGGAGACGCGAACCAATGGCGGACATCGTCGTTTACCGGCGACTCCTAGCCTTCATAGCGCCAAAGACATTTTTATGGCGTAAGTCGTTGTGTTTGCTGCCCCGAAGGGCCCCCTTTTTCGCGGCGCAGTCCGCGAAAAAGCGTAGGTGCCTAAACACACAGTGCGAAACTTTTTGCTCCATCCTCTGTTTTCTGCCTAGGAGGGCAAAGCGGGGACGCTTCGCTTACGCGCAGAAGGAGGGCAAAGCGCCCCGGGGCTCACACAAAGGGCACGAGCGACGGCTAGGCGCGGATCGTCGATCGGTATTGCCGGTGTAACTGTAATTTCCGAGTATCCTTGTGGGGGTTGACAGATATCTGTCTTTGGGATACAGCTGTCTGCATGGCTCGGACGACGCTGGCCCTCGATGACACTCAAATGGTGCGATGAAAAATCTGGCCAGAGCTCAAGGAAGGACAATGACCGATTTGATCAATGAATTCATTGCGGAGGGTCTGGCCGCCCGGGCAGCTCCGAAATCTGAAAATGTGTTCAGCCTCCCTGTCTTCGATATGGGTCGGTCCCGAGTCAACCTGTCCGATCGCGAAGCGCTTGAGGCGATCATGGAATAGGACGCAATGGCGTTGGTCGTCGACAGCAATATTCTTCTTTATGCCGCAAACCGGAGCTGTCCGGAATATAAGTTTTGTCTCGACTTTCTTCAGGGCTCGTAGCAACAGGTGATACCTGTTTTGTTCCCGAGAATGTCATCTACGAGTTCCTGCGTGTGGCAACCCATCCGCGAGTTTTTCTACGGCCTTTGCGCGCTTCGGAAGCGGTAAAATTTCTGGATGCATTACTTTCCGTTCCAAATTTCCGGGTTCTTGGTGCGACGGAGAGCCACTCGGGCAGCCTGCGCGCCCTAGTCTCGGAACTGGGTGAGCCCTCCGGAAATTTCTTCTTTGACCTTCATACGGCAGCGCTCATGCGCGAACACCGAATCCGGCGGATCGCTTCCGCGGACAATGACTTTGCTAAGTTCTCCGGCCTCGAAGTCGTTAATCCAAGCCGCCCAGACAGGATTTAATATTGCAAGTTTGTCCCGACGCCCAAAATGATGCGATCTTCCCTCGGCTGGTGCCCACCACTAAGCGTTTTAAAGCGGAAACACCTTTTTGCACAGCAAGTCCGCACTTCAAAAACTTTCTCCAGCTCAGCGGACGCACCGAGGTAGGGTGGATCGTCGCCTTTTCTTCTGTGAGTTGGGTTTGCCTTTTCTTCCAAGAGGCGAGTGCAGCTCCATGAGTTGCAAGCAACGCCCTCCAGGCGCCTTTGGCTACGACGTTTAAAGATCTGGATCCACCGAAAAAGGAAATAGTCTGGACGTTTCTCAATTTCCTGTAGCCTAAATCGCATTTTGAACGGACCTTTCTCACAATGGGGCGAGATGTTAATAGCAGCCTTCGGGCATTTTCTCTTCTTCTAATAGGATTTCTAACGCTGAGTTGTGGCCGATCAGTTAACCCGGTGCCGTCGTCCTCTCCAACTCTAACACCCACTTTAACTCCGTCCCCCACTCCAACATCGACGCCTTCTCCAACTCCAGCACCTACTTTAACGCCGTCCGCCGCTCCAACATCGACGCCCCCTCCAGCGCCGGCACCCACTTTAACTCCAACCGCCACTCCGGCTCCGACACCTCCGCCGACATCGACGGCGACCTCCCCATCAGCCTCTTTGATGACGACCATGCCCGATGAGGCCAGTATGTCCAAAGCGGACAGGCTGCGAGTCCAAGACATACTGCTCCGCCTGGGTTACTACAAAGGGCCCGTGGACGGCGTCTTTGGTCCGTTGACCCGTGCCGCTATCCGCCGCTTCCAGCACGGCATCGGCACCGAGATGACCGGGCACTTGACTGCGGACGAGGCCAGCCGCTTGGTCAGCACGCACTAATCGCCCCTGGAGCGAATTGATGGATCATGACGGTGCGAGGTTCAGGGTCGATGATCCAGAGTTCTTTGACTCCGGCACGAGCATACTCCTGCTTCTTGTTTACCAGATCCAGCCGACGGGTCTTTGGCGAAAGAATCTCAATAACGAGATCGGGTGCACCCTCCGCTCCGGCCTCGGTCAAAATACCGAGCCGTTCGTTCAGGACAATAATTATGTCCGGCTGAAAAACATTGGTCTCGTCCAGATAGACGTCAAACGGAGCGTTGAAAAGTTTACCGAGTCGATTCCGATTCAGGAAACTGTGCAATTCGAACTGCAGGTTGCGGGAAATTTCTTGATGAAAACGGTTCGGCGCAGGAGCCATATAAAGATCACCTTGGATCAATTGATATCGTGGACCCGTCTCCGGCAAGAGCTTGTAATTCTCAACCGTCAGCGGCGGAAAATTAGCGTTCACAGGCATACCCATCACTACGATCAAACCTGCCATTGTTCAATGTCCCGCTTTGGGCTTCAAAGGGAAGAGTTCGATTGCGATGGGAGAACGATTCCCGAGTTGTGAGCGAACCCGGATGTCGAATATCCCCTGTAAGTTGGCTTTGTCCACTTTGGGTATGGCGGCCATCCATCGAGGTCGTTTCTTAAGAGAGAATTTTTGTATCAACGAAGGTTCCCACGACGAAAAATTTCTTCGCGCTTTACCCGACCGGAAGCTTGGAAGCGTTCGATCTTGGCGTAAGATTCCTCCTGGAGACGTTCCAATCTTTTGAATTCTCCCTCCTCATCCGCGAGCGATTCAAGAAAGTCTCTGACCAGGGAGCTCGGTCGCTTGCATTTCCTGCAGCTCAGCGAAGTATTCCCTCCGGCGGCCTTCACTCTGGCCGTCCCGTTAAACTTCATCTGGGAGTGATACTGTGACATTCTTCACGGAACCACAGTACCCATCGACCGACCGAATGCAAAAGCGGCGGATCGCACCTGGTTGCCTTGATAAAGGCCGGCAGCCAACAGTAAGAAGTCGTCGGTCGTCTGAACGTAGGGCGAAAGCAAAAAACCTCTTTGCCCCATCGCGGGAATATACCGATGATGAATCACGCGACCATCCTCGAGAGTAAGCGTCAACTGAATCGGTGGAAGTCTTAGTACGAATAATCCAAGTCGCCCGAAGAAAGTTGGGGACCGATTTATTTGGGCCCAAAGCAGGTGGTCTTTATTTGATATTTGAACTGGCGACCCGAGGCATGGCCGCTAGCCGCGCCACCGGTTCTCCAATCACCGCTTTAGACTGGCCACCGTCCAGACGCTCCATATGGAGTTGTGCACCATCATAACTAACTATTCTGTAACGCGAGTAGCACCGGCCAACTGCCGGCGTCATCCAGCGCGATGGCAGCCCAAGTGAGTCCGCTGGGTGGCAATTGATGCTCGTTGTCTGCCGGTGCGCAAACCCGGAGGACCAGGGGCTGAGTGGCAAAACCAAAAGCACTGTTCCCACCACGGCGGCCAGTACAACGCCAATTTTCAGCCAATGAAAACCGCGTCCTTTCGAAGGTGCTTTAGGCTGAATGATTTCCATTCTAAATTCCGTTCTTCTTCTCTATTTTAGAGGAATCCCGCAGCCTCCTGCGAGTTCCATTTCGGGCGAGCGCCACTCCGCAGAATTCTGACCATATTATAGGAGGCTTATCGCTGGTCATAGCGCGAAGGCAACCACACTCTGAGGGGTGATAAACAAACATTAATCCGTAGTCGCAGTTTCCTCCGAGCGCGACGTGGAGGTTTCCTACTGGAAGAGGGGATTCTTGCGACGTACGAAACGATGAATGGAGGCTATTTGAGCCTTCTTTAACGCCGGCGATGGCGGCTGTCGAAGTCCTCGAACGAACAACATCTCCGAATTTTCGCGAGGCCCCGGGTTGACCTGTGAAAGTCGCGCGGCGTGACCGTCTTCGGGAGCGGGCAAGTGAGCAATGTGACATGGGCGTCTCGCCCTGATCTTAGTCCCACGGAAGGAGCCATTACTCTCCCACTCAATCACTTCACCGCTCCATCCACGCCGACGCGCCGATTCTCTCACCCGGTCCGCGAGCGATTTCAGGAACTCTCTGTCTTACCTCTCGAACATCATTGCAATCGAATTGCAGGTTGCGGGAAATTTCTTGATGAAAACGGTTCGGTGCAGAGCCATATAAAGATCACCTTGGATCAATTGATATCGCGGACCTGTCTCGGCAAGAGCTTGTGATTCTCGACCGTAAACGGCAGAAAATTAGCGTTCACAGGCATACCCATCAGTACGATCAAATCAAACGCTTCCTCATGAGGTCCGGCGGCGTTACGTATCGCGGGCGGGTACAGAAATTTCAGCACGACCTCAGGCGGATAAGCCTCGACTGACTATTGACTTATCCCCAAAGTATGAGCAGCAATCGGCATTAAATTATGGAACAGCGAAATTACGAAAAGGTCCCGCCCAATGAACTGGAGGCTTCTTGCCGTGAACATGCCAGCCTGTGGAAAGTCAGTGCGGCAATTCATCCCGAGGACTTCATATTCCACTTCCTTCTCAAACACCCTATGTTCTCCAAGACGGATGATGCGGTAAGGCAATATTTTGATGACGCGCGCAATTCAGCCGAGTTACTGAAGTCAATCCTTCAAAATGAACTTTCGATCAATGTCGGTGAAAGGATGAAAATGCTGGAATTTGCCAGCGGCTACGGAATGGTAACGCGCCACCTGCCAGCGGTCTTCCCAGCGTTTGATATAACCAGTTCGGATATTCATGCGGATGCCAACAACTTCATCATTAACGAATTAGATGGAAAGGCGATACAATCGTCCTCCGTTCCTGAGAGCTTCGATGCGGCCGGCAAATACGATCTAGTGTTTGCTCTATCGTTCTTTTCCCACATGCCAGCGGCAACTTGGTCGCGATGGCTGTCAGCTCTATTTAAAACTCTTTGTATCGGAGGGAACTTGATATTCACGACGCATGGCCCGACTTCCTTGAGAAAATTGCAGATGGATGTCTTGCTGGATGAAGAAGGTTTCTATTTTAGGCCCGACAGCGAGCAGGATGATTTGGACAAAATGGAGTATGGCACGACCTTCACGAGCGGCAGTTTTGTCATAAAGCAGATAGAGGCTCTCGATAATTGCGAACTCCGCCTCGTTCGAGCCGGCCTCTGGTGGGGTCACCAAGACTTATACGTCGCGAACAAGATAGCTAACAATCCGAGTTCTGCTGTTACTGATTCAGCTCTCCGCGATGAAATCGCCCGACTAAATCAAGCACTTCAAGTGCGTGGAACCCAAGTCTCCCAGTTGCAAACGCTCCTGAGCAAGCTACAAGCGGAGCTATCCGAACGGAATCACGACGGCGACCGGCTGAGACAGCAGTTAAATTCGATTCATGCTAGCATCTGTTGGCGTTTAACGTCGCCGATTCGCTGGCTTCACAAGTTGGTTTCGCGGAGAACTGATAGTCGAGCCGATAAGTAAAAGGCCAACGGGACTGCAACTTAATCGCTTTGATGAAGATCTCACCTCAGCAACGTCCGATTGCGCAGCGCGACACCGCCCCTCACTCCATTCCGACCGATCCGCCACCTCCTCGCGCCTGCCCCACTCCAGAACCTGCGCCAGGAGGCCAAGGCGATTTTCGCCCGTTTGCGCGAGGAACTTGTAAAAACGTAAAAACGCCCAATTTGTGATTAACTAACAAATGCTTAAAATCGTTGAGATCCCAATTCCGTTCCAAAACTTCCGTTGTAAAGCATCGCTCCGTTTACCTTAACACGGCCAGCTCTGACTCTCATCGCTCCACTACCCCATTCCCGGGAACGCCTATAGGTAAAGGCGTGTTGCCACGTTTTGATCCGAATAGCGAGCGAATCCATCGCTGAAACGGTTTTTCAACCACGCGCCAGATGATGAAGGAGAGACCTAACACTGCTAGCCAGTACGCAATATAGAGCAACGTTTTCGGTACGGAAGCGAACAAGCTTCGGTTCGGCACATACCATCGGATCAGGATCTGATGCACCGAGTAGATCGAATAGCTGATCTCACCCAGTATTACCAGCCAACCGGCCGAAAGAAGCCTCGATACGAGTCCCCGTTCGAACGACAGGACGCCGATCAATAGCCCGAAAGCCGGAAAGGAACCGCAGGCGCCCGCGTAGAACACGAAAGAGTATTGGGCGCCAGGCATCGAACAGGGAGCATAAAAACGGCGCGACGTACCGACCGCTCAAAACCGTAATCGCCAAGGCGCCGAGTTCGACAATTGTCCACAACCAGGCAGGTAACGAAGTGACGATTTTGACCTCTCGCCAGCGCAAGCACCAGTGCGCCACGGCCATCCCGAAGACGAACTCCAATATTCTGACCAGCGGACTAATATAGACTATTCCGTGAGCCGTTACGGCAGAGAGATTTGCGGGATCGTAAGGAGGCAACTTTAGGAAATTCGTCAAAACCAGTATGGCCAACACGAACGCGGCTGTGCCAAGAAGCTTCCACCACCAACTACGGTTAAATCGACAGATCAGAAACGGGAAAACGAGGTAGAAAAAGGCCTCGGTTGAGATGCTCCACGAAACGCTGTTGAAAGAAAAATAATAGATGGCTGATGGAATCCAGCCGTGGACGAGTGAAAGGTTTGCCGCTACAACCTCCCATGTCCCGTTCCAACCCAGCCAGTCCAAATGGAATCAACCATAGCAGGAGAAGAAAAGTCACGAAATGAGCTGGCCATATTCTGGCTATTCTCGCGACGTAGAAATCCCGTATCCGATGACTCCCGCTCAACGAAGGGTAAACGTAGGTCAGGATAAAGCCCGAGAGCACAAAAAAGAACGACACGCCCTGCCCGAGCGGAAAGGGAATCTTGCCTTGTCCCAAACCCCGAAAAGCGTTAACAGAGTGAAAAACGACGATCTTCGCAGCCGCAAAAAAGCGCAAAGAAGTCAGGCATTTAATTTGTTTCATGGAAACGCTTGACGCCACGGTACCCTTTAACATGAAAGGAGCCGGTGAAACCGTAGCGAGGACACGGAGATAAGCAAGGTTCAATAGACTCCGTTCATTGCATTGTACGTTGCAAGGATCCCCTCCTCCAAAGCAATCCGGGGCTGCCAGCCGATCATCTCTCGCAGCTTGGAGTTATCGAGTCGGCTCTGCTGAACGTCCCAGGCAAAAGAAGGTTCACTTGTCAAATTGACCCTCTTCCGCGTTACTTTTTCAGCCAGCTCTATGACCTGCCTTACGCTCGCGGACTCACCAAACGCCACGTTGAAGATACCGGTGATTCGATGCCGAAACAGGGCCAACATGGCAATCGCAAGATCCTGCGAAAAAATAAAATCTTTAATGGCCGATCCGTCCCCCCAAAGTTTCAGATCATTGCACTCAATCGCCGCCCGAAGCGTGTGCTGAATAATTCCCTGTGGTTTGACGCCGCTAACCGGAAATCCGTAAGGATTGGAGATTCGCAGAATGCTCCCCGGTACTTCCAAGTGGCGACAAAGAGCGCCTACAATTTCTTCGGCCCCCTTTTTTGCGAGGCCATGCCATCCTTTGGGTTGCAAAGAATCGGTCTCGACGTTTGGCTTCACCGGAGCCTCGCCGTACACAGTCCCACCCGAGGAAAGAAAACTGAAATGCGGACGCGTTGCCAAAGGAAGACCGCCGAGGAACTTTATGATCCGTACTAAAAGGGGGATGTCCACCTGCCACTCGACACCGGGGTTTTGCTCAGAGGTAAAGGGCACCGTGCTCCAGGCGGCGTGGACAAACGTATCCCCACTCGCCCAAACGCCCGGAGTGAACAGATCGTCAATCGGCGAAATATCTTTCCCTCCAGCTCGAGAGAAGAGAACGCAGCTAACCCCCTGCTGAAGGGCGTGCCGATGCAACTCCGTGGCGATCTTGCCCCGGCCCCCAACTATCACCAATCGTCTTAAAGAGGTGCCCACGAGTAGAACCCTTTTGCACGGTCAAATGCGAACTTCAACGCATTTGATGGCAAAAATTATTCAGTTTTGATCCAAAGCGTTTGCCGTTTTTGAGCCGAGCCTCGCTAAAAACCATTAAACAAAAACAACTCTGGAACTCTCAAACCCTCCGTGGCCACTGTGACCTCCGTGCGAGCCATTCCGGTTTCTGGTAAAGATGCGCCCTCAGTCACCTGACGAACCGTGGCAGGTAGGTCGTAGCGTAATGAAATCCCGCATCCTCGGCAATAAGCGGAAGAAGCCTCTCAAGCGCGTGCAGAATCGTTCCATCCACAGGCAGCGGCTCGTCCGGATACTCGTCCAGGTTGAGACCAAGACGCAGGAGAGGCGCCAGGGTCTCGGGTCGTGCCCAGAACATCGTTCCCACCGGAAAGTCGATGGTGGGGGGGAGCGGTACCTGGAGGCCCATGCGCGCGGCCAGTCTCTGTGCGATTTCCAGGTTCTCCTCCCAACCAATCAGGAACGGATCCTCGGGGAAAACAAGGCCAAGCGTCTGATCTTCTGCGAATGCCCGTGTAACAATGTCCACCACGGGCATCTCGTCACCGATGAGATGCTGCCAGAGAAAGACGCGCCAGCGATCGCCAAAATATGCGTCGACGTTGCTCGTACTGAGGCTCCGCTTGCCGTGCACGTGACCCAAAAGGTCGTAGGTACCGATCGCTTCCTCAAGCACCGTCAGAAAGGGCGCAATGTCGCGACCCCGATTCGGAACCACGCGGATGTCGGGCTCCAGCCCGCTTTTGTTGAACGCGGCTCGAATCGCGGAGGCCTTGAGGGTCGAATCCGTGGTGAGAATAAGTTGGCAAGGAAGCGCGTTTGCGGCCAATGCTCGCATGAAGTCGTCGAGGTGATCCGTGTAGTGAAAATGTCCGTGTAAAACGACGCGGAACGGTTTTGCAAATTCTGGCATGGCGGGGGGTCGAGCAGGATCCTCCAAGGTTAGCGCTTCAACCCGCACCACAGGGTGTGCCCAGGAGCCCTCGGGACGCCCCGCTTTAAGATAGTGAGCGAGCGGATCCCGTCCCTCTTGACGGTTGTAGATAGGGCACTGCAGCGCATAAGTGAGCGGATTAAAGCCTGCCAGCGGACGACGGGTATAGGCGCCGGATACCGGAACCCGCAAATAATCGATCTTGCCAGCCACCCCACTATATTGCCGCACGGCTGCGGAGAGCTCAACGAAAGGCGCGCGGGCACCAAGGTAAAGCGGCGGATCGAAGTCTCCCGCCGCAAGAATAACCGCAGCATCCACACTCTCTTGCTCAGCTATTTGCCCGGCCGCGCCGACCCAGATCGTCGAGCGCGCCGACGTACGTTTCCATATTAAAGCGCTCTCGACCTAATTCGCGCACTGCGTCACCAAACCGCCGAAGTTTATCGCGGTCCGCTGCAAGCGCACCGATCAAGGCCGCCGCAGCCCCGACGTCGAGATGAGGTACGACAAGTTCACGGGTTTCTACATTCGAAGCCAGGATCTCAGCCATGCCACTTGCCTCGGCAAAGCATACGACTGGGATGTTGCGTAGCACGGCGTCGATGGCGACGTTGGGCAACGGGTCGAGTCGCGAACTGAGAAAAAGCACGTCCGCTTCCTGGTAGATGCTCTCGATGTCTTCGACCGGATCCATGAATCCAAAGCGATTGCCGAGGCGCGAGCGTGCCACTTGCTCCGAGAGGTAAACTGAAACATCAAGGGTATCGGCGACGAAGTATCCGTGCCCAATCCACATGAAGCGTACAGGCGCCTCAGGCTCACGGGCCAGAACGGCGGTGGCAGTCGCGATAAAGAGATCCACCCCCTTTCGCCAATCCACGAAGCCCATGCCAACAACGACAAGATCGTCCGTTGCTCCGTCCGGCCGCAGCCGGCTTCTGATTCGACGCGCTGTCTCGGCATGCTTCGGATCGTCGGTTGGCACGCAAGAGCGAGGGACGTCGGACGGTCCCTGTGGTAATAAATGGGTACGTCGAAGCTTGAGGAAGGGGTAGTCGATTTCCGATGCGCGCCGTACGATTTCCGCAGGGAAAACAATCTCCGCCGATCGCTCGTAGAGCTGTTGAAGGATTCCCGAGGGCTTCGTATACCCTGAAAACTCGTGTACGAGAGTGACCACGGGAACACCTTGATCTTCGAGCCCCGGAACAAGAAACCGCGTCTCGACACTATTAGCAATCACGTAGAGTGGTCGATAGATCTCTGCCAGGCGGCGAGCTAGCCACGATGCCTCTAGCGCATCGAAGTTTTCCTTCCCAACCAGGGTCACGACGGCGTTAGCGACCTCGGCGAACGCTTGCAGGAGCGGCCCTTCCCGCATAAGAATTGCCACGACGTTAGCTTGATTACACAGCCTACGCGCAATGTTCCAGCCAAGAATCGGAGCTCCCGTCCTGGACGCTTCATGAATGAGAATCAGTAAGGTCGGCCTCTCCGGTTCGATTCCGACGAGCGGGAAGGCAAGCGTGTCTGCGACTGGAAAAGCCCGTCTCCCCTGCACCTTGCCCCACTCAAGAAAGTGGCCTAACCGATTTCCACCCCAAGCTACGACCTCCGGGTAACGCTCTCCATAGTAGACAGGATCAAAGGACGAAGAGGGTTTGAGCCCTCGTCCCTCGCCCACGAGGACATAGTGGAGAGCTGGGTCCAACCCTTGGGCGCCTGCTTCCGCAGCCGCACCGTAGCTGCGAGCATCGAAGTATGCGCTCGTACGGACCAAATTCGCGACATGGCTCGCAACTGGGTCCATCTCCGGTTTGCCGGCATCGGGATCAATCCGACTCCCGTCCCTGAGGATTCAGCCGGCGTCTCTAGTGGCAAACTATCGTCGCGTCGCACTCTATTCAAGAACATGGCACCTGCATCGCGTATAACGCGCAAAGGCCGGGTCACTCTCCAAGACAGACTAGCGCTCATGCCCTGAGATAAGCGTCTCGCCTCACCAAGTTTGAGATTCAGTTGTTCAGCTTCCTCTTCGAGTTGACGAACTTTGGATGCGGATTGGGAAGATTGAGATGAAGTTGCTCTTCGATCAGATGAAGTTGCTCTTCGATCAGATGAAGTTGCTCTTCGACCAGATCAAGATGCCCTTCGCGTTGATGAAGTTGCTCTTCGCGTTGAATGAAGTTGCTCTTCGCGTTGATGAAGTTGCTCTTCGAGTTGACATACTTTGTTTCTCAGCTGCGCAATAATTTCAGAGCTTTTCTCGCTTTCAGCCAAGTGGCCTTTGACAATATCAGAATCTTCAATCGCCTGCTCGAGTAATCCCCCGGAAAGAACGGGAAGAACTTCGTCAGAGGCAATCGCAATTAGATATCGAGGCCGGGAAAGCCCACGGCTCGCGCAACTGATGTCTTTGATGTCGTAGCCGGTAATCCGAACATTTCCTGTTTCCGGAAGATTCCGGAGCCATAAACGATCCGTTGCGAAACAAGCACCATGTTTTTGAAATAGGCTTGAATTAGGTCGACAAACTCCTCCTTGAAAAGCTCTCTGACGTGAAATGGATTACGGTAGTTTGGTAAGACGGAGTATTCTTTTTTATCGGGGCTTGAAATGATTAGAACGCCTTCCGGCCGCAAGACACGCTTGATTTCGGCCATCATCGCCTTGTGTTCGTCATGGTGTTCGATCGTTTCAAAGCTAACGGCGAGGTCGATACTGCCGTTGTCCAACGGGATCGCGGCACACGAACCCTGTCGAAATTCCACATTATCCAGTCGATAGCGCCAGGCGGCATGCTTGACAGCTTCCGCGGCAATATCCACCCCGACGACTCTGAGCGCGCTCTTGGCAAGAATGGCCGATCCAAAACCTTCGCCGCAGGCTATATCCAGCACCTCTTTGTCTTGGGCGTATTCTCCAGCCAGTAAATATCGGTGGACGTGCTCCAGTTGGATTTCCCCGGTTATTTGGGAAACATATCTTTCTCCCGTCCAAGGAAGCTGCCTTTCCTGCTCGGAATCTATGCTCATGATGTTAGTCTTAAACTTAGGACTAGCCCGGACCAGTGGCGAGCGCCCTGACTTTTCCAGGCTAAATAATGGCCGCCATCGTCGTTCTATTCATTTCGGAGGTTTCTCAAGGAAAACTTTATTGCGGTCACCGAAGTCGTCCGTCCAGTGGATCGAGTTCGCCCAGGCATAAAGGGCCTCACTAAATTTACGAGCGTCTGCCACGCGGAGAAGCTTGACGGACCCGTCTGAGAGGAGCTCTAAACCGTTTTTATTGACGCCGCGCTCCAAATAGGCGAATTGCTTAAACCGCTCGACTTCCTCAACCACAGACGAAACAGCCGATGCTTCGCCAGTTCCCTCTGGACGGATATCCTCCAAAAGAAGAAAGTCACTCTGCGTCAAATCCTCGGCACGCAACCCCGGTGTATTCACCCAGTCAAAAGGCCTTCTCACGATGAATCTGTGCGGAGAGTTTTTATCTTCAATACTCTTGACCCAACCGACCATTTCCACCACTCCCGCATCATAGCCTCCCACGATATAAAGATTAAGAGGGCGGCCCAGCCTCGCGGATTCCCCTAACAACCATTGGCCCTCATTCACTTCCGACTGGTGGCCGCCTGAGGTTAAATTAACTCCTATTAATTGCTGAAAAATCATCGGGGGCTGCCTGGACCAAAGCAACCCCCCCAAAAAGACGGCGGCAGCAAGGCAGTAACCGATAGCCGCTCCTTTCGCAGACGGTCCGAACTCGCGAACCCTTAAGAAGATTTCCGGTACGAACCAGGCAATGACCATCAGGAGAAAGGGGAACAGATATCGATGTTGTTGACCTGCAAGAAAAGTCCACCAGCAAACAGCGGATACCAAAATCATCCCGGCAGCCGCTAACCGCAGGCCGAGAGCACTCCACTGGCGTCTGGCGATTGATTCGACAGCCTCGACAACGATCAAACCGCTAAAAAATACTCCCGGACAAAACCACCACCATCCGATCACCGGAACAACAAACAAAGCGAGCATCGAGAAAAGTTCACTTCCCCGGTACATAGAGATGAATGATTGTTGAGCTCTTACAGACTGAGCTATCACCTCACGGCTCAGATATTCACTGCCAAGCACTAGCCAGAGAGCTATGCCAAATATGCAAAAACCGATCAAATAAACTGAGACCGCCAGCTTCAAAATCTCTTGCCGGCTAGAGTGACCTCCAAAAAGCAGAACAACAAATTCCACCGTCGCGATACCGACTAGCACCATCATAATAACCAGCCCTGACGGTTTGATGAATAAGGAAAATACGCCAACAAGCCAACCTACCGAACAACATAGTTTATTTCCGTTAGCAATGCCGAAACACAGTAGGCTAACAGCTAACGCACCAAACGCCCCTTGAAGCGAGTCCACCAATCCCCACTCGGCGCCAATATTGTAAGCGCTAAGAAATGTCTTGTTGATCTCGAAGTGATAAAAAACCGGGATCGCAGTCAAACCGACGATAAAAGCGCTCCCGAGGAGGGCATCCCGCCAACACCTCACTCGCGTCGCAATAGAAATAGTTAACGCAATCGCCCAGATCAAGATGGGGGCGAACACGGAGCGAAAGAGAAAGCTTTTAATGGAAGCTCGAAACCCCAAGGGATAAAGAACGAAAGCCGCTCCCGGACCCCGTATAAACATTGGTCCGTTCAAAATTCCGTGCCAATCTCCTTTTGCCAGAGCCTCCCAAACAAACTCGGCTTTGCTATAATAAGATATGGGATCGTTAGTCGGAGGCGCGACCGCCATATGCGTTCGTTTCGAAAGCCCTCCCGCGATCAACGCAAGAAAGATGGAAACGATCAGGATTAGGAAGACTTTGTGCATTTTACATGGAATTGAGAGGATGGGACTTTGTCTGCGTCATGATTTTTTCGACTCCATTAGAGGCCGAAAGGCTAGACAAACTTCAATTTCCGCGCGGCAAAATGGACCATTCTGACGAGGATCAAGCCATGTTTCCATCGTTGGATGTTGGTGTCACCGTAGAATCGCTCCTTGTATCGAATGGGGACATCAACGATTTTCAGGTTTTGTTTGTCAGCGCCAAAAAGCAGATCGAAATCGCCGAAAGGATCGAAGTCCCCGAAGTAGGCACGTTCGCGGTCGATGCGTTCGTAATCTTCGCGCCAGAGCACCTTGGTACCGCAAAGCGTATCCTTTACCGGCTGTCCCAAAAGCCAAGAGAAAACCATACTGAATGCCTTGTTAGCGCAAAGATTGGCAAACTTCATTGCTCGCTCGTCCATCGGGTAGACCAGCCGGACGCCATTGGCGAAGTCCCCTTTACCCGACGCAAGCACCTCGATGAACTTCGGCAAATCCTCCGGAGGCATGGTCAGATCGGCATCCAGGATCATCAGGATTCCACCTGTGGCGGCACGGAAGCCTTCGATCACGGCGTTGCCCTTGCCTTTTCCGGATTGTCGCAGCTTAACGATGCGCCCGTGTGCGAAAGTGTCCGGCAGAGCTGAAATCACTTCCCAGGTATTATCCTTCGAATGCCCCTCAATAAAAATCAATTCGGTTTCTCTGCCCAAGCCGCGGAACGCGCTCGATCGCCTGCCCGATACTTCCGGCCTCGTTGCGGGCCGGGATGACCACCGAGACAACTTCGGGCTCCCTTCGTGGCAAACCCGAACGGCGAGCAATGAGAAAAATCGAGAGGCAGAGCGAACCGAAGAACGGCGCGAAGCAACGATTTACGAAAGTGCTCAGCGGACCGAGGGGTAATGGCATCAAGATGGCGCCGAAGGACTTGAAAACCTCCCAGTCGGCCAGCCGGCAAAGGTTGATGACATCCTGGCGCGAGAGCCAGTTGCTGGCGGGCTGCTCGGCCGCCAGCCCCAAACGCCGAGCAGAGCCAAGCAGCGGCCGCCAGAGCGTGTTGTAAACATTGATCAGCAGCCGTGTTCCTCGATGGGAGGATGCATGCAGACGCCGAAGCAGCACCTCCACGTCGGCGGCATAGTTAAGAACATCTGAGAGGATAACCACGTCGAAGGGGCCCTTCAGGGAGCACGCCAGTCTCTCCCGACCCGACACGCAAATCGAGATGTGGGAATCGCTCTTTGCCACGCGCGATCTGCTCGGGCGAAAGGTCGATGCCAATTTTACGGGTAGCCATGAAGACCATTGAGCAGTTCGCCCATCCCGCAGCCGATCTCGATCACGTTGGCATCCGGGCGAATCAGGAGATTGTAGCGATGGACGAGGAGCTTGCGATAGAACGATGCAAAACGCGATTGGCGCGGCGGAGTAACGAAAGAATTCCTTCAGCGATTCGAGGTGTTCCAGGCACCCGGGAGCCATCGTCGGGATATTCATTGCGGAGGCTTTTCCAGGAAAGCCTTATTGCGGTCAGGAAAGTCGTTCGTCCAGCGGATCGAATTCGCCCATCCGTAAAGAGCCTCACTGAATTTGCGCGCATCGGCAACGCGGAGGACCTTGACGGCCCCGTCCGAGACGAGTTCTAATCCGTTCTTATCGACGCCGCGCTCTGAATAGGCGAATTGCTTGAACCGTTCGACTTCCTCAGGCCAGGACGAAACTGGCAGTGCTCTCGCCAGCGCTCCCTGGACTGGACATCCTCCAAAAGAAGAAAGTCGCTGTGAATCAACTCTTCCGCTCGCAACCCGGGTGTATCCACCCAGTTAAGAGGTCTTTTCACGATGAATCTATGCGGTGAGTTTTTATTCTCGATACTCTTCACCCAGTCAACCATTTCCACCGCTCCCACACCATAATTTCCAAGGGAATAAAGATTAAGTGGGCGTCCCAGCCTCTCGGATTCCGCAAACAACCATTGACCCTGATTTACCTCCGATTCGTAGCCGCCTGCGGACAAATTAACTCCCATCAGCTGCTGAAAGATAATCGGCGGCTTCTTTGACCACAGCAACCCGCCAAGAAGGACGGCGGGAGCAAGGCAGTAACCGATAACCGCTCCTTTCGCAGACGGCCCAAATTCACGAACGCGTTGGAAGATTTCCGGTATGAACCAGGCAATGACCAATAGGAGAAAGGGGAACAGATATCGATGTTGTTGACCCGCAAGAAAAATCCACCAGCAAACAGCGGACACCAAAATCAGTCCGGCAACGGCAAACCGCACGCCACAGCACTCCACTGCCGCTTGGCGATGGACCCGGACGGCCTCGACAACGACCAAACAGGTAAAAAATACTCCCGGACAAAACCACCACCATCCAATCACCGGAACAACAAACAAAGCGAGCATCGCGAAAAGTTCGCGTCCCTGGTTCAAAGAGAGCACGAATTGTTGCCCTTTTACAGCCTGCGCTATCATCTCACGGCTCATATAGTCGCTGCCAAATGCCAGCCAGAGAGCAACGCCAAATATGGAAAAACCGATGAAATAAACTAAGGCCGCGAGTTTCAAAATGGCGCGCTCGATCGGAATGACTGCCAAAAAAGCGAATGAGAAATTCCACTGTCGCAACACCGACTAGCGCCATCATAATAAGCAGGCCGGACGGTTTAATGAAAAATGATAAATACGCAAACAAACCAGCCGGCTGCACACCATTTTATACTCCTTTTAGCGATGCCGAAGCACAGAAGGCTAATAGCTAAAGCGGCAATCGCCGCTTCAAGCGAATCCACCAACCCCCACTGGTTTGTAACATTGTAAACTTTCTAAATACCTCGTTGTGCTCAAAGTGATAGAACAAAGGCATCGTACT
>CAWBKA010000048.1:0-56728 GCA_963789065.1 uncultured Verrucomicrobiae bacterium | reverse complement strand
CCTCGCTGCCGATCGACGTACAACTCGCCAACTCGAGTCTATTCCCGGTTTGGAGACAGCCGAGATGCTCCGCCCGGGCTACGCCATCGAGTACGACTCGATCGACCCCACCGAGTTGCAACGCACGTTGGAAACGAAGAAGATCGCGGGGCTATATCTCGCCGGGCAGATCAATGGCACCAGCGGTTATGAGGAAGCAGCGTGTCAGGGCATCATGGCGGGTATCAACGCTGCGTCTAACGTAAAGGACCAGCCGCCGCTGATCCTCGACCGCACAGAAGCATACACCGCAATTCTCATTGATGACCTGATCTCCAAGGGGACGAACAAAACCATACCGCATGTTCACCTCGCGCGCGGAGTTTGGCCTCCAGCTTGCGTTTTGACATGCCGATCGCCGCCGACACTCCGCACGGCCGCCGCGTCGGTCTGATTACCGACACAGCCTGGACCAATTTTCTTGCCAAGCAGGATCGCCTGAAGGCCGTGCGCGGTTTGGCGGCAATAGGCATTGTCAATACGCAGAGTCCCGGCGGAACTCCGCGCGCGAGGTGAACATGCGGTAGGGTTTGAGTTCGTCCCCTTGGAGATCAGGTCATCAATGAGAATTGCGGTGTATGCTTCTGTGCAGTAGAGGATGAGCGGCGGCTGGTCCTTTACGTTAGACGCAGCGTTGATACCCGCCATGATGCCCTGACACGCTGCTTCCTCATAACCGCTGGTGCCATTGATCTGCCCGGCGAGATATAGCCCCGCGATCTTCTTTCAGCGTTTTCCAACGTGCGTTGCAACTCGGTGGGGTCGATCGAGTCGTACTCGATGGCGTAGCTCGGGCGTGCAGACGCTTCGATCACGGACCTCGCCGAGAAGTTCCACATGACGCTCACGGGCATGAAGAAGCACGTCGGCGTCTTGGAGCAGGCGGGGCTCGTCACCACGGAGAAGGTCGGGCGCGTGCGGACCTGCAAGCTCGGCCGGCGCCGACTGGAGGAAGAGGCGGCATGGATCGAGCGGTACCGCCAGCTCTGGGCCTCACGCTTCGACGAGTTGGACAAGGTTGTCGAGGAACTGAAACGGAAGGAGAAGGCCGATGGACGCAAGAAGAGAGAGTGAGCCCGCCCCATGAAGAACCACACGACGGTGGAACGGAAGTCCGAGCGTGAGCTCGTCGTCACGCGAACCTTCAACGGCCCGGCGCGCATCGTGTTCGAGGCGTGGACCAAGCCCGAGCTGCTCAAGCGGTGGTGGGCACCGAAGTCGTTTGGCATGTCCCTGCTTTCCTGCGAGGCGGATGTTCGTGTCGGGGGCACGTACCGTTTCGTGTTCGGCCACGCTGCCTCGAAGCCCATGGCGTTCTTCGGTAGGTACCTCGAAGTGACACCGCACTCGCGCCTCGTCTGGACGAATGACGAAGGTGAGGACGGTGGGCCGTCACCACGGTGACCTTCGAGGAAAGAGGCGGCAAGACGCTGCTCGTCATGCACGACCTCTATCCCTCGAAGGAAGCTCTCGACGATGCCATCGCCTCCGGGAGCACGAGTGGGACGGCGCGAGACGTTCGAGCAACTGGACGAGCTTCTCGTCACCCTGGGCCCGGCGATCACATCCCGCACGTCGGCGAGCAAGGCTTCGTCGACTGGGTAGCTCCGCGGCAGCACGACATCATGCGTGCACTCACCCTCGCGGCGAAATCATTCGTCCTGCTCGAGCGCATCAATCGCCGCAAACAGCAGCTAGGGCTGTATGACGTCTTGCACCCACCACTCTACGAGTCCTCGAAGAGTTGGTGAAGGTCACCGACGCCGTGCCGCACATGACAGCGGCAGGCGACATCATCGAGGCAAACGATCCGATGTATGTGTCTAGACGGCCGTTGCTATCGAGCGCGCGGTGGCGCGAAGAACAAGCTGCAAGGATTCGTGCGGTGGCATCAATCGCCGATGATCGCTTCTCACGTGGATAACCGACATCGGCGCGTTGTATCGAACTACTTACGACGGCGCTCCAACTGCCGTCATCTCGCGATCGTGCGACGCGTTGGGGAGAACGACAGAGGAGTTCGGTAGGATGGGCGTCTGACCTATGGAAGAACGAACATACGCGGAGCTCGGTGCACGACGCCCAGCCGAGCGCTCCCGCGTAACCCTCGTTGTAGATCGTGTTCAGCCACCATTCGGCAGACCACTGAGCGCCGTGGTGAATTCCTCAATCTCGTTTCGTAGAAGGAAGCAAACCAGCGACCCAACCGTAGTGTCGAAAGGATATGCCCTACCGCCTGCCGGCACAGGACGAAGAAACCAACCGCATCGCCGCCGAGATCGAGGCGATGGGAGCCCACCTCGCCAGTGCTCACCGCACCCGACGGGCGGTCGTCCTGCTTGCCAGTATGGCGGTGGTCGCCGCCTGCGCGCTATTTCTCGCGCTTTTCCTCCGTGCGGCCATCCGACATGTTGACCCCATTCCCGCTCAGGGGGTTGCGCTCTCGCCATGGGACTGCCGCGGAGGAGAGTGGTTGTGCAGCAACACTGCGTTGGGGAGTGAACCCGAGGTAGCAGCGCCTGTCGGGCCGTTGCCCGAGTGCCGATGCCAGCAAGGTGATCCCC
Source organism: uncultured Verrucomicrobiae bacterium (assembly GCA_963789065.1). Taxonomy (GTDB): domain Bacteria; phylum Verrucomicrobiota; class Verrucomicrobiia; order Chthoniobacterales; family JAFAMB01; genus JAFAMB01. Next base: position 54,125 of record CAWBKA010000048.1, on the reverse strand, counting down.
TCTGCGCCGAGACTCCCTGGAAGACGTGCGTCCCTGCGACGAGCCGTGAGCTCGCGCCGCGGCCGGGATCCGGCTCGACAGCTCGAAGCGCGTGGACTAAACGCTCGTCCTTGCGACCCTCGACCGTGCCACGGCGGAAGGCCTTCGCGTGGCGTTCGTCGCGGCCGACGACGAGGACGCGCACGCCATCGCGTTCTATCGCGCGATTGGAGGCTGCGCCTCGCCGGTCACCTTCTGCCACTTCGCCAATACGTCGCACGTCGAGGTGCGTCGTGTCAGTGCGCGAGCGTCAGCGTTTTCGTTTTTGGAGTCGCAGCGCACGCGAGCTCGGCGCGCGCGAATACGACGGAGTCGCCGTGAATGTCCGCGACGCGCCACCGGCAAGACATGGCCAGCACTCTACAACGGCGCGGGTGGCGGGACTTTCACGCTAGAATGCGCTCCGTGCGGGACGCGCTGACGGAATTCATTCGTGGAAAGCGGTTGGCCGTCCTCACGGGAGCGGGGTGCAGCACGGAGTCGGGGATCCCCGACTACCGCGGAGCGGGAGCCCAGGCGCGCGCGCGGACGCCCATTCAGCATCGTGACTTCGTCGAGCACGAGGGAACGCGTAAGCGATACTGGGCGCGCAGCACCATCGGATGGCCGCGCATGGCAGCCTCCGAGCCCAACGCAGCGCACCGCGCCATCGCCGAGCTCGAGCGCCTCGGTCGTCTCACGGGGTTGATTACACAGAACGTCGATCGCCTTCACCACAAGGCGGGCAGTCGCGACGTGCTCGAGCTTCACGGAGCGCTCGCCGACGTTCGTTGCATGGCGTGTGGCGAGATTGAAGCGCGCGGCCACCTCCAAGACCGGTTGCTCGCAGACAACCCATCGTTTCGAGCACCGGATGCCGCGAACGCGGCGACGACGCCTGACGGCGACGCGGAGCTCGCGGCGTCCACGGACGACTTCCGCGTTCCCGCGTGCGTGGCGTGCGGCGGCGTCCTCAAGCCCGACGTCGTCTTTTTTGGTGGCAGCGTTCCACGCGAACGCGTCTCGGCCGCGTTCGCGGTGCTCGACGCCGCGGACGCGCTGCTCGTCGTGGGCTCGTCGCTCGCCGTGTTCTCGGGTTATCGCTTCGTCCTGCGCGCGCGCGACAAGACATCCCCATCGCCATCGTCAACCGCGGCGAGACGCGCGGCGACCCACACGCCACCGTCCGCGTCGATGGCCTCGCCGGCGAAGTTCTGCCCGCGCTCATCAACGACTAGACATGCGGTTCCACGACTTCGCGCAAACGCTCGTGATTGCTGTCCTCACGGTGAGCACCACCGCAGAGGCAACCGAGATTGAGTCGCACGTCGTCGTCAGCGCACCGCTCATCCTCGGCGTGGACGCGTCGCTCGAGCCAACGACCACGTCGACGGGTGCGTACCTCGGCGTGCGACCGGCTCGATTCTGCGTGGGCCTCGGCCGATTCGCCTTCGGTTTTGGACCCTATGCGAGCTTCGCCGCCTCGACGGGCACGTCGCAAGTGTGGCTCGGAGGTGGCGGCACGATTGTCGGCTACTTTGGAAGTCTCGGCGTTGCCTTGTCAGGCGGCGGGGAGTGCGACTGGCTGCGTCCGCACCGAGCGCCGTGCCGACGTTCGGGGCCTTCGTGGGGTGGCGCACTGTGGATTGAGGGTCAGGGGCGTTGCCGTTCGATCTACCGTTTGGCGTTCGCGTCGACGTCCGTCCTGCAATCGGCGCGATTCCTTGGTCTGTAGCCGTGTCTGCAGAGGTCGATGTGGTCATCGGCGGCGCGGTGCTGCTCCGCGCTCTTTCGGGACTTGCCCACGTGGGTGGCAGCGGGTGGTGACCTGGAGAGTGCGGTGATCACCGCGAGACCGACCGCTCGCTTGCAGACTCAAGGCGTGACCTGACACGTCCCGCCAGTACATGTACATGTCGCCGCGCCGTTGCACGCGAGCACACAGTTATTGCCGGTGCAGTTCGTGATGGTGCACGAGGTCGCGCTGTGACACGTGAGGTGACAGTAGCCTCCAACGCAGTCAACGGTGCAGTTTCCTCCCGTGCAGTCCTCGAGGCAGTTGCTGCCGGGGCAGGCCATGCTGCACGTGCTCGCGTTCGTACAGTTCTGGACGCAGTTGCCTCCGTTCGCGCAGTCCGTGATCGAGCACGACTTCGTGTTCATGCACGTTTGCGTGCAGTTGCTGCCCGCGCAGTCCATTTGGCAGCTCGTGCCGTTCGTGCAGTTCTGTGTGCAATTGCTGCCTGGGCACGAGTCCGAGCAGGTGTCTCCCGTGCCGCAGTTGTAAGTGCAGTTCCCGCCATCGCCGCAGACGTGCCCCGTGCAGCTCGTGGCCGTGGGGCAGTTGCACGTCTGGTCGGAGCCGCTGTCGGGCACGCAGATGAATCCCTGGGCGCTCCCCGCGTCACCCGCATCGCCACCCGAGTCGCCACTCGAGTCCATGGCGGCATCTTGCTGGCCACCGTCCTGCTGGCCATCTTGCTGGCCACCATCCATCCCTCCGTCGATGCCGCTGCTTGTGGAACCGCACGCAAGAACGAAACACGACAGGCCAAGGAGTCGCCGCATGCCCCGGAGACTATCAGCGTATTCTCGTTCCGATCCCGGGATAGTCGAGCACGAACCCATCCGCGTCGTACGTCAGATCGGCCTTGAAGCCGTCATCTGCAAGGGACTCGAACCGTATGACGCTCCGGTCACCATCAGCGTGAACGAAGGAGTACCGCTGCGGGGATCGATGCACCGCGAGATTGACGCTCAAGGCTTCACTTATCCTGGGTAGAAGGTAAAGCGGGGACGCTTCACTTAGCCACTAGAGCGCGAAAATCTCACGAGCGCTTTGGCTCGTGAGATTTTCGGGCTAAAGTGGTCGCAACGTTATGGAGAAGAAATCCCCCGCCCCGCTGAGAAGCCACGCCTGGTTCGGAACCATCGACCGGAGTACGTTTATTCACCGCGCCTGGATGAAGAATCAGGGTCTACCCAATCATTTGTTGGATGGACGTCCGGTGATCGGCATTTGCAATACCTGGTCGGAGCTAACTCCCTGCAACGCCCATTTTCGGGAGCTGGCCGGATACGTGAAAAAGGGCGTCTACGAACTGGGTGGTTTTCCCGTCGAATTCCCCGTGATGTCGCTGGGAGAATCCAATTTGCGCCCGACAGCAATGCTCTTTCGCAACCTTGCCTCCATGGATGTGGAGGAGTCGATTCGCGGCAACCCGATCGACGGGGTGGTGCTCTTGTGCGGTTGTGATAAGACAACCCCCTCGCTGATGATGGGCGCAGCCAGTTGCAACCTGCCGACTCTGGTCGTTTCTGGCGGCGCCGATGCTGAATGGCTGCTTTAAAGGCCAGAGAATCGGGTCGGGAACCGGCGTCTGGCAAATGTCTGAAGCTGTCCGCGCCGGAAAGATGAGCATGGATGACTTCCTCGAGGCGGAGTCCTGCATGAACCGTTCTCGAGGACATTGCATGACGATGGGGACGGCTTCTACGATGGCGTCGATGGTCGAGGCGCTCGGTATGGGGTTGCCCCAAAATGCGGCTATTCCCGCTGTAGACGCTCGCCGTCAAGTATTAGCTCACATGGCCGGACGGCGAATCGTGGAGATGGTGTTCGAAAACCTGACGATGGATCAGATTCTCACCCGGTCCGCATTCGAGAATGCCATCCGTGCGAACGCGGCTATCGGTGGTTCGACCAACGCTATTATCCATCTGATTGCCCTGGCTGGGCGAGTCGGGGTGGATCTGAAGCTGGACGACATCGAACTCGGCGCAGATCTGCCCTGTTTGCTGAATCTGCAGCCGTCCGGAGAATTTTTGATGGAAGACTTTTACTATGCGGGCGGTCTTCCGGCAGTGTTGCGTGAATTGGGTGAAGCCGGCGCGTTGCACAAAGATGCTCTGACGGTCAATGGGAAGACCATCTGGGAAAATGTGAAGGATGCCGAGTGTTACAATCGCCAGGTGATATACTCATTCGCGAAACCTTTCAAGCCGTTGTCAGGAATCGTGGTTCTGCGCGGCAACCTGGCGCCGAACGGCGCCGTCATCAAACCCTCGGCAGCCACGCCTGCCTTGCTCACGCATCGGGGACGCGCGGTGGTGTTTGAGAATATCGAGGAATTTCATGAAAGGATTGACGATGAAAATCTCGATATCGACGAAACCTGCATCATGGTTCTCAAAGGGGCCGGACCGAAAGGTTACCCTGGATTCGCGGAAGTGGGTAATATGCCGCTACCGCCGAAAATACTGCGTAAAGGCATCACTGACATGGTGCGGGTATCCGACGGCCGGATGAGCGGCACGGCGTTCGGGACGGTGGTACTCCACGTCTCTCCGGAGGCGGCGGCGGGCGGGCCGTTAGCCTTCGTTAAGACCGGAGACGTTATTGAACTCAATGTCCCGCAACGGAGGTTGAACCTGGAAGTCTCCGACGAAGAGCTTGCTCGGCGAAAGGTGGATTGGAAAGCACCGGAGGCTCCTCCGCGTGGGTGGTACAAATTGTTTTTTGATCACGTACTCCAGGCTGATCAGGGAGTCGATTTCGATTTTCTAGTCGGCAAAAGCGGGGCGGAGATCCCTCGCCACTCGCATTGAACAGAAGAAAATTTGAACAGAAGGCAGCAAAGGAAACGAAGATGGATCAGGATTAGGCTTGGCTGTTTGGTTCGATCGATGGCGGTTTTTAGCCCGCACGCGCTTTTAGCCGCGGGGATCGAAAGCGAGAGCGTTCATGCGCGTAAGCGAAGCGTCCCTGCTTTGCCTCTTGAAACCCGAGCGAAGCGAGACGCTTCGGCGACCGTCGCAAGCGCCTCGCGTGACGACGAGGATAAGCTCCCTTTCTGGCCATTCGTTCCTAGACCTTGACCTAGAATTGAATCCGTCCTCCTTCGCGTTCATTGCCGGCTCTCGCATCCAATCTGCAAGGCCAAAGCAGGCCTTAGATCACGAACAAAGCGCAAAAATCATCCCGCTCCTGCTCCGCCCCTTTGCTTGCTTTGCTATCTTCTGTTCAAATCTCTTAGTTTCCTTCTGTCCGTTCAGATATCGACGCCGAACGCTTCGGCGGAGATGAGTTCGTAGAAATCCTCGTAATCGGTTCCGGAAAGTTCGTACCCAAGATCCTGGTCCGCGAACCAGATCTCGCGCGAGCAAATGCCGCTTTCGACGACGAAACCGTAATAGTTGCTCTTCCCGTCGTCGACTACGGGAACCCAGCTGACTTTTTCGAAGGGCTCCTGCCCCTTCCACAGCGAAAAGTCGCTTTCCGGGTCCGGAGAGAGCACCGTAATCGTACCGATATCACCGGCTCCGAAGCGTTTGATGAAATTCCGATACTCCTCGGGCAAGGTAAATTTCGCTTTTTGCTCGAGCTTGGCCAGTTTGTCCTCTTTCAATGCCTTATCTCGAACAAAAAACTCCGAATCCAGCTGCTCGGGATCTTCTTCACGAATCTCCTGAATCAAATCATCAAATTCGTCCTGGGTCATACAGAGTAGTTGCCTTTCGAATCGGATACTGCCCTTAGTTCAGAATCGCGCAAGTCGAATAGCGATTAAAAATTTATCAACGTCTCTTAGCCATCAATAATTCAAACTCAACGCAAATTAAGCAAAGCGCGCTTTGCCTCTTCGAACTCGCGAGCCCGCAATAATCACGCCAAAGCTGAAGCGACGAGCTCATTGCGGGCTACAGCCTGCGTCGATCACAAATCTCTAAGGATTTGGGATCGATGCAGGCTAGCGAGGGGCCTGTGGATCAAGATCCAGTGCTTTCATCAATTCCCGGTCCTGATCTACCCCTGGATTTTTGGCAGTCAGAAGCTTGTCCCCGTAAAAGATCGAGTTAGCGCCCGCGAACAAGCACAACGCCTGGGCTTCCCTGGAGAGCCGTGTACGCCCGGCGGACAAACGGACTTTCGCTTTTGGCAGAGCAATACGGGTCGTCGCAACCAAGCGAACCAATTGGAAGATGTCGACCGGCGGCTGGTTCTCGAGAGGTGTACCCGGCATTGGCATCAGGCAATTGATCGGCACACTCTCCGGCGGCGGATCGAAATTCGTCAGGACCTCGAGCATTTTTAGCCGGTCAAGTTCTGTTTCCCCCATTCCGATAATCCCGCCGCAACAGACCGAGATATTCGCCTCCTGAACAGCCTGGATTGTGCTCAGGCGATCCGCAAAGCTGCGAGTCGATACGATTTCCGGATAAAAATCCTCCGACGTATCGATGTTGTGGTTGTAAGCCGTGACACCTGCCTCTTTTAACTTCTTTGCTTCGATCGACGTCAGGTGCCCTAGAGTGACACAAACTTCCATCCCAAGTTGACTCACCGCGCGCACGATCTCCAGGACCTGCTCAAACTTAGCTTCACCGTCCCGCACACCTTTCCAGGCTGCACCCATACAAAATCGGCTCGACCCGCTTTCTCGGGCGCGCCGAGCCACCTCCATGATTCGTTCTGTCTTCATCAGCCGTTCAGATTGGACGCCGGTTTGGTAGTGCGCGCTTTGGGCGCAGTAAGCGCAATCCTCGCTGCAACCGCCCGTTTTAATGCTGAGCAAAGTGCAAAGTTGAACTTCGCGCTTGTTCCAATTCGAATTAAAAGCCTCCCTGGCGCGCTCTAGCAAGTCGAAGAAAGGAGTGGCGTAGACGCGTTGGAGTTCGGACAGGGTCATAGGACAGGCCGTGAGTTCGGCATCAATTGGCGTGGTGGCGGTGTGTAGGAGCTGGCAATGGCGCTATCTCAGTTCACTAATAGCCGGTGCTCCATTTTCCGGTTGCCGATACGAGCACGGGCAACTCGTTGGTCATGTACTGGGTCTTACCCACTGCTCCGATCATCTTTGCACCCGTCGCCTGATACCACATTTTCGACATGCTCTCCGCCGTGTAACATCCCCAGCTCTGCACATGGGCATCCCTCGTGAAAATCCCACGATGCAATTTGTCTTTCAGTTCGTTCTCGTGAAGCCAGACTTTGGAGCCGCTCCCGATTTCGTTGCTGTAATCGATCATGAAACATGCCCTGTTCGAATGGCCGAAATAATCGAACGTCGCGATCTTGTTGTTTGCGCGATTCGCTCCGTAGTTGAGGTAATAGCAGAGTTGATCGGCCGTATTGAAATAAATGAGGTTCAGCCCGTATTTGTCCCGGACAGAATTGATGATACTAAAAAGACTCTCATGTTCCTGAGCCTGGCGTCGCTCGTAGCCGCGCTGGTAAACCAGCCAGGTAATCCGTGCCGATGGTCCGTACTGTTGCCGGAGTTGCTCGATCCGCAACCGGCTGGCCCGCACGAAATTCATCCACCAGTTGTCGTGCGGCTGAGCCTTCAGTTTTTCCCACTCCATCAGGGAGGGGCTTCCGGTGACGACAATATGCTCACCCTGATCCGGAGCTTGCGCCATTGCACCAGAGGCAATCATTAAACTCGCGAAAAGCGTTAAAAAGATCCGACACATGGGTCTGGTTTAACTCGAGTTTCGAAAAGTTTCCAGTGTTTCCACAGCGAAGAGCTCACGAGCGCCGTCCATACGGCCCGAAGAGCGAGGGTTCTCGAGCATTGATATTTCTTACGTGTCGGAAAACCCAGCCATTTGGTTTCTTCGATAGCGGTTTTCTTAGCTGGGGTGCGCTATTGGTATCGGCTGAGTCGGCTAGAAAACGAGGACGACGACGAGAACGATTTTTAGTTATTATAGGAACGATGGCGAGAAAGGAGAGTCTGCTCATCGTCATACCTGCGCCGCGGTGGTCGCCGAAGCTTCTCGTTTCGCTCGGTTTTCAAGAGGCAAAGCAGGGACGCTTTGCTTACGCGCCCAGCCGTTTGGTTCCAGCGATTGCGCTTTTTTTAGCCCGTCTGCGCTGACCTTCGATCTTGGATGAGAGCCTCAATGCCCACCGAGGCGGCAAGCATCAGGCCCATCTGAAACAGCGAATAGACCGGAAGATAAAACCGCGAGCCAGAGAAGGTGCTTAAGCAATTGCCAAGGGCAAACAGGAGCCCGACGACGATCATACTAACGGCGTAGGAGATTCCCGCTTTGGCTAGCGTGACGCGTGAACGTGCAAGAAGAGCCAGGGCGCCCAAAACCACTGCCAGGTAGCCCATAACCACCATTGGAACTCCGGCGAGGAGATGAAAATAGGGTCCCCGCTTCCAGGTGTCATGATAATAGCCCGCTTCGTGTTGAAACGAGGCGAGACCCCTCAATCGCCCGTATCTCGGGTCGGGCAATTGGGTCTGTAACCAGTCCGTAAGGACAAACGGCTGGTATGCCAGATCCTCTTGGGTGAATAGCGGCCATTTCGTGAGATCCGACCAGACGGCGCTCAGATAATGCGGTTCCATCGAAAGCAAGACGCAAGTCGCGATCCGGTTCAGCTTCAGGTCTATTTGCCAGGTCCGAAGCTGCATGTCGTTGAAGCCGGATCGAACGAGGATTTCGTCGATCTTGTAGAACAGAAACATGTCAGTCCAATCGTCACCCTGACTGAGAGAGCGATTTAGAGCTTCCAGCGCTTCCGTGATCACTGGGTCGCCTAACCTGGTGCTGATCCGATCGACGATAGCGGTCCTTTCCGGTTCCGACAGAGTCTTCAGATAGCTCAGGCGCCATTCAAATGTTTCCCCAAAAGTCGACCGGAATGGAACCCGGGACAGCCAGCACAAGCCCTGTTGCACGACAACCGAGGTCCCAATCGCGCACATTCCAATGGCCACATAGATCAGAAATCTGCGACCGTTATGGAATCGGGATTGACCGGCGCTGCGGCTTGAGGGCGTCCCAGGGAGTATTATTTCCCCGATGGTCAGCGCCAACAGCGCCAGCGGCAGAAGCGACGCCAGCAGAGCGTTGATCTGTCGTGTTAAGGCGGCGCCAGCGAGGATGGCAAAATAGAGCAGCGCCCTCGCTCTGCTTAATTCATTCGCCTTCAGGCACTTCCAGCTATACGCCGAGAACAGGTAGACCAGCGGATTGCTGAACGCCTCGCTCCCAACACAATTCGCATAGATATAAATCCACGGAGTAAGCGCTAAAAACACCGCAAATACAGCTCTCAAGAAAAAGTGGCTGCTGAGGGTGTTCACTGCGTAAAACAGCGAGAAGACCAGGAAGAGATGTTGCACCGCCAGCAAGGTATAGACTCCCGTGTCACTGAGCGGAGTTATGCTGATCGACAAATACGGGACACCGTGGCCCCCCAGCAAACTTCCCGCGATTCCAACGGCGTGCAGGATCAGCCGGCCGCCCAGGCAATACCCGGGCAGCCAGTGGATAATCCCTTTTGGAGCAAAGGTCGAGGCTACTTCGTTGAATCCGTCCGAGTCACGCCAAAGCGGCGGTAAAGTCAGCAAAACGTATATCGACGGGAGCGACAATATGATCAGGAGCATCCATTGGCGTCGGTCCTGCTGGCGAACGGTGGTCGTGCCGGATTGATTCCCGCTGCTGGTCATCGGAAATGGACGCGACCTGGCCCGCAAAAATCCCGCAAAAAGCTGAAGCGACGAGCTCATTGCAGGCTAGCGCCGAAGGAAGTCCTCGACGGCCTGGTTGAATGCGTCGGGCGCCTCCAGATGAGGGATGTGCCCGACGTTCGGCAATTCAATCAGGCGTGCACCGGGAATCGCCTCAGCAGCCTTTTTTGCCAGTTCAGGAATATTTCCGAGATTCCGGCGCAGATCGATTGGCGCACGATCTCTGCCCACCGCAGTGTGATCTTCCTGTCCGATGATGAGAAGTGTAGGAACCTTGATCTCTGACAGTTCGTAGCAAACCGGTTGCTGATAAATCATCAAAGTGCTTAACGCGGCTGACAAAGCCCAGCGGGGAAAATCGCCGCTCAGACTGACACGCATCCGTGGCTCCACAAACACTTCCGCCTTATCCTTTGGATAGGTGACGAAGTAGCTCTGGATGTATCTGCGATAATCGTCGAGGCTCATGTTGAGCTCCTGTTGATACAGTTGTTCGAGCGGGGCTGGTGGCACGCTCAACTTGTAATCTTCAAGTCCGATCGGGCTCTCAAGAATCAGCGCTTCCGTTCGACCTGGATATAGCCTGGCAAATCTGATTGCCAGCATACCGCCCATCGAATGGCCGACGATCGTCGCTTTCTGGACGTGCAGCAGATCGAGCAAGCCAGCTGTATTCTCTGCCAGGAAATCAAAACTGTAGTGAATGTTTGGCTTTGAAGACTTACCGAAACCGATTTGGTCCGGGACGATGACGCGGAAACCCCGCTCCGTGAGAAATTTAATGGCCCCCGCCCAGTAAGCACCCCAAAAGTTTTTTCCATGCAGCAGGACAATCGTCCGCCCATTCGAGTTTTTGGACGGCTGGACATCCATAAAGCACATCCGCAGATCCTGGCCTTCAGTGAACAGATTCAGGAATGCCGTCGGGTAGGGGTATTGCAGTGTCTCGTAACAAGTCCCAATCGGCTCTTCGTATTTTTCCGGAAGCGGTTTTTCTTGGGCCCAGACATTTGCCAGCATCAGTCCGGCAGCAACGACAATAGCTAAGGTACGATTCATTCGGTATCTCCTGGGAGAACTAATACGCGCCATGCCGGCTCTGAGGTCAAGCTTCGCAAACGCCCACGACCCCATCAACCAAACGTGAACCGGGAAAAACACACACGAAGGTCACAATAATTTGGAAAATCGAAAGATTAGAGTCATAGAACCTAAAGGTGAAGGCACTTCGGTTATGAAACTCGTTTGGGCGATCCTCTCAGCAATTTGTCTACCTTTTTCTCGATTATGGCAGAGATTCCTTCGAATGCTCGCTTCGACAGATTCCTCTGGGTCTCAGCTTGACGGGAACGCACCCTCTGCTGCGGTGCCGTGTTCGGATGACGCCTTGACTTCCAGGCTTCTTGGTTTCCTGAATTCACGGATTCTCCAGCCGATCTCATCGAACGCCAAATGAATCCCCGGACGTTACTCACGGAACTCAAAAGTGCCCCGGTAGTCGCAATTTTGCGTCGGCCAATGGTCAACATCCAGCGTTGCGTGAACTTGCTGATCGAAAATGGTCTCCGATTTATCGAGATCACCATGGACTCAGAAGATGCCGAATCTTTCCTCCGCTCAACGAAGCAGCACGAAACCCACCAGGCTACCTTCGGAGCAGGTACCGTGACAACGCTTGCCCTGGCGAAAAAGGCTATCTTTGCTGGGGCGAAATTTCTCGTTACCCCCAATTTTAACCCGGAAGTCATCCGTTTTGCTCGAGATCATGAGCTTCCCATTTTTTGCGGTGCGATGACCCCGACCGAAATCTTCGCGGCGCACGAAGCGGGCGCCAACGCGATCAAGCTATTCCCGGCTGGAGCGCTTGGGCCGCAGTATCTGAGAGAGCTTCGAGGCCCGCTCCCGGATATCCCAATCTTAGCCACGGGCGGTATTGGCATTTCGAATGCCGCGCTCTTCTTTGCAGCCGGAGCAACCGCGATCGGCGTCGGTAGTTCTCTTGTTCCAAAGGACAACGAACCAGAATCGTTCCAGGCATGCGCCGAGGTCGCACGAAAGCTTTTGGCGGCGGCCCCAAAGAATCGGTGACTTCGGCTACCAAGATCTTCGAGGCTCTTTCGCAGGAACTCGCTCCGCTGGGAATCTTCTCGACGGTCGTTGAGCCGGGATTCTTCCGCACCGACTTCCTGGACGAAAAATCGCTCAGCCGCACGCAAAACGAAGGCGTGGCGCAAAGTGGCTGAGTCAACCTCCTTTAGGGAGGCTGCGTGAGGCAGCTCGCGCGGCACTCCGGACGCGGTCGCACAAGTAGGCCGTTCGGACCTCTATTTCTCTGCCGCTTCAAACACCCCCGACCAGTCGCTGCGGCAGGGATCAACTGCCAGATTCCGGCACCGGAGTCGCAACACCTCAGAGGCTTTGTCCAAAGGTTTGAGCCTTAAAGCTGCGTCAAAAAGAGGTATGGCGCTTTCAAAATCCCGTGCAAAATATTTCTGCAACGCGACCTCATACTGGTCGCGAGCCTCGAGGGTGTGTCCATCAACCCCTCCCTTCATTCCAAGCAATTCGTAGATCTCCGTACTCCGCCTCCGACCGACGACCGCCACCCGGTCGATGCATCTCCATTCAAATTTCCCGCCTTGGGTATTTTTCGTTTCGGCACTGGCCAGGATCCCGGTCCCATAGGTCTTGTTCAAACCCTCTATCCGGCTCGTCAAGTTCGCGGCGTCACCAATGACCGAATAGGCGAACCGTTTCGGAGTTCCGATATTGCCGACCAACACTTCGCCGGTGTGCAATCCAATGCGTGTTTTGAAAAAACGATTGCCGCTGAAGCACTTTTCTGGTCCCAGACTGAAAAGCTTCTCCTGAACTTTAAGTGCGGCCCGACAGGCCATCTCGGCATGATTCGCCACTTCTTTCGGCGCCCCGAAAAATGCCACGATACCGTCGCCGACGAACTTGTCGAGGGTGCCACCGAATTCATTCTCAATAACGTCGGTGATGAGTTCGAAATAATCCCCCAACTGGTCCACAATTTCCGTCGGGCTCAGGTTTTCGCTGATCTTAGTGAAATTAGCGATGTCAGAAAAAAATAAGGTCAGCTCCCGGAGCTTTCCACCACGAATCGCATCCTGCTTTTGGGCCAGGAGTTCACGCACCACATCGATCGGCACATACCTGCCGAAGGAGCGCAACGCCGCCTTCATCCGCTCCGACGAATCGATCATGACAGCTATTTCGTGGAAGGCAGAACCCTCTTTCGGGATATCTGAAAGCTCGAACTTACTCACTAATTCCAAGTCTCGACTTAAGACCTTTAGAGGTTTGGCCAATTGCCCGGAAAGCCATATGGTGACCAGTGCGGCGATCGCAATCGCCAGGAATCCGACAGCGACCGTAAGAGCAAGATTGTTGCGAGCAGATCCCACGAATTCATCCTCCGATCCCAGCACGCCGGTAATAAACCCAAAGCCGTCTGGCAGCCAGTGGGGTGCTGCCGTCAAGAAGTATGGCTCGCCTTGCAGCCGTATGGCGTAACTTTTAGGTTGGCCATCCGCCAAAATTGAGGAACCGCGAGAAATTGCCTGCGCGCATGCGGCATAAGCAACCGAATTTGGGATATCGATGCCTGAAGAGATAGCAAACGGTTTCCCTGAAATTGTTGATACAAAAACCAGCAGGCGGCGCGATTGAATCAATCTGGATAGATAGGTAGCAACATCTTCCACTGAGAAGTCGGCCGTAAACACCCCGATCAGGGAAGAATTGTCCTCCACTGAAACAGAGGCCGTCATACCGAGTTTTCCCTCTTGGAATTCATACGGCTCGCTCCAGACCACGTGCCCGTGCGCTTCGACCGCGCTTCGGTACCACGGCTTGGTCCTGAGATCATAGGCCGCTGTTGCCACCGAACCCAAACTTGTCCGCGAACCGTCCTCTCCCAGCAGATATTCGGACGGCTTGCCATTCTCAGCCTGCGGATTCGACTGATTGATCACCAGACTCCCATCCTCACGACGCCGCGCGCCAATGAAACGCCCACTTCGCGCGTCGCTGTAGCTCAGCCAACTTAAGTCTTCTTCGCGGCGCAAAATCTCTGCCAGGGTCAACTCCAACTTGGGGAGACCGTCGAGATTGATCAAGCCACGGAGTGAGAGAGTCCTTAACTCCGGTAATATCTTGTCGGCCGTTCCCAGCAGCCGGCCAACCTCCTGAGCCATGGCCAGACTGACCAGCGCAGAGTTCTTTTCCCGAACATCGTCCAAAGTCCGAGAGGAACTAATGTAACCGATGATCCCGATACAGGTGACCGTCAGAAGCAACGCCCCGAGCACCAGCTGAAGAATCGCCGTGCGAAAACCGACCTTTCGTGGTGCCCTCGATTTTATCCGTTGGGAAAAGAGGGCGTCGGCCATGGATTTCGATGCGGGATTTTCTCGGATCTAAAGCGCCGCGACGGCGACGTGACCTTCCTCTTGAACGAAGTGCAGCGAATTTCGCAGTGACCGGCCAAACGCCAGCGCTTCGATTTCGAATTCGTCCCCTTCCCGGGTCCTGATGCCATCCGCAAAACTCAAGGTCGCAGTGCCAAAGAAGTGAACATGGAGATCGCCCGGATGACGGAACTGCGGGTACTTGAAATGGTGATGTTCGAGGTTGGCGATGGTGTGGGACATATTCTCCTCGCCGGTCAGGAAGGCCTTTTCCCAAATCGGCTTGCCATCCCGGAGCACCCTGCTTACTCCCTGCACTGTGCGAGGAACCTCCACCACGAGTAACTCGGGACCGAAACTACAGTGACGTAATTTCGAATGGGCAAGCCATAGATAATTCTGTCGTTCAGTCACATGATCGGAAAACTCGTTGCCGATCGCGAAACCAAGACGATAAGGCTTGCCGTCGCTGCCGATCAAATAAAGTCCGACCAACTCAGGCTCTTCGCCCCCATCGAGCGCAAACCCGGGAACCGGAATTGGCGCGTAGGGCGCTACGATCGAGCGGCCGTCCCCTTTGTAAAACCATTCGGGCTGGGCTCCGATTTTTCCGGCTTCGGGCTTACCTCCTTCCAGGCCGAGTTTGAACATCTTCATGGAATCGGTCAGCACCTCGCCCTGATCCTTCAGCTTTACATGCATCGCGTCACGGGTACCGGCGCTTCCAAGGTGGGTGAGACCGGTGCCCGAAACAAGACAATGCTCGGGATCCGGGTGGGTGACCGGCGGGAGCAAAGCTCCGCGATCAATTACTTGATCGTACGATAGCCGTTCATTCGCTTCCAGCGAACCGATTACCTCGCGCAACGATCTCTTTTCTTCAAGCGCACGCTGAGCCAGAGCATAAGTACCCCCATCTATCGCCAGTAATTGCAGCGTGTCTGGACCCTTCACCAGAGCGACCCGGAGTCGGCCCTTCTCTTGCAGCTGAACGATTCGTATCTCCGCAGACTCAGATGGTGCAATATTGGCCATAGACGATCGACACTAGCTTCGCAGTGGGGTCTTAACTAACAATTTTCACATCGCGCCGGAAGTACGCGAGGAGGATTTTAACCGCAGATTGCGCCGATTACCCAGATTATTTTTGGGTGCGGAATTTTTGGCCGTCGTTGCCGCCGACAAGCCAACAGCTTCTTGGGTCAAAAGCGCGGGTGAGCCGGATAACTGCCTCCTGCGGTTCGCCAGCTCCGATCGGCCCAGGTTCCTGTACCTTCGCTAAACACGCCGTTGCCGCGTGGCGGCATGACGCGACGCGCCGGTCGCGCGGGAGCGCAACCCTACCGCGCTGGGGGCGAGATCAACACGGTCCGGAAGTGTGGGTGCCGGTGGAATTCTTGGCTCCTTGGCTTCCTGGCTTCTTGCCCGCCACTGATCCATTGAGATATGTTATTGGGCCTCCATTAGAAAAGGATATATGAATTGGAAGACCAAGATAGACCATAGCGACGTTCTCCCAACCGATTGGCCTCGCGGCTGCCTGGTCGGACGAGTCTGGCGACCTGACGTTCAGGGTCCATCGGTCGTCGTGGTTCGCGAAGAGGCCGTGCTCGATATCAGCCAGACCTTTCCGACGATGCGTGATTTATGCGAAGCGCAACGAGCAGCCGCGAGCGTCGCCGCCATCTCTGGAGAACCGGTCGGTTCGCTGAGCGAACTGCTAGATAATTCGCCACCCGATCAGCGCGATCCGCGCAAAGCCTGGTTACTCGCGCCCATCGATCTGCAGGCGATTAAGGCGGCCGGTGTCACTTTCGTGATTAGCCTTCTGGAACGGGTCATCGAAGAGCAGGCGCGCGGTCATCCTGAGGCATCTGCTTCAATTCGGAATGAAATTTTGTCCTCCGTGGGCCAGACCCTGGAGAACTTAAAGCCGGGAAGCGAGCAAGCGCTCGCTTTAAAAGAATTCCTGATTAAAAAAGGACTTTGGTCCCAATACCTGGAAGTCGGGATTGGGCCAGACGCCGAGATTTTTACCAAGTCCCAGCCCATGTCGGCGGTCGGTCACGGTCACGACGCTGGATTTCATGCGATGTCATCGTGGAACAATCCTGAGCCGGAGGTCGTGGTAATCGTTTCCAGTGCGGGAGAGATTAAGGGAGCGGCGCTGGGAAATGATGTTAATCTCCGCGATGTCGAAGGACGATCCGCCCTCCTGCTTGGCAAAGCAAAAGACAACAATGCCAGCTGCGGCGTGGGCCCCTTTATCCGGCTTTTCGACGAAAGCTTTTCTCTCGATGACGTGAGAAAGATGGAAGTTCACCTGACGATCGAGGGAGAAGATAACTTTCATCTCCACGCCACCTCTTCCCTAAGCCAGATCAGCCGCGACCCTGGCGATCTGGTCGCCCAGATGATCGGACCGCATCACCAATATCCAGACGGAGCCGTCCTGTTTCTCGGCACCATGTTTGCGCCGGTGAAAGATCGGGATGTGCCGGGCATGGGATTCAGCCACAAAATAGGCGATGTCGTGAAAATAAAGTCGGATAAACTCGGCTCCCTGTCCAACCGGATGCGGCATGCGCACGACTGTGAACCCTGGAACTTTGGCGCAACCCAGCTTATGCGGAATCTGGCAAGACGCCGACTGATTTAGGCGTAGGTTTCAGCGTTCGCTTACTCTCTTCTATGCCTAAACGACTGCCAACGATCGTTGAAACCGCGGCGGGCTATCGCCCGGCCGAGCCTGAAGTTCTCGCCACCTTTTTGGAACGAATCGGCGATGGTATCATCGCCATTGGAGACAGGTTGATCTCCACCTGCGCTGAGGAAACCGCGCTTTCAGCGGACCGTCTGGTCGGTGAGAGAGCGCGTACCGTAAACCAGCTCCGGATGTTCGCTGGTCTGGTCCGCGAAGGATCGTGGGTAGATGCTCGGATTGACACGGCACTCCCGGACCGCAAACCGGTCCCAAAACCCGACCTCCGCCGGATGGTTCTCCCGTTGGGGCCAGTCGCAGTTTTTGGGGCCAGCAATTTCCCCTTGGCGTTTTCGGTGGCCGGGGGCGACACCGCCTCCGCGCTGGCTGCCGGCTGCCCGGTCGTCGTAAAGCCTCATCCTGGCCATCCAAAAACTTCCAGCCTCGTCGCATCAGCCGTTTTGACCGCCGCGCACGACTGCCAGATGCCCGAGGGCGTCTTCGATATGGTCGAGGACACCAGCGTTGAGATCGGCCTCGAGCTGGTCAGGCATCCGCTGGTGCGCGCCGTGGGTTTTACCGGATCGACAAAGGCCGGTCGAGCGCTGTTCGACGCCGCAAATTCCCGCCCTGAACCAATCCCGGTGTTCGCGGAGATGGGAAGCTTGAACCCCCTATTCGTGCTCCCGGCGGCTCTCGAAAAACGCTGGGAGAAAATCGCCACTGGCTTGGCTGGCTCGGTCTCTCTGGGCGTCGGCCAATTCTGCACCAAACCTGGACTCGTACTCGCACAACAATCTTCCGCTTTGAATGAGTTTGCCTCACGGCTGGGCGAGGAATTTTCGAAAGTTCCAAAGGGCCGAATGCTCAACGATTCGATCGCGAAACGTTTCGAGGAGTCCCTGGTGAAGACAAAAAATCTCATTCAGGCAGAGGGAGGAGCCTATTTGTTAGTGACCGACGGCAATCGTTTCGACAAAGAGCCGGCGTTGCACGAAGAAATTTTTGGGCCTGCGACTCTGCTCGTTCAATGCCAGACCGCTGATCAGTTGATGGAGCTGGCCGGCAAGCTTGACGGGCAATTAACCGCGACAATTCACGCCGAACCTGAGGACGAAGCGTTGAGCGTCCGCTTGTTGCGCGTTCTGCAGGAAAAAACGGGACGGATTGTCTGGAATAGCTATCCGACTGGCGTAGAGGTCTGTTCCTCGATGCACCATGGAGGCCCATACCCGGCAACGACCGACAGCAGATTCACTTCCGTCGGCACGGCGGCCATCCATCGTTTTGCGAGACCAGTTTGTTATCAAGGGCTTCCACCGGAGCTGTTGCCGGTCGAATTGCAAAACATCAACATCCGCAAGATCTGGCGAATGGTAAACGGCACCCTAACGAAAGAAGAGATTAGGGGATGAAGAGTTTTAACCGCAGATTACGCAGATTCCACCGATTTAAAAAACCATAAAATATAATCTAATCTGTGTAATCGGCGTAATCTGCGGTTAAAAAATCCCCGGTTTTCGGGTGCCGCTGGTAATCTGTGGTTAACAATCTCCTCGCCGTGACATGACTCCATCTTCAGATAAATCTCCTCAAGGACCATGGGCCCTGCTGCTGCTTCTGCCTTTCGTCGGATTGCTTTGGGTACCCTTCTATAACTCGATTGAGCCGACGCTGTTAGGGTTCCCGTTTTTCTATTGGTACCTCTTCCTCTGGATTCCGATCACCTCGATGCTGATTTACATCGTTTACGTAAAGACAAAGTAAAACCGCGAACGATCAAATAATTACCAGATCCACCTCGGGTAACTCGCGGATTAATTCATCATGAAGCGGTCGGTTGAACATTCGCAGGGCTTTCTTGCCTGGACGTCCCAGCACGACATGGGTGATGCCGTACTCTTTGGCAAAAGAGATCAAGGCCTGGGCGACGCTCTCATGCTTCAGAGAAATCACTAACCCGCCCATTTTCTGCGCCGCTTCCAGCGTATCGGCGACCTGGCGTTGAACCGCGGCATCAATCTTGACCGCGGATTCGTTAGGAGTGCGGACATAGACTGCATACCATTGAGCGTTTAATTGCGCAGCCAGTCGAGCGGTCTTTCGGAGTAACCGACCGGGGTCCGGTCCTCGACTGCTGATCGCGACCATGACCTGACCGAGACCGCCCACATTGCTCTCGAGTTCCGCGCCCTCGCGGTTCCTGCGGTCCAGAATATTCGCCGTTTCGCTCAGCGTCATTTCGCGGAGCCGAGTCAGGTTTTTGGAGGTGAAAAAATTCGCCAGCGCGGCTTCAACCCTTTCTTTGGGGTAAATCTTACCACCCTGCAGCCGCTCGAGTAGATCTTCCGCCGGCAAGTCAATGTTCACAATCTGGTCCGCCTGGGTAATAATATCGTCGGGCACCCGCTCCTTCACCTTAACGCCCGTCACGTCTTCGACGATGTTATAGAGTGATTCGAAGTGCTGGATATTTACGGTGGCAATAACGTTGATCCCCGCACGCAGCAGATCCTGCACATCTTCGTAACGCTTGCGATTCCGACTTTGCGGGGCGTTGGTATGTGCCAGCTCGTCGACCAGCGCAATGGTCGGCTTCCTGGCCAGAACGGCGTCGAGGTCCATCTCTTTCAAGCTAATCCCGTGGTATTTCGCCACCAGAGGCGGAACAATCTCCAATTCGCCAATCTGTGCGGTTGTCTCGGGGCGCTCGTGCGGTTCGACATAACCAATCACAACATCGATACCCTGCCTCCGGAGGCGGTTTCCTTCGACCAGCATTTGGTAGGTCTTGCCGACTCCAGGACACGGTCCAAGATAAATTTTCAGCTTACCGAGCTGCTGACGTCGTATAATCGTTAGAAAGTCGTCCGGAGTAGGCTTCAGGTTAGGATTTTCGGCAGCTGGCATAATATCCGGTGATTAACTTTATGGATGTCGTGTTGAGTCTCCACATAGAGGAACCAACGCAAAATACTTCGGCCCGCCGATCCGGAAACCGCCGGACCGAGCAGGCCGAACCGCACCCGCATGTGCGAAATTACGGCTTCTTTTCCGCCAGCGCGCCATTGGGGGTGAGCGCGTCGAGGTCCAAATTCAGCCGCAAAACGTTCACCCCGGGGTCGCCGCCAATACCCAGCAGAGGATTATCCGTCGCTTTGCCGACTTCGGCGCGGACCACTTCTTCGCTTAGGCCTCGCTCCCTGGCCACACGCGGAATCTGCATCTGAGCATTTTGCAGACTGATATGCGGGTCCAATCCGCTCCCGGAGGCCGTCACGGCATCCGCAGGAACGACGGCGTCTCCCGGCAGAGCATTTTCCTGTCGATACTGAGCAACATTCGCTTTGATTCCGTCGATCAACTTTTGCGAGGTCGGTCCCAGGTTTGAACCGCCGGAACTGGTCGGATCATATCCGGTTCCTGCGGCAGACGGCCTCGGATGAAAGTATTTCGCTCCGCTGAATCCCTGCGCTAACAATTCGGAGCCGACAATCTGACCATTGCTTTCGACCAGGCTACCATTTGCCTGGTGGGGAAACAAAAGCTGCCCAACTCCCCAGATTAAGACCGGGTAGAGACCGCTAACGACCACGCAAAGGACAATAGTGGCCACGATCGATGTCCAGAGTTCTTTAAGAAACGTTTTCATAATAAGGTGGGTTGACTGGTTAGGCTAACCGGATGGCAGTGATGAACAGGTCAATCAACTTGATGCCGATAAACGGCAGGATAATTCCTCCCAAACCATAGATCAGGAGGTTTCGGGCCAGGATTTTGGCGGCACCAAGCGGCCGGAACTTAACTCCTCGCAGCGCGAGAGGGATCAACGCGATAATGATAAGCGCATTAAAGATGACTGCGCTGAGGATGGCGCTTTCCGACGACTTCAGGAACATGATGTTCAGTGGCGCGATCTCCGGGAAAGCGCCCCACCAACATCGCGGGTAAAATGGCAAAGTATTTTGCGACATCATTCGCGATGCTGAAGGTGGTGAGCGCACCGCGCGTAATCAGCAATTGCTTCCCGATCTCCACGATTTCGATCAGTTTGGTCGGATTGGAATCGAGATCGACCATGTTCCCGGCTTCTTTGGCCGCTTGCGTACCGGTGTTCATCGCCACGCCGACGTCGGCTTGCGCCAATGCAGGTGCGTCGTTGGTGCCATCACCCGTCATCGCGACAAGGTGGCCGGTCTGTTGTTCTTTCCGACACAGCGCCAGCTTGTCTTCCGGCTTCGCTTCGGCCAGAAAGTCATCTACCCCCGCTTCCTTGGCGATCGCCGCGGCGGTGAGCGGGTTGTCTCCCGTGATCATCACGGTTCGAATTCCCATCGCGCGAAAGCGCTCAAACCGATCAGCCAGTCCTCCCTTCACAATATCTTTGAGCTGGATCGTTCCCAGGACCTTTTCCCTCGTGGCAACCACCAAAGGTGTGCCGCCAGAACTGGATACTGCCTTGACGTCCTTCTCAACGGCTTCCGGCAACTTACCCCCAACATAGCCACGAATCGCGTCCGCGGACCCCTTCCGATAGCTCAACCCATCCATATCGACACCGCTCATCCGCGTTTGCGCCGTGAACGGGACAAAGGTCACCTTAGGCATTTCGCTGAATTCCCGAGCTCTGATGCCAAAGCCTTTTGCCAGCACCACCACCGACCTCCCTTCGGGGGTTTCGTCCGCCAGGGACGCCAGTTGAGCAGCATCCGCCAATTGCTCTTTGGTCACTCCAGGCGCAGCTAGAAAATCAGTTGCCTGCCGGTTACCGATCGTGATCGTACCGGTCTTGTCGAGGAAAAGGACGTCGACGTCTCCGGCGGCTTCGACCGAACGCCCGCTCATGGCCAGAACATTTTTCTGAACCAGTCGATCAATTCCGGCAATACCGATCGCGCTGAGCAATCCGCCGATCGTGGTGGGGATCAAACAGACCAAAAGAGCCACCAGAACCGGGATCGTAAAGTCGACCGAAAGAGGCGATCCCAAAAGCCTTCAGCGACATCATCGCGATTAGAAAGATGAGGGTCAGTGCCGAAAGCAGAATGGTTAGCGCGATCTCGTTTGGAGTTTTCTGACGCGAAGCACCTTCGACCAGAGTGATCATCCGATCCAGAAAGGTCTCTCCTGGGTTGGAGGTAATCTCGGACCTTAATCACATCAGATAAGACCTTCGTACCACCGGTTACCGCGCTCGATCGCCGCCGGACTCGCGAATCACTGGCGCGGATTCACCCGTGATCGCTGATTCGTCGACGGTCGCCGCACCATCGATCACTTCACCGTCGCCCGGGAATAAGTTCGCCCGCCGCAACCACCACCACGTCGCCCTTCCGGAGCAGGTTCGCTGCAATCTGCTCCGGTTCCGTCCGATTTCAAGCGATTAGCAAAGGTCTCTGTGCGGGTCGCCCGCAAAGCTTTTGCCTGGGCCTTCCCTCGACCTTCAGCCATCGCTTCGGCAAAGTTGGCAAAGAGCACCGTAAACCAAAGCCAGAGCGCGATTTGCAGTTGGAATCCGAAATGAGCGCCGTGCCCGATCACCAAAAGCAGAGTGGTGATCATCGCCCCCCACCTCGGTAACAAACATCACCGGGTTCTTGGCCAGGGTAACCGGGTTCAGCTTTTTGAATGAATCTCCGATGGCCGGCACGATAATCGCCGGATCAAAGATCGAATGAGATTTAGCAGCCATAAAAATTTATCGTGTCAGTTGTTAGTGTCGGTTGTTAAAAAAGCTTCCCGTTAAGCATCATGAAATGCTCCAGAATGGGGGTCCAGGGTTAAGGCCGGTAGAAAGGTTAAGGCCCCGACCAGCAGGATCGTTCCGATCAGCAGGGTGACAAACAAGCACCGGTCACCGGAAAGGTACCGGCCCCGGTGGCCAACGTCTTTTTTTGCGCTAGTGAGCCGGCCAAAGCCATGACGGGCACAATCATCCCAAACCGACCAACGATCGTTGCCAGGGCCAGGGTGATATTATACTGCGGGTCGCCGTTGTCGGATTCGCCGTCAGACCGGCAAACGCGCTCCCGTTGTTACCGGTGGAGGAACTGTAGGCATAAAACATTTCGCTGAGACCATGGGGACCGCTGTTGTTAGTTCCAGGCCATGCCCCCACGTGCGTGAGGACGGCCCATGCGGTAAAACCCAGAATCGAAAACGCCATCACGCAAAATCGCGAGCGAAGCAATTTTGACTTCGTAGGACTCGATCTTCTTGCCAAGATACTCGGCGTCCGGCCAACCATCAGCCCGGCAATAAACACGGCCAGCACGACAAAGATATCATGCCGTACAGTCCCGCGCCGACGCCGCCAAAAATGATTTCTCCCAGTTGGATGTTGAAGAGCGGAATGAATCCGCCGAGCGGCGTGAAGGAGTCGTGCATCGAGTTGACCGCGCCGCAGGAGGCGTCGGTGTGATGGTCGCGAACAGCGCCGAATTGAAAATGCCGAAGCGCACTTCCTTGCCTTCCATGTTGCCGCCGGCGCGATCGACGCCCGAGTGCTGCATGATCGGATTGCCAGCCGCCTCGGCGCGCCAGCAAATCAGGGCTCCGGCCACGAAAACGATCGAACATCGCCGCCCAGACGGCCCAGCCGTGCCTCTGGTTCTTCACCATCCGCCCCAGGTAATAGGTCAGCGCGCTCGGGATGGCGAAAATCGAGAGCATCTGGATGAAGTTGGAGAGCGGCGTCGGATTCTCGAAAGGATGCGCGGCGTTGGCGTTCGTGTATCCGCCGCCGTTGGTTCCGAGCATCTTGATCGCGATCTGCGACGCCATCGGCCCCTCGCACAATGCTCTGGGAATCGACCTTTTGGTCGACCATGACCGGGTTCCCTTTAGCATCTTTCACCGGCTTCCGGCGTCGTCTGTCTTCGGACCTGGACGGTCTGCATCGTCCACGCACTTTCGCCGTGTCGTAGGGCTTGAAATTCTGGATCATCCCTGGGAGACCAGGAATACCGCGTAGACGATGCAGATCGGGACAAGCAGATAATAAGTTAATCGCACCAGATCCACCCAGAAATTGCCGATCGTTTTGTGAGTGCGGGCGATCCCCCGGACCAGGCGGCGGCAAGCGCGATACCGACGGCCGCCGAGAAAAAGTTATGGGACGCCAGCGCCAGCATTTGCGACAGGTAGGTCATGGTCGATTCGCCGCCGTAGCTTTGCCAGTTGGTGTTGGTGGTGAAGCTCGAGGCCGTGTTAAAAGCCAGGTGGTCCGTCACCCCGGCTTGACCCTGCGGATTCAACGGCAGGAAATTCTGGAAACGGAGAATCAAATAAGTAAATAGCATCGTCACCACCTCGAAAATCAGCATCGCGATGGTGTAGACGATCCAACCCTGCTCTTTTTCGGCATTCACCCCAAGATCCGGTAAGTTAACCGTTCAAACGGCTTGATCACCGGATCCAGGAATGTCTTCCCGTTGGAATCAAGCACCTGGAACAAATAAATACCTAGGGGCTTGGTGATTAAAATAAGCAGCAGAATATAGAGTGCCAACTGAAGCCAACCTGAAATGTTCATAGTTGTTTCTTTCGATTCGAGAAAATCAAAACTTAGAATTTCTCCGGTCGCAGAATCGTTGCGAGGAGATAGATAATGAGGCCAACGGAGATTATACCGACAATGATGTTTTCCATATTCAAGTGCTTCTTAGATTTTGCTGCAGGACCAGGTAAATAAGATTAGGATTCCCCCAGTCACGATACTTACTACGATATATATAATGTCAGTCATATGATTCGACTCCGTGGTTAGTTGAACAATCTAGTGAGATTTCTCTTCATTTGCCCCGTCCCCGCAGGTAAGCCAGTTGGTCCGCTTGGCCTCTTATTCCCGCGGGTAAGCAGGGCCTTGGTCAGATGAGTCTTGGCCAGTGCGTTCGTCTCATCATCGACGATCAGAATTCTTGAACTCATGCCTTTGCTCCGTTCCTGCTCTTGCTGACCCCGGAAGATCGAATAGAACTCGCTACCCTCCCCGGGTGCGCTCCGAAGCCCGATGTTTCCGCCATGGGAAACCACGATTTCCTTGGCAATGGCGAGACCAAGCCCGACCCCATTCGATTCTTCGGTCCCGGGGATCCGGAAAAACCTTTCAAAAACTCGGGTTTGAAACTCCTTTGGGACGCCCGGGCCGTGATCCCGGACCGAGAAACGGACCGCTTTACCAACCAGCTTCACCGATAAGACAACGTCTTCGCCTGGCTTGGAAAACCTGGCGGCATTCGAAACGAAATTGGAAAAGACATGACTTATTTGCCGCGTATCGACCGTGACATCCGGAAGGTCCGGCGCGATCTCCGTCACCAAACGAGAGTCTTGGGCTTCCAGAAGCGATCTCAAGTTCGGTAACGCATCTTCAACCAGCGTTTCCGGCGAGATAATCTCAAGCCGTTGTCGCGTCTGACCAGACTCCAGGCGAGCAAGATCGAGTAGATCGTTGATCATCCTCAGGAGACGCTCAGAATCGTCCCGGGCGGCCAGCAGCAGTTCGACCTGCTTGGCGTTAAGCGGGCCAATTTTCTCCTCAAGCAACAAGTGAAGTCCCATGCGAATGCTCGTTAGAGGGGTCTTCAGCTCGT
This sequence comes from uncultured Verrucomicrobiae bacterium, assembly GCA_963789065.1. Taxonomy (GTDB): domain Bacteria; phylum Verrucomicrobiota; class Verrucomicrobiia; order Chthoniobacterales; family JAFAMB01; genus JAFAMB01. Next base: position 28,879 of record CAWBKA010000048.1, on the reverse strand, counting down.
GACTCACCGTCGAGACCAGGTTGGTCTTCACCTCATCCATCAGGCGGAACCGCGTGACGTCTTGCAGAACGACCGCCGCTCCAAACAAGTTTCCCGACTCGTCGCGCATCCCGATAACCTTCGGCAGCAGAAAGGCCTCATGGTCATCCAGCCTGACCGGAACCGCGTTTTCAAAGCTCGTGGGGACATTGTCCGGGGCCCCTTTCAGCACATTGGCGACCTCTTCCTGGATCGCCGGCGGAAGTCCGTACTCAACGTTGAGCTTTTGCAGAAGCTTCCCCGCCGCTGGATTGGTAAAATTGATCTTTCCATCCAGCGAGAGAGCCAGAATCGCATCAGGGAATGCCGAAAAAGTGATCTCCGTCATCTGGCGAGCCTGCAAAATCTGATCCGTCGTGATCTGACGGTAAGCCCTCAATTTTGTGGCCAGCTTATTGAACGCGTCCGCGAGCTGACCGAGTTCATCCTTTGATTCCACGGGAACCACTTGGTCAAGCTTCCCTTCACCCAATTCTTTCGAGACCGTAGTCAACGTTTGGATTGGCTTCAGAATGGCTCGTTGCAAACCGTACCCGAGCGTGATCGCTAGGGCGACGCCGAAGCCCAGCAGCACCACCATGGCCCGTGTGGAATCAGCGCTCAGCGAACGAGCATGGCGATTCGCTTGCACCATGTTCTCCTGGTTTAGGCGGATGACTTCTTGAGCGCTGTTTTTGATCTCAGTAAAAAGGGGCAAGAGCTCAGCGAAATACATTTTACGCCGAGCCTCCGGGTCGGAGATGCCCCAGAAACTCTTCGCCAGCGCCTGGTAACGCTCTTCAGAGCGCTTGATTCGCTCAGCCAGATCCCCTTCCCCGGGAAGCGTAATATTGTTGAGCTCCTTCTTAAGGCTTTCCAGGAAGATCGGAGCGTTGCTATTGAATAGTTCGCGCCCTCGCTCCTCCTCACCGGCCAAGGCAAAGGCCAGGCCGGAGTCCATTCGCTCGGAGCTTTCTTTCATTTGTTGTCCGGCCAGTACGCTCTGATAGTTTTCCCGCAGGATCACGTCGATCGAGCCGCCAAGTTGATTGAACAGCCAGACGGCGTACAACCCGACCCCGAGAAAGAGAACGAGAATCGGGCAAAGCCAGAGAAGGATTCGCTTCTTCATAGCGCCGCTCTCGCCGCACTTGGTAAAAAAGTACAGCCCGCGCTGCGAATAAACGGGAGTCCACTTCGCAAGATCTCCGGGCTCGAAGCACCACTTGAAAGCCGTCTGACAGTATCGACCAGGTCCATTCTGATTTTATCGAACAAGCCCTGTCTAAAGCGAACGCCGTGCCACAAAATCTTGGATTGCTAACACCTTTACAATTAATGACTTACGCAAAAACGGACACCATCGCCGAACGTGCGTCACTCGCAGCGCGCGAGTTTCCATCGAAAACGACTCGCATTGTGCGAGAGGGCGGGGAACCATATCGGGGTGTCCGGCGTATCGGCGCGTTGGCGGGTTCGTGAGGAGGCGGTTTTATCTTGAGATGGTCAAGACTGGCATCACACACGTGGACGATAGGGGCGCTCTCCGGCGTGGCACGTCCAAAGAGCCGCGTCCGTCACGCTCGATTGCGCCACAGCGAGTTCTATCATCGGGGTTCCTTCGACTCGAGACTCGCGGAACGCGAGTGTGAGATGGACACTACCCCGCAAAATGCGATTTGGGGCGGCCAGAATCGGCACGAAAAAGAGGCGACCTAAGATAGCTTGATATGCTTTATCACGGTTAGCAGCCCTGGGGATCTCTTCTTGGAAGCGAGTTCACTCTGGAAAATGCCGCTTCCAGGCATGCGAATAGCTTAGAGATTTATGGTGGAGCGAGAAAGAGCGGGATAGCCTACCAGTCAGGCCTGGCCAGGCAGACCTTTCTGGTGGTTTCCAGTCCTTATCTCCTACCAGTGACGGGGTGGTATATGAATAAACGAATTCTCATTGTCGATGACGAGGCGAACGTACGTCTCAATTTTCGGACGACCCTTGAAACGCAAGACTACGAAATTTTCGAAGCCCGTTCAGGGGAGCAAGCGCTGGAATTGCTCGGCGAGCGCTCATTTGCTCTGGCGGTCCTCGACATGCGGTTGCCTGGGATGGACGGATTAGAATTGCTGGCCAAGATCCGCGAAAAGAAAATTGGCGTTCCGGCGATGATCGTAACGGCTTACAGCGACGTACCTCATGCAGTCCAGGCGATGAAGCTGGGCGCAATCGACTTCCTGCAAAAACCGCTTCGTCCCGACGAGTTCCGCAACATTGTGGCTGATATTATAGAGCGGCACGCGCGACAGGAGGATCCACCGGCCGAGACTTTCGGCGCTCATATAGTCGCGGCGAAACGCTACCTCAATTTGCGGGCATTTCCTAAGGCGCGGCTGCATTTGGTGAAGGCCTTGGAATTGAACCCGAAGTCAGTCGAAGCTTTCAATCTGGCCGGTGTCCTGGCCGAGGTCCTTGAAGATTACGACAAAGCGAAAAAGCTCTACGGGCAGGCCATCAAGTTGGACAAAGATTATGAACCCGCCCAACAGAATATGCGACGCCTGTTTGAGGTGGACCACTTCGGGTCAAGTAAAGAGCCAGTAAATCTTGGCAACCAATGACAGTTCTTCCTGCCAACGCCTCTTGTAGAGTTCTGCGATTAACCGGACACTTCCGCGTCGCGTGACGGTTTGCGGAGGGGAAAGATCATTCTCAGCAATTATTAGGTCGCAAGAACTCACCCTTCGCTCAACGAACTGAAACGGTCCTGACCGATAATATCTTTGAGTCAAGCAGGTCTCCGTTACCGAGAGTGTGATGGCAGATTAAGGCCACCGCGGAGATTTACTACATTAGTGAGATTAGCTGACCGTAGCCGGTTCCTCCACCTGACGCGCAAAATCTGCGTCACACGGCCAACGCCGATACGCCCTCACGCCGATACGCCGATACGTTGCTCTTTGGACGTGCTACGCCGGACGCGCGGGAGCGCGTCCCCTGGAGTTTGGACATTTTGAGAAGGCCGCGCCGGGCGGACGCGAAAAGGGATCGGATCCAAAAACGGCTTAGCCGGAAGGAGAATGGCTCGCACGGAGGGCACGGTGGGCGCGGAGGTTCAGAGGATTTTATTAGAGTTTGCTATTAGAGTTTATTTTGGGTTGTTCGAGTGATTTATGGCGAGGCACGGCTGAAAACCAACGCACGCCTTTGATCTACAACTTAAATTTCCTCCGTGATCTCCGTGTCCTGCGTGCGAGAATTTCCTATCTTCCTTTCTGCAGGCCAACCTGTGAAAGATGAAAGATGGAGGAAAGGCGGGACGCTTACTTGGACGCGCGGGAGCGCGTCCCTCCAGTTTGGACATTTCGAGACGGTTTGAGCCGGGTAAGGCGGGACGCCTTACTTACTAGTAGGCAAGCCGTCCCGGCTTGCTTGGACGCGCGGGAGCGCGTCCAGGAGCGCGTCCCTACCGCCCACGTGTGGAATGCGTCACGCGGCCAACGCCGATACGCCCTCACGCCGATACGCCGATACGTTGCTCTTTGGACGTGCCACGCCGGTCGCGCGGGAGCGCACCCCTGCCACGCCGCGCGCGGCCGCGTCACGTGGCCAAACGCCGGCGCTAAAGCTTTTTCTTTCGGCGGTACAAGGTGGCTGGGTCGATATTAAGAACCGCGGCCGCTTCATCGATTGTTCGCGAGTTAGCGATCACCCTTCTGATATGTTCGTTCTCGATTTCTTCCAACGTAGCCCGGCCGCCGACTCGAAGCTCCGACCGGACCTGAATGATTTCCGCCAAATCCTCTGCACCAACCTCATTTCCTCCTCCGAGAATCACCGCTCGCTCGATAAGATTTCGCAATTCACGAAGGTTGCCCGGCCAGCTGTAAGATCTCATCGATTCCAATGCTGCCGGCGAGAACCCGTGGAATTGCTTTCCCGCTCGGCGCGCGAAAAAATCGAGATGCCGCTTGGCGATCCGCTCCAGATCCTGGAGTCGCTCTCGCAAAGGTGGCAGACGCAGGGAAATCACGTTGAGGCGGTAGAAGAGGTCTTCGCGGAATCGTCCCTCCTGGACAGCTTGGGCCAGGTCATGGTTCGTCGCGGAAATTACTCGCACGTTCGCGTGGCGGGGTTTGGCCTCGCCGACGCGCTCGTACTCTCTTTCCTGCAGCAGTCGTAGAAGCTTCGACTGGATCTCCAACGGCAGATCGCCAATTTCGTCCAGTAAAAGCGTCCCGCCTTCTGCGGTCGCGACTTTGCCCGCCGTCTCCGCCAGGGCCCCGGTAAATGCACCTTTCACATGGCCGAAAAGTTCGCTCTCGAGAAGTTCACGCGAAAGACTCGGACAACTGACCGTGACAAAGGCGGCCCCCTTTCGGGGACTTCGAGCATGCATTGCCCTTGCCAAGATGCTCTTGCCCGTGCCGCTTTCCCCGAGAATGAGGATGGTCGCATCGCTGTTTGCCGCTTTGAACGCCATCTCGATTACCGTCTGCATAGACGGCGAAGCGGTCGTTAAATCGGCTTCCGGCGATTCGGCACTGATCTGGGATTCCAGCTCCAGGACCCGATTTTCAAGCCTTTTGGTGCGTTCAATTTTGACCAGCAATTGGCGCACTTGATCTGGGGTGCACGGCTTTGGCAGATAGTCGAAAGCGCCCAGCCGCATGGCCTCCACGGCCGTCTCGATCGAACCAAAAGCGGTAACCATGATAACGGCAGCCTGAGGTGCCAGTCGCATAATCTCTGGCAGGACCTCCAGACCACTTTCCTGATGCAGCTTTAAATCGAGAAACACCACCTGGAAGGCCGCGCTCTTCAGCTCTTTAAGGGCTTCCGCTCCCGAAGCAACGGTGACGACGTCGTGTTCCATTGACTCTAAGGCCACGGCCATGGTGCGTCTGATGTTCTTTTCGTCGTCGATCACTAAAATCCGCATACCCATACCCTTACCCTTCCTAACCCGCAAAGGCCGAAGCGACGAGCTCGTTGCAGGTTAGAAGCCCTAATTTGCCAAGAAGGCTATTAGAACGCAATGCCGGCGGATGTGAGTCATGCGGAATGCGGGTTGATAAATTAACTTTCACAAAAAAGAGTTGCTTAGCTTGACATGTCGAAGCGTGCCCTGCTAATCGTTAGCAGTTCAAATCAACCTGGAAAGGTTTCCCCCGATGCTCTCCCAATCACATTCTCTTAGGCGAAATGCCGTCCGATGGTTCGGTTCACTTCTCTTAGCTTCTCTAATTACTCCAACCGTCTTTGGTGCCACGGTCCGGTTCGCCGGCGATTCCGATGTTGGTGAAGGCGGGCGCTGGACCAGAGCCGTGGCAGAAGAGTGGGCCCAGAAGACAGGCAATAAGCTCGAATATATCAGCCGACCCAATGACGCTACCCAAACGCTGGCGTTATTCCAACAGTACTGGGCGGCAAAAAGCAGCGATGTCGACGTTTTCATGGTGGACGTTATCTGGCAGGGCATTCTCGCCCCGCATGCCGTTGATCTGAAAAAGTACTACAAAGAAGACGAGATAAAGGCGTTCTTCCCGCGGATTATTGAGAACAATACGGTCAACGGAAAGCTGGTTTCTATCCCGTGGTTCACAGATGCGGGGATGCTCTATTACCGCACCGACCTCCTGGAGAAATACGGGTATAAGGGACCGCCCCAGACCTGGGAAGAACTCACCGAAATGGCGAAGAAGATTCAGGACGGTGAGCGCAAAGCCGGTAAGCCGGATTTCCAGGGTTTTGTCTTTCAGGGCAAAGCCAGTGAGAGCGTGACCTGCAACGCGATTGAATGGATTTACAGCTTTGGCGGCGGCGTCATCGTGGAACCGGACAAAAAGGTCACCATCAACAATCCGAAAGCGATCAAGGCCCTCGAGACCGCAAAGAGCTGGGTGGGAACCATTTCTCCTCTTGGCGTAACCACCTACGGCGAAGAAGAGGCCCGCAACATCTGGCAAGCCGGCAACGCCGCTTTCATGCGGAACTGGCCGTACGCCTACGCGTTAGGCGAGGATCCCAAGAGCCCAATTGCCGGCAAATTTGATATCTCTGTTCTGCCGAAGGGCGGAGCCGATGGCAAGAACGCGGCGTGCCTCGGCGGCTGGCAACTGATGGTTTCCGCCTATTCAAAGGCTCCGGATGCCGCAGCGGATCTGGTAAAGTACCTGGTCTCCTCAGATCTCCAGAAGAAGCACGCGGTGGATATCAGCCTGCTCCCAACCCTCCCCGCGCTCTACTCCGACCCGGACGTTCTGGCGAAGAATCCGTTTTTCAAGAATATCCTGCCAGTCCTGCAAAACGCCGTGGCTCGACCTTCAACGGTTACCGGCGCCGACTACAATCAGCTTTCGACGGCGTTTTTTCAAAACGTGAACAAAGTGCTGAGCGGCGGCACCACTGCCCAAGATGCAGTCTCTGCGGTTGAAAGGGTTGCGAAACGTCTCGTCCGCTAAACTAACTTCGGTCCACCCAACCCTTCTTAAAGTGGCCAGAGAAATTGATCTCTTAGAGCGCCAAAAGCGCTTAGCGTGGTATCTGATCCTGCCCTCGGTTTTCGTGGTCTTCCTGGTGATCGGATTCCCACTGGTGCAGGTTGTTGTCTACTCCTTTTTTAAAATCAAGCTCGACGGGGTCACCCCGCCAAGCTTTGTGGGAATAGACAATTACTCCTTTATCTTTTCAGACCCGGATTTCTGGCACTCGGTCTGGGTCACTCTGGTATTCTCTTTTTTCTCGGTCACCATCGAGGGCATCCTCGGCCTGACAGTCGCGCTGGTGGCAAACTCGAAGTTCAAGGGCCGGACATTTTTAAGGGTTGCGATTCTGATCCCCTGGGCGATCCCGACCGTGGTGTCGTCTCAGATCTGGAAATGGATGTTTAACGACATCTATGGAGTCGTGAATGTCATCCTGTTCGGCCTGCATCTCATTCCGCATAAACTCGCCTGGCTGGCAACACCTGAGACCGCTTTGCCAGTGATCATCGCGGTCGACGTCTGGAAGACCACGCCGTTCATGTCCCTCCTTTTGCTCGCCGGATTGCAGTTGATTCCGGGTGACCTGTACGAGGCGGCGTCGATCGATGGGGCAGCTGGAATCAAGAAATTCTTTGCGATCACGCTTCCGCTGGTCACCCCGACATTGCTGGTTGCTCTGATCTTCAGAACCCTCGACGCCTTACGCGTCTTCGATATCTTTTACATCATGGTTGGGGGCCAGGGAAACATGGCCACCGTGGCGGTCTACAACCAACAACAACTCATCCAATTCCTGGATGCCGGGGTTGGTTCCGCAACCTCAATGGTTATCCTGATTTTCATCATGATTTTCGTCGTCATTTACACTCGGTTCAGCAAGACCAGCTTCGAATGAAAGAACAAGACAACAAATCCCCGGTGCTGCGACTCTTGTTCATTCTTCTGGTCGCTGCCATTCTTGTTTTTAACCTGTTTCCGTTTGTTTACGCTCTGGTTTCGTCGTTCCGGCCCAGCAACGAGCTTTTCTCAACCGATCTGTGGCCAAAAACGCTTAGCCTGGATCATTACCAAGCGGTCTTCAAAGATGCTCGCTTTGTCGGGAGCTTGATCAACTCCATTATTGTCGCAGGTTCCACGGTCTTGATCTCACTCGCGCTCGGAAGCTTGTGCGCCTATGCGCTCGGCCGTCTTCCTTTTCGTTTTAAGGCGCCAGTGCTTTATCTCGTTTTGACGATGACGATGTTCCCGCAGATCTCGGTCCTCTCAGGCTTATTCGTGATGTTGAAGAATCTGGGTCTCTTTAATACGCGCCAGGGACTTGTTGTTACTTATCTGATTTTCACGATGCCGTTCACCATCTGGGTGATGACTCAATATTTTCGGGGTCTTCCAAAGGAACTTGAGGAGGCTGCATACGTTGATGGTGCGACACCGTTGACCGTTTTTTGGCAGATTTTGTTGCCGTTGACGATGCCCGGCTTGATTTCTACCGGGCTCCTGGCCTTCATTGCCGCCTGGAATGAGTTTCTGTTCGCCCTCACCTTTACCGTCACCGACACCATGAAAACCGTGCCGGTCGTTATCTCCCAATTCAGTGGCTCAAGCGCCTACGAACAACCTTGGGGTTCAATCATGGCGGCATCAATGGTCGTGACAATCCCACTCGTAATTCTGGTCATGATCTTCCAGTATCGGATCGTAGCAGGCCTCACCGCAGGCGCCGTAAAAGGCTAGTCCAAAACCTTACCAGCCAGCGTTCCTCCCCAGTTTTTTGGCGAGCTTCGCCGCACCTCCGACAAAACGAACCGCGGATGCACGCCGCCACACTCTCAAAAAGTGTCAACCGCGAATGCACACCAATTGACGCGAATTAAGACCTCTTTGAGTTCGCCTTCATTCGCGTCTCTTCGCGTCCATTCGTGGTTTTTCAATCCTGCCTGGACTCGAGTCACGCCGCACTCTCAAAAAGGTCAACCGCGAATGCACACCAATCGACGCGAATTAAAACCCTCTTTGAGTTCGCCTTCATTCGCGTCTCTTCGCGTCCATTCGTGGTTTTTCAATCCTGCCTGGACTCGAGTCACGCCGCACTCTCAAAAAGGTCAACCGCGAATGCACACCAATTGACGCGCATTAAGACCCCCTTCGAATTCGCTTTGCATTCGCGTCTCTTCGCGTCCATTCGTGGTTTTGAATCTTGCCTGGTGAGTCATGCCGCACCTCCAAAAAGGTGAGCGCCGAGTGCGAATTAAAGCCCTTAGGATCTGCTTTCCTCGTGTCCATACCTCAGATCCCTTGATTCCGTGGAATCCACGTGAGCCGTCGGGCTCGCATTGTGACATGGGCGCCCCGCTCGTGCTCGCACAAAGATCACGGGCGGGACGCCCATGCTACAATGAGTCGCCGCAAAAAACGTATCATCTGAATTCCTCAACGCCCCAATGTCGTCTAGTGCACATCAGGAGTTCTTACCTTGAATTCTTGAATTCTTGGCTTCTCGGCTTCTTGTCGATCCACTAGGCTCGTTGAATCATTGGGCGGCCCCGTTTCGACGACATGTCATTCAAATTTGATTTCCGAGAGTCGTTAGTTAAAGGAGTCCAGCGAATCGCGCGCGAACGAATTGACCGCGTCATTGGATCACTTAGCGAAAAGCCGCGACCTAACCCTGAAGCCATTCACGAAGCACGGAAGGAACTAAAATGCCTTCGTGCCGTGCTAAAACTGGCGGGTGGTTCGATAAGCGGCGAGGTCAGGAGGCAAGAGAACTTATTTTTTCGCGATGCCGGAAGGTCACTGTCCGCTGCCCGCGATTCCCAGGCGCTGCTGGAAGCTTTGCAACACTTCGATAGCCAGCCCAGAAACCGATTGCAGAGCACAGCGCCGAAGCAATCTCTTGGCGAATATATCGAAATCGTCCGCGGAAAAATCGAGCAGGAAAAGATTGATAGTCTTCCTCGCGAAATGCTGACCAGGCTTTTACAGGAACTTCGCGGCGCAAAGCGTCGCGTTGGCCTTTGGTTCGACGGGCACTCTTCACAACCGGGAAACGAGTGGGAGACCGTGGTCGGCACCGGGCTCCGGCGAACCTATCGGCAAGGCAAAAACCTGATCTGGCAGTTTGAGATGATCGGCCTGGAGAACGCGGTCGACGAGACCTGGCATGAGTTGAGGAAAAGTGCCAAAGCTCTCGGCTACCAGTTGCGCTTATTCAGACCGATCTGGGTCGGGCCGATCAACGCCTTGCTGCGGGAAATCGATCAATTGACTGATAAACTTGGAGACGATCATGACCTCGCTGTCTTGCGGGGAAGAATCTTGAATGAGCCTGACGGCCCGCCGGAGACGCAGAATTCAGTGGATCCACGAAAAATTTTCCTCCGATCCCTCGATCGGCGGAGACAGAAGCTAAAGTTGGATTCGTTCACCTTGGCGCGTCGGATCTACATAGAAAAGCCTCGCCAGTTTGAACATCGGCTCGCCGCTTATTGGCAGGCCTGGTTGAACAGTGCTCCCAGGAATAGCAAAAGTCGAAGAAGAGCCGGACGCCCTGGTGCCCGAGCCGCAAACGAAATGAACGAGCCACTAAGACCCGTGGAACCACACCCGGACATGGTTAACGAGGATCAAAGGTGATTAGCGAAATTTGAACTCCGTTCACCTCACTTCGCTGTAGGAGAAGGCGTCGCCGAGGGTTGTTTCGATTGGTCGTCGCCCGATTTCGGAGGATTCATCTTCTTCAATTGATCTCCAAGGTCGCGGACCTGACCCTCAAGAATTGCCATGTGTTTTTTCGTTTCCTCGCTTAGCTGTTCGCGCCGCGAAGTCAGCTCCGGAAGAAATAGCATCCCGCCCGCACCTACGATGATACCTAATAAAAATATTAACAGTGATCTCATGCCGGTAAAACATTAGCCATGATCGCTGACAAATCCTTAGAGATTTGTCAGCGATGCAGGTTTTCGCGGCACCAAATACGTTCGAACGCCCTCCGACTGGCTCAACCCGATGGGCCGGGAAGGGACCGATCTCGCATTTCTATGCCGACACGGCGATACGATGCTCTCTGGACGTGCCACGCCGGACGCGCAGGAGCGCATCTACCAGCACATGCCCCACACCTGCCCTTAACCTTAGCGACATTCGATTCTGTACCCAAAATCATCTAATCTGTGTAATCAGCGTAATCTGCGCTTAAAAAATCTCTTTTAAAAATCTCTTTTGCAAATCTCTCTTCCGACAACACCTCTCAACGGAATCTCTCGGTTGCTTCGCTTGGCTATTGCATCCATTATTGCCTGTGAGCCGAAAGATCCGAACAATTCGCCTGCGCCATCTCGAAGGTCAGATTGGTGAGGTCGCCTACCAGATCACCAAAGTCCATTTCTCGAATTTCCATGACGCCGATTTTCACTGGCGTCCTGCGATCAATGTATTTCAATGCGCCTCCTGCTTTCGAATCTGCGTTGAATTGGCCGGTCTCGAACCCGAGCAGATTGAGATTGAAGTTGCTTCGGACCGGCTCTGGGTCAGGGGACGTCGAGAAGCGCCTGAACCTCTGCAACAACAACAGGAATACGCCCTCTCCGTCGCGCGCAAACCAGTGCGCGTCATCGCGATGGAAATCGATCACGGCCAGTTCGAGCGTGAGATCGAGATTCCCTCCGGCTTCGATCAACGCAATATCACGACCGAGTGGGAAAATGGACTGCTGTGGATCTACCTGCCACGAAAGGCTCACGCCTGAGCACGCGCATTTCGCCGCTTCCCAAGGAGTATAATATTTTCGCGTATCAATCCCTCAAAATTTCATGAGTTCAGAACAAGAAGGGCGGCAAGATTTCCTCGATGTCGGTTGGAGCAAGGCTCCGGGGAATACCAATGACTCTGCTCCGGCCTCGGAGACGACTGGCTCGAACGAAGCGCAAATTCGCGCTGGCACCGGGCAAAGTGAAACCGAACTTACGCTTCCGATTCTACCGATCCGCGGGATCGTTCTTTTTCCTGGAATGATTGTACCGCTCACGATTGGGCGACCGTCCGCGCTGAAACTCGTCGATTCTGAATTGCCGGAAAATAAGCAACTCGGCCTGGTGACCCAGCGAGACGAACAGTTGGATCACCCGGAACCCAAAGACCTCTTTCCTGTTGGCGTCTCAGCCCAAGTCGTCAAGTTGATCCGGCAACCGGACGGCGTGGTCGTTTTAATCGTCCAGGTCTTGAGACGTATCGCGCTCGAATCGTTCGTTCAAACAGAGCCTTACCTCCGCGCCGTGGTGCAATCAGTCAATACCATCCTTCCCGATGGAGACGACACCGAGTTGCAGGCGTCCTTTAACAACCTGCGGCGAAGCGCGCTAAAACTTCTTGAACTTTCGCCCGAGATTCCGGACCAGGCGCGAGCAGCGTTGATCAATGTCGAACAACCCGAGCAGCTGACTGACCTATTGGCCGGCAATCTCGGCGTCGACCTGGCCACTAAACAACGGATTCTAGAGGAAGCTGATCTGTTGCGCCGGATGCGTATCACCCAGGAAGCGCTGCAGCGCCAACTGGAAATTGCCGAGTTACAGCAAAAACTCCGAAAAGATGTTGAAGGCAAGTTTTCTGACACGCAGCGACGAGCTTACCTTCGCGAACAACTGAAGGCGATTCAGCGGGAACTCGGTGAAGAGGAAGCCGACGGCGAAGAACAGGCGGATCAACTGCGGAAAAAGCTTCAGGATGCCGGCGCCAACGAGACAGTGATGGCCGCCGCTGAAAAGGAGTTGAAACGTCTGGGCCATATCCCAAACGCAAGTCCCGAATATTCCGTCATTGTCTCTTACGTGGAGATGCTGGCCGACCTCCCCTGGAGCAAATCCACGGACGATAATACCGATCTCGCGCGGGCACAGGATATCCTCGACCGGGATCACTACGGTCTGGAAAAGGTAAAGCGTCGCATCGTGGAATTTCTGGCGGTGCGCAAATTGAATCCAGGCGGGCGGAGTCCGATCCTTTGCTTTATCGGACCTCCAGGCGTTGGCAAGACGAGTTTAGGTCAGTCAATCGCGGACGCGCTGGGTCGAAAATTCACCCGCATCTCCCTGGGTGGGATTCGCGACGAAGCAGAAATCCGTGGGCACCGAAGAACTTATATCGGAGCAATGCCGGGGCGCATTATCCAGGAGATTCGCAGGCTCGGGATTCGCAACCCGGTGATGATGCTGGATGAAATCGACAAGATGGGCGCAGATATCCGTGGTGATCCGGCCAGCGCTTTGCTTGAGGTGCTGGATCCGCGGCAGAACAACAGCTTCGTGGACCGTTATCTGGACGTACCATTCGATCTCAGCCACGTGATTTTTATCGGTACAGCAAACTATTGGGAGGGTGTCCCACCGCCCCTTCGCGACCGCCTGGAGACGATCGCTGTTCCCGGCTATACCGAAATGGAAAAGCTGAATATCGCTCAACGATACCTGGTGCCGAGGCAGATCGAGGAGCATGGGTTGCTCCTCGAACAGTGCAGATTCGAGGAGGATGCCATCCAGACGATCATTCAAGAGTATACGTACGAGGCCGGCGTTCGCGATCTGGAACGGAAAATCGCCGCCGTTTGCCGGAGCATCGCTGCTGAGATCGCCCGGGGTGTTCGCGCTGAGGTCACGGTTTCGGCTGGCCTCGTGCGTGGTATCCTCGGAAATTCTGCGCGGAGTGTGCGCGAACAGCGCTTGCCGCGAAGCCTCGTCGGCGTAGTGACAGGGTTGGCTTATACGCCAACCGGAGGCGACGTGCTGTTCGTCGAAGCCACCAAGTACCCGGGAAAAGGAGGCTTCTTGCTGACCGGCCAAGTGGGCGATGTGATGCGTGAATCAATGCAAGCCGCCTACAGCCTCGTCCGCGCTCGCGCCAAAGATCTTGGGATCGAACCTGAAGCGTTCGCGCAAAATGATGTTCATATTCACGTGCCGAGCGGCGCCATCCAGAAGGATGGGCCCAGCGCGGGTGTCGCAATGGTGACGGCCTTGGCTAGCCTTTTCAGCAATCGACCGGTCCGCAACGACGTCGCGATGACCGGTGAAATCACTCTAAGGGGCGTGGTGCTGCCGATCGGCGGACTTAAGGAGAAGAGTCTCGCCGCGTTACGCGCGGGAATTACCGAGGTTCTGATTCCCAAGGAAAACGAAAAGGATCTTGAGGACATCCCTTATGAAGCGAAACTCCAATTGCAGTTCCGACCGGTTAAGACCATCGACGAAGTTCTCGCGATTGCCTTAGAGCCTGCGTGAGGCCGTTGATCCGATGGAGATTCCCGGTTTGCGTAGCCCCTACGAGATCGTTGGGGGCATTGTCTACTTTGGGCGCATGATCGACAAGATCCGGCTACAAATCGCCGGCCAGTTACCTCCCGAGTACCACTCATCGCTGGGAAACGCCAACCCTCGCAGTTTCGACGGGCGCTGCTGCCGCTTTCTCCAAATCGATTACAACAAGTTCGCCGCCGAGGCAGCACACGGAGAAACGGATGAGGCGCTTTTCCAATGGGCCTGCACTCATGGACGAAAGCCGTCTGACAAAGGTACCGAAATCTGGAACGACTTTATGCAGAAGCGTGGCTGGCGTGACGAGAGTTCTCTACGCCTGCTCGGACAGACGCAGCAGGCGGGAATGGCCGATCGCATAGTCTCGACCTTCTTTGACTTCTTCGACGCTGATGAGGGCCGTCCACCTCGCTTCCCTGATGACCCGCTGCCTCCTACCAGGATTTTGCCCGGCACCGCTCGAATTCCCGGTCTCCGCAGCCCTCGAGACAAGATCGGAGGGATCGTGCATTTCGGCCGGATGCTCGATAAAATTCGGCTATTCCATCAGGAGAAACTCCCTCCCGCCTGGGCCGAGTGGAAGGGTCCCGTGGGCGGGTATGATGACCTCTGTTGTCGCCTGCTCAGGGTTAACTACGCTGCGCTTGAGGCGGAGACGCTGAAGGGCGGAACGGACGATGATATGCTCCGATGGGCCACGGCGCACGGAAGCATGCCCGCCGACGAAGAGATCGAAATCTGGAATGGCTACGTCTCCAAGCGGTGCTGGCGCGACCAATACACCCCCCGCCTGCATGTTCGCCTGCAGGATGCCGGCCTGCCTATCGGTTCGGTCCTCACGATGTTTGATTTTATCGACCTCGACGAAGGGCGGGGCGTGGCTTCCTCGGATGTCCTCCGCCCGAACATTGTCCGTAAGCAGTAAGTGTTGGTACAATATGGGTTGATCGGTTGATCTCAATAGCCGCGTTAAGGTCAGAGATCTCGCTCGAGCGGGTCGCATTCGTTTCCCTCGGCGCTCGCTCCTAAACTAAACTAAACTAAAATCGTCCTCGTCGTCGTTCTCGTCCTCGTCCTCGGACTTTGAGCGTTGCTGGTTAATTAAATGTTAAATTAAAGGCGGTTCGCGCTCAAAGGAGACTTCGACGCAGAAATCAGCCGCTTACCCTGCAGTAATCGAGATATCTGAGTTGGTCCGTCAACATTTTTTATAAAATTATTCACCGTTTTATTCACAGGGGGGTCGGGGCGTTTAGGGGGCAGTTTGGGCGTATTCTGAACCGCGGCTTTGGAGAGCTTTTAGGTATCGATCGGGATCGTAGGGAACGCGGTTTTTCCAGCAGGCGAACAGGATGCGGATCCATTTAAAAGCCAGCGCCCGTACGGCAACGTGGTGACCTTTGCCTCTGGCGATTTGGGCTTGATAGTAGGTTTGAGCCCAGGGGCAGAAGCGGATCGAATGGCCAGCGAACTCGTGAAAGGTCTGTCGGAGGAACTTTGGACAGGCTCTGCGGAAGTGGATGCTGGCTTTTTTGCCGGTCTTTGTTCCGCTGGCGATGCGCACAGGGGCAATGCCGGTCAAATTCAACAAGTCGCCCATGACTTCGAAACGACAGCGGTCGGCGCCGAAGGCCGTCAGCAATCGTGGGCCGAGGGCCGGCCCGGCTCCCGGCAAATTGTCAAACAGAAAGCGATCGGGATGAGAGTCGAAGAGTTTGGCGATCCGCTTTTCGTACTCAGCGATGAAAGGCGAAAGACTTTTGAGTTGCTGGGCCAGCAAGGCAACTCTGAGGGCCGTGGGTCTAATGATGGCGACATCAGTGGTCAAGGGTTTGGCTTGGTTGATCAGCGCCAGGCGCTCGAGGATTTTCTTTTCCTGGCGGCAGTTATGGCCGTAGAAGAACTTCCGCAGCTTGCCTGGGGAGACTTTTTGGAGCTCTGCTAAAGTGGGCCATTGCACCAGCAGATCGGCGGCCAGAGCGGTGGTGATATCATTGTCGAGTATTTGGAGTGCCACCGGAAAGTAGAGCTTGAGCTGGCTCTTGATTTCATTGGCCAGCTCCGTGCGTCGATCGACCGCATGACGTCGACCTTCGTTGAGCGTGGCCAGCTCGCGGGTCATCTGATCATCAGGCTTCCAGGCTTTGAGCCGATCGCGATGGCACATCAGCAGTTCACTGAGCAGATCGGCATCGGGGCGATCATCTTTGGCGCCGCTACTGAAGAAGGTTTTCCGATAATGAGCCAATTGGCTGGGATTGATCGGATAGAGCTCGAAAAGCTCATAAGCCATCAACTGGTAAACGAGCGCTCCGTGGCTTTGTTCGAGGCAGACAAGCACTTTACCTTTGGCTCCGAAGCGTTCGTGCATCTGAGCGATCCAGTCGTTTAAGGCATTGATTTCACTTTTAATGACTTGGTGTTCGGCCTTGGCCGGTTCGCCGACCGAGCGCAGGACCACATCATGTTTCTGATCGGCCCAATCGATGCCGACATAGGCAGCCACCGGAGTGGCGATCGGTTGCTCTGAGACAGATTCATTGATAACTAGGACGCCGCCTTCTAATAACGGGTTGGGTTGTTCGCGCGGCCTGAGACGGATGCGAATTCCTTATAGCCAGACGTAATCGTCTCAGAGACGATTCGTCCTAATCTGAGTATTCGTTGCCGACTCAAGCACAACCGTCAGGTCAAAAGTCTCGATTAATTCATCTTCTTCTGAAAAGGACGAGAATTCGTAACCTGACAGTGCGCTTGCAGCGAAGTTATTCACAATCCGGGGCCGCTCACGCTCAAAAGCCAGGAAAGGGCTTTTGACCCCGGCTTATGAATAACTTCGGACCGACTATAAGGACGACACAGGTGTCCGCAGGCGCCGGGCCACTTCCGGTCCGCATTGTGCATAGTGCCGGCCGTTCCAGCTGTAGATCATTTCGGCCTGGGCCT
Organism: uncultured Verrucomicrobiae bacterium; assembly: GCA_963789065.1. Lineage (GTDB taxonomy): Bacteria > Verrucomicrobiota > Verrucomicrobiia > Chthoniobacterales > JAFAMB01 > JAFAMB01. The sequence goes on along the minus strand of CAWBKA010000048.1, from coordinate 12,126 downwards.
TGATGGCGCAATGCGCGAGCATGGCGTCATAGATTCCGCCGCCCACGATGCCAAGAGCAGGCGAGGCCTGCAGCGCATCGGCATATTCATCGCCGCTGAGCGCGATGATGGATAGCCGTTCGCGGATGCTGCCGATGAACAGCATGGCCTGCTCGCCGCTGATGCGATGCTTGCCCGGCATCCGGGTCAGCGTAGAGTAGACTTCGGCCAAGCTATGCGCTCCACAGCAGCCGGTTGATTTGTCGAATTGGATGAAGAGCGCCAGGCTGGCCTGATGGTGGACGTGGTCCCCGTAAAATACCGGCACCAGCACCGAGGTATCGAAAAAGCCTTTCATTCGCCCTTGCCGAGATTCGCCAGGTCGCGTTCCTCGCGGATCTGCTGCAGCATCTCATCCGTGGCGGAAGCGGGCAGGGGCTGCCCGGTGTGAAATACCCAGACGCCGTGCTCTTTGGTGAGCGGACCCGTCCCGCGCACCGGCCGCAGGGTGATCTGCTCCCCGGTGCTCTCCATTTCCAGGGAGTCGCCTGGCTCCAGATGCAGCTCTTCCCGCAGCGGCTTGGGGATGACGACGCGGCCTGCTTTATCAATGGTGAGGCGGATGTTCATTCTGGCATAATACTGTGGGTTGAACCATCAGTCAATACCATATAGGAACCGGGTAAACCTGGTCTGGCCTTGGCTAGGCTACCAGGCCTCCACCGTATGGAAAACGCTTGCGGACACGTCGCCTGTTCGCTACAAAGCGCCATTATGGCTCAATTTGATCGCCTGGACACTATTGGCACTGGGTTTGAGCCAATTTGGCTCATAATCAGTCAGCTGTCGCTTTGGCTAGCTGTATAAGAGGCTGACTATCAGCGTCTTACGTAAATCGGGAAGTCTGGCATGCCATAAGCTCCTCCCACTATCCGTAACTGAAATTTAAAAACTAAAGAAGTAACCCTATGAATATTGTACGTTACCAACGTTATCCGCAAAGTGATCTGTCCGTCGCCCTGGACCGACTCGCGAATGTCCGCGAGGAAATGGATCGCGTCTTTGAATCCTCTTTCGGCTCGTTCTTCCGGCCCTTGGCCTCGTTTAGCCGATGGACTCCTGCCGTTGATGTTTTTCACGACAAAGACCAGTTCACCGTTCAGGTAGAGCTGCCGGGTCTGAAGAAAGAAGAGATCGAGATCTCTCTGCACGGCGACACGCTGACGATTGGCGGAGAACGCAAACACCAGGGAAATGCCGATCAAGGTTTCCGCACGGAACGATTTTTCGGAAAGTTCCAGCGCAGCCTGACTCTGCCGGCGGTGGTGAATGCGGAAAAAGTGAACGCGACCTACAAGGACGGAATCCTCACGGTCGTTCTGCCGAAGGCTGAAGAAGCGAAACCCAAACAAATCGAAGTCGCCCTGAGCTAAACTTTATCAGCGTCGCGGCTCTAAATAACTGGAGAAGAACATGAATATTGTGACGAAACAACCAAACGAATCAGCTAACCTTGCCACGCAGGAGCAGCAGCGGGTGCAGTACGCCACGCCGCTGGTGGATGTCGAATCCACCGATGAGGGCTATACCATCCGGGCCGAAATGCCAGGCGTGGATAAATCCGGCCTCGAAATTACGGTCGAGAATGGTGAACTGACCATCGTAGGTCATCGCCAGGCGAGTCCGACTCCCGGTGAACCGGTATATCGAGAGATCCGGAACTATGACTACCGGCGCGTCTACGAACTGGATCCGACCATCGACACTGGCAAAATAAACGCTCGCATTGATCAGGGCATCCTGACCCTGTCTCTGCCTAAGGCAGAGAGCGTTAAGCCCCGCAGGATTGCGGTAGACTGAGCCGGACAGCGAATCGGCGGGTGGAGAGTGAGCCTGGTCTCAAAGGGGGGGGCGTCTCGGTAGCCGGATGGGAGATACTGGAGGGCGTTGCGAAAGCAACGCCCCAGGGTAAAGGCCGAGGTTTGCCAGGTAACCTTTTCCCTCTCTTTTTTTTTCGCGTTTTTAGCGTGTTTAGCGGACAAATTTGTTCCGGCGAAACTTAGGGTCATGAGATAGCTTCAACGGCTTGACTCTGGCCTTTTATCGCCGCAGGCTGACGGATCATCACCCCCTATGAAAGCGATCCGAATTCACACCCTGGGCGGGCCGGAGGTCCTTCAATTGGACGAGATTCCCGTACCGGATATCCAATCGGGAGAAGTCTTAGTCCGGGTTCACGCTGCGGGCGTGAACTTCCTCGACGTCTATCAGCGGAACGGCCTCTACAAAACCGTTCTGCCATTCGCCCCAGGTATGGAGGGCGCGGGCGTCATCGAGCAAGCGGGTCCTGAGACCTCCTTCAAGCCCGGTCAGCGAGTGGCCTGGGTGCAGCATCCGGGAGCTTATGCCGAGTTCGCGGCCATCCCTTCCTGGAAAGTGGTGGCCCTTCCTGACGGAGTCGATGATCGCTCGGGCGCGGCAGCTCTCCTTCAGGGGATGACCGCACAGTACCTTTGTGAGACCACTTACCCTGCAAAAGCGGGCCAAGCCGCCTTGGTTCACGCCGGTGCCGGGGGCGTCGGGCTTTTACTCATTCAGCTCCTGAAACAAAAGGGCACCAGAGTTTACACCACGGTTTCAAACCGGGAAAAGGCCGATCTCGCTCGGGAAGCCGGTGCAGACGAAACGATCCTCTATACTCAGACCGATTTCGTAGAGGCAATTAAAAGGTTCACCGACGGGCATGGCGTTCACGTCGTTTACGACTCTGTTGGCAAAACCACCTACGAAGGCAGCCTGAACGTATTACGCCCCCTGGGAATGCTGGTCTTGTTCGGTCAGTCGAGTGGCCCGGTCCCGCCGATCGATCCGCTCGTGCTTACCCAGAAGGGTTCGTTATTTCTTACTCGGCCGAGCCTGGCTCACTACGCCGCGGACGCGGCAAGTCTCCAAGAACGTGCGACAAAAGTACTGCACTGGGTGGCCCAAGGATCGCTCAAGCTTCGGATCGAACTGACCTACCCCTTAGCCGAACTCGCGCAGGCACATCGCGATTTGGAAGCGAGAAAAACCACCGGAAAACTCGTGGTGGAAATCGGGTGAGATTTAAAGATTTAACCGCAGATTACGCCGATTACACAGATTTCTTTGAGGTTGCGGAGTCCACGCGAATCGGTCCAAAAGCGGCCAGAGAGTGTCCGGGTGGGTGAAACGAAGCGCTCATCGGCCTTTAAAGAAACCGAGTGCCGACTTTCTTCTGATAGCTTCACGCGCGTCAGCCCATGGGTCGCTCCTGACTTCTGGCTTCTGACTCCTGTCTACTGACTCCTGACTCCTGTCTACTTGGCTACTCGACTACTTGGCTATTGTCTTCCGCTGCGTCCTCGTTAATCATGACGAAATCATGGCAGCCAAAAATCCTGAGGTGGGATCTCCCGATCCTGCGCACGCCGCTCGCAAGAAGAATCTGGATCTAGCCCTCCAGCAAATCGCGAAGGATTACGGCGAAGGCGCCATCATGCGGCTCGGCGACGATAATATTGTTCCCGTCGAAGTGATCCCTACCGGAAACATCCTGATTGATCGCGCGTTGGGAGTCGGTGGTTTTCCGCGGGGTCGAATCATTGAAGTTTTCGGGCCTGAATCGTCCGGCAAGACGACACTAACGCTAACCGTGATTGCCCAGGCCCAAAAGCGGGGAGGCTTGGCTGGATTCATCGATGTCGAGCACGCACTCGACCCACAGTACGCGCGGCGTCTCGGCGTCAATCTTGACGACCTCCTGGTATCGCAACCGAGTTCCGGCGAAGAAGCCTTGCGGATCTGCGAGACGCTTATTCGGTCCAATGCCCTTGACGTCATTGTCATTGATTCCGTTGCCGCATTGGTGACCAAGGCCGAACTGGAGGGTGAGATCGGCGACACCACCGTTGGAGCCCAGGCCCGTCTAATGAGTGCAGCGCTCCGAAAATTGACCGCTCTCATCTCGAAAGCTCGGACCACCTGCATCTTTACCAACCAAATTCGGGAAAAAATCGGCGTCATGTTCGGGAATCCAGAGACTACCCCAGGGGGCAAAGCCTTGAAGTTTTACTCCAGTGTCCGTATCGATATTCGCAGAATCACCGCGATCAAACAGACCGATGGCACCGTGGTAGGCAACCGGACTAAGGTGAAGGTGGTTAAGAACAAAGTCGCTCCTCCGTTCACCGAGGCCGAGTTTGACATCATGTACAACGAGGGGATTTCCAACGTTGGAGCACTCCTCGACCTGGCTTTGGAGAAAAATATCCTGGAGAAGCGCGGGTCCTGGATATCATACAAAGGTCAGCAATTGGCCCAAGGCCGAGATGCCGCCAAAGAGGCGTTGCGCGCGGATCAGACGCTGTACGCGGAGCTCGAGGTCTCCGTAAAAGCCGCCTTAGACGAGGAAGCGGCCAAGAGAAAGTAGTGACATGACGGGCGACATGATACGACCGCCGTTTTTTAACCGATTACGCCGATGGCACAGATTTTTTGGGTGCGGAGACCTCGCAGACCGGTTTAAAAGCAAATTTTGAGTTCTCGGTTATTCGACCGGGCTTGGCTAGTTCCGCCAGAGCCTGAAGCTTTGCATCGTGACAGGGGGTGTCCCGTCGTACTGAACCTTTCTCGCCGCTCCGTCCGGCGGAAATAGCGGAAACTGGTTGCCGAGTTTAGGAATTGCATTTTATTATCGCTCCACCCGAAAACGCGCGGTTAGCTCAGTGGTAGAGCACTACCTTGACACGGTAGGGGTCACAGGTTCGAACCCTGTATCGCGCACCAAGCGCTCAGAATCAGCGACTTACAAAGGATAGCTGCTCGGAATAGTCCGATCCCATAACGGATCACATGTCGTGCAATCCGAAGCGCGAATTTTAATTCTGTGTACTTGGTTTATGTAGACGAAAGCGGCGACTGCGGTCTCTCAAACTCGCCAACGCGATATTTCGCGCTGGCTGGGGTCGTTGTTCATGAACTCCGTTGGAAAGCAGTACTGGACGTTCTCATCGAATTTCGTCGAGAGCTGCGCGCTCGATACGGGCTAAAGTTGCGGGAGGAGCTCCACGCCGCGGACCTGTTGCGAAATCCCGGTGTTCTCGCACGCATCCCAAAGTATCAGCGCCTCGAGATTATACGTCGATTCGCTGACGCGATTGCGTCAATTCAAGATATCAGCGTCATAATGGTGCTCCTGGACAAATCAAAGAAGCCACCAGGGTTTGATGTCTTCGATCAGGCATGGAAAGCGTTGATCCAGAGGTTCGAAAATACCATCAGGTGGCAAAACTTCCCGGGTCCCAAAAACGCGGACGAAAGGGGGATACTTTTTGCAGACGACACCGATGGAAACAAACTAACTCGATTGCTGAGAAAACTCCGTTTGTACAATCCAGTACCCAACCAACCGTCGTACGGATCAGGCTATCGAAATCTTCCGCTGGCCTACATTATTGAAGATCCCAATTTGCGCGATTCGAGGCATTCGCTCTTTGTGCAAGCTGCTGATTTATGTGCGTTTTTGCTGTTTCAAAAGTTCGCGCCATCGAGCTACATGCGCAAGAAAAGCGGACAGAACTACTTTGCTCGCCTTACTCCAGTGATCTGCGCACACGCCTCACCTAGAGACCCAGACGGGATTGTTCGCCTGTAGAAAAAAAGAGGAGCCCTTGCGGGGCTCCCCGGGTGAATCCTACTAGTCGGACTAGCCGACGTTCAGATTCATCATACATACTCAAGGAGTAGTCTATTAAGGTCAAGTCTAAAGCTTTGTGGGCTTATTCCTCGCCTTTCCACCAGTCGGCCTGGTCGTCGTCATCGAGCTCCTCGATTGAGCGGAAAGACCAGTCGGACGGCGCGTCCTTTTTCAGTTGCTCGAGGGTAGCGTCCATGGCATCGGGATCCTTCATCATTTTGTTGAAGGTCCTGATCCAGTGAATAAAGGCCACGCACGCCAGAGCAAACATCGGATTCTCAGGCCAGACAACCGGCTCGCCAGGCTTGAGCGGAGTCATTACGAATTTGTAGAACTTCTTCCAGTGCGGAAGCTGCAATTTTAAAGCCCAAGCGATTAGCTGGCCATAGGTGTACTCGTTGTACTCGCGGATCTCCTCCAAGTCTTCGACGATCTTGCGCGGGAAATACAAGACTCCGGGTATCTGCATGAACTGGTTATGCGGCAAATCGGGATCGCTTAAAATCGCTGCGATGTCCTTTCGGCTGCGACGGCGTTTCTTCATGGCTCTGGGGGGTTGGATTTGCTCGAGAACTTTAAGCAAAACCCGACCAAGAACGAAAGCCCGTAGAGGTTAAACTTTGTTCAACGCCGTTGAACGGGTCGGCCATTCAATCAAGAGGACCGGAAAAGGATTCCCATCCTTTGATGGTGTCCAGATTCTGGACATCACCGCCGGATCCCCGCGCGCGTAGCCGGCCCCGTGTTGGGCACCAAACGGACAAACCCCCGGTCAGTTGACCGGGGCGGCCAGCCGCGAGACCAGGGGTTCATCGTCTTCCCAGATGTCGCCAGCCGCTAAAGCCTCTCCCGAACTTAGCCACAACGACAAAGCCATCATCAGGCCGTACTAGTTAAAGATCCAATCTTTCGTCACTTCGGGTGATTCCGCCGGCGCGCGGGCATCCCCGTGACGACAAACCGGCATTGGGATCCTCAGGATTCTAGGTTTCACGACCCAGCGCAATGGGACGCGGCCAGCTATCCGGCCCACCAAATCGCCGACCTCGAGCCGATGTCCTATGACGTCAGTGCGTATCGGGAAGGTGCGCTCTCCTGCTTGCGACTGTTGGGGGCGATCGACTCGTTCATGATGGCGTCCAAGGATTCCCGGCTCGCCTGGTGCACCGTGGCGTTGGTGCTCGATCTGACTTCGGTCCGGCCATGGACAGAAGCCGAGCTCGCCGGCAAACTCGGCCTGGAGCCGGCAACGGTTCACCGTTCAGTCAGCAAATTCAGGAAAATGTCGGGTGTCGCAGAGGGAAGTAGGCGGATCCCCGCGCGTGTTTAGGCCGGCCTAATTGTTGTCAATTGGGCAACACGGCGCAATCTGCAGGAGGCGGTCACCGCACCTGGTCGATAGCCTTGACCCGATTGGTTGAGCCCGCAGTGTCGGGCTTGCGTGGGCTCTTGGTGGGACGTTTACTCGGCTTCTTGGCTTTGGGTTTCTTTGCTGCTTTCATTGAGTTGCTGACCATCGAGACGTGCCACCAGGCCGGGGGCTTCTCTGATGGATAGGGGAATCAATTCCTGTGCGTCTGTAATCTCAGCGAAGGAGCGAACGCCGTCCCGGTCGACCCAAACGACTCTGACTAGGCCGCCACGATTGTCGAGCACCAGGCCGATCGCTCCGTCCTCACGCTCGAGCTCGGTACCACGTTGAATGCCCTGGAGTTCTTCTAGCGTCACAAGTTATCTCTTTCGGCGCCGCTCGCGAAGATCGTTATTGATCGAGGCGCCGAAATGTGGATCCGCTTTGCGTTCAATGACGACGTCGTGCAGCACTTCGGTATTCCTCGAGTAGCTTGTCGGCGCGGGCACTCCGTCCCAGTGGATTTTAACCATGCTATCGTTAGACGCGACGACCAGGCCAAAAGCGCTGCCTCGGCGCACCCGGTCAGTACAAACGAGGTCCTGAATCTGTTCTCTGGTCATAGTGGAAAAAAGGAAAGAGCCCGTTTTAGCTCTGGGCTCACGAGCTCGCAGTTCTCACCAGAGAGTATGCAGCAACTCTGGATCCCCGCTGCGATCGGGTGAGTCGAAGATGTTCATGGATATCGCGGCATTCCGATGTAGAGGACAGCGATCGGGAAACTTGGGCTGGTGCCGCCAACGCTCGCAACGCATCGCATAAAACCCAGGCACGAGCCCGGGTTAACATTCTGGATGGCCGTGCCGCCGGCGGTGGTGAACTCGCCGGGGCAGCCGGAGATTGCCCAGCTTTTCGACCGTTCGTACTTGTTTGAAGCTGCATGCTGAGTGTCCCCGTGGTGCTGCCGGGTGTTCCGACGCGGGCGATCACGCCGATTGCCCTCCAGGTTGGTCGTGCTGACCGGGGAACCGTTGGTCGTTGCTGTCAGTGTTTGGGCATCAAGTAATGCCTCAATCACCTTTTCCCTGTAGTCGTTCATTTGAAGGAAGAAACTTTAGGCCGTCTTTTCCGGGAAAAGCTTGCTCCACATCGTTTTGACCATGCCGGCCTGCTCGATTGCGTTTAGCTGTACCTGCTTTGGTGAGGGTTTGAGCACGCGGATCGTGTGGTAGTCCGTCTGCTGCTCGTCTTCATAACAAATCGTTGAGCGGTCCAAGAATGTGTTTGCGTCGAGGCGACACTTAAACCCCGCCGGCCAAAACGGGCCGCCAGCCATTCCTCCCTGCTTCAGGAACTCAACGCGTTCGTAAATCGGCGCTGGGTCGCTATCTTTACGCCGCCAGTCCGTATAGCGGTGGTAGCCGTCTTGCTCAAAAACGACCTCGCAATACCCACCGGAGACCAGCTCAGCTTTGCCGGACAGCACTGTTAATTTTCCGAACGACTGCTCAACCTCCAGCTCTTCGCCAGGCGTCGACACAATCTCATAGGCGCCGCCCTTACCGTCGGTTCGATCGTTCCGGCGTCCACGGATTAATTTGCCCTTATAGGTCAGGTCGCTGATTGCTCGGATGACTTTCACCGAGCCCAACAATTCGAGAGTTTTACTCATAGGTTTTTGGGGAGGGCTATTGAGCGGCTGAGTCGCTTGAGATGCTGAACGCGGCCGGCCTGGCAACGGCGAAGTCGCACATCACCGAGGCGTAGATTTTTACCTGGTTGGTCGTCGCGCCCGTCACGGCGTCCACCGTGACCTCGATTGCGTCCTGACCCCAGCTCGCAAAAACCAACGAGCTCCAGTCGCCACCCACAATTTGACCGGACGAGTCGAGAGCGGAATGAGCGAACGCCGGCCAGGACGCGATCTCATCTCCATTCGCGCCTTTTTCCCAACAGAAGCCGACCCCGGCAGTTGCCTTCGGCTTTTGCATCAGTTTTTCCCGGGTTGGGTTTGAGCCGATCCAGGCAACAGAGTTCAGCCTCGGGTTGGTTTGCAAAATGGGAGTCTGCATCGCGAGCAAAGAAGGGAACGCACTGGGGGCCCGAAAGTGGTGCTGTTGGTGCCCGTTACGTTGAGCACTCCTTTGGTTGCCGAGCCGGCCCCGTCAGAAAGAAGCGCGGCCTTGTCTAGCGCGGCGCCGATGCTGGCCAGGACGTGTTGAATCACCCCGTTCATGATGTCCATGCCGGATGAAAAAATGAGCTGCCGACTCACCTTGAGGGTTGTGGTTAGCAGGTGAGGAGATAGAACACAATTTTGGCCAAATTGCATGTCCCCTGTCTGGAAGCTGGCCGCCTGCGCGACGAACCCTGAGACTTGCGACGAGCTCACAATCGGCAAGCTGACGTTGCCGACAAGACCGCTCAGGCACATGATGTTCAACGCCGGGTTGGCAAGAATCGAATACGGGAAGAGGAGCGGCAAGAGGAAAGGCCGCTCTGTAGGCGACACCAGATTCGCGCCGGCCGCGCTTGTCAGCGTGCTCAGATCGCGCTGCAGGAGCATTTCGCACGGCAGGTAAAACGACAGCCCTCGTCCGCTCGTGTCAGGCATCCCGGTTGCCACCCGAACCTCCTTGGCGCGCCGCTCGCACTCGAAGCTGCGCTCGGCTTCCGGGCTCGGAGGTAATGCCCCGGTGCGGAAAGCGTGCCGGAGTTGATCGTTTAGGCTAAGGCGTGCGGTGCTCATAAAGATTTTTGGGCGTGTGATAGCGATTCATGGCTGACCTGTGGCGTTGAATGGCATACGCGTCGCAGGAGTAGATAGGGTGCTTGTCGTTAAACCCGTCAGGCTGCAAGACTCCCAGCTCGACGAGCTTTCGGCCGTGACGCCAGGTAATGCCCAGGACGAACTTGTAAAACCTTGCCTCGCTCCAAAAGTACGGGCCGACAGAATAATCAGGCGGCTTCACGTCAGCCAAATTCGTTTTGCTCTCCGGACCTCGAACACGCCGAAACGTGTCACTGACGTTGTCCTGAACGGTTCCGATCTCCAGGTGATCCGGATTGCAACAAGACCTGTTGTGGCGCAAGTGTCTGACTACGGGTTTGTCTGCCGGGATTTCGCCGCGAAACGCCATGTAGGCTAGCCGATGAACTATCTTCGTTCCCGCAATGGCTCTAGGGTAGCTGCCGTAATCGGCCCGGACTACGCAACCGGTCCATTTCCAGCAATCCGTCGAGAGATAACCGGGAGCAACCAGGTGTTTCGCGAGGATTGTTTTACGAACGCCTTCGGCCTGTTCTGCCGTCAGAGATTTAGCGTCAATCACAATCACGATTGCAATTAATCGCACGCAGTTATCACGTTTTCCACATAAAAACGCTTAGAGCGTAATAAATGACCTCTACATTCCCTTCATCCATCCGCTTGGGCCAGCGCGAGAACTATGCGCTACACAGGCGGCTTGTGTGCGGACGGGTATGCGGGTATTCTCCCATTTACTAGCACGTGTAAAGTAAACCCGTGAAATGGGTCTCTTGCTGGCCCTAACCTCTATGCCATCCACCTTTTTTTTTTTTTTTTTTTTTTTTTTTTTCGCTTGGCCGGCGCGGGATTTTGCGCCTCACCGCCGGCTTGTGTGTGGCCGGCTGCGGCTGTGGGATATTGTTTGTGCGGACTATCCGGCGGCTGTGGCTCTTCCGTTTGTAGTCGGTTTCTCCCGGGCTTCCCGGCCAGGCCGCGGGGACTTGCGGTAGTTTGGGCGAATGATTTCGATTGCGGCCATGGCGTAAACCCGGCAATCCAAGGCTTCGTTCCGCGCCGTCGGCTTCGGAAATCCCGTTCGGGGGATCCCGGAGCGATAGCGCGTCATACCATCCGTTCGCTGGTCAGTTTCCGGAACCCTCCAGCGTGTAGCTCATCGGCGTGTGGATATAGCCCGGCCCGTGGTCGATGAGTTTGAGCCCCTGGAGTCCAAGGACCTCTTTCGCCACATTCACTTTTGCCAGCCGCACACGTGGGGGCGAATTTTACTTCTCGTCACCCACGGCAGCCCGCCGGTGCCGACGCCCCTGACCGGATACACAGCTCTTGGCGCACATCGCTGCCACGAATGCGTAGACCATCTGGGATGCGTGCCCCGGATCGGATGGCGACGGACGCCGGGGCGAGCTCGTGCCCACTCACGTGCCTAAATCTGGGTCGGATCGATCGCATCCAACTGGCTCACACTGACCATTGCGCGATGTTCCCGCGGAACACCTGGTAAGCAATTCCCCAGGTTTCCTCGCCCTCGCCGGAACCCGACGATTTTAGCCTCGAGGCTGTCCGCCCTGGACGTCGACGCCGGCCGCCAGAACGAAGAGCGCGCCGCTGCAGAAGTGATTGTCTCACCGTCAATTCGGCGGTCTTCCGGCGGCGTACAAGGCCGCCGGCGACATCGGCTTGTCGTACTCGTCTTCCCAGCTCTGAGCTTGAAACGTGTTGGTCCAAACTTTGAGCGTTTGGGAGCCGCCGGCTTTGGCATTCAGAAATTCCGACGCCATCTCGTCAGCCGGTTTGTGAATCGCTTTGCGATTGGCTCAGCAGACAATCCATTCAGGTGATACCGCGAACAGCTTGAATGGGGCCGTAGGTCTCCACTCCCCGCGCCACACCATCGCTACGCGCTCCTCGTCCGACGATCTGGTGTGGCCGCCAGGGCATTCCAGGTAGGCGTTTTGTGGCTGTCCTTGGGCCAGCGGACGTCTTTTCATTGCATCACGAACTCGTGCCCACAATGGATGCACGGCACGAACACATCCGTTTGTCGGTCCGGCTCACTCGGTCTCGATCCGCGAGTGCCCTTGATGGTTGGTGTTGAATCCATGACCCAAACCGAATCGGGAACTTCTCGGTACGAACGAGCGCCAGCCGAAACGATCTCCTTTTGCCGGCCGGCGATGCTTCCCAGCGGTCCACTTCCTCGGCCACCACAAAGCTGATCGGCCGGCTGGCCAGGCCCGACGGTGCGTTGGCACCAATCATCGTTAGGTGTCCGCCTGGAAACCCTTTGCTTTTAATGGTGCTGCCCTGGCC
>CAWBKA010000047.1:0-44604 GCA_963789065.1 uncultured Verrucomicrobiae bacterium | reverse complement strand
ATACTGGCTACTGGCTACTGGCTACTGGCTACTGGCTACTGGCTACTGGCTACTGGCTACTGGCTACTGGCTACTGGCTACTGGCTACTGGCTACTCGGCTACTCGGCTACTCGGCTACTCGGCTACTCGGCTACTCGGCTACTCGGCTACTCGGCTACTCGGCTACTCGGCTACTCGGCTACTCGGCTACTCGGCTACTCGGCTACTCGGCTACTCGGCTACTCGGCTACTCGGCTACTCGGCTACTCGGCTACTCGGCTACTCGGCTACTCGGCTACTCGGCTACTGCCTACTCGCCTACCGGCTCCTCCCCGTGCCAATCGACCGCTCGCAACTCCCAGCCGTACCAGGCGATCAGCGAGAACGCACCCGCGATAATGAGCCCTGTCAGCACGAAGAATGGAAGGTCACCGTAAGGGTAAGCGGGCGCCTCTGACGCGGCAATCAGCCACGTCGCGGTCGCCACCAGGATCGCCGACCCGACACTGGCGAACACCGCCCGGCCCGCATGCGCAACCGCGGTTCTTGATCGGCCCCGCAATCGAACCGCGAAGAACGCCGCCACGGTCATGCAGAACCCAGACCAAGCCAGCGCTCCCAAGGCGTCCGAGGGCCGATGCCAACCGGCGAACAGGACGCCTGTTGCAAACGTTGCGCTCATGCAGCCCGCGGCAACCGCCAGCCAGGGACGCCAGCGGGACGGTGAGATCAAGACGAAGCTTAAGGCGAACGACGTGCCGATGGTCGCGTGTCCGCTTGGGTAGGTACCCATTCTGAGGCCTGCCGAGAGCAGGGCGTCATTCGGCACCAGCGCTCGCCACGGAAATCGGGGTTTGAGAAGCTCAGCGCCCACCACCGCGCATCCGAATCCGAGCACGGCAATCACCCCCACCAAGGTACAGCGGCGCACAGCCGCGATCGTGAGCAGAAGTGCTGACGCCAGCAGGAGCGCCGCCTTGCTCACCAGGTCGAGCAGGGCGGAGTCCAACCCAACCACTCTTCGGCTCAACGCTTTGCGGCCGAAATACGCGTCGTCATCGAGTTGATGTCCCCAAGGGGTGCTGACCAGGACAAAATAGCCGACAATCAGCAGGACGGCGCAAATGAGCGCCCCCGCCAGGAGCCGCCTCTGAATATTCCCGTCAACGCGATCGCTCATCGGGAAAAGAGTTCAGAGACCTTGAGGCCGGTCCGTTGGCCAAAACATTTATAGCGCATTGAAGGCTCCTTACTTCAAGAGAACAAGGCGAGAAGTCAAGCGGCCGAAAAAGCCCACCATTCAAGAGACCGAGCATTCAGGAGTTCCTGGAGGTTGAATTTTTCCGATCGAGGACGACGGTTCTGCCGATCCTAATATGACCACGACATCGCGGCTCAGTGTGGCAGGGACTACGGTCAACGTAACGAACCTGGATAAGGTTTTTTATCCGGCGACGGGTTTCAAGAAAGCTGACCTCATCGACTATTACGTCCGAATTTCACCCGAGCTACTGCCTCACCTTAAAGATCGGCCGATCACGCTGAAACGATATCCCGATGGAGCGGATGGTTTCTTTTTTTATGAGAAGAATTCTCCAGTCCATCGCCCGAAGTGGGTTAAAACGGCCAAGGTAACCACATCGGAAGGCGGGGCCATCGATTACTGTCTGATGAATGACCTGCCCTCATTAGTGTGGGGGGCCAATCTGGCGAATCTTGAGTTGCATACCTTTCTGCACAAGGCACCCGCGATCAAGCGTCCAACCACGCTGGCCTTTGACCTCGATCCAGGTCCGCCGACAGACATCGTCCTTTGTTGCAAGGTGGGCCTGTGGCTCAAAGCGATCTTCGATGCGTTCGGCATGGAGAGTTTTCCGAAAACGTCCGGATCGAAGGGACTCCAGGTTTACGTTCCGCTGAACAGCGCCGCGACCTATGCCAGGACCAAAGCCGTTGCCCACGCGATCGCCCAATTGCTCGAGCACCGATTCCCGGAAACCGTGGTGTCAAAAATGCAGAAGAGTCTAAGGTCCGGCAAGATTCTCGTAGACTGGAGTCAGAACGATGATCACAAAACGACCGTCAACGTCTATTCGCTGAGGGCAAAGGAACGCCCCCTGGTCTCCACCCCAGTCACCTGGGAAGAGGTCTCGCGGGCATTTAAAAAGAACGACGCAAAACTTCTCACGTTTGAGTCCAAAGACGTTCTCGAGCGCGTCCAAAAATTCGGAGATCTTTTCGCGCCGGTATTAACTCTGAAACAGAAACTGCCGCGGTTGGATCAGATCAGCAAGACCGGCGAGAGCGCCGTGAGGGGGTAAGGGGGAACGTATCGGCGTGTCGGCGTGACTGAGACTCACACTAAGGACACGGATGTCACTGGGGATGGCTTTTCGCCGTTCACCGTTCGCGGGCGTTCCTTCACTCCATCCACGTCGCCCTGCCGGCCTTTCCCTTGCGCCTTCGCACGCTCTCAGGACATGCCACGCCGGACGCGCGGGAGCGCGTCCTGGAGCGCGTCCCTACCGCCCACACGCAAAGGGACGCGTTGAGACTTGCCTCGCCGGACGCGCGGGAGCGCGTCCCTTGCCGCCACTCCACGGCGATACGTTTCTGCCGTCATTCCGCCGCGACGTGCGCCCCTTTCTCGACAACGGAGCGTTTCATAAAGAGCACCAGAAAGGCGAGTGCGACCCCGACGGCGGCGAAGATCAGGAATGCGTCGAAATAAGCGAGCGCGGAAGCCTGCTGTTCGCGCAGGTCTTCCAGCGACTGCCAGGCCATGGCCTGCGCGGCAGCGGGATCGCCGGTCTGCTGCAGGTACCCGGGCTGGACCTGCGCGAGGTAAGAATTTACAGCGGGGTTAAGGGTGTCGAGATTATCACCGAGCCGCAGGTTGTGAAATATCTCGCGCCGCTCCGTGATCGTCTGGCCCATCGAAGTACCGACGCTGCCACCTTCATTGCGCAGCAAGGCCAGAAGCCCAACGGCGGCACCGCGAATCGAACGCGGCATGTAGAGATAAGCTGCGACATTGACCGGCGCGAAGACGAAACCCAAACCGGCGATCATCACGATTCGCGCCCAGATGACTTGTACGGGGGCAATGTCCAGATTCATCTGCGACATCCAGAAATTGCCGGTGGCGACGATCAGAAGCCCGATGGCGATCAGCCAGCGCGCGTCAACGCCGCGACCAAGCAACCCACCCACCACGATGATCGCCATGATCGTAAAAATACCCGCGGGCGATAACACCAGTCCCGCATGGAACGCATCATAGCCAAAGAGCGATTCCAGCATTCCGGGCAGCAGGGTGCTCGATCCATAGAGCACTCCGAAGGCGCAGAAAAGGATGACGCAGGAGATGGCAAAGTTGCGCTCGCGCAGCGGCCGGAAATTCACGATCGGGCTCACGTGACGCGTTTCCCAAAAGATCAGGCAGCCTGCGCCGAGAACGAACAGGGTAGCCAAGGTCTGGACCCGTCCAAAGGCGTCGCTGAACCAATCCCACTCCTGGCCTTTGCTGAGCAGCACCTCCCAGCAAATCAAGGTGACAGCGAGCAACCCGAGACCAACGGTATCGAAATTAAGTGGCCGCCCTTTCGACGCCAACCGCTCCTTACGGAGATATTCCGGGTCTTGGACCACAGCGAAGCAAAACAGGAAGGCAAGTGCACCGACCGGCAGATTAATGAAAAAGATCCAGCGCCAGGAATATTGGTCGGTGAGCCAACCGCCCAGCGTCGGCCCGAGGACCGGGGCAATGAGGGCGGCGACCCCGAAGAGGGTCTGTGCGGCGCCCTGCTTCTCGGGCGGAAAGGTATCGAGCAGAATGCCTTGGCTGCAGGGTTGCAGGCCACCGCCAGCGAGACCCTGCATGACGCGAAAAAGGATCAGCTGATTCAGACTTGTCGCCATGCCACAGAGAACCGAGCTGACGGTAAAGATCGCGATGGAGATCAGAAAATATCTGCGCCTCCCGAAATGGGCGGCAATCCAGCCGGAAATCGGCAGGATGATCGCGTTGGCGGCGAGGTAGCTGGTTACGACCCACTCGCTATCGGTGACCGCCGCGGAAAGGCCGCCGGCGATATAGCGCAGGGCCACGTTGGCGATGGTGGTATCCAGCACTTCCATGAAGGTGGGCACCACTACGGCGAGCGCGATCAGCCACGGATTGAAGATCCGCGGGCTGGCCGTCAAATTAGGGGCGGAGATGGCGGTCGTTCCGGCGCTCATGGTTTGGTCGAGGTGGGACTTTCAGTCGCCGCAGGTTGAGTCGGTTCCTGGAGAAATTTGCCGGCATTCGGGCCGGTCGGTGCCGTCTTGAGATCAACCGACGGCGTGACCGAGAGGCCAACGAAAAGCGGCACCTTGTCGGGATCGTAATTCACCACATCGATTCGCACCGGGAGCCGCTGCACCACCTTGACGAAATTTCCCGTGGCATTTTGGGCGGGCAACAGCGCCAGTGTGGAGCCTGTGCCCATGGTGAAACCGGAAATGCGTCCCTCGAACGTCTTCTTGCCGCCATACATGTCGACATCCAGATCCACCCGCTGGCCGATCCGCAGATCGCGCAGCTGGGTTTCCTTGAAATTCGCATCTACCCAGATGTCGCGCAGTGAACGGATCGCCATCAGGGCCTGACCCACCTGGACGTTGTTGCCGGGGTTAACGTTGCGGCGGGTGACCACGCCGTCGATTTCCGCCAGGATGGTGGTATAACGGAGATCGAGCTTCGCCTCGTCGAGATCGCGCTTCGCCTTCATCAAAGCCGCTTCCGCCTGTTTCAGGCCAGGTGCATTTTTGACAACCTCCTCATAGATCCGGTTAATATCGCCGCCGGGATCGCGCCGATAGAATTCTTCTATGGTCTGTTTTGGCGTGAGATCGTAGGACGATGGCACGATGCCAAGCTGGGCAGCACTATGAAGCAAGTCGGCCAGAGCCTGCCGGACCGAAGAGAAAGTCTGGTCGAGATCTGGAGGCACGTCAGTCAGGCTTTTTCCTTCGGCCGGTTTCGCTGGCAGACCGAGGACGACTCGCGCCTGATAGACGTTCTCCAGCGCCTGGTTCACCTGCGCTTGCGCCGAGTCCAGAGTCTCCCGCCTTTGGTCAAATTCCTCGGCGCTCACCACTTTGCTCTCCATCAGGCGTTTTGCTCGGTCAAACTCCGCCTGGGCCAGCACCAGGGCCGCCTTGCTCTGTTCCCAGGTGGCAGCACGCGCCCGCAAAAGCGCGACTTGATTATCCACATCTTCGATCGAATGGATGAGCTTGAAGCGCTGGCCGCGGGTTTGCGCCACCAAACTTCGCACCGTGGCTTTGGCCGCGGCGAGGTCCGCCTGGGCGGCATCGACAGCCGCCTGCTTGATTGCGACTTGGACACTGAACGGCTCCGGGTCGAGTTCGACCAGCACGTCGCCTTTTTTCACTCGGTTGTTGTCGTCCACCAGGACCCGAGCCACTTGGCCTGCCACCCGAGGCGCCACAAAGGTTACGTAGCTGTTCACATACGCATCGTCGGTCGAAACGGTATTAAACGAGTGGAGTACTCGCGGAATTCCCAGGAATAGCACCGCTACTGCCATCAGCAAGGCAACCGGCAAAATCCACCGGGGACGCTTGCGCGTGGGGCCGGCCTTTGTTTTTGGCGGTGCTTCGGGCGGCGCTGAGGTTGCGGGCTGATCGGTGGGAGCGGACGGAGCGGGTTCGGATTCTTCAGTTTTCATGAGTCCTCTTCTTTTGGGGGTCAACCAAGCGTGGAGAGCCAGATAAGAATACTTTTTAGACAGAAAGAATGGAAGCGAGCAAGGGGGTTCGGGGATGAAGTTTGAGTTTTGCGTTTTGAGTTTTGGGTAGCGGCGGTCCGCCGCACCTCCGCCAAGACTTTCCACCGTTGTGCGCTCGTCAGCGACGCATCGCGGCGGTGGCCCGAAGTGGCCAAAAAAGAATAGCCTAGCCCAGGTGCGTTTAGCGCCGGCACAGGTCGAATAGGAACAGCCGTTGACCGCGAATTGACACGCGTAGAAAGGCGAAGATAGGAAATTCTCGCACGGAGGACACGGGGATCACGGAGGTTTGCTGTAATGGTTGATCAATCGTTGATGCCGTTCTTTAGCGGTGGCTCGCTAAACCATCGAACAACCCAAAACAAACTCTAAATCCTCTGAAACCCTCCGTGCCGACCGTGACCTCCGTGCGAGCCATTCCCCTTCCGGCCTTGCCTTCAAGGCCACAGCGCTAATCAGATACCAGGGTAAACCCTGGGTTTACCCTGGGCTGGGCTGAGCTCTGTTGGCCACTTATCGGAAATGTCCAAACACTAGGGTAAAGCGAGACGCTTTGCTTACGCCCGCCGCCACTCAAAACTCAAAACCCAAAACTCAAAACTCGTTCCCTCTCCCGCGCCCGCTCCCCGCTCGTTGCACGCCAGAAACAGGAATGCTAGCCTACAGTTCTATGGCCACGTCGGTTCTCCCGGGCTCGATTCCAGAACCAGAAGTGTCCTTGCGAAAACTCACGATCGATGAATACCGCAAGCTCGGTGAGGCTGGAATCCTTCATCCAAATGACCGCGTGGAACTGATCGACGGTCTTCTCGTTCAAATGGCCCCCATTGGTCCCGAACACCAATTCATCCTCGAAAGGCTCAACGACCTCTTCAGTGAGCAGAAAAAGGGCCGGTTCAAGGTGGGTCCAGGGAGACCGATCCCGATTCCTGATTTCCATGAACTGCAGCCGGACATGGTGCTGTTTAAAACCGCCGCCGGAACCAGGAGACAACACCCTTCGACTCAAGAGATTTATCTGGTCATCGAGGTTTCAGACACCACCGTCCACTACGATTCTGAAAAGAAACTCCTCGCTTACGAGAACGCTGGAATTCCGGAATATTGGATCGTGGATGTCCCGGCCAAAACCGTCAGAGTATTCCGACTCCACCAAGGACCAAAGTACCAGGAAACCATGCATCGAGACGGATCGATCGCGGTAGAAGCATTTGCGGATGTTATCGTCCGCCTGGAAGACCTCTTTTAGCGTCCAAAACCGATTCCCCTCCCACTTCAGCGCCTTGTCGAACCTGGAACGCGGCCGTGAACACCAACCTGGAATCAACGAACAACTCTGCTAAATCGGTAACCAAGCGGATTGCAGCTTGCTCATTGTTACAGGCAATGATCAGCCGGCGATCGCGACGTTTTGCACCCGGCATGGTGCTCGATGGGGGTCCACTCTCTTACGAAAGCAAACGGGCGCCCCAACCTTTGAACGAGGAGGAAGAAGCGGCCCTCGCATTCGCGGGTTGCGGGGTCACTGGTTATGCATTCGCGGAACTGCCCTACCGCGCCGGCGCGCGGCCGGAGTCCGGTGGCGGCAACATCATGACGCACTTCGTTGCGCGCACCGTGGCCAGCGGGGACGCGATGCATGATTGTACGCTTTTCGTCATTAACGACCAGGGCGCATGGCTGCTCAAGCGTCCACAGGATTTTCCGCGCCAGCAAATCCCGGAACTGATTCGCCAAGGGAAAGAGCACCAACTGACGGACCTTTATCACAAGGCCCGCGTGCGCGTCGCGGATCAACGGGTAGACGTGCCACGCGAGGTGCCGTTCGTCGCACCTTTTAACAAGTGGATGGCCAATTTGCCAGGCACCACTTATTTTCTGCCGGTGGCGGAGTTGAGCGCGCTCTACATCAATCTCATTCTTTCAGCATTTGATCACGATTTTCGTTTTTTTCTCGTGGACGACCACAACGGTTATCAACCGGCGGGTATCGCACAGTTTGCCCGGGCCGCCGGCGGACATCTGGAGAATGATCCTGCCAGGGGCCGAGTAGCGACCGTCAGTTTCATCGAAACGTGGGTTTGTGAATTCGTGGCCATCGAACTGGGCGGCATCCTGCAGAATCTGGGGTTAATGTCCGCCGCGCTCGGACTCGGAGGTTTCCCGCACTTTGCCGCCCATCCGTTCATCTGGCCGGTGGCGCTTGGATTCCGGACCGAAAACGTGCCGTTTCACCGCTTGATTGGCGCGCCACCAGGTATCCCTGGGGACATCCCGGTACCGACGCCGGTCGGTCTGGAGCGCGACGGTCAGATTCTGATCAAGCCATTTTGTCCCCCCTATTATCGCGATATGTCCGAGGCTGTCCAGTCGGAGATTCCGCGCTACTCCGATGAGGCGATTGCCGCCACCATTGCCTACTGCAGCTACGTCCACGAACGCTACGGGCGCTTCCCGGTCAACGGTGGACCATTCCACACCGTGCTGGCTTACCAGGCCCATCGTCTCGACGAAGATTTTTACGGGAAGTATTACAAGCAAGAAGCGGTGCCGGAGAACTTCGGCGGCGGCGCCTGACGATTACCGCGAAAATCGCATCTGTTTAGCGCCTGGCCTTTATGTCGCAAACTTTAATTCGAGCCTTCGATAATAAGAACGAACCGATCCTTGCCGGAAACGAACCTGTCGAACGAATCTATTTCAATATCGTTAAATTGGTGGCGGGCGAAAATTACCAGTATCTTTTGCCTGGATTTGAATCGGTCGTTGCACCGATGGCGGGGACCTGTGACCTGACGGTAGATGGTGAAGCCTTCTCGGGCCTGGGCCGGCGGGCGACCATTTGGGATGGCAAAGCCGAAGCCGTCTACGCAGGTCCGAATGCCGAGGTTGCGATCGTCGCGCAAACGGATTGCGAGATCGCCATCGCGGGAGGTCTATGGGATCGGCGAATGTCCCCATTTCGGGTCAGACCAGAGGAGATCGACATGGTAGACGTCGGCTCGAACGAGACCAAATCGCGCCGCCGAATCTTTCACCTCCTGGGACAGAACGGTGCAGGTCGCGCGGGGAACTTGCTCGTCAGCGAGCTCTACGCGGACGAAGGTTGCTGGTCCGGCTTCCCACCGCATAAGCACGATACCGATCAGCCAGGAGAGACCGCGCACGAGGAGATGTATCACTGGCGCTTCAATCCGCCGACCGGCTTCGGCGCACAACTCTGGTACAATCCTGATGGAGAGACGACAGCTTATATGACCCGGCACGGCGACACCTTTGCCTTCTCCGACGGCTATCATCCGACCGTCACCTCACCCTGCCACCAGTCGTACATCTTCACGATCCTGGTCGGAAAAACGCAACGATCGCTGATCCAGAATTTTGACGGCACCTATCGTCACCTGATGGACCGGATACCGGGCATAGCTGCCATGCGAGAAAAGTTCAAGTGAGGGAAGGGGTTGAGTTTTGCGTTTTGCGTTTTGGGTGATCCCGGGACGCCCGTGTCACAACGAACCACGGATGGTTTTCCTTCGAGGCTCGAACTCCCGCTTCCCGCAATCGTCCTTCCTGGGTCGATGGCTTCTTTGGAGCGCAAACGAACCAGCAACGCTCTCGAGCTCGCCCTCGGTTTCCTTAGGTCGGAACGAAAGATATGCATGATCGGGACTCTTCACCAGATTGCTTGGCTTCATGGATACTTTTCGGGCGTCTCGGCGAAGCTTGCCGTACGGCTTCTCGGCTGCTTGGCTACTTGGCTACTTGGCTACTTGACTACGCGCCGGGCGTGCCCGGCGCCCGGCGCCCGGCGCCCGGCAAAAAGGTTCTTCCAATGACAAAATAAAACGGCTTTGATCTGCTCTTACGAGGGAGAATAAAATCGTTGCCAATGAACTATTTCGTACTTTTTCTCTTTGTTGTATCGACTCTGTCCAGTGCCGCGAAGCCCAGGGAGAGCTTCGAAGGTCCGGATCGCACCATCACCTGGAGACCTTGGCAACAGACTCCACAAGCGGATTTCCGCTTTCGCACAGGGGATCGATATCTCGGGAATGGTCAGTGGGAACATTACCTCGGCTTTGAGGAGCACGCGGCGTCGGTCAAAGAGATCAAACTTTCCATGATTCATCTGGGAAGTGAGGACGTCCGGGAAGATGTCGTGATCCGCCCAGGGTCGCGCTACGCGATCCTGAAAGTCACCAATGGGACGATGACGGCCCGCAAGGGCGTCTGGAGCTGGACCGCGCAGGAAGTTGACTGAAACTCTGGCCCAAGGGACCGGCTCGGATCTCCCCTCGTTTCCGGTTGGGATAGTCGCCTTTCCAATACCTGCTTCGGCGACCCTAATAACGCACACGTTCGCGTAGCTTTTTTACCTTACCGTAGCCGCTTCGGTTTGGATTGTGTGGCTCGCCTGGTCTCCGCTATGCAACAATCGCGGACTTGCCTATGACACCCTAAAAAGGTACGACCAAGCGATTGCTGATTACTCTAAAGCGATTCGCCTGAAACCCGATTACGCCGATCGACTCGTCACTTTCCGTAGAGCCCGGGGCACCGCAACGCCGCATCGTTTTTGTCCGCGACCCAAACATCTGGACCGCGTATCTTGACGGGACCAAGGCACGCTGAATATTTGCTGGTCGATGCGCCGAAGAATGAGAGAACCAGCTCGATTTACCGGGCCTCGATCGAAGGTGGAACGCCCCGGCAAGTGATTAAAAATGCCGCCAATCCTTCGGTCTCGGCAGGTTCGCCTTAACGGGTTGGTGCCCGAGCCGCGACCGCACAGAAGCGAGCAAAGAGAATTTGAACAGAAGCAAGCAAAGAGAACAAAGTGTGATCAGGATTTGGGGGTTAGCGCTTTTCTCAGGATTCGGTCCTGAGGAGTACGCCGCAGACTGCATCAGCACGATCCCGGCTTTTCAACCCTTCTTTCTTTTCCAAGCCTGCCCGGAAGACCCTGCGCAATCGGTGGCGACTGCCGGGGTTAAGGCTTGAAAGGGAGTGACTTGCCTTCCGGAAAATCTTCGAGAGCTCGGGCGATCCGTACTTCTTGGAAATGATTCATTAGATAGAAAGCAATACCCGCTAGCGCCGGGATTTTGATTGTCTCCTTGAAATTTTCCTTATCATCATTGCCAAAACGTCCCGTCGTATCAGACTCCGGGTGGGTGTGGCAGAACGCCCGGATTCGCAGATCCGTTGAGGCGGTTACGGCAGACCGCACGTTAGAGCCGGTCTCCGGAATGGAGTAGAGGTACTGAACGGTTTTGGCTTTGGCAAGGATTACCAGGAACGCGTACTCGGTTTTATCCCATCCTGAGCCGGTCTTCTGAATAATCCAACGGAAACCCTCGAACGCCGCGTCGTCCCGAAGGTTGTAAGCGATCTTGGAAAAGTCCACGATGGAGACGGATGTTAGCAGACCGAGACGGCCAGCCACAATCAAATTTGGGTGTGCTGAAGGAGGTTACTAAAAAATCCCTGTGGATTGTCGCCTTGATCTGCTCGAGCAATGGCCTGCTTTTGCCCAAACCCAGAACGTGACGATCGATTTGGCATAGGCCTTATTGGCAAGCCTGGGCGTCAATTCCAAAAGGCTTATCCATCTGCGCCACGGGCTCAATCCAGACGGTATCTTTGGGGTTGAGTTTGACTGCATCGAAGGACTTTCTTCTGGCGCGGGCTCAGCACGCAGCGTCGATGAGCTTTGGGCCACCGGCACGCTAATTATCGTGCTGATCCGTGAACTAGTGAATTTTCGCTGTTCCGCAATCGTTCTCAGCGCAACCGACGCCACCGCACGGCGCCGACGTTCTTGCGCGTAAGCGAAGCGTCCCTGCTTTGCCTCTTGAAACCCGAGCGAAGCGAGACGCTTCGTCGACAGCCCGAGCGCCCACGTGACGATCAGCCTAGGCTCTACTTTCTCGCCATCGGTCCTAAAACATACTCGAGCTCGTGCCCGTTGTCTGCTGTCGCCGCGGCTAAAGACGCACCCGGGCGAAGAAAACCGCAATCGATGAAAGCAAACGGTCGGGGTTTATCCGACGCGGAGAAGAAATCGAAAAATGAAACTCAAGGGACAGGTCAGAGGCGGATAAATTTAGCAAGGGATAAACCTGCACATGGAAGCCAACCCGGAACCACGGTACAAGGCGCAATACCGACGACAGTACCGCGAAGCCGGGACTTCCTGTTGACGGAGGACGTTGGTTTAATTCAGCCAGTTCGAAATCGGATATTTGACCTGTCCCTCTGTTCTTTATCCGCGCGGAAATCACGGCTAACGGATGTTATCGACCGGTGCGAGCCATTGCTTCAATGGGGCCGCGTTCTGTCGAACGCGGAAATAGGTTAAGTTAGTGGTTCCAGGGAACATAAGGTTAGCCGGCTTCAATGGGGCCGCGTTCTGTCGAACGCGGAAATCGCTGATGAGGTCGATAGTCTCCGAGAGCAGCGTTCGGGCTTCAATGGGGCCGCGTTCTGTCGAACGCGGAAATTCGAGCGACAAGCGGTACATGCAGTGGGCGCATCATGGCTTCAATGGGGCCGCGTTCTGACGAACGCGGAAATATGCTGCCGTAGAAGCCGCTTGCTCTTCAATGGCGACCAGCTTCAATGGGGCCGCGTTCTGTCGAACGCGGAAATAGGGATTCCGCAGTGATCGAGGTAAAGCCCATGGCGATGAGCTTCAATGGGGCCGCGTTCTGACGAACGCGGAAATCCGAGCATGCCGCAGCGACTTGCTGATTGACCGCGCTTCAATGGGGCCGCGTTCTGTTGAACGCGGAAATAGCGGCACAATCGATCACGGCTTGGTTGCGCCGTTATCGCTCGAGCTTCAATGGGGCCGCGTTCTGTTGAACGCGGAAATACCGATGCCTGACCATCAGTCGCATGCCGCTTCAATGGGGCCGCGTTCTGTCGAACGCGGAAATCGTCGCACCATGGTTAGTTCACCCTAGCTTCAATGGGGCCGCGTTCTGTCGAACGCGGAAATAAGGGCGTAATCGATCCATGACCGCTCGCTTCTCCTCGCTTCAATGGGGCCGCGTTCTGTCGAACGCGGAAATGCGATGTGCGTTAGAGGCCGACTGATGGCACGGTCGCGCTTCAATGGGGCCGCGTTCTGTCGAACGCGGAAATGACGCTGCATAACTGGCTTGCAGTGCATGCCACTCGATCGGCTTCAATGGGGCCGCGTTCTGTCGAACGCGGAAATCCGATGCGGACGTGTACCAGCGTGGATCGCGGCTGAACGCCGCTTCAATGGGGCCGCGTTCTGTCGAACGCGGAAATAGAGCGCTGCACGATAATCGTCGCAGTAGCGCAAATCCACGCTTCAATGGGGCCGCGTTCTGTCGAACGCGGAAATCTCGATCCTGGCATTTCCGTCTAGTAGACGCCGTTACTCGCTTCAATGGGGCCGCGTTCTGTCGAACGCGGAAATCTGGATGACGGCATTCACGATGAGTCGCCGAGCGATGTCGCTTCAATGGGGCCGCGTTCTGTCGAACGCGGAAATTGATGCACCGCCGAGAAGATGCGTCCGAATACCGCTTCAATGGGGCCGCGTTCTGTCGAACGCGGAAATCAGCATTGTGCAAGTGTTCAGTTACCAGATCAGCGCTTCAATGGGGCCGCGTTCTGTCGAACGCGGAAATGCAAGCAAGCCGATCCAATGGATGCGGACGAGCTAGAGCTTCAATGGGGCCGCGTTCTGTCGAACGCGGAAATTTGATCAGCTAGAGCCATCGTCGCGACAGGAGTCAGGCTTCAATGGGGCCGCGTTCTGTCGAACGCGGAAATTGCTGACCGCAGCGAAGCCTGGGCATAAGTTGCCGATGTAGCGTGTATCGCTTCAATGGGGCCGCGTTCTGTCGAACGCGGAAATGGCCCTTCTGTAACCCTCTCGGCGTCAACGCACGCAGAAAGGGTTTGCGAGCGGTATGTCAACCCTCGCACGCAAGAGCAGGTATAAACGCTACTTTTCATCGCAAGTAATTCATTCCCAGGCCGCGAGCGGTTGCCGGAGAAAATTCACCACCTACCCGCTCGCAGACAGTCAGACTGTCAAAGAATCGCCGCCGATCCTGTCGGCAGCGGTATGGCAGGGCCATTAAACTACACCACGTAACAGGCCGAATCAAAACGGGTGTAAGGAAGCCCCAATGCCGTAATCACGCGGTCACCACGCCCATCCGCGGGCCCCAGAGCAATGAAAAGTGCCTGATCTTCCTTTAGATTCATGGTTTCCCCCAGTTTACGTTCAAGCTCGATCTTCTCAGCTTCGCTCAAGTCACATTCGAACACCGAAAACTGCAGGTGATCGCCATAGTTCCGGCAGATCTTGAATACCCGGCGTAGCCGTTTCGCATCCGCGATATCGTAACAGACGATGAAAGTGGTTCGCATATTTCGCCAGCCGAGCTTACCGGGTCAAAAAAGGCAGATACTCTGGAATTTCGCCCGTTAAAAATCGAGCCAAGAGACGGAACTGCATTTCAACTACCCGTCGATAGCTGACTTTATAGTCAAATATCGGGTGAGTGATGAGCGAGTTCATCCGTTGTTCATAAGCCTGGAAGAAAAGCTTACGGCCTGCCGGAGACAGATTCACTGCCTTGCCCGCCCGGACGAAATGTCTGGGAAGCATCATTCGGTTATTGATACAGGTCAGGATAACGGATTCGGCGATCAACGGACGAAACTCTTCCATGAGATCCAATGCCAAAGCCGGTCGGCCAAAGCGGGGCTGGTGATAAAAGCCGACGTAAGGATCTAATCCCACTGACATGGCGGCCAGCGTGCAATCCTTTGCCAGCAGACTGTAGGCCAGAGAAAGCAGCGCATTCACCGGATCGGTGGGAGGCCGGCGATTGCGGCCAGCAAAATTGAATCGAAGTTGCGGCCCGGGCTCGGGTGTTGAAGTCGCGAACTCGTCCTCTGCTTTTAACATGCCGGCGAAATGGGCAAAATAGAAGCTGGCGGCCGCGCCCTCCGTGCCCAGCAATTCCGCGGGTGATTTTGCCTCCAGGACGGACTCCGCCAGCGTTTTGAGTTTCCCAACAATCGCCGAAGGCGGTTCCAGATGCAGTCGCATCAGCATGGTGCGGTGGTTGCGAATCTTGCCGGCAACGAATTTACGAGCCAGGGCCAGGCAAGTGATCGGATCGCGGGCCAACCGGAATTGTTCCATCCGGGTAAACACATTTTTCAGTTCATGGCCACGAGTGATCCCGTAAAACCAACCGCCCATCGAAAAGTAGGTGATGGGAACCTCCTTTTCGCACAAAACCTGAATAGCCTGAGTCGAGAGTTGAATATTTCCGAAGAGAGAAACGTGCCCAACGTCGCCAATGCGGATCTCTTCGAGGGTTTTATTCTCTTCCTTTACTACCAATAGTTCTTCCTTTCGCCCAACGCGAAGCCCCGGTTTGTTCAAGTAAAGGACTCGTGCTTCATCCCTGGGGGCGATCAATCGACGCGGAGCAATTGTAGGAAAGGCGAGAGAAGGAGTCGACGATTCTAATTTGTCCGCACTTGTTAGGTTCACCGTTTGTAGTTCTGCCAGCAGACGAGTTTCATCTGGTAGACAAACCGAGTTCAGCGAGCAACGAACACATTTGGGCGAATCCACCAGCGGCGGTGGAATCGGACCGCCAGCCGCCCGGCGCGCCGCGGCGATTTGCTCGAGGATCCAAGTCTCGAGTTCGGCGCTCATTTCGAGCGGCACGCGCTGCTTTGTCCCTCGATAATAGATAATGCCGCCGCTACAGGAGTAACCATTCTCCCGGAGCAACAAGATCTGGAGGCCAAGCTGCATTTTGTCGGTTGGCCAGAGCTCGTTGCCACCTTCCCCTTGGCGCGGTGTCCCGGCTTTGTAGTCGACCGGTAACACGTCAGATGCGAGCAAGCTTGCAGATCCATCCCGGTCAGAGGGTTGCACTTCGACGAGGTCGAGCTTGGCGGTCACACCAAGGCGCTCGGAGCCGAGCAAAACTGAGCGGGAGTGAATGATATCGGAGGTCAGTGCCTTGGCTTGGGAGCCATCCCTCTGATCGGAATTCGGTTCTGCGCTTTCCATCGCATTTGGTGCAGCCGGCATTGCTCCGGTACCCGTGTCCACACGGCGATGAATGCTCGCGCCGCGCAAGGTATCCGCCGATTCGATGAATATGCCTTCGACAAATTCGTAGTAGAACAGTCGGGGACAATAGACAAACTCGTTGAGGGCACGAGCCGGAAGCGGATTGGCATCGCGATCCTCGGATGCTGTCAATCGCGATTCCTGAAGATCCGGAACTGGCGGAGCTAACTCTTGCTCGTTTAAGCGGGTCGGTCCTCCAACGTTTGTGGGATCCGAGATGCTCTCCTTGGATTGCTCAAGTTCTGAAGAAGAATCTATATTCGGATTCTCGACTAACGATGGTTGGCGAACGCCCGAGTCTTTTGCAGCGATAGCCGGCCTCTGTTTTGCGGAAAGCCTTTCCAAACGTCCTTCGAGGTCAGCGGAGAAGAGATCGTTAGGCTCCGAGCTATCCGACTCTCGGGAACTTGAACGCCGGATGTTTCGTCGTCTCTGCCTCATAGCTACTCTTTCCAGCGAGTGGCGTCCTTGTTACTTCGGATCGTTGGGAGAAGGCTTTAGCTTTTCCGGGCGTTCTGTTCGCGCTACGCGGTATCCGCCCATGAGAATGTGCAGTCCAACCTTCGCAAGATGCTCAGCACGCCACAACAGTTTCAGCCTCTCCAGCCACTCTTCCACCCTGTCGCGTGTCTGCTCCACGAGCGTCCGCGTTGTAAGCAGTAAACGAGCCTTCGAGGCCACGAGATTTCGTGGGAAGCATCGGGATTAAGCACTCTGTTCCAGAACCCCGCGAACACGACTGCGCCAGTTTTGCCCAAACCGGTTGGGACGTTGATCGGTTGAGATTGACAGGACGCTCCGCCGCGGGGCGAATCCATATCCTCCGGAGAGGCGCCGGGTCCGCAAGCAAGTCTGCATTGATACGGATACGGTTCCAAGGAGTCCGTCGCTTCCCGAAAGACGTCATGAAAATTGGCGCTTTCTCTCATTGACCCTTCTGGCTTAGCCCTTTCCAACGCTTCATTAGCCCGAATTCTACGCGCCGACGCTGCGCTCGCCGTCACCAGGTCCGCGTGTCCGCGCTTCAGGCTGGCCAAGGCATCGACGACCGGGAGGTTGCAAATGTTCATCCCGAACTCTCGTGCAGATTCACCCGTACGGCGGCACCTTGGAGAACTCTCCTCCTCCGGACGGCACGTTGATTGTAAAAAGGAGGATCCTTTTTCAAGCGGGCCAGCGTATGGCGATCGACGAAATGAGCAGCGACGGCGAGGTACGCGCACCCATCGACTTTCGGATTAAAAGGAGGGACAGAGCGGAAAGAGCGCCAACAAAGGTCATCCGTGATCCCAGGCGGTATCTCAGCGGCACTGTTAGACCCGTTGGATGATGTCACGCTCCATAGCCGTTTCTCGCCTTTCCCACCTTATCAATTTTAAAATGATCCTAAATATAAATACTGTAATTACCGTAGGATGTAGACAGTCTGATGCAAATCTTTGAATTCCGAAATGAAGTCGTTGGGGATTACAGGGAGTACATCGAGAGCTTTATCTCCATCGCTGACCCAAAAATACGGCGAGCGGTCGATGAAGCCCTCCAAGGTGGCCTTTTATGGCGAGATCCCTTGGTTCAAATCAACCCGAACTTCGCTCCGGGAAAGAAAATCGATGATCTGATCGAAGAGCAATTACTTCATCCGGAGAGCGGACGGATTTTCAGACGGAGCAAAAAGGAGACCAACGGCTCCGGTTATGCGCTGAATTTGCACCTCCACCAGGAGAAGGCCGTCCGGCTCGCCTGTGCGAAAAAGAACTACATTTTCTGCACCGGGACCGGATCTGGCAAATCGCTTTCCTGCATTATTCCGATCGCCGACCACGTGCTCCGGACCGGTTCCGGGCAGGGAATCAAAGCGATCATCCTTTATCCAATCACATCCACATTTGCCGGGTTGTCCTTGAAAAAACGTTGCTCGACGGCGGCAAGATTAGAAACCCGCCCAACGAAGCGCCGGTTTTTGCCTTTCGGTTGCACCAGTTTATCAGCCGGGGCGATACCGTCTACGCATCACTCGAGCCGGAGGAATCGCGTTACCTAACCATGAACCCGCAACAGTTTGTGCCTGGGCATCGCGAAAAACGGCTCTATCCTCTGGCCTTCTGTCGAGAAACGGGCAAGGATTACTTCAGCGTTTGGATGGAAAAACATCCGGACGGACCCGTATTCAGGGCGCGCAGCACTTACGAGCGTGACGGTGAAGAGGACCAGACAGCGGGCTACCTCTATTTAAGCGCCGAGCACCCCTGGAATTTTAACGAGAGCAGCCCGGAGTTTTTCGCCCGGATAACTGACGACTGGATTGCGACCGATAAAAACGACAGGGAGAGCGTCAATAAAGACAAGCGAGATTTGCTCCCGCGTCAATTTCAGATCCTACCGGACGGAACGACTGGGGCAAACAGCATCGAGGTCGCCTTTTTTGAAGCGCCGATCTGCGCCGCAGTCAAGCATGTCGATGGCATCGAACACGAAAATATCACGCACGCCGTTTTTGACGCGCTCGGACTTCCCCTGAGTGGGTACGCAAGTAATCCCAGGCCAAACAAATCGGCGATGGACGAGATTCGCCGCGCCTTAAAGGAAGTGTTAAGCTACCGGATCTACGTCGACCTGCGGCGGGGCTGGCGTATTTCCTCTCCGAACCTGGAACAGTGCGGCCTTCTCCAAATCCAATATCGCAATCTGGAGGAGATTTGCGCAGATACTGGCACCTGGCAGGGAACTGCGTCTCACCTCTTAAATCTTTCCCCGGAAGTGCGCCACCGTCTTTCCAAGACGTTGCTCGACCATCTGCGGCGGGAGTTAGCAATTGAAATCAACTTCCTGGAGGCTGAGTACCAGCAACGAGTCCGGCAATTGAGCAGTCAGCGCCTCAAAGCTCCTTGGGCACAAGATGGGAATGAAAAGTTAACAACCGCGTTTATCGCCAAGCCACGGTCGCAGCAGGCTGGCGACACTCGCGACTCAATCTACGTCTCGGCCCGCGACCGCTTTGCCTACGAACAATTCTTCACCACCGCCACTAGGGGCAAGGAACCCTACGACTTCTGAACGCACCGCCATGGACACCTTAGATTTCAAGTCGCTCTTCCTCCAACTGACTGGCTCAAAGCCTTTCCCGTGGCAGACAGCGCTGTTCATCCGCTTCATCGAAGGCCCGAGCCTGCCCAGCGCCGCAGACATTCCTACCGGTTTGGGCAAGACATCCGTCGTTGTCATCTGGGCGATTGCGCTACTTCTGTTTCCCGAAAAAGTCGCGCGTCGTCTGGTCTATGTGGTGAATCGCCGGACCGTGGTGGATCAGACGACAGCGGAGGTGGAACGGCTTCGTGAAAAGCTACGGCAGAACCGGGCGCTGCTGGAAAAGCTGAGCGCTTTGTGCGCGGTGCCAACGGACGAACCTTTGGCGCTCAGCACATTGCGCGGGCAGTTCGCAGACAATCGCACGTGGTGTGCCGATCCATGCCGCCCGGCGGTGATCGTCGGCACGGTGGATATGATCGGGAGTGGGCTGCTGTTTAGCCGATACACTTGCGGCTTCAGGACGCGGCCTCACCACGCGGCATTTCTCGGGCAGGACGTCTTGCTGGTGCATGATGAGGCGCATCTCGAACCCGCGTTTCAGCGGTTGCTGCAAAGCATCGTGAAAGAACAGGCACGGTGCCGAGACGCCAAGCCCGTCCACGTGCTTCAACTCACCGCCACGGCTCGCGGAGGCGAAGCATCCTTCGTTTTGACGCCGGAGGATGAAAGGGACGAGAAGGTCATTGAACGGCTAAGGGCACCGAAGAGACTCGAACTCATCCCTATCGCGGATGAGAAGTCCGAACTCGCGCCGAAGCTCATCGAGCTGGCCTTGGGCCGCCGGGAATCGGGACGTGCGGTGCTGGTCTTCGCTCGCTCGGTCGAGGTGGTGCAGAAGGTGGCGACCGCTCTCGAAGTGCAAAAGCAAAAGTGCGAAGTACTCACGGGGACCATGCGCGGAAAGGAGCGAGAGAGCCTGATTCGCAAAGACGTCTTCGGTCGCTTCCTCCCCGCAACCTCGCGGCCCGAGGGTGCCGAGCCGCTTACGGCGGGCACCTGCTATCTTGTTGCCACCAGCGCCGGCGAAGTCGGCGTCAATATCTCGGCTGCCGATCTGATCTGCGATCTCTCGACCTACGAGAGCATGGCACAGCGCCTTGGCCGCGTGAATCGATTTGGAGAATTCAAAGGGGACGAGGCTTCTACGATAACGGTCGTCCATCCTGAGGAGATCAAAAATCCTGAGCCCGATCAGAAAGGCTACGATCCAGTCGAAGCCGCCCGCAGTCGCACCCTCGATCTTCTACGTCAGCTCAATGGCGATGCCTGCCCCGAGGCTCTCCGACGGCTCAAGCAGCAGACGGGCACGGAAGCGGTCCTAGCGGCGTTTACTCCGGAGCCGACGATCCGACCGGCCACGGACATCCTTTTCGATGCATGGGCTATGACCTCCATCCGCGATGTTTTCCCGGGCCGCCCACCCATTGCGCCTTACCTGCATGGTGAAGCCGAATGGCAACCCCCCGAAACGCAAGTGGCTTGGCGCGGCGAGGTGGACATTATCCGAGACGGTCTGGAGGAAATTTATGTTCCCGCAGAACTCCTCGCGGAATTCCCCCTCAAGCCCCACGAATTGCTTCGCGACCGCTCCAATCGCGTTCGTGCTGAACTGCAAAAGATGGCCGACCGCTTGGGTGAAGAGGCAAACGAAACCCGCCTCTGGGTGGTTGCCAATGACGGCTCAGTGCGCTCCGAATCTCTATCCCTTCTGACGGACAAGGATCACGAAGACATTCTCCACGATGCGACACTGCTCCTGCCGCCAAGGCTCGGCGGACTTAGCACCGCCGGTTTGCTCGATGGAAAAGCCACGCCGCCAGAACCCGCCGAGACGCTCGATGTCGCGGGAATCTTTGTGGAGCCTCACCAGCGACCGCTCCGCATTCGGATTCGGCGCGACGACCTCGAAGACATCCCTGAAGGGTTTGTAGTCAAGGTCGTCATCGACACGGAAATCACCGTTGAGGATGCCAGCGCCGACACGGACGCAGCGAAGCTACAAGTCCGAGAGCGAGATACTGGCTGTGGTTGGAGGCAGTTAGCGGCTCCGGAACGGATAGCACGCAGAGCAAGGATGCCGTCCTGCTCGACGCGCACGTTGCCGATGTCGTGGGCCACGCGAAAAACATCGCCACCAAGCTCGCTCTGCCTGAATCGTTGCGTCGCTGCGTCATCCTTGCGGCGAGGATTCACGACCTCGGGAAACGCCGCCGCCATTGGCAGCGGGGCATCGGCAATCACGATCCAGCCGTGTACTACGCGAAATCCGGAAAGCTCCCGGACCCACCAAGTGCCTTCGCCCGCGTCCCGGCCTCGATCCGTATCGCCACGAGTTCGGTTCGTTACTCGACGTCAAAATCTCGGAGCGGCTACAACGACAGGACGCCACGATCCGGCAAGAATTCGCCGCGCTTTCGACCGACGAAAAGGACGTCGTGCTGCATCTCGTGGCCGCGCATCACGGGCGTGCCCGCCCTCACTTTCCCACCGCGCCGGCAGACGAGACTTTCGATCCAGAATCCGGTTATGACGAAGCGCTGAGCGTCGCCGCCGAAGCACCCCAGCGTTTCGCGCGGATCCAGCGGCGATTCGGCCGATGGGGCCTCGCCTACCTCGAATCTCTCCTCCGCGCTGCCGACTACGCGGCCAGCGCGGGGATTCCACCTCTTAACGTCAATTCCCATGAGTGAGTCCACTTCGCCCGTTCAAGTTCGCGTCGATGTGACAAACCCGGCGCATTACTTCGCTTGCTGTGGCCTGCTGGAGATTGCCTCCCGGCTAAAAGCCGAAGCTCGGGGCTGGTTTGAATCCGAGTTCTTCAAAATCTCAAATAGCCCAGCGCTCGCGGTGTTGGTGAAGACGCTCACCGAAGCCGA
Organism: uncultured Verrucomicrobiae bacterium; assembly: GCA_963789065.1. Taxonomy (GTDB): domain Bacteria; phylum Verrucomicrobiota; class Verrucomicrobiia; order Chthoniobacterales; family JAFAMB01; genus JAFAMB01. The sequence continues at coordinate 22,710 of CAWBKA010000047.1, read as the reverse complement.
GTTCGTCATGCTTGATCGAAACGACGGCACCGCTTCTCCCATTCAGATTCCACCGCCGCTCAACCTCCGGCTTGATTGGTGGAAGACGGGCGACCGCGCGTCGTCCGATCTCAAAGTATGGGCCGGGACCATGGAGAGCTTTCGCATTGCCAAGGCCATGCAAGCTGCGATGCGGAAGTCTGAGTTTTCCACCGAGGATCTGCTGAATGTGGCAATGGTCGCCCGGGATCCGGACGACCTGAACAAAAAGGTAGAGCCTTTCTATTTCGACTCTCGCCGCGGTCCGAACGCGCATTCCCGCGATGTCGGCTTCGCGCCCAACGATCTCGGCATGACAACCATCGCCTCGCCCGCCGCGGAACTCCTGTGCTTCATCGGTCTCCAGCGCGTGCGCCCCCGTCCCGGCAGGTAAGGACAAGCCGCGCCAGTTTGATTACCGCGTCTGGACTCAGCCCACGCCTGCGCTGCTCGCGCCCGTGGCGGCGGCCGGACTGCTGCCTGATCCGCACGCCAGAACTTATCGCTTCGAGAGCTGGTACCGCACCGGCCAGCGCAAACACAAAGCGTTCCTCTCCGCCAAACTCCACCCCAACAGCCCATGAGCAACATCATCGAACAATACGACCATTACCTCTCGGCCAGCGGCCCCGCCGCAGTCGTCATCCGTGAACCGCTGATTCCCGTCGAAGGCGCGGACGGCGTGTTATTCCCATCCACTTTCGCCGCAGGCGATGGCTTTCCCGGAGGCTATAACATTGACGGCGATCCGAACGGCGAAAACATCGCTCTGGTCGATAGCGTCGGCTCGCAAGCCAACCGCATCGAGCCGTTGTTTGCCGAGCCCGACTACGCTGGCCTCGTTCCGCAAGTCACCATCAACGCCGGGACAAAACGCGTTAGCCTTCTCGAAGCTGGCCACCGCGCCGGTGACGCGATTGTCCGATGCTCGGCCTTGCAGGAAGAACTACAAAAAGCCTTCAAAGCCCTGCTCGATGGCGACGCAACCGCGCTCGCCAAGATCGCCCCCACCTCGCTGGTTTTCGGTGTCTGGGATTCGCGCGACACGCAGGCCAAAATGCCCCGGCTCATCGCCTCCACCATCCGCGCTTACAATGTGCGGAAGCTCACTCGTTCCGCGCAGTACGTCCCCGCGACCGAATACGTCACCAACGGGCTGCTACCGGAAGCGACGGACAAAGCGGCCAAAGACGCCTACTCCGAGAGGGGATTCATCCACGTTCCCGCGACAGGATCGCACGGCGGCATCATCGCCAAAGGCGGCATCCGGCGAAATGCCACGCTCGCCGTTGCAGCGCTGAAACTGATCCACGCCGGCACCAATGCCGAAGCCACTCTAGCCTTGCGCCGCTACATTCTCGGCCTCGCGCTCGTCGCCTTCACCAAGCTGCCGGGCGGATACCTCCGGCAGGGCACTATCCTTGTCTCCGATCCCGACAACAAACGGACCGCCGAGGAAGTGTATGCGGATGGCACGCGCAAACCTTTCTTGGTCACTCCCGAGGAAGCAGTCGCCTATGCGCAGGCGGTGGCTGCTGCCTTCATCGTTGGAGAAAACCGCGACGTTGCCTTCGATAAGGATCGCGCCAAGACAGACCTCGAAGGCAAAGAAAAGAAAGGGAAGGCCAAGAGGGAGAAATAAGCCGCCATGCCTGATCATCTCTGCATCACCGTTCGCTTTCTGGACGGCGCGTTTCACGGGCGTGCCGATCACGGAGAGCCCGAATGGCCACCATCTCCACTGCGGCTCTTCCAAGCCACCATCGCCGCAGCCGCAGCCCGCTGGAATGAACGCCGGGGACTCGCCCATGCGGTAGCCGCCTTGAAGTGGATGGAGCAAGTTCCTGCACCAACCATCGTCGCTCCTCCCGCCCGCGAAGCTGAGGGCTACCGCCTCTACGTGCCGGACAATGCCGGCGACCGCGCAGGCGGTTCGTGGTCGCGTGGTGGAGAAGACTCCATCGCCAATTACCGCACGGAGAAATCGGTCCGCCCTATGGTTTTTCCAGCTGAGGAAGCCGTCCACTACCTATGGAGCGTGGACGCGTTGCCTGATGGCTTCGCGGAGCATCGCGAAATCCTGTTTAAGGCGGTCCGCAGCGTCACCCATCTCGGCTGGGGAGTGGATCCCGTTACCGCCACGGCCTCCATTCTGGACAATGCCATCGCCTCCTCGTTACGGGGCGAATTTTGGCGTCCCAATGCCACCGGAAGTCTCGACCTGCGCGCGCCGCAGGCAGGCACCTTCGACGATCTCGTTCGCCGGTATGACGCCTTTCTGCATCGCGTCACCAGCGACGGCTTCGCTCCAGTGCCACCGCTGTCGGACTTCGCCGTCGTGGGCTACCAGTCCGACGCGCGGCCCGCGTCTGTCCCGCACGCCGTCTTTGCTCTGCGCAGTCTCGATGGAGGGAGTTTCAAAGCCTTCGATCTCGCCCGGCGCGGTCTGCACGTCGCGGGCATGCTCCGGCACGCGGCCAGCCAGCCGGACTTTCTGACAAGCGTCGGCTGGAGCGAGGAGGAGGGCCGTAGTCTCGTGCTCGGCCACGGCGAAGCGCGCGGCGGAAAACACCAGGCCGTCGCGGGTCCGCGGCTGTCCTTCATCCCGCTGCCGAGCATTGAGCCGCGCGAGAAAGGCTTGGTCGTCACCAGCATTCGCCGGGTGCTCGTTACCATGACCGGCGCGGCAGATGCCACCGCCTTCAATCGCTTCGTGCAACGCCTCGAAGGCCGCGAACTCATCGATGAAAAAACGGGCGATCCCGTCGCCATCCTCCAACGCCAACTCAGCCGGGAAGACGCGATTCGCGCCTACCTCGCTCAAGCTTCCACATGGGCAAGCGTCACACCGGTGATTCTTCCCGGTTACGACGACCCGCGCAAACTTCGCCAGCGTCTCAAGCCCGGCCACAACCTGACCGCCGACGAAAAAGCCGATGTCTTGAGCAAACTCGATCAGCGCGTGGACACCCTCCTGCGTAAAGCCATCCGACAGGCCGGCTACTCCGAAACCCTCGCTACCCATGCAGAACTCGATTGGCGAGCCACCAGTTTCTACCGCGGCACGCACCTCGCTACCCAATACGCCGTCCCCGAGCAGCACCGCCGCTACCGTCGTCTGCACCTTCGCCTCACTTGGCGCGGCCCGCAGGGCCGGCCACTCCAACTTCCCGGCCCGCTCTGCTTCGGAGGCGGCAAGTTCAGCGGGCTGGGGTTATTCGCCGCTCTTCGCCCTCCCATGCGGAATTCCATGCCCATCAACGCCTCAATAGTGCCAAGTTAGAGGCTGTCGATTGATCGTTTGCTCCTGTTTGAGCGGATGCCTATCGAGGAACATCGAGCAAAGAGTAGCGGCTCAGCGCCCCTGAAGGCATGGCCGGACTTTGGGGGTCAGGCATTGACTTATGACATTTCTACGGAAAGACAGTCGCTTTTACGAAGGTTCTGTCGCCTTTCGAGCCGTTTTTCGGACCGCTTGTCGGCCATGAACGCCGTTTCAACGAAAGTCTGACCTGTTCCTTTCCTGCTGTTCTCCGTGGCCACCGTGCGAGCTTTTCTCCTTCTGGCGGCCACCGCCGTGTTCCCAGGTAAGTGGCAATGATCGACCAAATCCGAGGCGAGATCTGCAAAAAGACGGTTCCCAGACATGCCAAGCCGGACGCGCGGGACATCCTTTTGCGGAAAGGAGGTGCATCTTACTAAAGGTTCCGTCCCTCTTAAGCACGTTTCTTCGGACGCTTGTCGGTCATGAACGCCGTCTCAAGGCACGTCTGACCTGTTCCTTCCTGCCTTTCTCCGTGGCCACCGTGGCCTCCATTCGAGCTGTTCTCCTTCTGGCGACCAGCGCCGAGTTCCAGGTAATGACCAAAAACAGGGGACAGGCCTGATCGTGAGGGCACTTCGACATCAAGCGATCGGCACCGAGACAGGCTGGAAGCCTAGTTGGGCATCCTTTGTTTAAGCCATTCCCCAGGGGAGAAGCAACTGGGAAAGACGGAGAACGACGGCGAAAACGGTCATAACTGGCATAGCCTTACCTGCCGGCAATCGGATTGACGACACGTCCCCCGTGTCCCTAAGATCAAAGGCATAACGGCAGGAAAATTGGGCATTCGACGGGTGTGGCGAGCGCCGAAGACAGCAACCACAAAACATCGACTAAATCGAGCACACAGCTTCCCATGAGCTTCTTAAGATCGCTATTCGGACTCGAAGACAAGTACGACGAAGACAAGTACGAAAAACTCGAAAGGATTTATCCCCCTCCCAACGCAAACGAGGCCGAATACCAAAAAGATGCGCTGGATGCCCTGAACAAAGGGGTTCTTCCCAGCGGTTTACTGCCTAAGGCTACTTTTGTAAAAAAGAAGAAAAAGTCATTTACGCTTTTTTAGGGGTAACGCACTACTGTTCTGCCGTCCAATCGGAATGGACTGGCCGCAGTGCAGGAACTTCAGTTCGAATCGCCAAGGGCTTTTCGATTCGCGTCGGCTCAAGCAGTGGTCATCGCGTTCAGCATACCACCATGGTGGAACAAGGTGGAGGATCGTTGGTTTTAACCAATCTAGGACTCTCCTTCGTCTCAAACGAGAAATCCGCCCGGATTCTGCTTTCGCACATAATGTGCTTTGAAGCGGGTAGCGGGGGTGGTGCTAATGATTTCGGATTTTTAGTGGAGACGGATCACGCTCACAACAGCAGTCATCGCTTTTTCGGGATAAACCCAGTCAACGTGAATTTCATAAGGTGCGTTCTGGAGCTTTTGGCCAATGGTGTACCCAAGCTTACTACGAAACCAATCCGTTCGCCCGGTCAGTTACCACGTTGAGCCGCTCGACGGTCAGCCAGTTTGATCACCCAGCGGATCTCTTGGAGGTTCTCCCAAGCGCGGCGTCTGGATGCTCTGGACGCCTCCAATTCGTCCTGCAGGCCAACTCTTGCCTCGTCACTGAGCCGAAAATGTTCAGTCGAACACTTATCTGTGAAAAACCTACTTAGGAAAGACGGGGAACCACCGGGAGCAATCGAGTTGTTAGCGTTCTAGGGTTAAAACGAAAATGGGGGACAGGGCAAATATCGGAGAGGCGTTATCGACTGGTTGATTAGTTTGTCGCATTACAAGGGGCATGCCTGGCTACAATCTCACGGATTTCAAAGGGACAGGGCATGTTGTGAGTTCACTGTTCAACCAAGCGATGGGACCGAGACAGCTGGAAGCCTATACTGCTTTGCGCCGGTCCGTCAGCTACTTCGGCGCCAGAAACATCCGAAATGGCACTGTCTAGCGCCATTCTCCCTATCCCTTCCGAATTCTCCAGTCAGCCTTTAGGGGTCAGTCGTTGACCTGTCCTTTTTCCTGCTTTTCTCCGTGACGACCGTGGCCTCCGTGCGAGCTGTTCTCCTTCCGATGGCCATCGCCGAGTTCGCAGCTAACGGGCAGCGCTCGACCAAGTCTGAAGCGAGATCAGCAAAAGAACGGTTTCCAGACGTGCCACGCCGGACGCGCGGGAGCGCGTCCCTACCGCGCTGTTGCGCGCCTTGGGCGAAACTATGTTTCAACAGGCCGGGTTGCCGGAAGAGAAAATCTCGCACGGAGGACACGGTGTTCACGGAGCGAAGACAGGGGGGCAGAAACGAAAATGGGGACAGGTCAAATATCGAATAGGCGTTGTCGACTGGTTGATTAGTTTGTCGCATTCCGACGAGCATGCCCTGGTGTCGACCTCAAGGCTTTTAAAGGGACAGGTCAGACCGTGAGTTCACTGTTCGACTGTTCAACACGTGAAGCGATCGGACCGAGACAGGCTGGAAGCCTATGCTACTTAGCGCCGGTCCGTCAGCTTCTTTGGCGCCACAAACCATCCGAAAGGCACTATCTTAGCGCCATTCTGACCTGTCCCTTCCGAATTCTCTTCCGAGATGGCATCATCTTAACGCCGTTCTGGCCCGCCCTTTCCGAATTCTCCGTGAACACCGTGGCCTCCGTGCGAGCTGTTCTCCTTCATGCTAAACACAGGGACAGGTGATATCGAAAGGCCAGTCAGCGCTTGAGGGGCAGCCGTCTGGGACCAGCACCGCCTTTTATCGCTGGCTCGATCACCATCCCGCAACAGCTCGAGGAAACAATTGCCAATATGTCATATCCGACATATTCTTGAGCTGCGTGAGTAAGCCGCTGCGATGGTTGGCTGGCGGAGTGACTGGCAGTTGGAGAAAAGAAGACCCAGAAAACCTCTCAAGCGACGATTAAGCTCTGCCAAAGGAGGCTAAAGAGTTATGAGCAAGCCCAAAGACAAGGCAACAAAGAGAAAAGGTGAATGGGTGGAGGGCAGCGTTCAGGAATTCCTTTCGCTTTCTGATGCTGACATGGAATTGATCGAGACCCGGCTTGTCATGAGTCGTTTGCTAAAAGCCACTCGCCAGGAGAAGAAGATGACTCAGGCTGCCGTAGCGCTGGCGCTCCATACGAGTCAGTCAAGATTGGCCAAGATGGAAGCGGGCGATCCTTCCGTGTCGTTGGATCTTCTCTTTAAATCGCTGTTCTCGTTGGGCATTACCCGACAGAATTTGGGTTCCACTTTGTCCTCTGAGCGAGGCGATTGATCGACCTTTCAGGGAATGCTCAGGTGCTAAAGGAGATATCCGCCCGTCGCAAGGATAATCTGCATGTCTTCGTTTCACGCGTCGTTGATAACCCGTTGGAGAGGGAAGTCTTCTCTATGAGCGCACTCACCTGCGGTGTCGATATCGGGTCCACTAACGTCAAGGTGACGTTAGTGGACGAGCGCGCCCGCGCGGTTTGGACCAGGGCCGTTCCGACCCCGCGCCTTCCCGACGAGAGGGGGGTAGCGACTGATGCGCTTGGGCTGGTCGCGATGATTGAGGAAATGATCATTGCAGGTTGGCGTAGCCATGGCCGATCTCTGGCACTTCAAAAAAGACGGCTTCCAGACGTGCCACGCCGGACGCGCTATTGGGAGTCAGCCGTTTACTTATTACATTCTTTTACGGAAGGAAGATCCCTCTTACGAAGGTTCCATCACCTTCTGGGCAAAGTTCTCGCCACAACTTCCTGCCATTTCCTTCGACTACGGGCAGCCAGTGCATCTTCTCTTCGCGCTGCGCGTGAAGAGAGATCGGAAATGAGGCCAGCAATGCCACGAAGGCGGTTTGCCTAGTGACTGCTGTTCGGCGAATATCTCTGTTATGCCATCGCATTTGAAGCTCGTCGTGGAGAAGCATTCGGATGGGTATGTCGCCTATCCGCTCGGGATCGGGCGCGGGGCAATTCTCGGCCAAGGGGATAGTTATGAGGATGCGCTCGCCGACGTGCGCTCTGCTATTGCTTTTCATGTGGAAACGTTCGGTGAAGAAACGCTTGCTCCTGCCGAGGACGGCCCGGTGCTCGAGGCTTTTGTAGCCGAAGTAACTCTCGGAGTCTGAATTTTAACGTTCCCGAGAGCATGGCCAAGTTTCCAGTAGACGCTTCGCTTGAGCGTTTGCTGCACTCGGTTTTGTCATTGTGCGCCGCGGGAATCACGTCTCGCTTGGTCGAATCGAAGCGGACGGAACGCGTACGCCGCTGACTATTCCTAATCATCGCACAATCAAGGGCTCGACTTTGCGGGCCGCGCTTTCTCAGAGCGGAATTTCGCGGGAAGAATTCCTCAGGGCTTGGGAACAAGCATAGCTACTGTTGCAAATGAGGCGAAAGCGGAAGCGCGGCACGCAGGCGGGAGGTCCCCAAAGTGCGCTCCGCTTTCAACGGAGCCGCGCTTGTTAGACCGCGGAGGATTCGCATGTCCTACGACTACGAATGGCAAATTTTGAAGTCAAGTTAGTGAGCAGTGGAACAATAATTTGGATTTCCATCCGGAGGATGCCAAGAAGCTGTTAGAAACGAAAACGGGGACTGGTCAAATATCAGACAGGCGTAGTCGATTAGTTTGTGGTGTTTTGCAAGAGTTCAAAGGGACGGTCAGATAGCGAGTTCACTGTTCAAGACATCAAGCGATCGGGTCGGGACAGGCTGGCCAAGCAACGCCGTCGCACTGTCGCCGTTGTCTAGCAATTTTTACCGGACAAAACAGGGTGCCAGCTCCTCTCCAAGGTTGGTGGCCAGTATCGCAGGGACTTGTTCAGCCGTTCTATTAAGGTTCTGTCAGCTTTTGGGCACCGTCCTTCCGGACCGTTGTTTGTCGTGAACGCCGTCTCAACGAACGTCTGACCTATTCCTTGCCTGCTTTTCTCCCTGACCACCGTGGCCTCCGTGCGAGATTTTCTCCTTCTAGCGGCCATCGCCATGTTCGCAGCTAACGGGCAACGCTCGACAAAGTCTGAGGCAAGATCAGCAAAAGGACGGTTTCCAGACATGCCACGCCGGACGCGCGGGACCGCGTCCCTTGTCTACCACGCCGTTGCGCGCTTTGAGCGAAACTATGTTTCAACAGGCCGGTTTGCTGGAAGAGAAAATCTCGCACGGAGGGCACGGTGTTCACGGAGAAACGAAAGCGGTTTCAGGTGGTCACGATCGGGTCCTGCCAGCCTCCGGGGGCGAGACTTTCTGATCGAGTTCACTTGGTCCCCAGGTTTTTGGCTCGTATTCATCGACCGGGATGCCTGCCTTCATCACTGGATCGACGATTCGCCATGCCTCTTCAACATAGTCCTCCCGGGCAAAGAGAGTCGGGTCTCCTGCCATGGCGTCTCCCAAGACCCGCTCATAGGCATCCATCTCCTCCGCGCAAGGGTGCTGGCTCACTATCAGTTCGTCAGTTTGGGTGACCGTATCCTCTCCTGGGGCAATCGCATTCATGCCGAAGGCCAGGGTGACATCCGGGCTGATCCGAAACCGGAAATAGTTCGACCTCAAATTGAACTCAGAATACATCGTCGGGGGCTGACGAAATCGGACGATGATTTCCGCGCACGTCACGGGAAGGCATTTTCCGGCTCGAATATAGAAGGGAACCCCCTTCCATCGCCACGAATCAATCTCCAATTGGAGCGCGGCAAAGGTTTCCACTTGAGAGTCTGGCGCAACGCCTTGCTCGTTCCGGTAGCCGCGAAACTGCCCGCGAACAACCTTCTTGCTTTCCAGTGCCGGAATCGCTTTGAGAACTTTGACCTTCTCATCCCGGATCGACTCGCTATCGGTTCTGGGAGGAGGTTCCATGGCCAGGTTAGCCAGGACCTGAAATAGATGATTCTGAATCACATCGCGGATCGTACCGATTCCATCATAGAAAGCGCCCCGACCCTGAATTCCAAAGTCTTCTGCCATCGTGATCTGTACGCTCTCGATATGATGGCGATTCCAAAACGGTTCCAGGATTGCGTTGGCAAAGCGGAAGAAAACCAGGTTGTGCACCGGTCGCTTTCCCAGGTAATGGTCAATGCGGAAGATCCTACCCTCATCGAAGGTGCCGAGCAGAATCCGGTTGAGCTCCTGCGCCGAGGCGAGGTCTCGTCCGAAGGGCTTTTCGATGATCACCCGAGCGCCGTTGGTGCATCCGGACTTGGCCAACTGTTCGACGACCAGCCCGAATAAAATGGGCGGGATGGCCAGGTAATGGGCCGGCCGCTGGGCCGAGCCAAGCTCTTTGCGGATGGACTGGAACGTTTCTGAATCTTTGTAGTCGCCATCGACGTAGCGCAGCAAGCCACACAGTTTCTCGAACGACGGGGCAACGAGTCCCCCGTGTTTTTCCACGCTCTCACGCGCCCTTGCTTTGAGTTGGTCGAGATTCCAACCGGCTTTGGCCACCCCGACGACCGGCACGTTCAGGTGCCCGCGTTTGACCATCGCCTGCAGCGCCGGAAAGATCTTCTTGTAGGCTAAATCTCCGGTGGCGCCGAAAAATATCAGCGCATCTGAATGAAGAGGGGTCATGGTTTCCTTTTTATATTCGTCGCAGTTTTTTCCAGCCACCCGCCGAACTCGAATCGCATGGCAGAAAGCGGTTTGTCCTGGAACTCCAGCGTCACAGCCTTGAGGGGAATTGATTATATAGGGCCAGTTACGCCGTGGTTTAGCAGTACTCTTAAGGTGTGGCTGCAGGGCGGTCAAGCGGTGGAAATTTCTCGTCGAGCCGCAAAAGGCGAGGTAAGTGAAGCGTCCCCGCTTTACCCTCTCGGGGAGGTAAGTGAAGCGTCACCGTTGCTGCTCGAGGACGGACAGCTGTACCTCGCAGAGGAACTTCTCAGGCACGCGCTCAAGAGACAGGCTGGAAGCCTATGCTACACTGCCGGGCGCGGTATCACGCGACAGGGCGCGCCGCGAAGTAGCATAAGCATCCTGCTTGTCTTCTTCGGTAAATGAGCGAACGCGCAGGGTGCGAGCGCGCGCTCAAGAGACGGGCCGGAAGCCTTTGCGATGCTGCTTTGCCGGCCGGCTTAACTTCGCAGCGGAAGGAGCGCGCGCACCCGTCGGTCGCGCAGGTAAAGTCCTCCCCAGACGAGCACGCCAGCAATAACTGGAATGAGGAATGGCTCGCCCAGGCGCACGTTGGTGGCGGTCGCTCCACCGAGGTAGCCGGTGATCAACACCGCGCCAAGAATGGAGGTGCGCGGAATCAAATAGACCATGGTGCAGGCAAGCTCTAGTAATCCCAGCGGGAAAATCAGGCTCTCAGTAAATCCAAAGCGAGCAAAGTTTTCCACAACCTGAGGTGGTTTCATCAATTTTATGACAGCGCTGAAGATCAGCAGCAGCACCGGCAGTGCGCTGACAATATATCCGACCCAAAGAATCCCTTTTGAGATCGGAGGAAGCTGAGTGTTGGTTTCCATATTTTTGGTCGAGGTCTGACCCATAGGTTTCCTTAGCCGAGCCATTGCGGGTGGTGTGCCGTTCCGTCGAAGTGTTGGCTGATCTTATATAGCTCGAATTGACCTTTGGCTGCCGCTTCCCCCGTTCGGCCGAGCAGAGCGGCGATCTCTTCTTTCGTCATCGGTTTGAACGTTCGAGCGGCTTCGATCGCCTGGTCGAGCACCTGCAAGTTGTCGATTCCGGTAATGACCACCGAAGTTGGCAGAGTCATGGAATAGTGGAGAGCCTCAATCGGCTGTACGGTTTTGCTCCGCAAAATATAATCGTCGCCAAAAGTCTTCATGGCTTCCACCCCAATCTCGCTCTTCAGCAGAACCGGTAAAACCTGATCCTCGAAGCTCCGGAAGTGCGCGTCCATGACATTGAGCGGCATCTGGACTGCATCAAAATGGAATTGATTTTTTGCGGCGGTATCGAGCATTCGCAGATGGATGAAAGGATCTTTGTGCCCGGTGAAACCGATATAGCGGATCTTACCTGCTTTTCGGGCTTCCAACATTGCTTCATGAGCTCCACCCTTGGCAAAGATGCGGTCGGGATCCTCCGGACGAATCACTTCGTGGTATTGGAGGAGATCGATATGATCGGTTTGCAGTCTCTGCAGTGATTCGTCCATTTGCCGCGCCGCCTCTTGCCTGGTGCGGCCGTCGATTTTGGTCATGAGAAAGACCTTCTGGCGGTCGCCGTCCCGAAGGGCCTTGCCCATCCGAATTTCGCTGTTCCCGTTGTTGTAGTCCCAGCAATTGTCCATAAAGGTGATTCCTCGGTCGATAGCACTGCGAATGATCTTGATGCTGTCCGCTTCCGACAGTTGTGGTTTGCCGATATGGTATCCTCCAAGACCGATGACGGAGATTCTTTCTTTGGTGCGTCCGAGTGTGCGATAGAGCATGTCGCCACTGCGGGTTTCTGTTGGCCGCCTTTTTTCGGACAGCTTCGTCACCGTTTCCGCGGCGGCTGCGATCGGGCGAAAGATACCGTGGCCGGCGGCGGCTCCGAAAGCGAGCGAACTCGAGGTTTTTTTCAGAAAATTTCGTCTACTGATTTCCATGGTGTTTCTCCATTTGCTGGCGATTCATCAATTCGGGCGTCCTTGCCGCCCGCACCTTAATGAATCGGCCGACGGTCGTTTCCTTCATTTCGCTCCTTCATTCTTTGCCCGTTCTGGCCTGGTTCCTAGTCGGCGAGTTAGGCTCTATTCTCTTCTTCGTTGGGCGCGAGATTCCGGATGCTTCTAACCAGTCTATTGCGCCTCCCCTCTTATCTGCTGCTACCTTCTTTCGAAGGCGTGGCCCAGTGCGAGTAAGAGACAGGCTGGAAGCCTATGCTACTGTTCTTGCGCGGCGGTATCCCACGGCAAGGCGTCGCGAAATGTAGCATAAGCATCCTGCTTGTCTTTCTTGGCGACGGGCGAATTCGCAGGGAGCGAACGCGTGCAAGAGGCAGGCCTACGCTACCTGGCGCTGGCGCGTCACCTCACGGAGCCAGAACATCCGAAACGGCCCTTATCCTGGCGGAGATCACATCTTGCTCGTCTACGCTAAACCGTGCAGGAGCCAACCCGAGCGCCTCAAAAAACGTCTGACCTGTCCCTTCTCCGGCACCTCCCTACCGCGCCACACGCGCAGCCACGTCACGTGGCCAAACGCCGACACGCCGACACGCCGATACGATCCTCTGTGGACGGGCCACGCCGGACGCGCGGGAGCGCGTCCCTACCGCGCCACACGTGCACCCACGCCACGTGGCCAAACGCCGACACGCCGATACGATCCTCCGTGGACCTGCCACGCCGGACGCTCGACTTAGCCAGGGACTTCTGCAACCGTGTCGGCTATATGCGCGATTCGGTCGATGTATTGGTGGTCGGGGCCGGCCCGGTAGGCTTGTTTTTGGCTTGCGAACTGCAACGCCTCGGGGTGGATTATCTCCTGGTCGAAAAAATCCCCGAGCGCGCCTATTTCTGCAAGGCGATGGGCGTGACGCCGCGCACGCTGGAAATCTTCGAGGCGCTTGGAGTGATAGACCAAGCCATCGACTCCGGCGTGTGGCTCAAAGGCATGACCGCCTTTGACAACGGCGTAGAAACCGAGTCACAGGATCCTCCTTTTGCAGGGCTGCCTTATGGCTTCCTGGCGCTCCCGCAATACGAGACGGAACGGATCCTGGAGGCATGCCTTTATCGCCATGGCGGCAGCGTGCAACGAGGCATGACGCTGGCAGGTTTCAGGGATGGTCCTGAAGCCGTCGAAACGCGGGTGATGGATACCGCAGGCACGGTTCATCCCGTTCGATGTCGTTGGCTGGTGGGGTGCGACGGCGCGCGTAGTGCGGTGCGCAAGGCGCTGGGCCTGGATTTTTCGGGCGGTCAATATCCGATGACCTTCATGCTGGGCGACGTAGAGTTGGATTGGAATCTGCCACGCGGCCGTTTCTACCGCTTTCGGCATCTCGTCGAGGGCCAACTGAGGAATATGATGGTGGCGGTGCCAATCCGGGGTTCGACCGGACGATACCGCCTTTCGATGGGTGCGCCGGAAGCGATGGTCGACGCGCACGAGGGTATTGGCGCCGAAGCCGGCGTGCAACCTACCCTCGAACAGCTTGAACAATTAACCAGGCCCATGCTGCCGCCCGATGTGCGGTTGTCCCATTTACGCTGGTCTTCGGTTTACCGCATCAGTCATCGGATCGTGCCGAACTATTCGGTCGGGCGCGTGTTCCTGGCTGGTGATGCCGCCCATATCCATCCTCCCATTGGCGGCCAAGGGATGAATACGGGGTTGCAGGACGCCCACAACTTGAGTTGGAAATTGGGGCTGTTGGCGCGTGGCATCGCCGCGGACCGGTTCTCGGAGAGCTATTCGGCCGAACGGCACCCGGTAGGAATGGACGTGGTCGAACAGACCAGCCGGGCGATGGATGAGTCCATGACCAGTGGCACGACTGGACGCGTGGGCCAGGTCCGAGAATCCCAGCTATTCATCAATTATCGTTCAAGCGCGTGGGTCCAGGATGAGGTGGCGCAAAACAGTGAGGTACCGGGCTCGCCTCGGGCCGGTGACCGGGCGCCTGACGCTAAGGGTCTGAGTCGACCTTTTGTCGCAAATCGGCTTCGGTTGCGGGAACGTCTGGAGCGAGGCCAGCATGTGCTCATCGGCTACACCGCAGACAACTCCCCCGCATCGGATCAGAGGATCTTGGCGGACCTTGTCGAGAGGACGCAAAAGCGTTTGGGCGGTCTGGCCGCCGGATTGCTGATCGTCGCTTCAGGTACGGAGTTTGTCGAGGGCGAGCAAATCGCACTCCTCTCTGATCAGGACGATGCATTCAAACAGAACTACGGCGCACGCCCCGGCATGGTGTGGCTCATCCGGCCCGACGGACACGTCGGGTGGCGTTGCGATCGTCCGGATCCCGAGCGGCTCGGGCGCTTTCTCGATCTAATAGCGACTGCCTGACCACCTGTTTTGGGATGAATCCCGCCATTGTTAAGCCGTTTGTCCTGCGCGTATCGAAAGGCGATGAGGCTGGAAGCTGGAGGAGGTAAAGCGGGGACACTTCACTTACCGGTGATCCCTGAAGAGGTAAAGCGGGGACGCTTCACTTACTAGTAGTGAACGGTTGCAACAAGATCAGGTGCCTGTTTGTCTCATTGGCGATGGACACGATCTTCACTACCAAGGGAATCGATGCAGACAAGCTCTTCGACGCGGCCATAACGTGGGTATTGGGCCCGGGTCTGCGAATTGTGCTGATTATCTTACTCGCCTGGGTGGCCTCACGGATCGGTCGGACTTTCATCCAGCGTTCTCTGGCACTTGCTCTCCGCGCCACCGGCAGAGATCCGCTGGCCGACCTTCAAATCACCAAACGGCGGAACACCTTGACCGGCCTTTTCGTCACGATCCTCAGCGTCGTGGTGTGCAGCGTGGCGGCGATCATGGTGTTCAAGGAGTTGAACTTCGAAATTGGGCCTATCCTCGCCAGCGCGGGGATTGTTGGTGTGGCGGTCGGCTTTGGTGCTCAGAGTCTGGTCAAGGACGTCATTTCCGGCGCTTTCATTGTCCTGGAACAACAATTCGGCGTTGGAGACGTAGTCAAGATTGGGGATCGCTCGGGGGTTGTCGAAAATATCGGACTGCGAACGACAATGCTTCGCGACATCGAAGGTGTCGCGCACATTATTCCCAATGGAAAAATCGAAACTGTCAGTGTGATGACAAAAGACTGGTCCCAATTGGTTCTCGACGTCGATGTTGCCTATGACACCGACATCGACAAAGCCGTCGGAGCGATCAAGAGTGTTCTTAATCAGTACGCGGAAGAATTTTCGCCGGACGTGCTCGCCGAACCCCAAGTGCTTGGCGTGGAATCGTTTGGGGACAATAGTATAAAAATCCGATCAACCCTGAAGACCGCTCCGAGCAAACAATGGGAAGCCGGGCGCATCATTCGACGGCGGATGAAACTGGAACTGGATCGCTTGGGGATCGAAATTCCTTTCCAGCAGAATGCGGCGTGGAGGATACCCCCGTTACCGAAGCCCGCAGGCGGAGCCGAAGATACGAGCCAGGAGGCTCGCCCAAATTAGTTCCTGCATCGGAAGTCTCGTTTGGGGCAAACCGTTTTAACCGCGGCGGTCAAACCTCGAGGACGAGAACGAGAACGACGACGAGGACGATTTTAGGAACGATTGCCGCGGAGCAGACCGATCCGCCCGAGCGACAAGTTCCCGCAGGTAAGCCAAGCGGCCGCTTTGCTGCTGGAGAAACCGAGCGAAGCGAGACGAGCCCGCAACGAACTCGTCGCTTCAGCTTTGGCGTGATTTTTGCGGGCCAGCTTGCCCGGTGTCACATCAGAAACCTGACATCACAGGTTAAGATGCTGTTAAATAGTGAATTATGCCGAATTGTCGACTGCGATTCGGCCTGTGAACCTCAAGAAAAACTGGACGTGTCCGCTATGCTGCTCTACGGTCGCCGAAATGTATTTCTCTGGGCATTCGGGAAAGCGTTCCGATTAGGGGCGCCGATCCAGAATGCTGAGAGAAACAGAGAACGAAGATCCGGCGACGGATGTCTTTATCTGACTCTCATGTTGAGCCAAAGCTTGAGAAAGAGAGATACCATGGGCATCATCGATACCGTTCACAACCTGCTTTCGCCTTGGTCTCCGTGGCGATCTTAAAGGCTTCAGAAGCGCATCTGTGGGTTATTTGGTTGTCCGTAGAGGCGTCCTCTTCGTTGAAGCCGTGCAGTTTAGGATGACGACGATCCGTCCTATATCTAACAGCTTTTGGCAGAGCGGCTTAAATCACGGGGTTCGTCTACCGTTCCTCACTCGCAACTTGGTTTAAAAGCGTTTGTTTATGACTCATACACCAAACATCCCAGCTATCCTGTGTTTCGATGTGGCATTTCTCCTCGGTTACGTTTCCTGGGCCTTATGGCAGCTCGAAAACAGCCACCAGGATGACGATGAGGAATAGGCACGACTCCCGAGCGTAAAAGGACAAAAGGTCCTGAGATTAAAAGGTCGCCGGGTGGAATCAGGAACGAAAGCTTCGAGACACGCCGGCCCGGATGCGCGCATCCCGCCTCACGCGGCCAAATGCCGACACGCCGATACGTTTCCCCGCTGTTGGGACGAGAACGAGAACGACGACGAGGACGATTTTAAGATTTTAAGAACGATTGCGAGAAGCGAGAGTTCGAGACTCGAAGGAAACCGTCCGAGGTTGATCGTGACACGGGTGTCCCGGGATCACCCAAAACGCAAAACCAAAGACTCAAAACTCAAAACCTTCCCCCACGCCGGACGCGCGGGAGCGCATCCCTACCTCGCGTCACGCGGCCAAACGCCGATACACCGATACGATGCTCCTTGGACGTGCCACGCCGGACGCGCAGGCGCGCATCCTGGCGCGCATCCCTACCGACGTCGCACGTCCCCAGGGCGTTCTGGCTACTGGCTACTGGCTACTGGCTACTGGCTACTGGGCCACTCGGCGCCCCTCTGCCTTGCATCGCGATCTGCCAACGCTGCAAAGCGGCTTGGAGTTCGGCCGGTCGAATCGGCTTGCTCAAATAATCATCCATGCCCGCCGCAAGGCACTTTTCGCGTTCACCCTGCATGGCGTAGGCCGTCAGCGCAATGATGTGGACCGGCGATTTCCACGGGCACGGTAAATCCGATCGCTCTTCGCGTCGCCGAATGGCTTGGGCGGCCTCGTAGCCGTCCATCTCCGGCATCTGGCAGTCCATGAGAATAAGGTCGTAATGCATGCGTTCGAGGGCTTCCAACACCTCGCGCCCATTGGCCACTGCATCAGCCCGATATTGCAATCTACGCAATTGACCCAAAGCCACTTTCTGGTTGGTGAAATTGTCTTCCGCGAGGAGGATGCGTGCAGTATCGAACTCGGGTGAGCTCGGGGAAGGAGGCGTGAAGGAAGCTGAGACCGTGGCTGCTGGTTCGGCCTCCACCCTGCCCCGGACCTGACTGATGAGGCAATCAAAGAGACGGGATTGTTTAACCGGTTTGACGAGGTAAGCCTCAATCCCTCGTTGTTTCAATTCGGCGGACCCAATAGCGTGACCCATGGAGGTAAGCACGATTAACCGTGTGCTCGCCAGGACCGGGTCGGCTTTGATTGCTGCCGCCAGGGTAAATCCATCCATTTCGGGCATCTGCACATCCAAGAGCGCTAAATCGTAAGGCCGGCCTTCTCTGACGGCGGCTCGCAATCGATCAAGAGCTTCACGGCCGCTGACGGCGCTATCCACCTGGATGTTCCACGCCGCAATCTGGTGGCGTAAGATCTGACGGTTGGTGTGGTTATCATCGACGACCAGCACCCGCACGTGCAACCGGTCACGGGCTGAAGCACGCGGCGTTTCGAGCTTCACCGGTCTGTTTTTCCAATCTCGCTGTGAACCAAAATGTGGAACCTTTGCCCGGGTCGCTGCGGACGCCAATTTCACCCTCCATGAGGGAGACCAATTGTTTGGCAATGGCGAGACCCAAGCCGGTCCCGCCGAATTTGCGGGTCGTGGAACCATCCGCTTGGCTAAAGGTTTGAAAGAGGCGCCCCTGAGCCTCAAGCGGAATCCCGATGCCGCTGTCTTGGACCTCGAACCGGATCTCCGCGTGCGTCTCGGTTTCATCGCCCTTGTAAATCCGAACGACCACCTCCCCTTCGCTGGTGAATTTCAGGGCGTTGCCGATAAGGTTGGTCAGGATCTGCCGCAACCGCCCCGGATCTCCCCGTAACCGGGATGGTGCGTCCAGCGCGATCAGGCTGGCCAGTTCAAGGTTTTTGGCGTGGGCGCGTTCGGCCAGCATGTCCAAGGTGCTTTCGACCGTTTCAATCAGGTCAAAATCGAGCATTTCGAACAGGAGTTTGCCGGCCTCGATCTTCGAGAAATCCAGGATGTCGTTGATGATCGTCAGGAGCGCATCGGCGCTGGACCGCGATCGTTTCGGCATACTCGCGCTGCTCGGGTTGAGGTCGCCGTCGAGCAGCAAGCCGGTCATCCCGATCACGCCGTTCATCGGGGTGCGGATCTCGTGGCTCATATTGGCCAGGAATTCGCTCTTGGCCCGGGCTGCCGCCTCCGCCGCCTCCTTGGCGACCTTTTCTTCATCGGCCTGGCGCTGCATCCTGGCCGTGCGCGCGCGTTCAATCTGGCCGGTCACGGCTCCGGAAAGGGTGTTGCGAAGTTCCGTGGCGCTGTCCGTCTCGGCTTCCGTCCAGGGATGCGATTGCAACTCGACGGTTTCTTTCCAGGCCTCAAAAGATTTGCGGGGGCCGAGTTTGGCCTGCCCCTGCTCAATCGAGACCGCTTTATTGGGGTTGCCCGCCCACGTGACCGTGCGGATCACCTCGGGTCGAAACCAGAAGGCGTAACAGCCGCGTTCAGGCAGGATCTGCACAGCGAGCAAACCGCTAGCGATCGACTTCCATTCACCGGCTGGCGGGTAAAGCAGGGGCAGGGCGTGGGTGGCAAACAGCGGCTCCCCGGAGCGCGCGATCAGCCAGTCCCGGAGTTTGATCAGAAAGGCGTTGCTCGGAACCCTGCCGACGCTCAAGCAATCCCCATCGAAAAGAACGGTGGCACCGATGGATTCAACGAAACCCAGAAGGTTTGGCGAACCCTGGGTCAGCCCTGTCGCGAAATCACCGATCGCCGCGATCTGTTCGAGAAACTTGGCCAGCATTTCCGTTCGCTTGAACCGGTAGGCCCCAGCCGCGGCGGCGGCACGCGCCCCAATTTGGGTCGCCGTCACTTGGCCCAAGAACTGGCAATCCTGCCGGAGCGCATAAGGACGAAACCACGGCTTGCGATGGTGACAGGCGATCATGCCCCATAGCTTACCCTCGATGACCAGCGAGACGGTAAGCGTGGCCGTGACGCCCATATTTCGGAGGTATTGGAGGTGAATTGGCGATATGCTGCGCAGCACGCACTGGCTCATCTCCAGGGGTGGCCCCTCCTCCCAGGCGAGTAACGGCACCGGTGAATAGGCGACATCGGGAATCGAGCCCCAGCAGTTTGCGGGTATAGAGTTCGCGCGCCTGTTTTGGAATGTCGGAGGCCGGAAAATGGGTGCCGAGGTAGGAGTCCACGCCCTCCTTCCGAGCTTCAGCGATCACTTCGCCACTCCAATCGGCCGCAAAACGGTAGACCATGACGCGATCGAAACCGGTCAGGCGGTGAATCTCTTTCGCCGCCATCCAGCAGGCCTCCGCCTCCGTTGAAGCGCCCTGGAGCTTCGAGAGTGCTCCCCGCACGGAGGTGCCGATCACGCCGGGCTGCACACGTGCCAATTCCAGGATGAGTTCGGATCCGCAGCGATGAAGAATCCCGTCGTAACGGTCGTCTGAGGCAACTCGCCGGGCCAGGAGCAACGGATTAGGGGGATCGTCCTCTTCCGCGGCCTCGACCAGTGCGCGGACCGATGCCTCATCGAACCACTGACTCACAGGTCGGCCGAGCATTTCGACCGGGGCCACATCGAAAAAGGCTGGTAGATTGGCGCTGACCTGTACCACGATGAGGTCGATGCCGCGCAGGACCAGCAGGAGACCGTGAGGCTGGATGGAACCGGGGATGGTGATCGGCTCGTGCTCGCAGGCGGTGAGGTCGATCAACTGGCTCATAGTTCTGTAAGCCTCGTCTGGGTGAGGGGCTCCTCGGGCCGCGTAACCAGATTTCCCGCGTACCCGGATGGTGTGATCATCGCCGGATTTTTCTGAACGCCGACAACTCTTGCTTGGAAAAAAGGTTTGCGGCGCAACTAAGCCCAGACCAAGAAAGCCATTATTGTAATTACAAAAAATACAATTGATTCGCAACCACTTTCTCAACTTTTTCCTTCTTCCTTAGCCCAAATCGACCACAAAGCCCTACAGATTGGGATCTGTTACCGCAGGAACAGGTCGAACAGGAGAGGTTTTAACCGCGAAAGGAAACCAAAAGACACGAATGCAGAGGACCGCCCTTTTTGAATCCGGATCCCTTTTACCTCATTGGTATCCCTCTGGAGGAGCGATGCAGGTTTGTTGCGCCGGAATCCTTGGCTACGCCGGAAAAATTCCAGAGACGATATATTTCGTGCTTCAAATTCGACAATTCCCAATAATACTGCTTTTATTATACCAGCAATAGATATAATCGTAATTTCGTGTCGTGGTCCTTTGCTGGCCCGTGCCAGCGGTTCTCAGATGGGTTCTCCCTGAGCAGCCCAGCGATCACTTCATGAGCCACTATGCAAAAACCTGAAACCGCCTCCATTCTGAGCGAAGCACCACCACCAGTCGCCAGCCGTTGTCCGTTTCACAGAGCCATGGGATCGATCCGGGCCGTCTTCACACCGAAGTCGGCTTTTGCCGCCCGCTCTTCGTCTCTCTGAGCAAATTCGTCATTGCCAATGACAAGACCGCCGAGGTCAAGGAGGCCTTTCGCCGTCGTCCTCACCTGGTGGATGATCAGCCCGGCTTTGTCCGCATGGAAGTCTTAAGCCCGCTGGATCGGCCCGAGGAAATCTGGCTCGTCACTTACTGGATCGATGCAGAGAGCTTCAAACTCTGGCACCACAGCCATCTTTATCATCAGTCGCACAAGGGCATCCCCAAAGGCCTACAACTCGTGCCGGGTGAGACGAAGGTTCGGGACTTTGAGCGCATCTGCTCCTGAAGGGGGGAACGTGTCGGCGTTTGGCGTTTGGCGTTTGGCGTTCGGCGTTCGGCGTTTGGCGGCGGCGTTCGGCCTTCGGCGTTCGGCGTGTCGGCGAAGCGGAGTATCGGCGCCTTCGCATAGCGGCGTCTTGTTCTCAGAGCACGCCGACACGCCGACATCCTCTCCTCAGACGTGCCACGCCGGTCGCGCGGGAGAGCGCAACCTCCTATGGGGGTTGTCAAGCGTGGATGGTTGTTGCAGCGATTATTTCATAATTTTATGCGACGAAGTCGCGACTTTTCCGGCAAGGATTTGAGCTTTCGCCTCATAGTTGGCCCCCCGCGATTCCGGGGATTACTCGAAAAGTTGTGCTTAGAGAAGCGTTTCCTTCAAGAGGAGGGGGCAAGATCGAGTCTTTGCGCGCCTGGCTTTTGTCGGATGTTTTGGGTTTTCAGCTTTTTAAGTGTAAAGGCCAAAGGCGACTCTTTTTTTAAAGAAGTCCGCCCCGCTGTGAGGAAGCTTTTTGCCGGGTTAAATATTGAAATGTCTTCACTCCAGTTACTGTCGGAGTTCCACTCCTTAGACAGTTCAACCTCCTATCCGCAAGCTGGGGGGGATCCCCCTTTTGGGGCCCCTCTAACGTGCATTATGCTTTATACGCATCTGTCAAAGAGTGAAGCGAGCGCGACCAATCTACCAACGAGTTGGTGTAAACCCAAGGGATGCTCCGGGCGCGCACCACTTCAAAGCCGATTGAAATTTATCCTTTTGGTTTAGTGATTCATCAGAGTTTGCTCAGCAGAGGGGGCGTTCATCAAAATTTCCAACCTTTTGCGGGGCTGACAGTTCGCAGGCGAGGAACGAGCCGCGGAGCTGTCAAACGCAAAATACCGTTACCTCCTCAGCGCGGAGCGAAGACTGATCAAGAGAGAAACGAAATAAATGGCAGGGGCCCGCCTTTGCGGGAAGGATGCCGTTTATGTCGGCTTCGACCTTGATCATGTCGTAGCGCAGCGCTACGAAAGGGACTGGACCACCTAAAAAGTTTACCCATAGGAAATAGCCCCCCAGGGGGGGAGAAAGGTCTTTAGTCGTCGCTGATCAGCACTAAGCCCACTTCTTCGGCCGTGGTCCGTCCAGTCCGGATCCGCCAGATATCGATAAAGAGCCGGCGGGCCACCGCCACGATCGCCTTTTTCTTCAGCGCCTTATTGGTGCCAGTCAGCACCGGGTACCATTTTCTGGATCGGTTTATACTCAGGCTGGAACCTCACCAACCGCCAAGCCATCTCGACCAGCAGCACCCGAATTCGAGGAACCCCAACTTTGGTGATGGAACCCAGACGCTGCTTCGAACGATCTCCAGTGGAATGCTCACTGGGACAGAGTCCACCAAAACACCCAACGCTGCGCGGATTTGGAAAATCGGTCATAGTCAAAGACCTCCCGATCTAGTTGGGTCAGACTCAGCGCTCCCGCGCCCCTTGGCCGTGGTCCTTGTAGACTTTGGGCCAGTTCGGTTTTGAGCGCGCTCACCTGTTGATCCAGCAACAACAGATTGATTTGCCACAGCGCCAGCTCCTGGCCAATCCACTCCGGGATGACGCCCGCAGTTGGCTAAAGGCTCGAGGCCTCCACCAGCTTCCTTTGGTGGCGTAACCCTGACTTAGCAGCAGG
>CAWBKA010000046.1:0-58254 GCA_963789065.1 uncultured Verrucomicrobiae bacterium | reverse complement strand
GGCCCGAGACGCAAAGGAGTTCCTTCGCTTCAAGCGCTCGATGGGCATCACCTACCAGCGCGGCGAACATGTCCTCGACTCCTTTTTGCGCTTTGTTGTTCAGCGTTGGGGCAACGGCCAGATCGAACTCGACGATGTGGTGAGGCAATGGTGCGCGCGCCGCGCTGGATGCAAGGCCGTGACTGTGGCCAATGAGTTTGGCGTCGTGCGTCAGCTTTGTCTTTACCGCCGACGCTACGATCCGTCGGGGTACGTGCCGGAGCACGCGCTGGCTCCGATCAAGGAGTCGATCTTTCAGCCGTACATCTTCAGCCACGACGAAGTGCGTCAGGTACTCGCTTTGGCTTCACGTCACCATGGCCACTTTATCTGGGCCGGGATGCTGCGCCCCTTCATTTTGGTGCTCTACTGTACCGGCTTAAGATTGGAAGAGGCGGCCCGACTTCACACCACTGATGTCAGTCTCGACCGCGGCACTCTGATGATCCGGTGCAGCAAAGGCCGTTCGCGACTCGTCGTCATTCGCTCCGACCTCGTCGCCGAACTCCGTATCTACGTTGCCCAGAGACAACGGCTGGTGCGCGATCTTGGCCGGCCTGATCCAGAGGCATTCTTTCTTCGTCGCGATGCCTCGGGGCTCACGGTCAGATCGGCCTCCGAGGCGATCCGCCGATTGTTGCGTCAGTTGGGCCTCAAGCCTGCCACAGGCCGTGCCGGTGCGCGTCCTTACGAGTTTCGCCACGCCTTTGCCGTTCATCGTCTCACGGCTTGGGCCAACGAGGGCGTCGATATTCACACCAAGTTGCCTTTGCTGTCCGCCTACCTCGGCCATTTGAACATCATTGGCACCGAGGTCTACCTGAAGGCGACGCCGCATCTACTGGAACTTGCCAGCACCAGGTTTGCACAGCACTTACGCGGGGCAAGTCAGACTCCATGAACAAGCCTCCATCTCAGGCGCTGTTCGCGCTCGTCGAGTCTTTCTTCACCGGGTATCTCCCACGGCAGCGCGGAGCCAGCGTGCATACCATCCGCGCCTACCGGGATTCGCTCAAGCTGCTCTTTGAGTTCACCGCGCAACACTGCCGTCGCGATGTCGCATCCCTAGACGTTGCAGATTTGGACGCCGAAGCGATTACAGCTTTCCTTGATCATATCGAGACCAACCGGTCGAACTCTGCCACCACGCGCAATTGCAGGCGTGCGGCCCTCCGCAGCTTTTTCAAGCACCTCGTCCGTCATGATCTGACCCACTCGTTGCAGTACACGCGAGTACTGGCGATTCCGGCCAAGAGGGCGCGGCAGCTTCCGGCGACCTACCTCGAAGCCGACGACGTGCGCGGCATTCTCGCCAAACCAAACAGACGGACCGCTGATGGATGGCGCGATTACACGCTGCTCTTGTTTCTCTACAACTGCGGCGCTCGCCTCAGCGAGGCCACGTCCGTCCGATGGAGCCATCTCCAGTTGGTCCCGCCACGACAGGTACGCCTGTTCGGCAAGGAGTAGGTTTCATACTGCGCCTCATATGTATTTTCTAGGATAAGTGGTTGGTTAATTTGAATCTCATGCGACGTTTTTTAATCTCTTGAAGGACATCTGCATCGGGATTTTCGTAGAGATACTGATTCTCTGTCGTTCAAGCGGATTCCTTTCAGTAATCCTTGTTCCCGCCAATAATCCACCAGTGGAGGTTTGCTGTCGATCAGTTGAGCGATTTCGCTGGCTTTTAAAAACCCCTTTGCACGCAAACGCTCGGTTCGGCTTAGCAGTTTGTGATTGGCGCGTAAGCTGGTAATGATTCCTGCACTGAAGGATAGATTTTCCGAAGAACGCCAACCCTTTTTATTGAGTTCGGCGGCCACCTCGGAGTCGGTGCATCGCTCCGTCAAACGATCGATTTCGGCAATGATCTCCGCTTTGGTCGTGCGCAGTTGCCAAGAGGCGGGCGGCAGCGGCAGCTTTAGGACTTTGGTGGCGCCGCCCTTGAAACGGACTTGCACGCTGATGGCGGAGTCGTCTCTCAATAAGGTAACGTCTTCCAATATTAATCGAGCCATGCGCTTGCGGTCGCGGTCGCTCGTGAGGGGATCGTTCCACAGTCGGGGGAAGTCTTCCGCTAAAGCCAGGATGCGTGTCTTCTGCTCCTGGGTGATTGACCGTGCGCCACTTTCGCGTTGTTTTTCGTAATCCTCACGCGCTTGCTCCAGTTGCCGAAGCTTATCATTCCAGAGTCCTTCCAGTGTGTCGGCCACCAGACGGTTCAAGGGATCCACGCGCATATAACGGATGCGCGCCTGCTCGGCCTCATAGTGTGCCCGCTCGACGTACTGACGACGCAACCGGTCGGACTCAGCCAAGCGCTTTTGGAGTTCCTCCTGGACGTTGATGGCTACTTCCAAAGCCAGCGGGCTGACGCTTTGAACAATCAGTGCCGAAAGCGCATCGTCGACCGTTGCACCGGGAATATTCTGACAGAGGGGGCGACAGTGTTCTACTGCCTGCCATTGGCAAACATAGGTCGGACTCAAGCGCTCGCCGCGTTGATGGTAACGCGGCGTCATCCGACGGCCGCACTTGCCGCAAATGGCAAGTCCTTGAAGCAAGGCCGGACCTTCTCGTGGCGGGCCGCTTTGCCGCTCGATGGCACGTGCCTGTTGGTTGTGCTTTAAGCGCTGCTGATTCTCCGCAAACTCCTCCCAACTTATATAACCGGGATGGACGTCCTTGATCAGAATGGGCCACTGCTCGCATGGCACACGCTCTATCTGCCGATGGCCATGGGAATTTTTCCAGGAATGAGTTTTTCCAAAACAGAACGCCCCTGCGTAACGCGGATTGTGCAACGTAGCCAGCGCAACGCTGTGGCAGAGAGTTTGCCAGCTCAGTTGGCCGGAACCCGCTTGCCCATGTCGGGGGAATTTTAGGCCTTCTTTGCCAAAGGCCTGCACCGTGGCCCAAGCCGCGCCGGTCCGACGGAACGTTTCAAAAAAATGTCTCAGGGTATGCTGCACCTGTTTATCGGGATCCAGCACGACGCGATCGGCCGCATCATACACCAGGCCCGCCGGCAAGCGGGATTCGCAATTCACCGCGCTGAGCCTTGCTCAAAATCCCCCCGCGCAGCCGCGCTTTGAGCACATGCAGTTCGGCTTCGCTCATCGTGCCTTTGAGCCCGAGCAGAAGCCGATCGTTAAAATGGGCGGGATCATAGAGTCCGTCTTCATCGAGGATCAAGGTGCCGCTTAAGGCGCAGATCTCCAGCAAGCGGTGCCAATCGGCACAGTTGCGGGCCAGGCGCGAGACTTCCAAGCCCATGACAATACCCGCCTTGCCCAAACCCACCTCGGCCACCAGCTTCTGGAAGCCCTCGCGCTCGGTTGTCGTAGCCCCCGATTGACCCTGGTCGCAATCGATGATCTCAATACGCTCGGCCGGCCAACCAAGCGCGACGGCCCGTTGACGCAAGCCATACTGACGCTGGGTGCTCTCGGTATTTTCAAACACCTGGCGCAGTGTCGACTGCCGAATGTAAAGATAGGCCGTCTTTTTCAAATGGCCGGCGGTGACTTTCCCATTGGAGTTCAGGGCGTTAATACTCATGTGTTGAAGGCGCTGGGGCTTAGTTGATTTAAGGCCATATTGACCAGAAGTCGGGTTGCTTCCTGGTGCCAGGACTCTCTCAGATTCATCATTGGCAGCGCTTCTGCTGAGAGCGTTGCCGCCGCAGGACGAAAGAGCGGATCACGCCAGGCTCGCATCCAGGCGGCCAAGCCTTGTCTGATCAGCAAAGTCAATCCCCAGCGCTCTGTGACAATCAAGCTTTCCCCGGCCAGAACTTGCTCACGCAACTGTTCGTAGCGGTGCGTCCAACAGTGCGCTTCTTCTTGGAAAGTGGGCGGACTTTTCACGGTGTCTGGCGCCCTTTTTTTTGCACTGCTTTTTCCACAGTGCGTGGATGGAGCACGATGCCGAAGCGTCTTCGCACTCGTTGGACCAGTACAACGGCTTTAAGATCTGGCTCCGAGCCAACAAGCTCCTGGAGATAGCGGAGAACTTCGGGCTTGAGCTTGCGCGGCTTTTTCGGACCGCGTTTTTCCGGAAGAAGACCCTGGATGCCTTCTTGGCGGAAGTTTCCTCGAGCCTCATAGATAGTGGGCCGAGAGAGACCGGAATCCAGGGCTGCTTGAGCGATCGGTTGGCCGTCGACCTCCACCGCCCGAATCGTCTCATATTTGAGCTGAACCAGATCGTGGGGATCGAAGAACTCGTTCTCGGTAAACAATGGATTGCGGACTTCTTCCGGGTGGCGATTGAGAACGCCGGAGGAGCGCAAGGTCTCAATTTTTTTTGGGTTGGATGGCACAGAGCTAAAGAGTGTAAATTAAATTACACCGATAATCGGACATGCCGATTTGATTTGCAAGAAACTTTTACCAGTTTGCATAGGAATAAAGTGCATGTAAGAGCATTAACTATCGACTATCCCGCAGCGCAATATTCGATCCGCGGTGTATTTTACCTTACACATTCGGCCTAATTTCCTTTACAGCGTTTTGCTTTAGATCTTCGATTAATTTGTCCAAACGTAGGAGGTCTTCGAATCGACTCACCGCTCGCCCTTTAGCGACGGTGACGAACGGATCGGTTTGACCGGCATCGGTCCAAGTAGCTGGAAAATAAGCCAGTTGCTCATTCTCGTTGTAGTAATAGACCCTCCACTCGCCCCAGCACTTGCGGCAATCCACAAGCTCAAATCGCCGGCCACACCAAGGATGAAAAGGGTGGATTAGTCGAAAATACTGTTTTGAATCCTCTGTATCGTGTGCAGTTCGCAATCCACGCCAAGGGCAAGAAGGAACGTCTCTTGCCCTTGTGGCGCGAGACGACGGATGCGCTACATCGATTGCGAGGCATGGGCGCGGCGAGCGACCAACATCACGTCTTCGTCAACCGCCACAGTCAGCCGCTGACTCGCGATGGCATTGCCTGGATCCTGCAAAAACATGCGGCAGCTGCGGCTCAGGATCGCCCCGCGCTTGCGCGAAAGCGGATTACACCTCATGTGCTGCGCCACAGTTGTGCTGTGGCGCTTCTCCAATCAGGCACCGACATCACCGTCATTCGCGACTATCTCGGCCATGCGAGTGTGTCCACCACCGGACGGTACGTTGCCACTAATCTGCAAATGAAGCGAGATGCGCTTGATACTTTTTGGAAGCATTCCGAGATCGAACCCGCACGAACCAAGCCTTGGAAGCCAAAGGCTGACCTGCTGTCGTTTCTCCAGTCCCTTTGAACAACATCGTTTTATCTGGAGACCACCGCAGCCAACTCTAGAGGGCCAAGTCTGCTACCTCGGCCTTCATTCCAAATAAAAACGCTCTCCAGATAATGTGCCCAGCATGCGGCGTGCACGATTCTTGCCCACCGATATGATCGTAAGCGCCGTAACCGTCACTTTGCAGGATGCCCTCGAAGTTACCCAGGAACCGTTTGGGACCTTCTCGTTCCCGGCCCATCCGAAAGTCGAAGACCACCGGTCCCCCCGGCCGGCTGTATTGCCAGAGGTAAGCTTGGTGGTTTTTGCCCCGACCATCGTGCATCTGCACCCCCACGGTGGTTTCATCAGCTTGGATATAGGAACCGCTCAATAATTCCTGGCCCATCGCTGCGCTGATCGGCCGCAGCAACTTCGCCCACCCGCATCACCCAGCCATCCAGAGTCGCTCGGGACAGCTCGATTCCGGTCTCCCGTTCTAGGATCGCGCTTTGTCTGTACAGCGGCACGTGGTCTGCATATTTGCTGACTACCGTATCGATTACTACCCGATCACTGGCCAAGCCTTTCTCGATGATCCGGGCTGGCACCGGCGCGCATTCAACGCCTTGTTCTTCACAGTCTTTGCAGGCACGCTTTTCGCGCTTGGTCACCACCACGAAGTATTCGGCCGGTTTCACGTCGAGCTGCTCGCTCTTCTCGTAACCGATCACACTGGTTTGTTTACCGCAGTTGCCGCAGACACATTGTTCAGGGGTGCAAGCCATGATCTTTTCGATGCGCGGCAAGTGCGCCGGCAATTCCTGACGGCCAGGATGCTTCCTGGGCTGTTTGAGGGATAACTTTAATTGCGCTCGTTCACTCTCGGCCTCGACTTCCGCGCTGCTGACTCCGGGCTCGCGCTCCAATAATTCCAGTTGCTCGTCGGAAAGTTCTCTCCTGCCGGACCATATTTCTCCAGCAGATCTAAGCGACGAAGTTCACGCAAAATCCGATTCTCTGTTTCCAGCTGGTGCAGCCGTTCGTGGCTCAGACGTAAAGACAGATCGATCTTTTCGAAAAGGGGTTGCGAGACACTCGCTTTGAGCTGCTCAATGATCGCTGGGTCAAGCTCTGGAAGTGGGATGGAACTCGCTTTTAAAGAACTAATAACTAACAAAAATAGTGTTAAACACCAGCTTTTTCTTCCACTTTCTGGCTCATTAATTCTTCTTTTCGATACCAATTTTTCCGCCGTGTCCGACAGAGTTCGATCCCGCCTAACAAAAGGGCAAGCTCCTCATGACTTAACCTGACACGGCCTTGCTCGCTACACTGCAAAGGCCAGCTGAAACGTCCCTTTTCTAATCGTTTCGCGCAAATCCACAAACCACTGCCGTCCCAAAACAAAACCTTCAATCGGTTGCGCCCTTTGTTACAGAAAAGGCAAAGGTGTCCGCTCAACGGGTCGAGCCCAAGTTGATCTCGCACCAAACCGTAGAGCCCCTCATAGCCCTTGCGCATATCGGTCGATCCGACGGCCAAGTAAATCCGAGTGGCTGGTCCCAGTCCGAACACGGCTTAAAGTGCCTCCAGCACTTTAACCACTCGACCCAAAGTGGTTGAATCAAATTCCCGCCGCACTTCGATCCGCCGACCACCGGATAGAACCACTTCCAAGGCACAGGCCGTTCCAGGATTCTTATCCCGTTCCGGTCTGGGCAACTCCACGGCCGCCAATCGGCAACCCGCTTTTACCCTAGCTTTGCCCGAGCCATGGTTTTTCAGATGCCGCCGCAACGTGCTCAGCGCCATCCCTCGAGTCCGACAAAATTCGTTTCCCCGTAGTCCGCTCGCCTCGAACTCAACGACCAGTCGCTTGACTTCCTCGCTGCTTCGTCGTTTCCGAGCTCCAACTTCATGGTTTTCGTTCATGGCGAGAAGTCCACCATAAAAGCCTCCCGACCGACTAGGTGCGGTTAGCTACACGCATACCCAGCATCCTGCTTGTCTTCTTCGTTGCACGGGCGGATCCGCCTGGCGCGAACGCGCGCTCAGACAGGCTGGAAGCCTATGCTACGCTGCCGGGCGCGGTATCACGCGACAGGGCGCCGCGAAGTAGCATAAGCATCCTGCTTGTCTTCTTCGTTGCATGGGCGGATCCGCCTGGCGCGAACGCACGCTCAGAGACAGGCTGGAAGCCTATGCTACACTGCCGGGCGCGGTATCACGCGACCGGGCGCGCCGCGAAGTAGCATCAGCATCCTGCTTGTCTTCTTCGTTGCATGGGCGGATCCACCTGGCGCGAACGCACGCTCAGAGACAGGCTGGAAGCCTATGCTATGCTACGCTGCCGGGCGCCGTATCACGCGACAGGGCGCGCCGCGAAGTAGCATCAGCTTCCTGCTGGTCTTCTTCGTTGCATGGGCGGATCCACCTGGCGCGAACGCGCGCTCAGACAGGCTGGAAGCCTATGCTACGCTGCCGGGCGCGGTATCACGCGACAGGGCGCGCCGCGAAGAGCATACCAGCTTCCTGCTTGTCTTCTTCGTTGCATGGGCGGATCCACCTGGCGCGAACGCACGCTCAGAGACAGGCTGGAAGCCTATGCTACGCTGCCGGGCGCGGTATCACGCGACAGGGCGCGCCGCGAAGTAGCATCAGCATCCTGCTTGTCTTCTTCGTTGCATGGGCGGATCCACCTGGCGCGAACGCGCGCTCAGACAGGCTGGAAGCCTATGCTACGCTGCCGTCTAAACGTCACCGATAGCGTATTAGCGTTTCTTTGTGAAACCGAAACGCTTGGTGGCAAAGTGGAGACGGGATTTAGTCATTAATTATTTCTGAATGATATTTCGAATTCGTCGTAAGGAGCTCTTGAGATCAGAACGACCCGTGCGAGCTACTTCTCTTTCCAAAACGGGAATGGCTCGCTCCGCTTCCATCAACGCTCGGTCATGTTCCCCTAAATGAGAAAGCGTTGATGCGTAGAGCGCTCGCACCCGAGCCAGGTCGCCAGAGAATTCCTGCCGGCCTTGTTGGTTTGCCAAAGTGTCGTAGATGTCAATTGCCTTTTCATACCACGCCAGGGATTCTGCGCTTTGGCTCGTATCACACATCGCATTGGCTCGCGCGATATAGACGTTTGCCAGTTCGTTGGCGATTCGCCACTGTCCTTGCTGGTGGACAAGCCGCTCGTAGTTTTGCACAGAGCGGTCATGCCACTCCAGAGCAGATCTAATATCTCCGGCGCTCCTGAGGGTGATTGCTTTGTTATAGCACGCTTTGGCAAGGTTTCTCGATAGCTCGTCATGGCCAGCCCTGACCAGTCGATCCCAAATAGCAATGGCTTTTTCGTGCCAGACTAACGCCCCCTTTGGATTGCCGCTTGCCCATATGGTGTTTGCTTTGTGCATGTAACACTCGGCCAACAGCCGGGAGGAGTGCTCTTCCCCGATGGTATCTGCCAGGCTTTCGTAGAGGTCGATTTCACGGTTGTAAAACTCGAGCGCTGTATCATAGTCAGCGATCTCGAAGGCGGCGTTGGCCCTGGTATGGCAGGCACCCGCTAGTCGTCGCTTCAAGCTAGGATCGTCTTTGTCTCCAATGAGAGACTCCAAAATATCAATCGCTTCGTCAGCCAGGAATGCCGTGGCCCGAATTTCGCCAACCAACGAAAGCGAACTGGCTTCGGCCGAGAGAGCGGTTGCGAGGCGTAGCGCGTTACGGTGGCTACTTTGAGATGCCATCGCTTTTCTTAAAATTTCGATAGCGGAATCAAAGCAATTTAATCCTGCGGAAAAGTCCTCGACTTGCCAGTGCACTCCAGCCTTTTCAAGGTAAAGATCAGCCAGCCGCAGTTCGAGGTCCTTACGACCACCTTTCACCAGGCTCAGCAGGATACGTTGTGCTTCATCATAGAAAGCCAACTCGGAAATCGCCCGAACTCTTGGCGAGATGGATCGCTGGGCGCGCCGGGAATCTCGATCCGGACAGCTCCGTCCTGCCGCCTGACAGGCCATGCGTAACCAAAGGTTTCCCGCTGAGGAATCCGCTTCCAACTCGATCGCTCCTCCATCTTTGGCTTTTGCACGGTCGCAGGACTCGGGAAGCGGCGGCATTGGCCGCGAGTAAACCCGCCCGGTCGTCTCTCGATAAACCTTCTTTAATTCCTCCGCCACATCCGCGAGGTTCGACCATCGCTCCCCTGGATCGTAGCGAAAGCATTTCCTCAGGATTCCCGCAATCGGTCGGGTCATCGGCGAGATGCCGTTCTCAAGACTGATCTCCCGTGCATTCGACCAGTATTCTTCCAATGCCAGGTTTGCCGCCTGTCCCGCCACCCAAGAGGCTTCTCCCGTGAACATCTGAAGTACCGAGACAGCCCATGACCAAATGTCCGATTGTCTGGTCAGAGTCCTGCCATCCGCTTGCTCGGGCGAGCAGTAGGCTGGAGTTCGCCCCCCGTAGCTTACGAAGTTGCTCTTACCGAAATCAGACGGCTTTTCCCCTGCTGAAACCCGCGCAGCCGCCAGGCCAAAGTCCGTTACTTTTGCCAACCCGTCACTGGTCATGAGCACATTGGCCGGCTTAATGTCCCGGTGGATCAATTCCATTTCATGCAAGACGTGTAAACCCCAGGCACTCTGGATCGCTACATCAAGTATCTGAGGCAGGCTGGTCAACTTCCTGTCGCGGATCCAATCCGCCAGCGATCCTCCTTCGATGTATTGGGCGAAGATCGCAATTTCCTCCCTGATCGTCCGGAAAAACCGGCAGGCGACCAAATGCGGGTATTCCGGAAGTTCGATCCAAAGCTGCAACTCGGTCTGGAAATTTCGCCGGCTGACCTCGTCCAGAACCTTGGTGCGCTTGACCGCGAATTGGTGATCAGCCGAACGGCTTCTGGCCAAATAGACCTTTCCCATGCCGCCTTCGCCAATCTCGCCTTCGATCAAATATTCATTGAGTAGAAGTTTACCATTCTCCCAGCTGTCGCTCTGCACTACGGAACCAGGTGACGGCTCGCTGAGTGGGTGCTCTCCACCTTTTCCGCCGCCGAATACTTTTGAGAAGTCATCTTCCATCCGACTATGAGTGATTCAAACAGACGCCTCAGGTCCAACCGATTTGGTTAGTTCCTTCTCGCTGTCTCTCACTTTCCAGAGAAGTTCCTTTCTTGCCTGAACAACGTCGTTGTCTCCAGGCTTAACAATAAGCTACGGCTTTCCCGCCATATTCTGCGGGCCGCATGGAGATATTTTTCTGCCGGCTGGATTTAATGGCGGAAGCAAATCTTCCAGGTCTTTTCGATAAAGCCGGTTTTTTTCCAAGAGCGCCTGGGACACCACGTCGAGGTGCTTGCGGTTGTCTTGAAGGAGCTTGAGAGTGTTTTCCATTTCCTGCTTCAAAACGGTCCCCGCCACTTCGCTGACACGCTGATAAAGGGGGCTGCTTACGGCTTCAGCGGATTTGAACAATTCCGGCGCGGACCACGGGCCAAACTCGTCGTTCATTCCGTATCGGCAGATCATCTCCCGGGCCGTGCGCGTGGCCTGTTCCAGATCGCCGGACGCTCCGGTGGTAAGTCCCTTTTCCCTGCCGTAGTAGAGGATCTCCGCAGCGCGTCCGCCAAGCAGAGTGCGGATACGGGCGAACAGTTCTTCGCGGGTGAGGTTTTCACGTTTCATCTCTTCTTCGCCGCGTCTCATGCCGCCTCCGTAATCCGCGCGGGCGACGATGGACACCTCCGGCGACCACCAGCCCGAAAGCCAATACAGAACCGTGTGGCCGGCCTCATGGCGGGCCGTGCTCGCTAAGAACTCCGGAGACCACTCCTTGGCTTCGCCATCGCGGGCCGTGTCCAATGCTTCAAGCAACAAATCATCGCTTAAACCGACCCCTTTTTTAAGCGCGCTCCGGCAGGCTGCTTCAATCACCTGCTCCAGGTTGGCCACGCTTATCCCGACCGATTTTTCCGCGAGCAACGAGATCGCTTCCTCTGAAAGTTTCGCTCCCCGAGCTTCGCCGAGCCGAAGATTGAGATACTTTCGACGGGCGGCCGCGTCGGGTAGGTCCACCAGGACTGCCCGCGAAAAGCGCCTCACCAGCGCCGGATCCAAGGCGCGCGCGGAGCGCTCCGGCGCCTCCTGGTCTTCCACCTCGGGCTTGAAGTTTGTGGCGGCCAAAACAAACACGGGGCGATCCGGTGCGGCCCCGGTAAACCCATCCATTTCGCTGAGCAGCGCATTGAGCGCCATCTCTTCCCCGTGTCCCGCGCCACCCGTTCCGACCCGCACCCGTCCGATGGCATCGATCTCGTCTATGAAAATGATCGCCGGCGCGTACCGGCGGGCACGCTCAAACAGCGCACGGATATTCTGCGGGCCGCTTCCTTGCCAGATGGTGACGAAGTTCGTCGCGGAAACAGGGAGGAAGGCTGCATCGGACTCGCTCGCCATGGCGCGAGCCAGCATCGTCTTTCCAGTGCCGGGCGGCCCGTGCAACAACAAGCCTTTGGGCGGCTTGAGTCCAAGCGCCGCCAAACGGCGAGGATTTTTCAGGCAGTCGATAAAGAACTTCAACTCGTTTTTGGCCGTGTCGGCGCCGATCACTTCGTCGAAGCAGGTGGATGGCCGCTCTACTTCGTCCAAAAGCTCGCCAGCATCCGCCGCAGCGATGGCGCGGGTAAGATGGAGATTGCGCAGCCGGATGCTGATCCGGCGGCCGGTTGCGTCTACATGGGGCACGGTGTCGAAGCCGAGGACTTTCCGTTGCTGCGCCAGGCGAGTGGCGGCTTTCTCCCGGTACAGCCGCCGTGCGGCTTGCAGCAAACGCGACCTGAATTCGTCGCGCTGCTTCTGCCAGCCTCTCACCATGCCATCGATGAAGCGGCTTGTGATGACTCCGCGCGCGCCTCCGGCCTGCACACAGGCCAGGAACATCTCATCGCCGAGTGCGCCATCAGTGGAGTCATCCGATTCGGCCAATGCCAACAGGTAAACGGGCATCCCGGGCAGCCGCTCCCGAATCTTGCGCAAGATCTCCCGCCCTTGGTCCAGACTGCGGGCAGCGGCGGGAAGCCGGTCGAACTGCCGGATCGTTTGTGAGGCATCACCGATTTCGCGATCAAGCGAGAGATCCAGCAAGACCATGTCGATTTCCTCGTCCGCCAGCACTTGCAACGCATCCGGCGAGGTCGAGGCCGCTCGCCAATCCAGTTCCGGTAGCGATTCCCGGTAGAGATCGGCCAGGTCGTCACCCGCCATCAGCAGCACTCGTGGCCGGCCAGTAGCCTCAAAGAGCGAGCGGACATCAGGTTGGAGGCATTCCGTGGGCTCGCCCAACTCCAGCCGCAGGCTGTCCACCTTATCCCACACCTCTTCGAGCCGATCCGTGTTGAGCAACTGGCAAAACTTGAACAGCTCGGTCTTGAGGAACGTCTCGGCCTGGGAGCGTAGTGTGCGGGCATCCGCCCGCGCACCTTCCCGAAGGACGAGACACATCGGCAACAGTTCGTGAAACTTAACTTCCTTGCGATATTGCCGTTCCAACAACCCCGCCACCCGACTCAATTCGGCCTGCACGACTCGCTCCAGCTCATTGACCCGCAAATGATTGAAAAGCACCGGGTAACCCGTAGCCATTCGCGAGCAGAGGGCCGGTGGGAAAAACGGTCGATTCGTCCGGGGATAGGTTTCGTTCTCCAGAGCGTCCAGGATGGTTTTCCGGTGGAAAGAGGCGTTGGAGCTCCGCACTCCGCCGCCGTTGGACTGCTCGTAGAGTTTCCGGCCCGCGTTGGTCGTGAAAATAATCGTGGTGCCCGTAAAGCTGATCTCGCGTTTGAGAAATTTGTCTTCCAGGCGACCGACATCGAGAATCTGCAGAAAGAGTTGGATCGTGTTCAGGTGGGCCTGCTCGATCTCGTCGAAGAGCAGCACCGCGTTCGGGTTCTTCTCCACGAATCCGGTGAGAAGGCCGGGCTGTGCTCCCTTGTAGCTCTCCTCCCAGCCGACCAGCGCGCTCTGCGCCTGATGGTCGGCGTAAGCGCTCATGTCAAGACGCTTGAACGGGCGGTCAAGACGGGCGGCTCCCAATTCGGCCAGAAAGTCTTGCCGACGCCTGGCGGCCCGGCAAACACGAACACGGCCTGCGGGGCCTGGCGCTCGATGTCCGATGCAGCCACGACCTCCGCATTGAACAAGCCTTCCACAAACGCCTCCACCGCATGA
The DNA here is from genome assembly GCA_963789065.1 of uncultured Verrucomicrobiae bacterium. Lineage (GTDB taxonomy): Bacteria > Verrucomicrobiota > Verrucomicrobiia > Chthoniobacterales > JAFAMB01 > JAFAMB01. Next base: position 44,763 of record CAWBKA010000046.1, on the reverse strand, counting down.
TCCTGTCCAAACACCTTCACCGACAGTTCCGCGCGCAGGGTCCACAGCCTTTCGCTCAACGCCTCGAGGCGGGGATTCACGGCTTCGTCGATGCACCATGTGTTGAGTCTCGCAATGGCATCTTCCTTCGGAAGCGGCGAGGCATTCAACATCGTGCAGATTTCCCGCGACATCGCCATGGCACAGGCCAGATGCCGCAGATCGACCGATCCCGGATGCGAGCGATCCGGTACCTCCTGAGCCAATTCCTTCGCAGTCCGGAGTAGGGTTCGGACTTTTTCTGCCACGGGCAGCTTCCCGCGACAGCGTGAAGGTTCACCGGCATCAGCGATTGCCGCGCGTACCTTCTCGGGAGTCATCTCCAGGCATGCCGCCAGGAGGATTGCCCCCTCGGCCTGGCGGATCATGGCCAGCGCCATCGACGCAATATCCAGTTCCTTCGCGCCGGCAGTCTGGGCAAAATCCTTGGCCAGATCAATCATGGCCTGCGCTTTGTCGGTGAACATAGTTGAAGATAATTGTTAGGAAGTGGTGATTTGCGTCAGGCACTCATGGGAGAATCACAGTTCGCGCGGCGTGCTGGCTTGAGCGATGCTTTCCAGCCAGATCGCCTGGGACTTCCGCTTCCAGACTGCATCTTTTTGGAGGTTTTCCGTGAACACCGAAGGGGCCACGCGGCAGATAAATTGCACCTTTCCCTGCGCCAGTGTTTCCCGGAGCAGGCCAGCCCAGCGGTCTCCACGCTCTTCCTTTGAGTCAGCCTCCATGGCCGGGACCAGCAGGATGACTTCCTGATGGGAGGCTGCTTCCGCCAGCAATGGCCGCAGGCGCTCCAATTCGGCTTTTTTCTCCTCGGAAGATTGTCGCTTCCCCTTGGGCGAGTGGTGGCGGCTATTTTCGGAAATATCCATCAATCGCCTCCCTTTCAATCCATCCGGCGCACCCTTTGCGGCGATAGCACCAGCCAGCGCGGCAGCGAGGTCTGCGACGCGATCGTCGCTGTGGCTGACCAGCAGAATACTCTTCCGGTTCTTTTGCTCCAAAGCCTGCAGCAGCGCCTTGCTCTGGGCCGCGATGCCCGGTTTGACCTGGATCTTTTCTTCTGCCAAGCGTTTTACCAAATCCCGATCGTGCTTATCCAGAAGCGGGAGGGCGGTGGGGGAAGGTGGCTCGGGAGCCTTTCCTAGAACGGCTTGCTCTATTGCTGGCGTGGGGGCCTCCACGAGTGCCGTCAGAAGATGCAGGGGTGTGACGGCGCTGCCGGATTCAGACGCCAACCTGGCCGCTGACTCGAACAACGCCCGACTAGACGCGGAACGGTGGATCGTTACGCCGATGTGGGGTGTATCACCTTTTCCTAGTTGCCTGCGCAATTTGCGGCGTGCACCCGTGCTTTCGATGCCACATTTCTGAAGCCCTTCCCGAACCAACTGCGCATCTCCGGCGATGTGTTGGGAAAGTTCAGCCTCCGCACCCGCCTCCTCGACCCCCTTGGCGGAGAGCTCCGCGAACTTCAGCACGGCCAGGCAGAAATGGTCCGGCTCGATTTCCTTGAACTCGCCGGTAGCAGCTTCCCGAATGGCTATTTTCCAGACCAAATCACTCGAAACAGATATTTTCATGATATTTATTTTTCTGCTTCGCTCAGCATGCGCAGGCCTTTCCAAGAATCATAAGCAAGGCTTTAGACGGTGCCTTCAATTGATCAATCAATTCATCTCGTCGTCCCACAGTGAACTCCCAATCGATTTCCCAGATACGAATATTCAGCTTTGTCTTCGTCCGGGACCGCCGGCGGCTTATCTTTGCCAAAGATTTAGCTCCACCAGGTTTTCATGTCGATTTTATGCGCGCTTTTCTCTTGCCGTCCTCCGAGTGGCTACCCGAACCGCCGGCGGGTTCTGCGTGGCGAGGATTGGTATCCGGTTTCTTTTCTCCGCCCATCACCGACAGCAGCAGAACGGTAACGTTGTCCTCACCACCCGCTTGGTTGGCCGCATCAACAAGCCGCTGGCATTTTAGCTCCATCGGCGCGGGTTCGTTCAGGATGGATTGGATTTTCTGATCGTCCACCATCCCAGTCAGGCCGTCCGTGCAAAGCAGGAGCATGTCACCGGGTTTGAGGTTCAAAAGGCGCGTCTGCGGCAGAGGCTGCCCTTCCATCCCTACGTTGCGCGTCAGGCGTCCGCGGGCAGGGTGGGTGGCAGCTTCTTCTGGCGTGATTTCGTCGGCATCAAGCAGCAATCGAACAAGGCTATGATCTTTCGTGAGCTGCTCTAGCCGGCCCGAACGGAGGCGATAGACCCGGCTGTCGCCCAGGTGAGCCACGAGCACCTTCGCACCCCGCACCAACGCGCAGACGACTGTTGATCCCATGCCCGCCAGACCCGGCTCGTCTTGCGTCTGCTGACGAAGCTGCGTGCTGAGCTTCGCCAAGGACTTCCTCATCCAGCGCCCAGCTCTGTTTAAGGGGAGTTCGTTCATCCCGGCAAACTGCTGCCGCACTAATCCCGGCAGTGTCGCTACCACGATCTTCGAGGCCAGCGCGCCCACGGATTCCCCGCCCATCCCATCCGCCACGATGAACAAGCCCTCCTCGACATCAGTCACCCAGTTGTCTTCGTTCTCCTGGCGAACACGCCCTCGATCTGTCAACCCGGCATGCTGGACGGCCAGTTTCATAACGCCGCCTGCAACGCCTTCTTCAGTTCCGCGGCAGTTTTGAATGTGATTGCCGGGTCATCAACCAGCGCGCTGTCGATCATTTCCGCCAGGCGTTTCGGGATGCTCGGATCGCGTTGCCGGATGGGCACTGGCGCCGTTTCCAGAACCGTTTGCCAGACATCCTTCTTCCCACTAAAATTTCGCGGGGTCGCTCCGGTGAGCATGTGGTAGAGGCAGGCCGCGGCGGCCCAAACATCGACTTCCGGCTTGGAATACTTGAAGTTGACCACTTGCTGGCGGGGCATGAACCACGGTTTGCCCGCCGTGGCCCCTGTCCGTGTATGGCCGCTCAAGCCCGCCGTGTCGAACGCCTTGCCCAGCCCGTAATCGGAAACCTTGGCCACGCTCACGCCCCGAATTTCACTCAGCAGGATGTTGTGCGGGCTGAGATCGCGGTGGACGAATCCATGGCCTTCAACATATTTGCCATCCTTCAGCTTCAGGTTCGGAATCCGGGCGTGGTGGGCATACTCCAGCCCGGCCAGCACATCGAAGAGGATGAGAATGCTTTCCTCAACCGAAAGCTTGCCGTTTTGCTGCGCCATCACTTTGTCCACGCTGCCCCTGGGGCAATACTCGAGGGTGAAAAAGAAGGTCCCATTCGAACACCCCGAATCCCGGAACTCGACGATATTTCGATGCTTGAGCGCCTTGGTATTGCCGACCTCGCGCTGGAAGGATTCCTTGGCCCGCTCATCGACCGCTACCTTCGGCAGCATCACTTTCAGCGCGACGCGCTCGCCGGAACGATCGTGACGCGCCAGATACACGGCCCCCATCCCACCGCGGCCCAGCTCCCGCTCAATGGTATAGCCCCGGATCGCATCCCCCTCGCACCCGCCCGCCTTGGCTTTTTCGAGCATGGCCTTGAGGATTTGCAGCGGATCCTCCTGGCAGCGGGCGCACACGTAATCGCCCTGCCGGTTTTCGCCGATCTCGGCGGCGACGTCCCTGCCGCACTTGGCGCAGACCTTGGGCCTCTTCCTGGGTGGCTCCTTGCGCTGGGCCAGGTCGGCCTTCTTCCGGCATCCCTCGCATTGGAACACGCCCGACAACCGCACCGCCTGGGCCTTCTTCTCCTCGGGAATCTCTGCCGAACAATCCGCGCAGCGCGCCGGTACGAACACCGCAACTCGAAACGCGGTGTCACCTACGCGGATTTCGTCACCGTTCTTCAAGTCATGTTCCTGAAAAGCCATCTTCGCTCCTTGCTCTGGCGACATCCCTTTTTCGCGCTGACCGATCTTCTTTCCGTTGACGTGGGTGCCGTTCAGACTCCCAAAGTCGCGTACACGGATGTCTGGCGGATTGATGTCGAGCAGGCAATGGTGACGCGAGACCATCTGGTGTGCCCCATCGCTCGGCAACTGCGGCGAACAATCGCTCGCCCGACCGACAATGCAGGAGGTGGTTTCGTCAAAGGCAAACTCCTGGCCACTCAATGCGCCTTGAGAGACTTTCAGGGTGATTTTCGCAGGCATGGGATCATTGGATTGGGGGCAGTCGCTGTTCTGCGTCTTCCGTTTACTAAACGCTCACTGTCGAAATTCTGCGTGGTGGGAGGATTTTTCGACCCCGTTGGCCTCCCATTCCAAGCCCGTCACTCGGCCATGAAACGCCACAGATCCTGGATTTCCTCAGCCACCTCCTCGTCGGATATTGCATACAGACGGATTTCCTGGCGCAGCAGCCGATGGTAGGCGCGTCGGGCGGTAAGCACCTGGTTGGCGATTTCCTTTTGACCCAAGCCATATTTCGCGGCGAGCAATTGGAGCGACGGAGGCTCCGTACCCTCCAGAATCGGTTCTATGATACGAAGCCGAAGCAGTTCGAAATGCGTCCGCTTGCCCGTGACAAGACATTCGGCTTCTAACGTCTTCAAAACTCGCAGTACCAATTCCCGGAGCCAAGTCCGATGAAACACTTCATCCGGGGTCTCCGTGTCCTTCGGCACAATCGCGGGTCCTTCCGTCGTCGATAGTTCGTGAATAGACACAAAGCCTTGTTCCGGACGGCGCTTCTTGGCCTCGGCCGCACGATGCATGTTCGCGAGGAAATGCTGCAACGATTTCAGCAGGAGATTGCGGAACCGGCCGCGCGCGGGGTTGGCCTTGGCAAACAAATCCTTCCTGAGTGCAGCGATGAAAAATTCTTGGACCAAGTCTTTGGCTTGTTCGTCGTCATAGCCGCGCCGACGCACGAAACAGTACACCGGCTTCCAATAGCGACGGATTAAGAAGTCCAGAATCGCTGTCTGCTCACGGCTATCCCCCTCACGCAACGCAGCCAACTTGCTCCAAAGAGTGACCGGGAAAGCCCCCTGACGATCATCCATTTTGCCATCCGCCGATCCGTCGCTTGTCGCTGGCGCTGACATACAGAGTTTGATGATCCTATTCGATCCATCCCGAATTGTCACGGTCTCTGTCGTTCTGCGCGTTCAATGGCCGGCAAATCCCTGCTCTGTGTTTAGCGCCGTTCATACCCTCCGAAGGGCCTTTAATTTCAGATCCCTTGAGCCCGTGGAATCCGCGTGAGCCGTCGGGCTCGCATTGTGACATGGGCGTCCCGTCCGTGCTGGCACAAAGATCACGGGCGGGACGCCCATGCCACAATGAGTCACCGAAAAAACGTATCATCTGATTTACTCAACGCCCCAATTGTCGTCTAGTGCGCATCCAATCTATGGCCCGAAGCGGCCAAAAAAACATAGCCCAGCCCAGGGATTTATCCCTGGGAACTCCCACGATGCGACGCGTCCTGAAGGGACGCCAGATAGGAGCGTCTCGCGGCGATCGGAATTCGCAACCGCGATCGACTGCCAAAAGAAATTCGGTTTCAGGGACGAAGACCGCGCTAAATACATCCAATCCCTAACGATTTGCCGGCGATGCAGGCTACGAACAAACCATGACGACAATAATTATCTGACCTTCCCGCCAATCGGGTCCGCGGATGAAGAGCGGACTTCCCTCACCAACTCTCGCCTGGGTCTCCATCACTTTTCTGGCGCCTTCCAAGAACGATATTCCGACAAGATATTTGCCATCGGTGGCGCGGGATAAGCCAGTCAATCGCACTTGAATGTCCCCGGCCGAGACCAGTCGATCTTCAGATGAGTCTCCGACATCGGTTTCTCGTTGTGCGATTACACGATAATTGGAAAAACCTAATCCATTGCGGAGTCGCAGATCGTACCCACTCAGACGCGAAGGCAAATCGAAGGTTTTGGCGCTGTTTGATGCGTAGAGCAAACAACCCCAGACATGGTCCGTCGCCTGGGCCGGCATCGCGAATGCAGCCAGCGCAAGAACAAAGGCTGCCGGCAAGTAAAACCGGCAGCCCTTCCTCAATTTGCTTGGAGCGATCTCCTCAAAAATCCGCATCGACCTAATTGCGGTTCAGATCCTTCTCGGAAGGTAATTTATCTAAACCTTCAAGCTTGATAATGGTCATATCCTTCTTGTTGTCGACGGTGACCTTCACCTTGGGATCGGCCGTCTTGGTCTTCAAGACTTCAGCCACGTATCCAGAACCCGGATCTCCAAGGTTTCCGCGCGGAATCATGGTAAAGAACAATGCAAATCCCGCGCATAACGCGCAAATGCCAGTCCAGGCAATGCGCGAAAGACCGAAAAACATTCGGCCAGAAATGGCCCCGGCTTGAGCAGTCTCCCGCTCAACCTGCGCCATGATCTGGGAACTAAAGAAATCGGGATTGCCAAGCTCTCGGCAACGCAGATGGTCTCTTAACAGACTTTGAAGTTTCAATAACTCGGCTTTATCCTGCTGGACCGAAGGGTGCTCGTTCTCGAAGGCCTTCAGCTCTTCACCACTCATTAAGCCGTCCAGCCAGGCATTGAATTTTTCTTCAAAGGTTTTCATACACGTCTCGCAGCAAGACCTGGAGCTTTTTTCGGGCGTAAAATAGTCGGGACATCACAGTACCAAGGGAGCAGTTCAAAATTTCGGCGATCTCACTGTATTGCAGGTCTTGGATTTCCTTCATCACAATGACCGCGCGATGTTCAGGAGAAAGCCTGCCGATGGCTTCATCGATCCTTTGCCTGATCTCGCGTTGCTCAAGTTTATTGTGCGGCGACGGGACTGCCGAAGGGGTAGTTCGAGAGCCCGGTTCCACATTCGCAGGAGCAATTCCATCGTCGAATTCTGTTTCGCCGTGAATCCCTTTCCGGCGAAGCGAGTCGATCGCTACGTTGGTCATGATACGATACAGCCAAGTATAAAATGACGACTGGCCCTTGAATCGATGGATCGACTTCCAGGCTTTCAGAAACCCTTCCTGCGCGAGATCCCAAGCGTCCTGCTCGTTCTGCACCATCCCATACACCATAGTAAAAACCTTATTCCGGTAACGGATCACCAGCTCGCCAAAGCTGTTCGAATCTCCAGCCTGGCATCGCCTCACCAGTTCCGCGTCGCTTGATTCGGCTGCCTCAATAGGACTATGACCCGCCTCTAGATTAGACGTGCGCTCGTCGAGTTCATTCAACGCCAATATTCCTGGTTGTCCGATTTACAAACCGTAACGCCTGCGCCATTCTGCCCGAAGATCGCCCATCATGACGATAATGCTGTCGCGGACTTGAAAGAGACGCACGTGAAGCTCTTCGAACTGACGAACCTTAAGACTGCCGTCATGACTCATCTGAGTTGCTGCCTCAATCGCCGTCGAAATGGCCCGAAGAGCGCGTTTGAGGTAGGCGATAGTCATCCCGATTTCCTCCGTTTCATGGTCGCTTAACGCGGCCGCCAGTTTAGCGCTCGCGACGGCGACGTGGGAGGCGAGTTTAACGCCGACCGGGCTCGAGGCAGCATTGGGTACCTCGTCGAAAAGCTGATCGATCCAGACGGTCAGGGCAAAAGCGTTTTGGTAGAGAGGATGTGATTCGAATAATTCCTGCGTCTCTTCTTCTCCTTCCTCGCCGAGCTCAATGTCAGGCTCAAACTCTACCTCCTCGATCTCTTCTGAGGGCTGATCGAGCAAGTGAGTCCATCCCATTTCTTGCGCGATGATCTGGTCACGATTCGGGTCATCGATATATTTCTCAAACAGTTCCATATAGCGTTCTGTCTTGCTATCCTGCTGCTGGAGAAACCGTTCCCAATCGTATTCATCCCATGCACGCTCTGGCTCATCGTAGAAATCAGCCATACGCCGTTCCTTTATCTCAGGTTATCGGAACCTGCAAAGCTTTTGTCTCGCATTGTCTGGAGGCGAAGCTGGCCACAAGCAGCATCTATGTCATGCCCTTTTTCTCTCCGGATGGTGGCATCCACCTGGCATTTGCGAAGAGCGCGAAAAAAAGCCTGCTGGCGCGTTTGTGAAGGTCTGCTCCAGCTCAAGCCTTGAACAGTATTATAAGGGATCAGGTTGACTTTTGCCTCCAGCCTTCTTGCCAGCTTTGCCAGCTCCAAAGCTTGATCCAACTGATCGTTCACTTGGTCAATCAAGATATATTCGAACGTGATACGCTGGCCTTTCTTCTCACAATAGTACGCGCAGGCGTCAATCAAGGTCGCTACATTATATTTGCGATTAATCGGCATGATTCGTTGCCGAATCTCGTCAGTCGCCCCATGGAGGGAGATCGCAAGACGGATCTGGACCGATTCTTCCGCCAGATCACGTATCCGAGGCGCCAGCCCGCTCGTAGAGACTGTGATATGCCTGGCTCCGATCCCGATACCCCACGGCGCTCGGATAATTTCGATGGACCGCAAAAGATTTTGGTAATTCGCCAAAGGCTCTCCCATTCCCATGAATACAATGTTGTTTATCTTCTCGCCGCTCAGAGCCTCAACCTGCAGGACTTGTTGAACAATCTCGCCGGGCTCCAGATTGCGTGTCCATCCTTCGAGCCCACTCGCACAGAATTTACAGCCGTAGGCGCAGCCAACCTGGGTAGACACGCAGACTGTCCGGCGGTCGGAGGCAGACCCGTAGAGAGCCGGACTTGCCGGGATTAGTACGGATTCGATAAAAGCGCCGTCCTTGAGAACAAAAAGAAACTTCCGAGTTGTATCACTCGAACCCGTTTTGCGGACGCAGGAGAGAAACTCGAGCAGGAATTCCTGGTCGAGCTCCGTACGCAATTTTTCCGAGAGGTCAGACATCTTTTGAAATCGATCTATCCTCTTCTGATAGAGCCACTTGAGAACCTGATCCGCTCGATAGGAGGGTTCGCTTCGTGCCGCGAGCCAGGTTTCGATTTCCGGCCGCGTCAGGTTGTAGATTGACCGCTTTTTGTCCATTGCCTTAACCAGCAAGGATCACACAAATCGACGCGGGATCAAATGGCCCAAGGCGGCAATCGATTTGCCAGGCTGCCATTGGCCTTTTTCGGTCGGCCGTAGTCTATTGCGCCGAACCAGGCAAGCCAGAGAGTCATTAAAAATTCACTGGACTAAAGGCCCGCCTGTCATATCAATCGTTCGGCCCTATGACCATGAAGTGCTACGAGATCTTTACCAGACTTTCGCCCGAACTGACGAACGAGATTTTCGCGCACCTGATCGAGCATGAGAAGCCGGTCTATAAGGCGATGATTCAAAACCTTGCCACGCGTCGTAAGCTGCGGCCGATCTTTGTTGAACGCAAACCGCGAGAAGAACGCCACGTTTGGCTGAAGCAAGCGCTCTCCCTGAAAAGTGCTGACGACATTGCCACGCAGCTGCTCCAAATCTGGTTGCTCGGCGCACATCGGCAGATGATTTGCGACTTTCTTGATTTGCTGGGTATAAAGCATGACGGGAAAGGCGTGGTAGACGATCTGCCAGCCGAGCCCCAACGAGAAGCTTTAACCAGCACGATCACAAAACTCCTCGAAAATCGTTCACCTGAGCTGGTGGCTGTCTACCTTCATGCGTTTCAAGCGATGGACGAAAAAGGCTGGTCGACATTGGACGAGATCCTCGCGACGGACCCGCGTGTCGCTTTGAAACCAACAGTGCATTCGTGAGCTAGCGGGGAAAGCGTGTCGGCGTGTCGGCGTCTGGCGCACTTTCTAAGAACTTGCCACGCCGGACCCGCGCATCCCTACCACGCCGTTCGACGAGCTACGTCACGTGCCAAAACGCGACACGCCGATACGATGCTCTAAGGACGTGCCACGCCGATACGCCGACACGTTCCCCAACTACCGGTGACGCCGGACCCGGAGGTTCAGCAGTTCGACGAGGGTGGAAAATGCCATCGCGAAGTAAATATAACCTCGTTCGATATGTTGACCGAGTCCATCAGCCACCAGCATCACTCCGATCATGATCAGAAATGCCAGCGCGAGCATCTTGATCGTCGGGTGCCGATTCACAAAATGGCTGATCGCCCCTGCGGCCAGCATCATCACAAGCAGAGCGATCGTCACTGCGGCAATCATTACCGGCAGATGTTGTGCCATTCCGACCGCGGTTATGACAGAGTCGAGTGAAAAGACAATATCGAGCAGACCGATTTGGATAATCGTCCCAAGAAGGCCACCGCGTGCTTTCGCTGGAGTTTCGTTTCCTGCCGCCTCGAGTTTGGCGTGCATTTCCATTGTGCTTTTGGCAATCAGAAAAAGGCCGCCAGCCAAAAGGATCAGATCTTTGCCGCTAAATTCATGGGAAAAGACGGTAACCAATGTCTTTGTCAGGCCCATCAACCATTTTATGCTTAGCAAGAGCAGAATGCGGGTGACCAAAGCCAATGCCAGGCCCAGCGTCCGTGCTTTAGCTTGTTGGCCGTCCGGTAGCTTTCCCGCAAGGATCGAAATGAAGATGACATTATCGATCCCGAGAACGATCTCGAGGAAGGTCAATACGGCAAGGCTCACCCACGCGCTCGGGTCGTTGGCCCAATTGATCCATTCCATAGGAGAAGCCCGTATCTAAGAGCCTACGTTCCAGGAGTCAATCCAAAGAACCTCGGACCTCCTGACATTTTGCACGATTAGCGCCGCTAGGGATGCGCTTCTGCGAGTCCGGCGTGGCACTTCTGGAAGCTTTCCTTCTCCTCCGTCTCGCTTTTCCGGCTTCGAAGAGGTGCAAATCGGGGACGCTTCGCCTACATCCTTAAAACCTATGCAATCTTACCGAAAAGAACTTTGGTTTGAGGTCAACCAGAGGCGGCAGTTTATTCGAATCACACCTCAGGTCGAACGATGCGTCGAGGAGAGCGGTGTCTCCGAAGGTCTGGTCCTGGTAAACGCGATGCACATCACCGCCAGCGTCTTCATCAACGACAATGAATCAGGGCTTCATCACGACTTTGAGGGTTGGCTGGAAAAGCTCGCACCGGAAAAGCCCTATTCACAATACCAACACAACGGGGCGGAAGATAATGCCGATGCTCACCTTAAACGTACTGTGATGGGTCGTGAGGTTGTGGTAGCTATCACAAAAGGAAAACTCGATTTTGGCCGCTGGGAAGAGATCTTTTACGGCGAATTTGACGGCAAACGGCGGAAGCGAGTTCTGGTCAAAATTATCGGAGAATGATTGAGTCGCTCGAAGCAGAAATATTGCGGTTTCTCAGAGCGCCAATGGAGGACGGCTTCGAACCATTGGCTCTGAAAATTTTCGACTATCAGCGACGAGAAAATCTGCCGTACGCAAAATACTGCGAGTTTCTCGGAACTCCGCAACGAATCGACTCCTGGAAGAGGATACCAGCCGTGCCTCAAGAGGCGTTCAAACGTTCCGAGCTCCGATCATTTCCACTCGAGCAAATCGCCACTGAGTTCCGGACCAGCGGCACAACCGGGGAAGGTCACGGCAGACATCTTTTCCCGTCGTTGCGATTGTACGAGGCGGCCATTCAACGGGGTTGGGATTTCTTCGGTCTACCCAGACACACCTTTAGACTTTTGATGCAACACCCCGACGACGCGCCGTTTTCGTCGCTTGGCCGAATGGGCGGAATTCTGACCGACTTCCAGCGCCAATGCTTTTATGTGACCAAGGATGGATCTCTTGAACTCGATCGGCTCAGGGAAAGTTTGATCAACGATGAAAAGCCTCTGGCGCTCTTCGGTACGGCGCTGGCATTTCTAAATCTCTTCGAACAGGGGCTCCGTTTGATCGGAACGTGGTCGACGGCGCTGCCCGGGACACGTTCGTATTGATCAGTTGGGCTGCCTATCGCCCCAAGTTTATTATGTCGCCGGCGACTCTGTAGAGTTCGCCTCCCTGCTCGCCACTCGGTTCGAAGAGCTCTGCCGCGACAGTCCCGGCGCAAACGTGCGAGAATACGAGATCGCGGTCGCTCTCCGAGGCTGCCGTGAGGAATGGAAATTTCGCGCAGCCACCGAACCCGGTGTCTCTGTTTGGGAAAGCATTGGGACACTGGACTGGGTAGTGATCCATGACCCGGCTCCCGGTTTGGTGGCGAATCCGCTGCACAGAACCATTTTTATCAAACCGATGCCGTCCGATCTCGAATCGGTCCTCGCTCCAATTCGGCAGCACGTCAGCACCATTGGACTGCCCCCGGTCAATCTGGATTCCATCGACCTGGCGATTCGCTTAGGGGCGCAACGCGTCTGTGAGATCGGTCAAATGCAAATCCCACCGCTCACCTGGCACCATGGCGGGTGGCCCGCGTTAGCGAGTCTTGTACGCTATGTGGACGTTGAGGGACTGCGAGGAACCGGTGACCAGCCCGCAACGTCGCCCCCTCGCCGGTAGGTTGCTCCTGTGCTCCTGTGCTCCTGTCTCCTGGAATTTTCAGAGAATGGCGGCATAATAGGAGCTTATCTTTGGCACGTCCCGCGGCGGCCGACACATTTCCCATGACACAACCGCTCCAAAGTTACCTCGGTTATTCTTATCCTTCGCAGCTGGCAGAGTTAGTGAAAAAAGTCTGGCCGAAAGATCGCCTGGCGCAATTGCCGCAGGAACATCATCTTCGCCACCTCTTCGATATCGCATATCACGCCAGTCTACTGCGCGATGAGGACAGGCAAGTTGCCTTCAGGCTGATGTATGGAGATCCGGGTTTATTGCCGCCAGATGACGGTCCCCCGAGCGGACTGATGCCGCTCTATCTCGATCGACCACGACCGTTCAATGAACAAGAGATTCGAAGGCTCTCGATGGCCGCTCTCTTTTTCCGGTCGATGATCGGGGTATGTCGCAGTCTGCATCACGAGCTGCAAATCTGGGGGATGGTCGTATCCGGGACTCGCTGGCTGAGCAGTCTCGCCGGCGGCCGTTACCATGGAGCTCTAGAACCCGATTCGCTGGTCATCCATTCACTCGGTCCGGGACGACTGGCGATCCACCTTGGCCGAAACCGGGTTGCTACGCTGACGGGGGGTCGAATCGAGTCACAAGCCTTCGACCTTTTCGAATCGAAATGGTTGCAACGGGTGTTTTCCGAGGTGCGACTCAGTTTTCTAAATGAAGCTTTTGGTGAAGCCTCGAGCGCCAAATTCGTCCCGGTAGACGTCGATTTTGTCAGGATGATGTCCTACAACATCGTCCTTCGTTCGGTTTCGGTGGTGCGGAACGGGCGCCATGGAGGCACTCTGGTAGTCGTGGATCCGGACGACGAAGCAGTGATCCGAGATCCTGACGGCCCGGTACGTTTCAAGTACCTGATCTCGGACACCGCGGCCCGGAGACGGTACGGACGGATGCTCACCCAGGCGATCGTTCGCTTGTCGCAGCTGGCGACCGAGCAGGACAGGCCAAGCGCCGGCTGGACGGAATATCAGACGCTCAGAGATACCAAGCTCAGCGACCTGGATGAAGCATTATTCGATTTTGCCCATTTTCTGGCAGATCTGATGGCCGTAGACGGTGCGCTGGTGGTGACCCGAGCCCTGGAACTGGTGGGCTTCGGCGCGGAGCTTCGATTTGACGCAACAGACTTAAAAGGTGTACGGCATGCCCTCGATCTGGAGGGTGAGATTTGGGCGAAAGAACCGCTGGACAACGTCGGGACTCGGCATCGTGCCGTGTACCGGTTCTGCCATGGCTACCCGAGGTGTCTTGCGATCGTCGTCTCACAAGACGGATCGGTGCAGTTTGTCAAAAAACATAACGGGGCGGTCACCTACTGGAACCAGTTGTCGTGGTAGATAAACGCCAGTGAGAGGCGAACGCCAAACGCCGAACGCCAAGCGCCAAACGACCTTATCGATCGAGGAAGCACGGCGAACGGTTCTCCGGGCGCAGGGATTTGGGACCCGTTCATCGAATCGGATCACCGAACGGCATCTCTCAATGGTCCTTAAGCGGGTAGGGATGTTGCAGATCGACTCGGTGAACGTTCTAATGCGGGCACACTATTTCCCGCCGTTTTCGCGTCTTGGACCTTACCCGGTCAAGCTCCTGGATGAGGCAAGCTTTTCACGGAGGCATCGTCGCTTTTTTGAGTATTGGGGCCATGAAGCGTGCTTGTTACCGCTGGAGGCTTTTCCCTTGCTTCGCTGGCGAATGGAACGCGCGACTAGCTTTGTTGGAACCTGGGGACGACTCGCCAGCTTCGCTAAGTCCAGGCCGGACTTTATTGAGAGAGTCATCGAGGTGGTCAAGCAGCACGGGCCCGCCGGAGCGGGGGAGATCGAGCGACACCTGGCTGAGGAGCGGCCACGTGGCCCCCGGGGGTGGTGGAGTTGGACGGATAGCAAGGTTGCCTTGGAATTTCTGTTCTGGTGCGGCCGGATTACTACCGTCGCCCGGCGCAATTTTGAGCGGGTCTACGATCTGACTGAACGGGTAATCCCTCATGAGATTTTGACCGCACAAGCTCCGTCACTCGAAGAGGCGCAGCGACAACTGATTCGAATTGCCAGCCGCGCGCTTGGGCTGGCCACCGAATCGGATCTGCGAGATTATTTCCGGCTCGGCATGGAAGACGCACGCGCCCGGATTGCTGAACTGGTAGACACCGGTGAACTCGTCCCGGTAGTAGTGGAGAACTGGAAGGCTTATCTTGACCGCGACGCCAAGATTCCGAGGCGAGTCGAGGCGCAGGCACTCATTTCGCCATTCGACCCTCTCATTTGGGAGCGGAAAAGACCGGAACGTCTGTTTCAATTCCGTTACCGGATCGAGATTTACACGCCTGCGCACAAACGGGAGCATGGCTACTACGTTTTACCCTTTCTGATGGGAGATCGGCTCGTCGCGCGAGTCGACCTGAAGGCGGACAGGAAGCTGGGGAGATTGCAGGTTTTGTCTGCGCACGCAGAACCGGACGTCGACCGATCCCTGGCTGGCGAGGCTCTCGCAAGCGAACTCGCTCTGCTGAGCAAATGGCTGGAACTTGATCGGATCCACGTCGCTGACCGAGGAGACCTGGCTTCCTCGGTAAAACTGGCCATCGATAGCAAAGAAGGAACAATGAAGTCAGTGGCGCGGTAGATGCGCGTCCGGAGCACATCCCTCTGCAGTTTGGATATTTCGCGAAGGCAACGCCAGGCCCAGGCTTTCAACCAGGTTTCAACCCTGGGAAGTCTCCAAATTAAACGATCGCCCGGAGCCGAAGGGGCGTAGTAGGGCGTCTCGCCTTACCTCCGCGTAAGTGAGGCGTCTCGCCTTACCTCCGGCGTAAGTAAGGTGTCCGGCCTTACCTCCCATTCCGATGCAAAAACGGCACGCTCTCGATGAGCATGTCCAAGTGGGCGAATTTTGATTTAGACCCTGCTGGAGCAAAGGCGAAGATGTCGGAGCGCATAACTAACCGAAATGAATCGGGTGATTCGGCTAGTTTGTGGTTGTAATGTCGACAGATCGTTTGCTACTGGGCGTGTTCGATCTCGATTCTGCAGGCGAACAATGGTAAGGCGAGACGCCTACTTACGTCGGAGGGTAAGGCGGGACGCCTTACTTACGTCGGAGGCAACGCGTCCACGCCTTAACTTGGACGCTCGGGAGCGCGTCCCGATTGCGTGTTATTTAGAGTTTCCCCTTGGAAGATTGGTGAATCGTTTCCATATTCTCGCCCGAAATGCAGCAAGCTCTCATTGTTCTCGAAGATGGGCGGACTTTTCTGGGAGAAGCCGTCGGCGCACCGGGGACGGCCGTCGGCGAAATTTGCTTCAATACCTCGATGACAGGGTATCAGGAGGTGCTCACGGATCCTTCCTATCGCGGCCAAATCGTCGCCATGACTTACCCGTTGATCGGGAACTATGGCGTGAACTCGCTTGACGGAGAGAGCGTCCGTCCGCATGTTCGCGGCTTTGTCGTCGGCGAACTTTCGCTGATCGCCAGCAGTTGGCGATCAACTGGATCCTTGGACGACTATCTCAAAAAGTGGGGCATCTGCGGGATTCAGGGCGTCGATACGCGATCGTTGACCAAGCACCTGAGAGTGCGCGGAGCAATGCGAGCGTGCCTCAGCAGTGTGATTAAAGATCCAGGAGAAGCTGCCGAGCGGGCATTGAACTCCGCCGAGATGACCGGTTCGGATTACGTTAAGGAGGTGACGACTCCGGAGATGTATGAATGGGATCCGGAGGATAAATTAAGTCGCGATTGGACGATCGTAAAAGGCCCTGGCGGAGTAGTTGGTGAGATACTGGAAAACGGACAGGTTTTCAAATCATTGCCTCCTGTTCGCCACAGAATCGTGGCCTACGACTACGGAATTAAATTCAATATCCTGCGTAGATTGCGGCAGCACGGATTCAAAGTAACGGTCCTTCCCGCGGCTACCAAAGCTAAGGATGTTCTTGCGATGAAGCCGGACGGAGTTTTTTTGTCGAACGGGCCCGGCGATCCCGGTGCCCTGCCCTACCTATCCAATGAGCTGAAGCAACTCATGGGGCGTATGCCCAATCTTCGGGATATGTCTGGGTCACCAGCTTCTAGGTCTGGCTTTCGGCGGCAAGAAATTTAAATTGAAATTCGGCCATCGCGGCGGAAATCAGCCCGTCCAGGATCTGACGAGCGGCAAGGTATCTATAACATCGCAGAACCACGGATTCGCGATTGACGCCGAGACCTTGCCGGCAAACGTGGAGGTATCGCATATTAACCTCAACGATCAAACCGTTGAAGGGATGCGCCACAAGGAATACCCTGTTTTCAGCGTGCAATATCACCCGGAGGCTTCGCCCGGACCCCACGATGCGAGCTACTTTTTCGAGCAATTTCGTAAACTGATAGACGATCAGCGCTGAATGCGCCTGCCAGAGATACTTTGCCCGAAGACGATAAGCTGGGATCTCTCCTCGCTCGACGCTTTGAGCGCGGTCTGGGCCAACTGCGCGAGAATATCTCTGCTGGAAACCGTGTCAGGCCAGCAACCAAGATGGGGTACCGAAGTCCGGCTAGGCTGGAATGGCAAAGCCCTGCACGGTTTGTTCATCTGTCAGGATCTGATTCCATGGGCCACCGAGACGAAACCCGGGGGCGCTCTATGGGAGGAAGAAGCAGTTGAAATCTTCCTCGATCCCTTTGGCGATGCGATGTCGTATTTCGAGATCGGGATTAGTACGCTCAACACCGTAACCGACTTTTTCATCCGACGGACCCGGACAGGGTTGAATAAAGATTCAAGCTGGCATTGCGAAGGGCTGGCAACGGCCTGCGGTATTCTGATGTACGGTTGGGTCGCCGCCTTCCAGATTCCATTTGAATCTCTTGGCGACTGTCATCCCAGGCGCTCCCCGATTTGGCGGGCGAACTTTGCGAGAATCGACCGGCCGAACGATCAGGTACGAGAACGGACTGCCTGGTCGCCCACCCTGGTTCATAGCTTCCATGTACCGGATCGATTCGGGATCATCCAATTCGATGGCGCTTAGGTTGAATCTTTAAGGCCGCAGCGCTAAACAGACGATTTAAGTAAGGCGCGACATTTTCACAAGACCTGCGAGCCTTGCATTTTCGAACTGTAACGGAGAGATTCGAGTTTGAAGATGTTTAGGGAGAAAATACATTGAGCGATTGTGAGGAGATATTATGGATGAAAATCAGAGTCCCCAGGAAGCGGCGGATAGCGCCAAAGATCACGTAAAGGCTGCGGCGGACGACTTTAAGTCGGCAGCGAGCGCGAAAGCGGAGGAGATCCGTCGCGCGGCAGAGCAGCGAGCGGAAGAACTTCGGCGCGCAGCCGAGGGCAAGGCTCGAGAATTTCGGGGCGTCGCGGAAAGCGCGTGGTCCGACGCTCAATCCAAGGCCAAAACCTGGAAAAGCGAAGGAGAGGTGTACATTCGCGAGAATCCGACCAAGGCGGTTTTTGCCGCCCTCGGGCTTGGATTCGTGCTGGGTCTGATGTTCCGGAAGTGATAAATGGATTCCGATGCCCCGCTCGGAGCGCAAACTTCGAATCAATCGGCGAGCGACTCAGTTCGGAGCTGGGTCGCTTCGTTGCTTAATTATTTAGAGCTCAGGCTGCAGTTACTTGGGCTTGAGTCGAAGGAAGCTGGCCTTCATTTGTTGGTGTTGGCGCTGCTTTTTGTTGGCACAGTGGTGTTTTTTGCCGGCTTCCTCGTCATGCTGACGGTTTTTCTACTCTACCTCATCATGTTAATTTTCCACTGGGAATGGGGTTGGAGTGCGCTCGCCTGTGGAGGGTTACTTCTTTTGAGCAGCATCGCCGCCGGCTTAGTCCTCCGGTTCCGAATCGTGAGACCGCTTTTTCCGACTTCACTCGCCGAGTTTAAAAAGGATCGTGAATGGCTGAAGCCCAAAACGAAAAAGAGCGAATAACGGCCAAACTCGCGCGAGTCCGAAATGAATTGAGCGACCAATCTTTGCTGGTGCGCCGGAATCTGGACGTTGGGCGCCACATGTCGGATTCGTTGAGGCGACATTCCTGGGGCTGGATGAGCATCGCCGCGATGTTTGGCTGGATCCTCTCCCGCCTGCCGGCGAGAAAGAAGAAGATTTACGTCGATTCCGCCGGCTCTCATAAGCCGAAGAGTCGTGGAATCGGTCTGACAGGGCATATTTGGAAGGGTTGCTGGTCTATTGCGCAGCCTTTGATCACCGCGTACCTGACAAGCAGGATAGCTGAAAAGATAAAGATTCCCGGCGCCAAATGGTTCTGAGATTTCACGGAGCGTCGCTGCGGCAGCAGAGAGATTTTTAACCGCAGATTACGCCGATTACACAGATTTATTTCGATACATAAATGCTTGCATAATTAGCTGGGAGCGATATCTGGCTACTGGCTACTGGCTACTGGCTACTGGCTACTGGCTACTGGCTACGGACGTTGCTACTGGCTACTGGCCCTCAGCCCTTTCTCCCGAACTTTTTATCAAGCTCGCCGTATCCTATCTGGATCATGGTCGGCCTGCCATGCGGACAGCAGTAAGGCAACTCACAGTTCATCAGGTCTCGGAGCAAATTTTCGACTTCGGGGCGCCGCAAGTCGTCGTTCGCCTTGATGGCGTGACGGCACACTGTCTTGGCGATGACATCCTCGCCCATTCGCAGACGAGAAGTGGTCGTCGTCATCGAGCGGAGCTCATCGACCAGCTGCCTGACGGCAACGCTCGGGTCGTCGGTCCGAAAGAATTGGGGAATGCCGTCGATCTTCAAAGTCGAATTGCCAAACGGCTCCAGGGCAAATCCCATCCTTTCCAGAGTCGGCGCGTTAGTCGTGATCCAGTCGTAATCTTTTGGAGTGACATTGACCGTCAGCGGTATCAGGAGACGCTGAGTTGGCACACCTTCCGATTCCATCTCGCGCCGCAGCTTTTCGAACAGAATCCGCTCGTGAGCCGCATGCTGGTCGACGAGCACCAGGCCCTGACCATTTTCCATGAGGATATAGAGTTTGCCGAGAACGCCGATAATATTGAATTCGTAGATGGATTTGGCACCGAAGCCTGGAGCTTCAATCGGGGCCACTGGTTGGTCAAAGTTGGACGGCAAAGGAGGGTCGATTACCGCCGGCAAGGCGGGGGGCAAGGAGCTTCGCTCTGCCGGGATTGCGCGAAATTCCGCCCAGTCTCGCCTGAGAGCGAATTGCTCGCTTAGTGGAATTAGTGGCGGGAGTGGATCGGTTAACTGCGCGTGCTCTTCCGGCTCTGGCGATTTCGTAGCTGGAACAGGTTTCTGGAACGCCTGGCTCCAGCGCCGCCTATCCGTTTCGAGCGTCTTACGAATGGTTTCCGCGACCGCGTTCCTAACCGCGTCCGGTTCTCTGAAGCGGATCTCCCGCTTCGCCGGATGAACGTTTACATCGACCGCCTCGGGATCCATTTCCAGAAACAAGAAGGTCACCGGATATTGGCCCTTCATCAACGCTGTATGGTAACCCTCTCGCAGTCCATGCTGGATCGTTATATTTTCCACCGGTCGACCGTTCACAAAAAGAACCTGTTCGGCTCTGGTGGAGCGGCTGACTCCCGCCCGGCCGAGAAAACCGGAAATTGTAATTCCACCAGCAGGCTCAGATTGGATTTCCAGCAGTTGCTCGAACAGCTCCGACCCTCGAAGATCCCGGATGCGCTCGGCGAGACTTTCGGCAGGTGGCGTCTGGAAAAGGATGCTCTGGTCGCGAATGGAAACGAATCCGATTTTCGGATGACCAATCGCCTGGAGTGATAGTTGATGCTGGACGTGACTGGCCTCAGTGTTTTCACTTCGCAGGAATTTGCGCCGCGCAGGTAGATTATAAAACAGGGAACGCACCTCGATTTGGGTGCCGGGCGCTTCGCCAGAGGCACGGACAGACTCGATTTTGCCACCGTTAACGAGAATCTCGGTTCCCTCCAGCGCGTCTCGGGCTCGAGTGGATATCCGAAAACGGGACACGCTTGCAATGCTCGGCAGTGCCTCTCCACGGAAACCCAACGTGTGAATCCGGGCCAGATCCTGCCCGGTCCGAATTTTGCTCGTGGCATGCCGCTCAAGGCTGAGTAAAGCGTCATCTCGATCCATTCCGATGCCATCATCGACCACTCGAATCACAGATGCTCCGCCGCGCGCGATAGCCACTTCAATCCGGCTGGCGCGGGCGTCGATGCAGTTCTCCACCAGTTCTTTCACCACCGACGCGGGTCTCTCGACCACTTCTCCCGCAGCCACCTGACTGGCCACTTCATCCGGCAACAACGCGATTCGGCCCATTGGCAAGAGTACAGCGAAGCTCGACAATCGACAACGATGGTCAGTCAACTGTCGCTCGTTGACTTTCCTCCGATGTATCGCTTAATTGGAGGAAGCAAAATGATTACAGTGACAGACTCTGCCTTTCGGCAACTGCACGCTCTCGTCTCGGAAAATCCTGAGTATCGCGACAAAGGTCTGCGGATTTTCGTCGAGAGGGGCGGTTGCGCTGGAATGCAGTATGGAATGCAGTTTGACCACCCAAAGCAGGGAGATCATCGTGTTCAAGAAGGCGGAGTTGAAGTTTTAATTGATGCTGACAGCGCAAACTATCTTACAGGTGCAATTGTTGATTTTACGGATGGTCTCAGTGGCGCCGGCTTCAAAATCACTAATCCCAACGCCGTGCGGAGTTGCGGATGCGGCACATCTTTTGAAGTTTCTCGTGAAGCCTAGCGGATACTCCTCTGTTTGCCTGCCGGCTAAGTATGAAAGCGGTCGAGCTTGGACGTTCTAGCAGGAGGTCTCGTCAACCGCCTGAAAGCGATAATCTATTCGGTTGGACGGTTTTCATCCTGTTACTTTGTGGATTCGCTCTGGCGTGTTGGATAGGGACCTTTTACATCTTCACGCACCCGGAGGAACCCTTCAATTACCAGATTCTCACGAAACTCAAGAAACTTGATCCGCCCAAGCGGTTCGAACTGACCGCGGCCCCGATGGGCGAGTTTTTGTCCCCCGATAAGCTTTTATCGAAGTATGGGTCAATGACCGCGGCCCAACTTGAGGAAGACAATAAAAATCTGTTGCGGGCGTATCTGCGAAATTTCGACCACCAAGTCGGCAGAGTTCCGTATGTGACTGGAAAGTTTACCGTACTCGACGGCTACCCTTTTTCTTTAGGTAAGTTTTTCGATTCCGGCATCGCGGTGGTGGCCCAATCGGTTGAGGTACCGACAATTTATATAGAGCACCTGTTCCCGGCGATGCCTGAGCACCTGTCCGCGATGCAGCGAACACTCGTGACGGGTCTGGGGATTGAACTTCGGCGGTCCTATGATTTATCGGCCATAGTCCACGTCGAAAATCTCGGAGGAGGCCGACTGCTCTTTACCTGCGTTCCATTGCTTTACGGCCCGTATGGAACCACCCAAAGCGGCTCGGGTTTCCAGCTCGACCCGCCTAAGGTTGTAAACTTGAAGGCAGGACTGCCGGTTGTCGCTCAATCTCAGCTTCAAGGAGCTGAACAACGATTTGCCCAGTATCGTCGCACGATTGAGGCGCAGGAGACGGCATCGGCGCCAACCACCGGAAAACCCCCACTGAGTCTGGTCGGCTCGGAACCAACACCACAACCTTCCTCGGCGTCGAAATCGGCAAAGACCGGCTTGGCCGAGGCAAACTCAACGGCAGTTGCGAGTCCGACCGGAAAAGCAAACGCGCATCAAGTCGCGGTGGCTACTCCGGCTCCCGCACCGAGAGCCATACCGGTGGCAACTTCAACACCGCCGGCGCTCGCAGCCGCACAACCATTACAACCTTTCCTGACGGCTTCTCCGACGCCCGCGATCAACGGACGAGTGGGTGAATGGCAAACCTACCGGCCCGGCCAGATGCCTCGTGGGCGCCTCCTCGACGTCGAGCAAACAGCCGACCTGGCAAACAAGGGCGTCGGCAACGAGACAATTTATCTGCGCGGGGATTTTACCGTGACCGCCGCGCGCGATAATCGCGCGGTTTTGCGGCCGCGGGTGTCTTTGACGGACCGGGTTTTAAACCGTGGAAATGCGCGGATTATCGCCGAGTTTCCGCGAGGCATTTCGGCGCCTCGCGAGGGAGAAAGCTTCCAGCGGGCCCCGGATCGACCGTTCCGGATCGTTGATGTGCGTCGGGGAGCAGATGGCGAAGTCAATATCTACGTGCGCGAGGTGACTAGCGCGGAGTAGGGGGAGATCGAGGAGCCAGTAGCCAGTAGCCAGTAGCCATCAGTAGTCAGTAGCCAGTAGCTCAGTACTGCCGACGGGGCGAACGCACGCAAAAGGCCGGGAAACTCGCGATTCGGCGGCCTCACTGTTTCTGAGAACCAGTCAGCCACTCGGCCAAGGGGCCGCCTGTTCCTTTAGCTTGAGCGATAACATAACTATCCCGCGATTGTTGCGCGCCGTAAGGGAAAGGAACATTCATGTTCCTGAGAAGCACCTCACGGGCCGAGGCGCGTGAACGTTCTAGCCCGCATATTTCATAAGCCGTCCGGGTAGTAAAATCTTATATTTTACTGGCGTTTGAAGGGGCTGTTAAGCTAGCTATAAAGCTAGCTTAGAATCTGATTGGCCGCGGAAGCTGATCGGAGCGGCTTTCCCATCGGTTGAGGAGCCGTTGGTATCCGAATTTCGATCGATTCCGGGCAGGCTCCGCCCTCTCCAGCGGCTTGTGGCGCCCTTTGGAAGTAGTGAAGTTGGAGAGGAAGTAAAATTACCCCTCTTCGGGTACCCATTCTGCCAGAGCTCGATGGGCGTGTGCGAAGACGTGCTGAAGTGGAAAAGCCGAAGCCAATCGAATGTAAACCCGGCGCGTGCTGACCGTGACCATGGCCCCGATCTTGAGTAACCGTTGCCGGATCGTGCCTGCCGTCGCCTTGGCCAGTTCGGTGCCCTGCAAAGCTAAAGTACGCAGTCTGTGGAAGAGCAACAGAGCGAAAGCGCTCAACCACAACCGTAACTGATTGCTGGCCATCCAGTGGGTGCTGGTCCGATCGGCGTCCAGATCCAGATACTGCTGCTTGATCTGGTTTTCCATGTTCCCGCGCGCACAGTAAAAGTCTTCATAACACTTTTGGGCGCTGAAGCGATCAGGCGAGTGCTGGTCATCGTCAAAACCTTCGGCAGAGAGGTTAGTCACGATAAAACGCGGATTGTCCTTGTCCCCTAAGACCTCCGCTTTACCAATGACCCGACGACTCAGAGTCCAACTTTTGAGGGTCTGATATTGGAACTCTGTAAAGCCGCGCGCCACCCCGCCGCACAAAACGGCCAACTCGCGGACCCGAGCAAATTTATCGTCTAACAAATCCCGGAGCCGGCTGTTGCGAGCCAGCCCCAGACAATAATAGACCTTTGGTTCTTGAGCCTCGCACCAGGCCATGATCTCCTCGCGACAAAAGCCGCTATCGGCCCGGACAATGATCTTGGCCTTGGGGCAACGTTGACGCAGCGCCGCGACGATTTTCTGGAGTGCCTCGACGGCGCCCCGGGCCGCGTCTCCGTCGCTGGTGCGCAGCTGGGCCCAGAGCGGGACTCTAGCCGACAAAGGCAAAGAGGGGCAGATAACAGTAGCAGCCATAGAAGCCGTGAAAGAAACGTCCTTCCTGCTGGCCGTGGAGCGGATCGTCACTGGCATCCAGATCGATGACGAGCTCTTGGCTATGCTTGGACAAACAGCTCACCCCCTTGCGCAAAAGGGTGTCCTCGATCGCCTGGTGGTCGGCGCTGATCTTATGACAACGTGTTTTTTTATTGTTTCCGAGTTCCAGCCGGTTGAGGGTCGAAGCGCTGGCCAGCGCCTTGCCTTGATCCTGGGGAGCACGCCCAGTTCCAAGCGGATCCTCTTTACCGACGGCTACGGCAAAGAGAGGATCGAGCCGCAAAAGATGATGATCATTCAGATCCTCGTAGCCGGCGACCAGTCCCAGCAAACGCTGAGCCACCAGTTCGCGTACGGAATGTTCGACCAAGAGCGGGTTACGCCGATCGTGAAAGCACCCGGCCAGGGCCCGAGACAGACCCAGACCCTCATCGAGTTGCCGCAACAAGAGCATGCCGCCATCACTGCTGAGGTGTCCTGCGGAGAAGTCGGTGACGACTTGGCGCGGACCCAGGTTATTAAAGAGCAGGGGCTGAGAGTCGGGGAGAGTCTGGGGAGAAGCGGTTGACATTAAGTTAGTCTATAGACTAGCTTTAAGATTTATGCAAACAAAATATCCACTAAAAATACAAGCCATCCGCTCCAAGAATCAGCAGGCGCGGCTCTATGTCTATTTTCCCTTGCCCTTGGCGGCGGCGATCGGTCTGCAAGCCGGCGAAGAAGTGCAGTGGGAACTGCTGGATCGCGGCGAATTACACCTGGTCCGAAACCAACTGCCGCAAGTCCAAGCCACTCAAAGAGCCACCCTACCCGGCCGATCTCCCCCCGCCGTCCCAAAAACAGACTGCTAAAGGCCAAAGGCGCGGAGCACCTGACGGAAGTGACTCATGATCGGCCAGTTAGCGAAAATTGAGCCCGCAATTTAGATGGGCCTATGAAATATTGGGGCTAGCAGCAACCCGGCGCTCTGCGGACCTCGCTGTTGCTGAGAAGCAACCCACAGGCAGGATTTTTTCACCAGGTGGCGAAATAGCTCGAACTCAAGGAGAAAACCTGGCTACTGGCTACTGGCTACTCTCAATACACATCTCTCTTGTAGCGCTTTTCTTTTTTCAGCGTTTCGACATATTCGGCGGCGGCTTCGGGAGACCTCGCGCCCTCTTTCTCGACGATCTGAAGAAGAGCGACATCGACATCTTTCGCCATTCGGGCAGCGTCTCCGCAAACAAAGAAGTGGGCTCCCTCCTGCAGCCAGGCATACACCTCTTTCGAGTTCTCTAACAAGCGATGTTGCACGTACACCTTGTGGGCTTGATCGCGTGAAAACGCTGTATGAAACCGGGTCAGGAGACCTCCAGTTTGCATCGCCGAGAACTCGTCATAATAGAAAAAGTCGCATCGCGACCGCTGTTCGCCAAAGAAGAGCCAATTTTTGCCTGGCGCACCGATCGCTTTCCGCTCTTGAAGATAGGCGCGGAAAGGCGCAACTCCAGTACCGGGCCCAACCATTATAATCGGTGTTGTCGGATCTTCCGGAAGGCGAAAGCCTTTGGCGACGTGAACGAACATGGGAACCTCGGCGTTCAAGCCAGCGCGGTCGGCAAGGTAGGTTGAAGCGACTCCTTCCCGTCTTCGCCCATGACTCTCGTAGCGCACGCTCGCGATCATGAGATGAACCTGCTCGGGATAGGCTCTGATGCTGGAACCGACCGAGTACAGGCGCGGCTGCAACTTGCGAAGTTTACTGGCAAACTCGTCAGGAGTGAACTCGATAGACGGCGCGGCGAGCAAAAAATCGATCACCTCAAGTCCCCAGAGATAATGCTCGAGTTCACTCTTTCGATCCGGATGCATCAAGCCTTCCAGCTCGCTGGCGCCGCGCGATTTTTCGACAATTGCCTCCAGAAACTGTTTCGACGGCTGGGTAATCTGGAAATGCCTCAAAAGGCCTTCCCGGATCGAAACTGTCCCTCCGTCTCTGTTTTTCACCTCTTCGTCCCCGGAAAAGTGCAAGGCGTCGAGAAGTTCTTGCACCAGTTGTGGGCTATTCAGGGCGAGAACTCCCATCGAATCTCCAACCTCGTATCGCAGGCCCGAGCCGGCTAACGAGAATTCGTAGTGTCGAGTTTCCTTCTCAGAACCCTCCAAATTCAACTTCTGATTCACGAGAAGCCTGGCCGGAAAAGGGTTTTTGCGAGAGTAAAGAGTGGGTGGCGACAGCGTGGACATAAAACCGCAGAGAATATTGGTAGGGCAAGCGGCGGGTCAAGGAGCAATGTGTTGGCGCATCGGCGTTCACCGTTTGACGTTTAGCGTTTGGCGTTCACCGTTCGGCGGCACGTCCAAAACACGTTTGGTCGCCCGTGGCCGGTAGGGTTGCGCTCCCGCGCGACCGGCGTGGCACGTCCAAAAGACATGCTTTCTTGCATGGCGCCGTAGGGTTGCGCTATTCACGTCGCTTGGACATGCCATGCCGGACGCTCGCGGGCGGGTCCATCATGCCACGCGCGCGGCGGCGTCACGTGGCAAAACACCGATACGCCAAACGATGCTCTTTAGTTAGGCCTGCCACGCCGGACGCGCGGGAGCGCGTCCCTGGAGTTTGGACATTTTGAGAAGGGCGCGCCGGACGGACGCGAAAAGGGATCGGATCCAAAAACGGCTTAGCCGGAAGGGGAATGGCTCGCACGGAGGCCACGGTGGGCGCGGAGGTTCAGAGGGGTTTTATTAGAGTTTGTTATTAGAGTTTGTTTTGGGTTGTTCGAGTGATTTATGGCGAGGCACGGCTGAAAACCAACGCACGCCTTTGATCTACAACTTAAATTACCTCCGTGATCTCCGTGTCCTCCGTGCGAGAATTTCCTATCTTCCTTTCTTCAGTCCAACCTGTGAAAGATGAAAGATGGAGGAAAGGCGGGACGCCTTACTTGGACGCGCGGGAGCGCGTCCCCGGCACGATCACCGGTCGACTTTCACCAAGGGATTCAAAAGATCCTCGACGCTGACAATCCCGGCCGGGCGCCCTTCCGCGTCCACGACGGCCGCGAGGTTGTTGAGCGAAGCGCGGAGCCTCCTAAGAGCGATCGGTGCTTGCTCATCCGATTGAACGGTCAGAATGCGGCGAACGTAGCGTCGGACAGTGGAGACCGAGGTCCGATCAACGAGTAGATCAAAAACATTTACCAACCCCACCACCTGGCCCTCCGAATTGACCACAGGATAGCGGTCAAATCCAGAGCGTCGAGAGAGCTCGACGAGCTGTTCGATGGTTGTCTCGGGACGCACCGTCACAACTTTGGCAAGACCGATCATGACGTCACGCACTTTGACCGAACGAAAATCGACCACGTTATGAATCATTTGTCGTTCGATACTGCTCAACATCCCCATCCGTTCTACCTCGCTGGTGACGTATTTTAAGTCTTCCCGGGCGACGAAGATTTCTCGCGGACGCTTCAGACCGAGCACGCTTTTGGCAAAAAGAGATCCGACATAGATTGCCGGCGCTAAGGCGGTAGAGGCGAGATCCAGGACGGCAGCGAGAGACGCAAGCCGTGGATAGGGAATGCGCCGAAAAATCGCCTTCGGCAAAAGTTCCACGACCAGAAGAAATAAAGGCAGGCCGAGAACAAAAGTGAGGAAATAACCTGCCCAGCCAAACCAACCAACCAGAATATTCACGAGCAAAACTAAGGCGACAATGTTCAGGAGACTGGTGATCACTAAGGCGGTCACCAGGAGCCGGGCTGGTCGTTCCAAGACCTGCTGAAGCTGAACTGCGGCACGATCTTTCTGTCGAGCGAGGTGGCGCAGCCGCAACCGGTTCAAAGAGAGGATGCCTGCCTCCGTACCCGAAACGAGGAATGACGCCGCCAGACAAAAGATCAGGACAAACCAGGTCATGCGTCAACTCCCGGCGCCGACAATCTCTCGACCGCCACTGCGTGAACCCGTTTTCGGGTGCTTTGGCGGATTTCCAGGTGGAGTGGAGGGATATCAACCGTCGTTCCAGGCTTCGGCAAATACCCGAGTTGATTAAAGATTAATCCGCCGATTGTATCGAGGCCTTCCCGCTTAAGATCGACACCCATTAGCTCGCCCAAATCGTCTAGCCGAGCACTTCCGCTGGCTAGCCACTTTCCATTGCTGATCTCTTCGATATAGAGAACCTCATCTCCCCGCGGTACAGCGTCGCCGATGACCTCTTCGACAATATCGTTAAATGTGACAACGCCTTCTGTACCGCCGAACTCGTCCACGACGATTGCGAGACGCTGTGGGTGCGTAAGAAAAGATCGCAGCAAATCCAACGCTCGCATTGTCTCAGGCACGAATGAAGGGGCCTCCAAACGCTCCGTGTAATGTTCGTCGTGATCCAGCAGGAAGCCTTTCACATCGAGCACGCCAAGAATTTCATCTGGGCTATCCCCGTAGACTGGGACTCTGCCGTGCCGTTTGACTCTGACCAACATCAAAACTTCCTCATTCGTGAGCGTGTCCGACAAGGTGAACGCATCGACTCGGGGCGTCATGCAGTCCTTCACGGTCTTGTCGCCCAGTTTGATAATCTCCTGGATCATTCCCCGCTCGTCCGGCCTGAGTTGCCCCTCTTCGACGCTCAATTCCACCAGCGTCACGAGTTCTTCCTCGTTAAGGTGATCCGGAGCGATCGATTGCTCCTTCGCAACCAGGTCGGCGGTTCGTTCAACGAAATCCTGCAAGGAACGCGAAAGCGGCTCGGCGATCGGCATCAGCACACCCAGAATCCGGATCGCGCCTTTTGAGAAACTGAAAGGATTCGCCAGAGCAAGTACCTTTGGCAACAGGTCGCAGACAAAAACAATCAACCCGAAAATCGCGAGAGTCTTTACCCAATTGGGTGCCGGCATCGGGATGGTATTAATGAATATCAGCGCAAGAACGATCAGCGGAATATTAATCAACGTATCGGTCAGCAGTATTACGCTCAGTACCCGCCTCGGATTCACCATCAGTTTGGCGAACTTGTCCGCAACTGCCGGTTCACGCTCCCGCCAACGACGCACTTGAAGTCCGCTAATCGAAAAAAGGGCCGTCTCGATCCCGGAAAAGAAGGCCGAGGCACCGGCCAACAACGCGAGGATCATCGTCAAGACCACTAATTCAATCGACATTTGCCATCGTCCGCCCCTGGCGGATTTCCCAACAGCACCGAATTCTCTTTGCGCTAAGCGGACTGACAAGCAAATTCATGAGGAGGGGGAATGAAAAAAGGCGAACGAATCCAAGCGTACGTGGAGTCTCTGGGCATCGGGTCGAAGCACGACCCGTGCTATGTTGGCTACTTTGTCTGCTTCAACCAACAGAACTACTATGAGGCCCACGACGTGCTTGAACATCTCTGGCTTAAGGCTGACGGACCCACTGAGCAGTTTTTCAAGGGCCTGATCCAATTGGCCGGAGCCTTCGTGCATTTGCAGAAGCAGCACCTCCGCCCGGAGCATTCAACCGACGGACGCCGGATTCGACCCGCCTGGCGACTGTTCAAACTCGCGCGGGCAAATCTGGAACCCTTCTCGCCCAGCTTCCTTGATCTCGACGTCCGTCCGGTCCTTGAGCTTTGTTCCAGAAACATCCTCGAAATTGAGAGAGCGGAGTTCCAGTTCAATCCGTGGAGCCCAACGGCTGCCCCGAAGCTGACGCTGGGAAGCAGCCAGTAGTTCTGCGGCGGGCAACCCCACGCCGATACGCCCACACGCCCGATACGTTTCCCCCGGGGGGCGGGCGGGATGAAACAATTCTCAATTGCCTTACCAAGGAACCGAAATAGAATGTGCCGGATTTACAATAACATGCGGAACATTGCGAGAACACTTTTGGTGGGTGCCGTCTTTCTGAGGTTTATTTCTTCGGCAGGAGCCCAGCTTGCGGCAGCTTACGCCGTCGCCGACGAAACCACAGGGTATATTCTCGAGGCCTACAAAGCCGAAGGCAAACGTCAGATTGCGAGCCTCACCAAAGTCGCTACCGGCAAGGTCGTTCTCGATTGGGCGGCGAAGACCGGTACGGATCTGGGGCAACAGGTGGTGATTCCGCAGCAGGCGTTAGTGGAGTCTGGCGGCGTTAACCCGATGAACCTTCAGCCGAACGATCTAATCAGTTATCGGGATTTGATCTATGCCGCAATGATGCAATCAGATAACATCGCAGCTTCTACGCTGGCCTATTACGTCGGAGCGGCGCTCCGGCCCGCGGGCGGTGAACGCATGCGCGATCTCGGCGCGATCGAGGCATTCGTCTCCCAAATGAACGCCTTGGCGAGACAATTGGGTATGGAACGGACTCTCTTCGTTAATCCGCATGGTCTGGAGCCAAACAAGGGTCTCCAGCCGTACTCTACGGCGCTCGATTTAGCAAAACTTACCGCCTATGCGATGAAGGATGCTGCGTTCCGGTTTTATGTTTCACAGAAGGAACGAAAAATTTCTTTTAACCGCGGTGGCCAGGTTTTCCAGTACCTGTTGCGCAATACAAATGAACTGGTCGGAACTGAGGGGATAGACGGCGTCAAGACCGGCCGAACCGCGAAGGCCGGCGAATGTATCATTATTTCTTCTCAACGTGAGCCTGAAGTCACGCAGCAGGGCACGACGACCCTTGTCACGCCGAGGCGCCTGAACGTAGTGGTCTTAGGCGCGACTGACCGGATCGCCGCTGCGAAGCAATTGCTCAGCAGCGGCTGGACGCTCTACGATCAGTGGGCAGCGGCCGGGCGTCCAATGGCAAATCAAGCTGTTCAACAGTAACCAGGAAATATGCAGACTCATCGGATCGGTGTTTTGACAAGCGGCGGGGATTGTCCCGGACTGAACGCGGTGCTCCGAGGGGTCACCAAGGCCGCGGAAAAAAGAGGTTGGCAAGTCATCGGGTTTCTAGATGGCTTTGAAGGGTTGCTGCCACCGTCGCAGTATATAATCCTCGATCAAACAAGGACTGCGGGAATCATGCAGCAAGGGGGCACAATTCTGGGGACAAGCAGCAGGGGCCATTTTGTGGCTAAGATTGGCGCCGGCGAGAGGGCGCGGGTTCCGGCTGACATCATTGAGAAGGCGCGGCAGACGATAACCGATTTGGAAATCGACGGCCTGATCGTGATCGGAGGAGACGGTTCCCTCTCTACCGCGCTGCAACTGCAAGAGGCGGGATTTCAAATCGTCGGTGTGCCAAAAACCATCGATAACGACCTCGCAGCAACGTCGATGACGTTCGGCTTCAATTCCGCGGTCGCGTTCGTCGCAGAAGCCCTGGACCGTCTGCATTCAACGGCGACCAGTCATAAGCGCGCAATGGTTCTTGAAGTCATGGGTCGCAACGCGGGATGGATCGCCTTGTTCGGCGGTATTTCAGGAGGCGCCGATGTCATACTTTTGCCGGAGATCCAATTCGAGTGGGAAAAGGTGGCGGACGCGGTGCGAACACGAGACGCAGCAGGGTATCATAGCACAATGATTGTCGTTGCGGAAGGAGCCAGGCCGAAGGACGGAGCACAGACCTATAAACAGAGCTTGCTTGGTGAGCATCGGCTTGGCGGCATTGGAGAAATCACGACTGCGGAAGTGATCAAGCGAACCGGCAAAGATACCCGGTGTTGCGTACTGGGGCATCTCCAGCGAGGCGGAACTCCGACCACCGTCGACCGACAATTGGGCATGCAATTCGGCGTCAAGGCAGTTCGACTAATCGCCGAGCGCAAATTCGGCACCATGGTAAGCTACCAGAATTCTGAAACATTCGATGTACCGATTGCTGATGCCGTCAACCGTCTCCGACTTGTCGATCCGAATCACCAATTGGTCGCGACCGCCCGGGAAATCGGCATCAGTTTTGGGGAGTAGAAGGACAGTGCCAACCAAAAACTCAAAACTCAAAACCCTCCCCTCCCTGCCCTCCCCACCCAATGGATTCTCTGCTTGAGTTGCTTCACCAAAACGCCAATGTCCCACGAGCGGACTTGGCAAAGATGCTGAATCTATCAGTCGACGAAGTCGAACGCCGGATCGATCGATACGAGAAGGAACGCGTTATTCTGGGCTATCAGGCCGTGGTCGATCCTGAAAAAATCGATGCAGATGCGGTAACGGCGTTTATCGAAGTCAGCATTACCCCAGAAAGAGGAGGCGGCTTTGATCGACTCGCTGAGAGGATAGCCCGTTTTGACGAAGTCAAAAGCTGCTGGCTGATGAGTGGTGGATACGATCTGGCAATCTTGGTCGAGGGCGGTAATCTTCGAGAGATCGCCAGGTTTGTTTCCGAGAAACTGAGCACGGTGGACGGAGTGATCTCGACCGCAACACGCTTTCGCCTCAAAACCTACAAACAGAACGGCATGTTGTTAAGTCAACCCGCTGATGCCGAGAGATTGTCAGTGTCGCCCTAGCCTCCTGTTCGCCGAAATAACCCGCGCGAGGCTTCAGGTTCCCGGCTGGAGCCGAGTTCGCGCAATTGGAAGCTGACGCTACTTTTATCCCATGGATTTCTCCAAGTATATTGCTGATCATGTCCGCGAGATTCCGCGCTCGGGCATTCGAGACTTTTTCGAAGTAGTCCAGACGATGACGGACGTCATTTCTCTCGGAATCGGAGAGCCCGATTACGTGACGCCTTGGCGAATCAGGGAAGCCGCCATTTTTGCGATGGAGAAAGGGAAGACCGGATACACATCGAACCTGGGCGTGCCGAAACTGCGGCAAGTGGTTGCGAAGTATATCGAGCAACGCTGCGGTGTGACCTACCACCCGCAGACCGAAGTGTTGATCAGTGTCGGAGTATCCGAAGCGCTTGACCTGGCCTTGCGAGCTTTGCTCAATCCTGGGGACGAAGTCATCTTTCACGAGCCGAGCTATGTTTCGTATAACCCAAGCGTACTGCTCTCTCACGGCAAACCGGTGTCGGTCCGGACCTCCTCTGAGCAGGACTTTCGCGTTTTAGCTAAGGATATCGAGCGGGTCATCACACCGCATTCCAAAGCGCTGCTGCTGAGTTTCCCAACCAATCCCACCGGAGCAGTTCTTCGTGTTGAAGACCTGGGACCCATCGCCGAGCTTTGCAGGCGCCACGATCTCATCGTCCTCTCAGATGAAATTTATTCCGAGTTGGTCTACGACGGCACCGCCCATGCTTCCATCGCTTCTCTACCGGGCATGCAAGAGCGGACTGTCCTCTTGAATGGGTGTTCAAAATCCTACGCGATGACGGGTTTTCGAGTCGGTTATGCTTGCGCGCCCGCCCCGATGATTGAGGCAATGATGAAGATCCATCAATACGCGATCATGTGTGCGTCGATCGTCTCTCAGGAGGCGGCCATCGAAGCGCTGGAGAATTGCCAGAGGGAGGTGGAAGTGATGCGGGAAGATTACGAGCGCCGGCGGAATTTTGTGGTCACTCGCTTGAACGAGATTGGCCTTTCCTGCCACACGCCGAAGGGGGCTTTCTATGCGTTTCCAGAAATCACTTCAACGGGTCTGAACAGCACGGAATTCTCGTTGCAATTACTGAGAGCGAAAAGAGTCGCAGTCGTTCCCGGAAGCGCTTTTGGGGCCTCCGGCGAAGGCTTTGTGCGTTGCTGCTTTGCCACTGGACTCGACAAACTCAAAGAGGCTATGGACCGGATTGAGGAGTTTGTGGAAGACATCGGAGGGAAGAGCGCGTGAGTGAAAAGGTGACGCAGGCGGTCATCCTGGCGGCGGGACGAGGTTCACGGATGCGAGGATTAACCCAGGAAATGCCGAAACCGATGGTCGAAGTTCGTGGGAAACCAATTCTGGGCTACATCGTCGACGGCCTTCGCGATGCGGGGATCAGGAAGATACTCGTTGTGATCGGTTACCGGAAAGAGGTGGTCCGGGACCATTTCAAGGATGGCTCCGGGTTTGGCGTAGCAATAACTTACGTTGAACAAGTCGCGCAAGACGGCACCGGGAAAGTGGTCGAACTCGCCAAAACGTTTTGTGGGTCCGAGCCATTTATCCTCAGCTACGGAGACATCCTGGTTGAGCCATCATGTTATATTCCCCTCACCCGCCCGGGAGACGCCGAACTGATCCTTACGGTTCGATACACGAACGACGTGTCTAAAGGGGGAGCCGTCTACGTAAACAACGTTTTCGAGGTGATTGATCTCCGGGAAAAGCAGCCGCCGGGGCAATCGAGTACCTGTTGGTATAACGCCGGCATTTACACCTTCAAATCCACGATTTTCGCCTACCTGGCCCGTTTGCAAAAATCGCCCAGAGGCGAATACGAACTGACCGATGCGATTAGGGCGATAGCACAGGATGGAAAAAAGGTGAAAGCGGTCGAAGTCAAGGGCTATTGGGCGGACGTTGGGGACCCAGAGACCCTGGCGGAGGTCAACGAAAAGCCACCGTAGCCCTGCATCGCTGGCAAATCCTTGGAGGTTTGCCAGCGATGTCGGCTATCTCATTGGCTTTTTCCCTTTGTTTGCGGCGCGATTCGAAATATTTTCTGGCCGATACGCTTATGCAGATTGGCTTTGCGCAAATCAACACCACCGTGGGCGATATCCGATCAAACCAGGACCGGATTCTTTCGGCATACCGGGAGGCGGTCTCCTCCGGAGTGGACTTGGTTTTAACCCCGGAGCTGGCCCTGACCGGTTACCCGCCTCAAGACCTGGTATTCAAATCCGGGTTTGTTCCGGAGACGCTTGAGTCATTGCACGAGTTGCGCCAACAGATTGGGGGCGTCCCACTCCTCGTCGGCTATGTCGATTTTAATCCGAGCAAGACAGGTAAGCCTTTCGTCAACGCTTGTGCCGTCCTGGCTAAAGGAGAACCGGTCCGCAAAGTTTTCAAGACGTTGTTGCCGACCTACGACGTATTTGACGAGGCCAGGTATTTCGATCCTGCACCTGATCAAAATCCGATAGAGCTCCTTGGCACGAAGATTGGAGTAACCATCTGTGAGGACATTTGGACCGACGAATACCTGAAGCGCGATTTGTACCGTCAGGATCCGGTTTCTGTCCTCGCTTCTAAAGGAGCAAGAGTCATCTTGAATCTGAGTTCATCGCCTTACAGCGTTGGCAAGCCTGCGCTCCGGCGTGAAATGGTGAGCGAACTCGCCGCAAAATATCGCGTGCCGTTTTACTACTGCAACGGCATCGGCGGAAACGACGAACTGATCTTCGATGGCAACTCCTTCGCCATTGATGCGGCCGGGAAGACTATCTTTCAGATGAGCGGCTTCCGGGAAGAGATTTCCGTAGCGCAATCGTCCGCTGCTCCGATTTGCGCTGTCGACCTACTGCCCGAGCAGGAAATCCACGAAGCGCTTGTGCTAGGCGTCCGAGATTATTTTTCCAAATGTGGATTCAAGAGCGCCGTTCTTGGCCTGAGTGGCGGGATCGACTCGGCGATTACTGCCGCAGTGGCCGTATCAGCCCTCGGCAAAGAGAATGTTGTCGGGGTCTCGATGCCCAGTCAATACTCGTCGCAAGGAAGCCTGGACGACGCGGCCAATCTGGCGAAAAACCTGGGTATCGTGCGGCACGTCCTATCGATTAAGGAACCCTTCGAGGTCCTGAAGAGCCAGTTTAAAGAAGTCTTTGCCGGCAGAAGCGAAGACACGACAGAAGAAAACATGCAGTCCCGACTGCGCGGTCTGACTCTGATGTCAATGTCGAACAAATTTGGCCACTTGCTTTTGACGACCGGGAATAAGAGCGAACTGGCGGTTGGCTATTGCACAATTTACGGAGACATGTGCGGCGGTCTCGCAGTCATAAGCGACGTCCCGAAAACGATGATTTACAAACTGGCGCGCTGGATAAATCGGGAAAGAGAGATCATCCCGGACAACTCGATACAAAAACCTCCAAGCGCCGAGTTGAAGCCTGACCAGAAAGACCAGGATACGTTGCCTCCGTATGAGGTATTGGACGAAATCCTGAAGCTGTATGTGGAGGAACAATTGAGCCCGGAGGAGATTACGGATCGCGGTTTCGACCCCGAAATCGTTCGTTGGATACAGAGGAAAGTGGACATGAACGAATACAAAAGGCGCCAGGCCGCACCCGGTCTGAAAATTACCAGCCTGGCTTTTGGGATTGGCAGGCGCATGCCCGTCGCTCAGCGCTATCTCCGATGAGTTCTCGAGAAATGAAAGACTACATCGTTTCACGCCAGAAAATGGTGGACGACGCGCTGGAAGCGTATCTACCGAAGTCGAGTGTCAAGCCGAAGACCATTCACAAGGCAATGCGTTATAGCATATTCGCCGGCGGCAAGCGGCTAAGACCGATCTTATGCTTTGCTGCTGGAGAATGTTGCGGGGGCGAGACGACAGCGTCTATCCCCCTGGCATGCGCAGTCGAATGTATTCACACCTACTCACTTATCCACGACGACCTGCCGTGCATGGATGATGATGATCTCCGCCGAGGAATGCCGACTTCACACAAGGTTTTCGGCGAGGCGATCGCGGTCCTGGCGGGCGACGCTCTTTTGACATTCGCTTTCGAATTAGCAACTCAGGTGCCGGGATGGCCTCGCTACTCACTCAAGGACATTGTTCGTGAGCTCGCGGTTGCTTCAGGCAGCCGTCATCTGATTGCCGGACAGGTGGTCGATCTGGAGAGCCAGGGACGACGAGTTTCATTGCCGTTACTGCGATTCATTCATCAATCGAAGACTGCCGCCCTCCTCTGCTCTTCGATCCGATTGGGGGCGATGAGCGCCAATGCCACGCCGACGCAATTGGAAACTCTGTCAAATTTTGGGAAAGCTCTCGGGCTCGCCTTTCAAGTCATCGACGACATCCTTGATGTCACGCAAACCTCCGAGACGCTCGGAAAAAGTGCCGGCAAAGATCTGGCTGCCGAGAAAGCGACCTATCCATCGCTGGTTGGACTGGAGCGCTCGCGGAAAGTGGCGAGGAAATTGACGGAGGAAGCCCACACATCGCTAAAGCCATTCGGACAAAAGGCAAACATCCTGCATGGGCTGGCCGACTATTTGCTCGCCAGGGAATACTGATGGGAAACGTATCGGCGTATCGGCGCGTGGGCGTGTTGGCGTTTGCGGGCCAAAATGCCGGTTATTTCGGGACAAGACGCGGCAACACACCAACGCCGACACGCTGATACTGCGGTACACCGACCCGTTTCCCCCGCCCCGTTTTTCTGGGCTTAGGACTAAAAACCATTTGTCAGGCCGCGCGGTATATGGCACCTTTTGCGCCTTTCCAATTAGACATTGAACATGGCTTACGCGATTATTCGTTCTGGAGGCAAGCAGTATCGGGTGGCCCTTGGGCAGACCATAACGGTGGACAAACTCGCGGCCGACAGTGGTGAGAAAGTCACATTCGGTGACGTTGTTTTGTTCGCTGAAGGAGCGACCGTCACAGCTGGTGATCCGATTATTGCCGGCGCAAGTGTGATCGGTGAAGTCGTTGAGCAATTCAAAGACAAGAAGGTAATCGCTTTCAAATATAAGAAGCGAAAGGGATACCATCGAACAGTGGGTCATCGTCGCAAGCTGACTCGGGTGAAGATTGAAGCGATTAACTCTTCCGTTTCTTCGTAAATCGGAGTTTGAATCATGGCTCACAAAAAAGGTCAAGGCAGTGTTAAAAACGGGCGCGACAGCGTCAGCAAACGCCTCGGTGTGAAAAAATTTGGCAGCCAGCAAGTGGTCGCCGGCAACATCATTGTCCGACAGCGCGGTACTAAATTTTTGCCGGGCAGAAATGTTGGTCTGGGTCGGGATTACACCATTTTTGCTCTGGTAGACGGCATCGTACGTTTCGACCGGGATGGTCGCAGGGTAAATGTCGAACCGATCGAGGCGGCGCAATTGGTTTCAACCAACTGATTCCTCAAATAGATTTTCCCTCCCGACGGAAAAAGCGCCTCGAACGTTGAGGCGCTTTTTTTGTTTTTAGCGAGCATGTTCAACGTTGCGCTGATTGAACCAGAAATACCTCCGAATACCGGAAATATAGCGCGGCTTTGCCTGGCGACTCAGAGTCGACTGCACTTGGTTCAACCTCTTGGCTTTTCCGTTGATGATCGTCAGCTCCGGCGCGCAGGGATGGATTACTGGCATCAAGTGGATATCCGGTACTGGAGGAGCTTCGCCGAATTTGAAGCCGCGACCCGGCCCCCGATCCGAAGATTTCTTCTGACGACGAAGTCCGAGCGACGGTATTGGGATGCGAAGTTCCGTGAAGGAGATTATCTTGTCTTTGGTCGCGAAACAAAAGGGCTGCCGGAAAAGTTCCTTTTGGCCCACGCGGAGAATTGTTTGACGATACCGATGGCGCCGGAAGCCCGTAGCTTAAATCTGGCAACCGCGGTGGCTGTTATATTGTTCGAAGGCGTTCGCCAGCTTCAGCTTCATAGTGATTGATCAACCACAACTAAGTGCCACGGATGTTCACCGCTCCTTTAAGATCGGTTCACGAAAAATTGAGGTTCTTCGCGGCATCAGTCTGGAAGTTCAGCGTGGAGAGGCCGTTTTCCTCTGTGGCGTCTCGGGCGCCGGAAAGACGACCTTGCTTTACACCTTGGCAGGTCTGGAGCGACCCGAGGCCGGAGAGGTAATCTTCGAGGGTCACAGGCTCTACCGCGATGGTTCTTCAGCGGATGCCAAGGTCCGCAATGAGAAAATGGGATTTGTGTTTCAAAGCTATTTTTTGCTGCCCGAGCTCACCGCGCTTGAGAACGTGCTCGTTCCGTCTCTGATCCGGAACAAGCAACAGCTGGAGTTAGCCGTCGAACATCTCCAGCGCGTTGGTCTGAGCGATCGGATGAACCATCTGCCGAGCGAGATGTCCGGCGGAGAGCAGCAGCGTGTCGCAATTGCCCGCGCTCTGATCAATGATCCGGCTATCATTTTCGCGGACGAACCGAT
Organism: uncultured Verrucomicrobiae bacterium; assembly: GCA_963789065.1. Taxonomy (GTDB): domain Bacteria; phylum Verrucomicrobiota; class Verrucomicrobiia; order Chthoniobacterales; family JAFAMB01; genus JAFAMB01. The sequence continues at coordinate 5,743 of CAWBKA010000046.1, read as the reverse complement.
CGGAAATCTCGATACCGCCAACGGAGACGCGATCATGGAATTGTTGCTTGCTTTGGCCAGAGAGAAACAGAAAACATTGGTGGTGGTAACCCACGATCAACGGCTCGCGTCGGCTGGTGACCGCCGTGTAAACATCCGAGACGGACTGCTTACCAACTAACCGTTCAACCCGCTATCTATGAACCTGAAAATTTACATTGACGGAAACTTCCACGACCAGGCCGAGGCGAAAATTTCCGTTTTTGACCACGGTCTGCTCTACGGTGACGGGGTTTTCGAAGGAATCCGTTTCTACAATGATCGGGTATTCCGTCTTGAAGAGCATATTGACCGGCTCTGGGATTCCGCCAAGTCGATCGCCCTGGATATGCCAATGTCGAAGTCGGAACTGATCGCGGCTACCCTCGAGACGATTCGGCAGAACGATCTTCACGATGGTTATATTCGCCTGATTGTTACTCGTGGTGTGGGGTCGTTAGGACTCAGTCCGGAAAGTTGCCGCCGGCCTAGTATCATCATCATCGCCGCTACCATCGCACTCTACCCTGAAGATTTGTACCATAAAGGACTGACCATGGTGACTTGTTCGACGCGTCGCACGCCGCCGGCTGCGTTGAGTCCCCGGGTCAAATCCCTGAACTACCTGAGCAACATTCTGGGAAAGTTAGAGGCCCAGAACGCTGGCGCAGGTGAAGGCCTGATGTTGAATGAACAGGGATACGTAACCGAGTGTACCGGAGACAACATTTTCATTGTCAAAAAAGGCCGGCTTTCGACCCCTTGCCTGAATTCCGGAATTCTCGCCGGGGTAACTCGAGGCGTTGTCTTTGAGCTGGCAGAGAAATTTAATATTCAAGCAATGGAGCGCGACTTGATCAGGCACGACATTTACACGGCGGACGAATGTTTCCTGACCGGGACGGCGGCCGAAGTCATCCCGGCCGTGCAGCTGGATCGGAGATTGATAGGCAACGGGCAACCTGGACCGATCACTTTGCAGTTGATTGAGAGCTTCCGCGAGTTGACACGCGCGACTGGCACTCCGATTTATGAGTAGATTCCTTTAGATACGATGAGAGTGTCCGAATAACGGGAGTTATAACTGGCATGATTTGCGACGTCTGCAAAACAAACACGGCAACAGTCTATCTGACCCAAATCGTCGATGGGAACATGAAGAAGATCAATTTGTGCGAGACCTGTTCTAAAGACAAAGGGGTCTCGGATCCGACTGGTTTTGCTCTGGCGGATTTGTTGCTAGGTTTAGGAGAGACACAGCAGGTCGAACAGGCCGCTCCTACGGAGCATTGCCCGGTATGCGGATTCACCCAGGCGGATTTTAAGAAAACAGGCCGACTCGGTTGCAGCGAATGTTACCACACCTTCGCCGAGGGTTTGGGATCGCTGATCAAAGCCATGCACAAAGGGACCAAGCACACCGGCAAGGTTCCGGCACGTCTGTTCCGGAATATTGTGCGCTCCGATCGCCTGAACGAACTGAAGAGGAGCCTTGAAGAAGCCGTTTCCAAAGAAGACTACGAATCGGCAGCCACGATCCGGGACGAAATCCGGCAGTTAGAGCTGGAGGAGCAGCCATAACATGAAAATCGGCACGATTATGACGACGCGCGGAGATTGGTTGTCGCCGGGTAGCGGGCGTCATCCGATCGTGATCAGCAGCCGCGTCCGACTGGCTCGCAATTTGGCTAAACTGGCATTTCCGGGCTGGGCCAAGAAGACGGAGAGAATCCGTATTCTGGACGAAATCAAGCCGGAAGTAGACGGGCTCGTACAAATGCGAAACTCGTTTTCGGAACAGTTGAACGAACTTTCCGCTTTGGAGAAACAAGTCCTGGTTGAGCGCCATTTGATCAGCCGGGAACACGCCGCCAAAGGAATGGGCAGCGCCGTGGTGATCAATTCGACCCAGACGGTCAGCATCATGATAAACGAAGAAGATCACTTGCGAATGCAGGCGATCACCTCTGGGTTGGAATTGCAAAGGACTTTCCGGGTTATCGATGATGTCGATACCGCGCTTGAATCCCACCTCGATTTCGCTTTTGACCCCGAGTTGGGATATCTGACGGCGTGCCCGACGAACGTCGGGACGGGGATGCGCGCCTCCGCGATGGTTCATCTCCCGGGTCTGGTGCTGAGCGAACAAATCAATCAGGTCATCAATTCGGTGAACAAAATCGGCCTGGCAGTGAGAGGCTTGTATGGCGAAGGGACCGAGGCGATGGGGAATCTGTTCCAAGTTTCCAACCAGACGACGCTCGGCGAAAACGAGAACCAGATCATCGAACGACTGAACAAGGTTATCGAAACTTTGATTCAGCGCGAGAATCAGGCTCGCGAGAATCTTCTTGAGACAAAACGTCCCATGTTGATGGATCAGGTAGGTCGAGCCTACGGTATTTTGACCCACGCCTACGCAGTTTCGTCCAAGGAGGCCCTAAACCTGCTCTCCGTAATGAGGCTGGGGATTGACTTAGGCTTTTTCCCGGAGGAGGGTCGCATATTGATTAACTCATTGTTGATGGAAACACAGCCGGCACATCTACAGCATCTTTCACAACAGAAACTGGCCGCGGAAGAGCGCGACCACCTTCGCGCCGATATTGTCCGGGAGAAGTTGAATAACTTGCCTAAACCAACTAAAAATAAGTTGTCGGGGGGTCAGGCTGCGGGCCCGGCATCGGAAACGCAATAATGAATAATTTTACTCCACGTGCCCAGCAAGTGTTAGCGCTCGCACGCAAAGAGGCTGACCGGTTTAACCACAATTATGTGGGAACAGAGCATCTTTTGCTCGGCTTGATCAAACTTGGACAGGGTGTCGCAGTCAATGTGCTGCAGAAGATGGGGCTCGACTTGGAGACCGTGAGGATGGAGGTCGAGAAACATGTCGGCTCACATCCCGAGACAAAGATGGTCGGGAACATCCCCTACACGCCTCGGGTGAAGAAGGTGCTGGCGCTGGCGGGGAAGGAGGCCAAAGCTTTAAATCACTCCTACGTAGGTACGGAACACATTTTGCTGGGACTCTTGCGCGAAGGGGAAGGCGTAGCTGCCCGAGTATTGAAGAGTCTGGAAGTTGATATCGAACGAACTCGAAACGAAATCTTAAAAGAATTGGACCCGAATTTTACACCGCCGGAGAGCGAGGCTGAATCCCCGCAGGAAGGCAATAAGAAAGATGTTAAGACGCCCGCTCTGCGCGCGTTTGGCCGGGATCTGACCGAGTTGGCGAAGAAGGGTGAGCTGGATCCGGTAATCGGTCGAAAAAATGAGATTGAACGAGTGATCCAGATCCTCTGCCGGCGGACTAAAAACAACCCCGTGCTTCTGGGTGAAGCCGGCGTTGGCAAAACCGCTATCGTCGAGGGACTGGCGCAGGAAATTGGGGCCGGAAACGTACCCGAACTGCTGCGTGATAAAAGAGTGATTACTCTCGACCTCGCCCTGATGGTGGCCGGAACGAAATACCGAGGCCAGTTCGAAGAGCGCATCAAAGCAGTGATGGACGAGATTCGGCGCTCGAAAAACGTCATTCTGTTCATCGACGAGCTGCACACGATTGTTGGAGCCGGCTCTGCGGAAGGGGCGATGGATGCCTCAAACATCATCAAGCCGGCGCTAAGCCGGGGCGAACTGCAATGCGTTGGCGCGACGACCCTGAACGAATACCGGAAATACATTGAAAAAGATGCAGCTCTGGAGAGGCGGTTCCAAACGGTCAAAGTGGAGGCACCGACTGTTGAAGAAGCCGTACAGATTCTCAAGGGGCTGCGCCCGAAGTACGAAGCGCATCACAAGGCTCGGCTGACAGACGAGGCGTTGGAGGCGGCGGTTCGATTATCTGATCGATATCTGACGGGCCGTTTCCTGCCGGACAAAGCGATCGACGTGATGGACGAGGCGGGCGCGCGAGCACGAATCAATGCCATGACTCGGCCTCCCGACGTGAAGGAGATCGAGAAAGACATTGAAAGCATTCGCACTGAAAAAGAGGGCGCGATCAAAGCACAGGATTTCGAGAAGGCAGCGGCACTTCGCGATTCAGAGAAGCAAACGAAGGACAAACTGGAGCGCATTCTGACCGAGTGGCGCGAACAGCGCGAAGAGCGGGAGGTTGTCGTCAACGGGGACGATATCATGCACATCGTGTCGAAGTGGACCGGCGTGCCGTTGAATCGCATGGAGCAAAAAGAGGCTCAGAAGCTTCTGAAAATGGAAGATGAGCTAAAAAACCATGTGATCGGCCAAGATGAAGCCGTTATTGCTATCAGCAAGGCGCTGCGGCGTTCCCGGGCCGATTTGAAGGATCCCCGGCGACCGATTGGCTCCTTCATCTTCCTTGGACCGACTGGCGTTGGAAAGACATTCCTGGCACGTTCACTGGCTGAGTTCATGTTTGGTGACGCTGACGCTCTGATCCAAATCGACATGTCCGAGTATATGGAGAAGTTCACCGCGTCGCGACTGATCGGTTCGCCTCCAGGATACGTCGGTTATGAGGAAGGCGGCCAGTTATCGGAAGCGGTGCGCCGCAGGCCATACTCGGTTGTTTTGTTTGACGAAATAGAAAAGGCGCATCCGGACGTGATGCATCTCCTCCTGCAGATACTGGAGGAAGGGAAAATTACCGACAGCCTTGGGCGAAAGATCGATTTTCGGAATACGATCATCATTATGACCTCGAATGTCGGCGCCGAGCTGATCAAGCGCCAAACTTCTTTAGGTTTTGGTGCTGTTGCCAGTCACGAATCGTACGAGCTGATGCGCGACAAGATCCTTGAGGAATCCAAAAGGGTCTTCAAGCCTGAGTTTCTCAATCGATTGGACGACATGATCGTTTTCCACACCCTTGGGCGAAACGATCTGGCCAGGATCGTCGATCTCGAAGTGGCCAAGGTCGTCGCACGTGTCCGCTTGAAGGCCATCGTGGTGCATCTGGATGCGACCGCCGTTGAGTTTCTCATCGACAAGGGATACGATCCCACCTACGGCGCGCGGCCAATGCGCCGAGCAGTGGAAAAATTCCTGGAGGACCCACTCGCGGAAGAATTGTTGCGCGGCAAAGTTAAGTCAGGCGATGTCCTGGAGGTTTACGCCGCCGGCGAGCAGCTTGATTTCACGGTGAGTCAACCGGAGCATAGCGAACCAGCAAACGCTTAAGTCGAGTTCGAAAGACACAGCAAAAGGGCCGGCGAACGCCGGCCCTTTTGCGTTCGGCGTTCACCGTTCGGCGGGCGCGCGGCTCCTGGCTCCCGGCTCCTGCTCCTGGCTCCTGGCTCCTGGCTCCTGGCCGCTCCGCGCTCTCTGCTCGCGCTCCTGCCGCTCCTCCCCCGTGAGCGGTCAACGCAAAACCACTTGCTAATCGGTACCTTACGTCGTGAGTGTGCGGCATGATCTGGAAACTCCGACAGCGCTCGGTTGACCTGAGCCGTTCAGGTCTGATAATGGGCGTTCTAAATGTCACTCCTGACTCTTTTTCTGACGGGGGCCAATTCCTGGAGGAAGAGGACGCGTTTCGGCATGCCGAGCGAATGGTCAACGAAGGAGCCATCATTCTTGACGTCGGTGGAGAATCTTCGCGACCAGGATCCGAACCGGTCCCGCTGGAAGAAGAACTTCGGCGCGTAATCCCAGTCATCAGGCGCCTGCGGAATCGGTTTCCGGACCTATTCCTGTCGATCGATACGTACAAGGCAGAAACTGCCCGCCAGGCGCTTGT